>NZ_MLYR01000072.1 GCF_001866655.1 Bacillus sp. MUM 116 | reverse complement strand
TTATTATAATTAGGAGGTGGAAAAGAAGAGTCCAATTCTACTTGTTGGACTCTTTTCAGAGATTATATCGCTTTTCCTAGGAATGCTTGCAGCATCCAAACATGTTTTTCTAAGCCGGAGTGGATGGCCAGGAGCATGTCACCGGTGGTTTCGTCACTTACTTCCCCCGCTAAATTCATTCCCTCTTTTAATTCCCCGATAATAATCGAAAAATCGTTAATAATCGATTGAACCATTGCCTCTGCCGATTCGCTGCCGTTTGCTTCTTGGATAGATGAGAGCTCCAAACATTCTTTCATGGTTGCAACAGGGTTTCCACCGATAGATAATAAGCGCTCGGCGAGTTCATCCACATGGACTCCTGCTTCATTATAAAATTCCTCGAATTTTTCGTGCAGCGTAAAAAAATTGCTGCCTTTTACATACCAGTGATAATTATGAAGCTTCATATACAAGACAGACCAGTTGGCGATTTGCCTATTTAATACACTAACTAGTTGATTATTCACCCATAAAACCTCCTTATTTTTAATTTCTTCTATATTATTTCTAAAAAGTAGGGAAAGATTCCTATTTGATTTTCAATTTAAGGATGTCGATTTGGTGAAAGTATTGGTTTATGTTACAAGGACGAAATCTTTTGTAAAAATCCATCCTAAACCATCCAATGTAGTAGGGAAATGGAAAAAAGTTAATTTTGGTTGATAATTCCATTTATTGTTTAAAACCTTTTATGACAGGTGCCAAAGGAGTCTATTTTACTATGCCATTTTTTGGATGCTGAATAAGTATGTTACAACTGATAGCCTTATAGATAGACAAACGAGCGAAACGATTAGGAGGTTTTAAGATTTGAAGAACTTTAATAAACTTAAGAAACTAGTAATTGCAGCGGGAATGATGGTGTCTTTATCAGCATTTACATTAACAACAAAATCAGAAGCAGCTACAGGAACCCCTCATAAAGTTCAATACGGGGAAACTTATTGGAAAATTGCAAAAGGTTTCGGTGTACCTGTAGATCGATTAATGGCTGCAAACAATAATGCCCCCCTTAATGCTGGTCAAACTATAACATTACCAAACTCTACAATTTCAGCAGCAGATAAAGAGCTTATGGCACGACTTGTTCATGCAGAGGCAGTTGGAGAACCTCATGCAGGAAAAGTAGCAGTTGCTACTGTAATCTTAAACAGAGTTGCAAGCCCGGATTTTCCAAATACTATTAGAAAAGTTATTTATCAAGTTTCTAACGGACATTATGCCTTTACTCCCGTCCAAAATGGGCGAATTAATCAACCTGCCGATGCAGCATCAAAGCGGGCTGTGAATGAAGCTATCGCATTTAAAGGTAAAGGCAATGGTTCCCTATTTTTCTACAATCCAAAAACATCTGTAAGTAAGTGGATTTACTCACGTCCAGTAACTGTTACAATCGGTAAACATCGATTTGCAAAATAGGTGCTCGATTGCGCCCAAAAGTATTAAACTAGAAAAAGCAGTGGATTCCTTATATGGAATGCCACTGTTTTTTATTGTCTGTAATTCGTAAAGAAATTACTCAAAGATTGTCGAAATTTCGGATGACATTTTTTATTTACTATGGAATAATGTATGCATGACTGCATAATTCAGAAAATTGTTAATTTGTTTGAGTTTATCAAACTAACTACCGATAGTAAGTATTTTTCTTTTTTTATAAGAGTGGAAAGATTGGCATAAAAATTGCACTTAAGTATATTGGATTTTCTAAAAGCAAAGGGGGAGTAAAAAATTAGTGATAATCAAAAGGGGTATTTGCCTATTGAAAGCGGTTTAATTATTTAATTTTTGGGGGAATGATATGTGGAAAATACTGTACATTTAAAAAGGTCGCTCAAGTTATGGCAGATTGTCGTAATGGGGCTCTCTTATATGGCTCCCATGGCTGTTTTCGATACATTTGGAATTGTATCTGGGGAAACAAAGGGGCATGTTCCAACAGCTTATATCATTGCATTACTAGGAATGCTATTTACAGCTATAAGTTATGGAAAACTTGTTCGAGTTTTTCCAGAAGCTGGATCGGCTTATACGTACACACAAAAAGCGATTAGCAGCCACCTGGGATTTCTTGTAGGCTGGTCATCACTACTGGATTACTTGTTCTTGCCCATGGTCAATGCACTTTTAACTAAACTTTATTTAAATTCTTTATTCCCTTCCGTTCCGGATTTCATTTGGGTTTTTATTTTTGTTGGAATCGTTACGTTTTTAAACTTGCGAAGTGTTAATGTTCTTGCAAATTTCAATGCATTTTTTGTATTTGTTCAAATAGCGATTATTATTGTATTTATCATCCTTGTTATTAATGGATTGAATCATGGTGAGGGTCAGGGGACTGTATTCAATTTACAGCCGTTTTTTAAAGAAGGAATGAATGCCTCCTTACTAATTACCGGTGCAACGATTCTTTGCTTTTCTTTTTTGGGGTTTGATGCGGTTACGACTCTTTCGGAGGAAACACCAGACCCGAAAAAAACAATACCTAAGGCTATTTTGCTTACAGCCTTATGTGGCGGGATTATCTTTGTTGTCACTTCGTTTTTTATTCAATTATTTTTCCCAGATATTTCGAGGTTCAAAAATCCGGATGCAGCACTTCCGGAAATTGCTCTTTATGTTGGAGGTAAACTGTTCCAATCGATTTTCTTATGCACCACTCTTGTAAATACACTCGCTTCCGGCATTGCATCTCAAGCCAGTATTTCACGGTTATTATACGTAATGGGACGTGATAATGTATTTCCGGAAAAGTGGTTCGGATATGTCAATTCGAAATACAGGACACCGACTTTTAACGTTGTCCTGGTAGGAGTCATATCTCTTTCGGCTTGGTTCTTTGATTTAGTAACAGCTACTTCTTTAATTAACTTTGGTGCTTTAATGGCCTTTACATTTGTTAACCTTTCCGTCATTAGTCATTATGCATTCCGGAAGAAAATGCATCGAACACCGAAAGGTTTTTTCAATTATGTGATAATGCCATTAATAGGGGCTGCAACGGTTGGAGTTCTCTGGTTTAATCTTGAAGCCAGTTCCTTGATTATGGGGCTTACGTGGTTTGCAATTGGGTTTACATATTTGCTTTATTTAACGAAAGCATTCCGAACTGCACCGCCACAATTTAAGGCTGAGGAAGCCTAATATTTGAAATTGATAAAAACGCATTCTAGTAAAAAAAGAATGCGTTTTTTATTTTTTAAAAAAAGTTATGCAAAATTGCATAAACCCAACCATTTCTTCATAATCATCCCAAGGCATTAGAAGATTTGTTCTTTAAAAATCCAATAAAATAGCGGTTTTTCTGTGTTGGCACGGAACTTGCTTATATCTTTCATAAGTATAAAAAATGAGGTGTTAAAATGTCTGTCAGTACAAAGCAAAATGAAACAAATTTAAAAGAACAAGATAATTCACTTATTGAA
Source organism: Bacillus sp. MUM 116 (assembly GCF_001866655.1). Taxonomy (GTDB): domain Bacteria; phylum Bacillota; class Bacilli; order Bacillales; family Cytobacillaceae; genus Neobacillus. Next base: position 43,110 of record NZ_MLYR01000072.1, on the reverse strand, counting down.
TTTCAAGAAACATTAAGGGAAGCGGCCAACATCCTAAATTATCCTCCTCAAGTATTTGAATTCTTGAGTAAACCAATGAGATTTTTAGAGGTAAGTATACCCGTTACCATGGACAATGGACAAACGAAAATTTTCCAAGGATACCGCGCCCAGCATAATGACGCACCGGGACCAACAAAAGGCGGAATTCGTTTCCACCCTGATGTTACCCCTGAGGAAGTAAAGGCATTGGCCGGATGGATGAGTTTAAAATGCGGAATCACAGATCTTCCATATGGAGGGGCAAAAGGAGGAATTATCTGTGATCCGCGTGTAATGAGTTTAAATGAACTGGAAAAATTGAGCCGCGGATATGTAAGAGCGGTAAGCCAACTTGTCGGACCGACAAAAGATATTCCGGCACCGGATATGTATACGAATTCGCAGATTATGGCCTGGATGCTGGATGAGTACGACCATATCCGTGAATTTGATTCACCGGGATTTATCACAGGTAAGCCAATTGCATTAGGTGGATCCAAAGGACGTGAAACGGCAACATCTAAGGGAGTTTTGTATACCCTGCAAATGGTGAGTGAACTGAAAAATATGCCGTTAAAAGATATGCGCGTCATTATTCAAGGGTTTGGTAATGTCGGAAGCTATCTAGCCAACTATTTATATGAATTAGGGGCAAAAGTCATAGGGATTGGAGACCTGCTTGGCGGGGTATACGATGAGAATGGTTTAGATATCCCTCACTTAATTGACAGTCGGGATTCATTTGGAATCGTCAGCAACCGATTTACTCAAGCGATTACAAATCAAGAATTATTAGAAAAAGAGTGCGATGTTTTAATACCGGCGGCGATTTCCGGTGTTATCAATAATCAAAATGCCCACAAGATTAACTGTAGTATTGTCATTGAAGCAGCGAATGGCCCGACTACCAAAGAGGCATTGGACATTCTCGATGAGCGGGAGATTCTTGTTGTCCCTGATATCCTGGCTAATTCTGGCGGAGTCATCGTTTCCTATTTTGAATGGTGTCAAAACAATCAAGGCTACTATTGGAAAGAGGAAGAAGTAGACAGCCGCCTTAAAGAGAAAATCACAGATAGTTTTAAAAATGTATATAACACTTCTAAAAAGTTTAACGTCAATATGAAGATTGCTGCCTACATTGAAGGAATACAACGGTTAGCGGAAGCTTCAAGGTTAAGAGGATGGTTGAAATATTAATCATATAGAAGGGGGATTTAACGTATGAAATTGGAATTTCTATCTGAGCAGAAGGAACGTCAACTTCTTCATTATTATTGTATTATTTCTAATAACCATCGCTATGATTTAACGATTGGTTATTCAGAGCATTTTTTCGGTAAAGCAATGGTTACCTCCTTACAGACTGGAAAAATGGTATTACTCTGTCAAGAAGATACCCCTAACGATGAATATTGGGCATACAAATTAGGAATTGAATCAGAAGACATTCCTGATTTTCATGAATTTTTTGATCTTGTCTTACACACACAATCTTTTCAAGAGCAATATGAACACTAGGAGGTTAGAAGAGATGTATTTTGATGTGGTTCTTAGCCCTTTTTATGGAGAGATTGAAAGAGTTTCCATTAAAGGAGAGTCCAGAATTTATGAGTGGGAACCATTATTTACAATCAAAACCGCAGACGGTATGGTGAAAACTATTCAAACAGGAATAAGCGGTGAAATTCAATCTTTAGAGGTTCAAGAAGGGGACCAGGTCATTCCCGGAATGGTCCTAGCTTATGTAAAAGAAGACTTGTTCGCAACCGGAACCGAATGAAAAGAAAAAGCTCCAGCGCCCGTATTTCGGGAGCTGGAACTGGACAGTCAGATTAGTTCAACTCATTTATCTTTTATTAAAAAGGAAGATGGAATTTTCATCTTCCTTTTAAGCATTTTTTTCTATTTGAAATTTTCAGTATTAAGTGTAGTATAAGATTGACAAGGCTTTAAGGGGGATGTAAACGATGTTTTCCGTGGCAAAGGAAAAAATTAAGCCAATAGTAGCAGTTGAAGTCAGCGAGAATCAAGAAAAAGTTAAATCTACCATTCAAAACATCAAGGAACCCTTTTTATTCCTAAAAAAGCAGGACAAATTATTTGCCTATGCGCTAATGAATAAGCCATTATTTGAAAAGTTGGAAAGGCAAAATTACAAGTTGGCGGCATTACTTGAGCATACAAAATCAATTGAAAGTGTCTGCCACTTAGGAGAGCATATCTCTCTGCCTATATTATTTCAAATCGTCGGAGAACCCTTTGCAATTGTTAGGGGAGAGGATGGCAGCCCAGTCGGTTACATTCTGAGGGAAGACATACTGGCGGAGCTTTTTAAACAAGAAAATAAAAGTGTTGATTTATTAAAAATCATGCTCACCTCCATACCAATGGGGATGTTTGTATTAGACAAAGAAAAACGAATTATTAATTGTAATGATGCCGGGTTAAAAATGATTAAGTCTACAGCTGATAAGGTCTTAAATCTTCCCGCAGAAAATATTTTCAGTGGTGAATACATTCAGAATGTGTTTGAAACTGGTAAAACGGTTCTAAACCATCTTGAAATTACGAACGGGACCGGGGTCCTCGTCGATTATAGCCCGATCTTAAACTATGACCATGAGGTAGATGGAATCATTATCGTTGCGCAAGATTTGCCGATGGTAGAAGAAATGGCAATGGAAATCGAGCATATTAAGGACTTAAATAAAGACTTAAATGCCATTCTTTCGAGCATTTACGATGAAATTTTGGTTGTAAATGCGAAAGGGGAATTAATCAGGTACAGTGAAAATATTATCAATGATTTTTGGAAGGTCGATTTAAAAGAGCTGCTTGGGAAAAATATGTTCCAGCTAGAGGATCAAGGGCTCTTCACACCTTCTGTAACAAGGCTTGTTATGGAACGAAAGAAGAAGGTTTCGGTTGTTCAGGAAACGAAAAATGGAAGAAGGATTCTTGCCGTTGGCAATCCGATTTTTAACGATAAAAACGAACTGGATCGAATTATTATTGCTTCCCGGGATATTACAGAAACTACGAAGCTGAAAAGCGAATTAAAAGAAATGAAAAAAATCTCCGAGCAATACAAGAAGGAATTAGATACGTTTAAAAGTAAGGACCGTTTTTTAAAGAAGTTAATTTATTGCAGCCCGAAAATGGAAAAAATAATGAATCAAGTGAAGAAAATTGCTGATTTTTCCTCCACAGTCCTTCTCCATGGGGAGTCAGGTGTCGGGAAGGAAGTCATTGCTCAGGCGATTCACCAACTGGGAAAACGAGCGGAGTATCCCTTTCTTAAATTGAATTGCGGTGCCATTCCGGAAAATTTATTGGAAAGTGAATTATTTGGATATGTAAAAGGTTCTTTTACCGGAGCTGATAAGAGTGGAAAAGATGGATATTTTAAACAAGCAGATGGTGGAATCCTGTTTCTCGATGAAATTGGTGAGATGCCAATGCATCTGCAGGTAAAACTGTTGCGAGTCCTTCAGGAGCAGGAAGTGATTCCTGTCGGAAGTACAACTCCATTTAAGATCAATGTCCAAATCATTGCAGCTACGAATAAAAAATTGGAGAAAATGGTGGAGGAAGGAACCTTCCGGGAGGATTTATTTTACCGCTTGAATGTCATTCCCATTCATATTCCGCCTTTAAGAGAAAGGGTGGAGGATATTTCGTTGCTCGCATTTCATTTCCTCCAACAGTTAAATGAAAAATATGATCGGAACTACCATTTAACACCGGACGCAATTAATGTGATGGAGTTTTATCCATGGCCAGGGAACGTTAGGGAACTTCAAAATATTATTGAAAGATTAGTAGTTTCTGCGGATGAACCGGCCGTTGATGCTGAATTTGTTAGCCAATTTCTATCTTTAGGATATGAATATAAAAAAATGAAGCCTGTGATTACGAGGGTTATCCCACTGCAGGAAGCAATTGATCAGGTGGAGGAGCAGTTAATCGTTCTTGCCATGAAGCAATATAAAACAACAACCAAAGCGGCAAAGGCATTAGGAATCAGCCAGTCCTCCGTAAGCAGGAAATATCAAAAAATCTTAAGTGAGAAAAATTTTAATACGGAAGAATTATCTAAGTAATAGCCGAAAGCTGCATCAGACTTAACATCTGGTGCAGCTTTTTATATTTTTTGCATTATGCACCGGCTAATAGGTTTATGCAAATTTGAATAGGTTTTTAAAAAGGGATTTGTAAAAACCTTTAATTGATAGGTTTCTAGTGTTGGCACACTTCTTGCATTAATAGAAAGTGAGGATTAATTAAGGAGGAATTTTCACATGGTCGAAATAAAAAACCGAGTTGCAAATCTAAAAATGTTTATTGATGGTGAATGGAAAGATTCTGAAAATCAAGAAACACGTCCAGTCATTAATCCAGCCACTGGCGAAGTGATTACCTATGCGCCTGAGGGAACAGTTGCGGATGCTCGTGCTGCCATCTATGCCGCACGGAGAGCTTTTGATGAGGAAGTTTGGTCCGGTTTATCAGCACAGGAAAGAGCCTCCTATTTATTTAAAATTGCTGACAAAATTGATGAGTATGCGGACGAATTAACTCAGCTTGAAACAATGGATAACGGTAAAACTTTAAGAGAGGCTGGGTTTGATGTTGGTGACGCAGCAGCTTGCTTCCGTTACTATGCAGGGTTGATTACAAAGCCGGATGGTTATACCTACCATGTAGCAGACCCAATGCAGGCAATGGTTGTCCGTGAGCCTGTAGGTGTTTGCGGCTTAATTGTTCCGTGGAATTATCCATTATTAATGAGTGTATGGAAGATTGCGCCGGCATTAGCAGCCGGAAATACAATCGTCTTCAAACCATCTGAAGTAACTCCGGTAACCCCGAAAAAATTATTTGAAATTTTTGAAGAAATCGGATTGCCAAAAGGTGTTGCAAATATGGTCATGGGTGCCGGCCAAGTAGTTGGAAACGAAATTGCCTCCCATCCAGAAGTAGACATGGTTTCGTTTACCGGCGGTACAAAAACAGGAAAACATATCATGAAGACTGCGGCGGATACCATGAAAAAGGTTTCCTTGGAGCTTGGCGGTAAATCACCAAATATTATTTTTGCGGATGCTGACTTTGAAACCGCTGTCGATTATGCCTTATTTGGAATCTATGCCGGTTCCGGTCAAGTTTGTTCGTCCGGCTCAAGAATTCTCGTCGAAGAAAGCATTTATGATAAGTTTGTCGACCGTTTTGTAGAAAGAGCGAAGCAAATCAAAGTTGGCCCAGGGAACAACCCTGAATCAGAAATGGGACCTCTTGTAAGCCAGCAGCACTTGGAAAAAGTCCTTTATTATATTGACCTTGGAAAACAGGAAGGTGCCAAGATTGCCTGCGGCGGAAACCGAATTGTGAATAACGGTCTAGAAAATGGCTATTTTGTCGAACCAACCGTTTTTGTAGATGTGAACAATGATATGAGAATTGTTCAAGAGGAAATCTTTGGACCGGTTGTCTGTATTCAAAAATTCAAGGATGAAGCTGAAGCTGTAAAGCTTGCCAATAGTACAGTTTATGGGCTTGCTGGTGCTGTATTTTCGACGGATGGAGCAAAGGCTTTAAGAGTGATTAAAAAGGTCCGCTCTGGCATTACCTGGATTAATGCTTACCACCCAACTTATAACGAAGCACCGTGGGGCGGCTACAAACAAAGTGGTATTGGAAGAAGTCTTGGAACATTTGGTCTTGATGAATTCCAAGAAATTAAACAAATCAATATTAATCTGCAAGTAGAGCCAATCGGCTGGTTTTCAAACTAATTTCTAGAAGTGGAAGCTCCCATTTTTGGAGGCGGACACTTGCCATTCATAGAAAACAAACATTTATAACTAACAAGGAGAGATAAACATGAGTATCGATTTTAAAAGTGAAGTAAAAAGTGAAAAGAATCAAAATGTAACCGAATATATTAACAAGGTTTTAAATTTAATAGAAAAAGAAGAAATTACGCAAGATGATGCAGCTTGGATTACAAAAGAAACACTGGATGGTTTCCGTGAAAACGTCAATCCTGGGTTCCTTGAATACCGCAAAACGGTAACTGAAGGTGGTCAATTCGCTGCAGTAGAATGGTCTGATAATGGTGCAGGGTTTAAAGATGTAAATGGTAAAGAATATATTGACTGTCTTGGCGGCTTTGGAATTTACAATGTTGGTCACCGTAATCCAAAGGTTGTTAAGGCGGTTACTGACCAATTAAAACGCCAAGCGCTTCACAGCCAGGACCTTCTTGATCCGCTTCGTGCAATGCTGGCAAAAATTTTAGGAGAAATCACACCTGGTGATTTGAAATATGCATTCTTTACAAACAGTGGTACTGAGAGTGTCGAAGCAGCTCTTAAACTTGCAAAAATGTACAGTGAGAGAACAACCTTTATCTCTACTACTCGTGCATTCCATGGAAAGAGTCTGGGTTCATTATCTGGAACAGCAAAAGGAATGTTCCGTAAACCATTCCTTCCATTAATTCCAGGTTTCCGCCACGTTCCATTTGGCGATATCGACATGATGAGAAAAACGTTTGAAGTATGTGCATCCGTTGGTGAAGATGTTGCAGCTGTTATTCTAGAACCAATCCAAGGTGAAGGTGGAATTATCCTTCCTCCAGAAGGCTACCTAACACAAGTGAGAGAGCTTTGTGATCAATATGGTGCATTATTAATTTTTGACGAAGTACAAACAGGTATGGGCCGTACAGGTAAAATGTTTGCTGCTGAATTGTATGATGTAGTACCGGATATTATCTGTCTTGCAAAAGCGTTTGGCGGCGGTGTAATGCCAGCTGGAGCCATCGTGGCAAAAGAAGAAGTGTTCAAAAGCTGGTTCCCTAATCCATTTATGCATACAACAACATTTGGAGGAAACCCACTTGCTTGTGCTGCAGCCATTGCCACAATCGGTGTGTTAATTGAAGAGAATTTACCACAGCGTGCTGCTGAGGCCGGAGAATACTTCCTTGCAGAGTTGAAAAAAGCAACGGTTGGCCATGAAGATAAAGTTCAAGAAATCCGTGGTCAAGGCTTAATGATCGGAATCGAATTCCATAAGGATGAAATCGGCTACGAAGTGTCCAAAGGAATGTTTGATAACGGTATCCTTGTTGCAGGAACATTAATTAACTCAAAAACAATCCGAATCGAGCCTGCTTTAACAATCAGCTATGAAGAAATCGATAAAGTGGTCAGCGCCTTTAAGCAAGTGCTAGCTCAAGTGAAAAACTAACAACCATTAGATTAGCAATTTAAGGGGGAGCAAAAAGACGTGGAAAAGAAATATGTAAAGCTCCAAACAGCTATTCCGGGACCAAAATCGCAGGAACTGTTGGAAAGTCGAAATCAATATGTTCCTAAAGCGATCAGCAACAATATTCAATCTTTTGTAAAAAAAGCGCAGGGTGCCATTGTTGAGGATGTGGATGGTAATACCTATATTGATTTTGCCGGAGCAATTGGAACTTTAAATGTCGGTCATTCCCATCCCAGGGTGGTAAGGGCCCTTCAGGAGCAGGCAAGTCAATTTATCCATACAGGCTTTAATGTCATGATGTACGAATCCTATATTAAGCTTGCAGAGAGACTCTGCAAGCTTGCCCCTGGCAATTTTGCCAAGCAGGCCGCATTTTTTAACAGCGGAGCGGAAGCAGTCGAAAATGCGGTCAAAATTGCAAGGAAATATACGAAACGCCAGGGTATTATTTCTTTTACAAGGGGCTTCCATGGCAGAACGCTAATGACGATGACCATGACCAGCAAGGTGAAGCCTTATAAATTTGAATTTGGCCCATTTGCACCGGAAGTGTACAAAGCGCCATATCCATATGTTTACCGTCGCCCTGAAGGGATGAGCGAAGAACAATACAGTAATATGATGATTGAGCAATTTGAACAATTTTTAGTTTCGGATGTAGCGCCTGAGACCGTTGCAGCGGTGGTCATGGAGCCTGTTCAAGGCGAAGGCGGATTTATTGTTCCAGACATTAAGTTTGTTCAACGTGTCAGAGAAATTTGCTCCCAATATGGCATTTTGTTTGTAGCGGACGAAATTCAAACCGGATTTGCCCGTACAGGTAAATATTTTGCCATTGAACATTTTGGAGTTGAACCGGACTTAATTACCATCTCCAAATCGATGGGGGCAGGGGTGCCAATCAGCGGTTTGATCGGACGTGCTGAAATTATGGATGCTGCAGAAGTTGGAGAAATAGGCGGTACCTATTCAGGAAGTCCGCTTGGATGCCGTGCAGCTTTAACCGTTTTAGATATTATTGATAGTGAACATCTGAATGAGCGTGCCGAAAAATTAGGAAATCGAGTCATAGAAAAAATGGAGCTTCTTGCCGAGCGCTTTGATTGCATTGGTGATGTCCGCGGCCTTGGTGCGATGTGTGCAATGGAGATTGTGAAGGATCGACAGCTTAAAACCCCTGATAAAGAGACGGTTGGTAAAATCGTCAAAGCTGCAGGGGAACGGGGACTTCTATTATTAAGCGCGGGAATCTATTCGAATGTTATTCGTATTCTGATGCCGTTAACCATAACGGATGAACAGCTTGAAGAGGGGCTCGAAATTCTAGAGGAATCCATGGAAGCGGTTTTGGCCATTGATGCTGCCCTGTCAAATCGGAGGTGAAATGAAAATGGAAAAAGTGGAACAAAAGTATCAAATTTATCCAATGTATATTGACGGAAAATGGGTCGGTAATGATTATGAGCTTTTTACCGAAATTATTAACCCTGCAACAAATGAGATTATTGGTGCAGTGCCAACTGGTGGTGCCTACGAAGCGATGCAGGCAGTTGATGCAGCCCATACCGCATTTCAAACCTGGTCCAAAAAGACAGCGGAAGAGCGCTATCAAATATTAATGAAATGGCATTATTTAATAGAAGAAAATAAACATGAAATTGCCAGAATTATGACCATTGAGCAAGGTAAACCGTTGAAAGAAGCATTGGGAGAAGTCGTTTACGCCAACGGTTTTATCTCTTGGTATGCAGAAGAAGGAAAAAGAATCTATGGGGAAACGATTCCTGCCTCCCACCCAAATAAACGGATTCTTGTCCGAAAAGAACCTGTTGGGGTCATTGCGGCGATTACGCCTTGGAACTTCCCGGCAGCGATGATTACGAGAAAAGTCGGTCCGGCACTTGCTGCAGGATGTACAGCGGTTGTAAAACCAGCCAATCAAACTCCACTTACAGCATTAAAACTGGCGGAGCTTGCTCAAGAAGCTGGGATACCTAAAGGAGTTTTAAATGTCGTCACAGGAAAATCATCCGAGATTGGTGATGTTTGGTTAAAGGATTCACGCGTTACGAAAATTACCTTTACCGGTTCTACTGAAGTTGGAAAAACATTGATGAGAGGGGCCGCTGATACCGTTAAAAAAGTATCGCTTGAGCTTGGTGGGAATGCCCCATTTATCGTGATGGATGATGCTGATTTAAGGAAAGCAGCAGCGGGTCTTGTTCAATCAAAATTCCGCAATGCGGGACAAACCTGTATATGTACAAACCGGGTCTATGTTCAGGAATCAGTCGCTGATCAATTTGTTGATTTGTTCCAAAATGAGTTAGAAAAATTAAAGGTCGGTAATGGTTTGGAAGAAGGAATTGACGTTGGTCCATTGATTGACCAAGCAGCATTATCAAAAGTGGAAACACTTGTTGAGGACGCAGTGAAAAAGGGCGGTAAAATCTCCTATAGTGGTGTAAAACCAGCCGAAGAGAACGGATATTTTTACGCTCCAACCATCTTAACGAACATCCATGATGAAATGGAATGTATGCAAGATGAAATCTTTGGCCCGCTAGCACCAATCGCGACTTTTAAAACCGAAGAAGAAGTAATTGCCCGTGCAAATGATTCCATCTACGGATTGGCTGCGTATGTTTATACACAAAATTTAAGCCGTTCTTTTAGAATAACAGAACAGCTTGAATATGGAATTATTGGTTTGAATGATGCCTTACCATCCACTGTCCAAGCACCATTCGGCGGATTTAAAGAAAGCGGACTTGGCAGAGAAGGCGGTCATTACGGGATTGATGAGTATTTAGAAGTGAAATATATTTCTATTGGTATAGATTAACTTTTATATAAGTAAATATTTTATGAGAACTGCCTAATTTATTTACCCCTCCTTTCCAAAGGACTCCAAATAAAAGCCAGTAAAACTTTCAGTGACGTTTTTGTTATTGATTGTTTTGTTGGCTTTTTTTATCGATTTTAGGAGGAAAATGACGAAGCTTTGTTTAATATAATTAAGAAATAAGAAAAGCGCAAGCGCCTTGGTCAGCCCCGACAAGTGCTGGAGGGCCTGGCGGTGAAGTCGTTCTTTGACTTCATCGACAGGACCGAAGCAACCTAGGAAAAAAGCAGTTCATTTTTTCCCTCGAGGGGCTAGGCGCTGGAGCTGGACATTTCTCAAAGCAATTTATAAATTCTTATACTAAGATAAAGAGATGGGTGAAATTATGGCAAGCTTAAAAACTTATTTTTTAGCAGGGCACTCCCGTTTGCCTCAAGGGATGGCAGCACAAAATGTCTTTGAATCTTTAACAATCACGGTGGAAATTGATAAAAAGTACGGAGTGATAATCGAATCCTCTTGTACACTTGCAACAGAACATGGCAGGCACTATGTCCAGCAAATATTGAAGGGGCATAGCTTACAAGATGGGATTGATGAGATTGTTGAGAGTCTAAAAAATGATTATCGCGGAAAAGCGGCAAATGCATTAATTGCAGCTATGAAGGATTTATATAATCAATATATTAGTTATGAAAACTCATCCCATGTTTAATAAGGAAAACCGTGCTGCTTAATTTTTAAACCCACGGTTTTTTACTTTAAAAAGGATGGTCTGCTGTGGTACGATAAAGGATAAAAGCGCAGGAGGAAGAGGGACGGTAAATGGTAAAAACGATTCTTTTTGATGTTGATGGGGTACTATTAAGTGAAGAACATTATTTTGATGCCTCGGGACTTACAGTTTGGGAGATGTTATTCAGCAAAAATTATTTGGCTTTAGCTCCTAAAGTTTTTAAAATAAACTACACAGAATCTGAGATTAAAGATATCCGTGCAAAAGTATTTGAGAATGATCAAGTGTTAAAACTACAAAAATCACGTGGTCTGAATGCAAACTGGGATATGATTTATTTAACTTTTTGCTGTCAGCTCATTCATCTGTTTGATCAAATTAAGGATAAGGAACATGAAAAAATCAATCAGTGGCTCCAAGCACCAATTTCAAGGGAAACTTTAGTAGAAATGGGGCAGATTTTAAGCCGATATAATGTTCAAATGAATTTTGATAAATTTGTTGAAGAGTTTGAACGAACCAATGCTTTTAAACAAGAGCTTTTAAGTTACCTTAATGTTTTGGCCAAAGAGAAGCTTGGGATTGAAACCTCGATTTTTGATAAAGATCGGACTCTTTGGTCTGTTTGTGAACATGTATCACAAGAATGGTACGTAGGGGACGAGAATGTTTTCGAATCAACGGGCAGACCATCCGTTCAGTTAGGTAAAGAAGGTTTCTTAGCCAATGAAACAACGTTAGCTCCAAAAGAGGAAATTGCTGAGCTTTTCCATTTTCTTAAAAATTCCGGCTATAAGATTGGAATTGGGACTGGACGTCCGGCATTGGAAACACTATTGCCTTTTAAACATTTAAATTGGCTGCAAGTATTTAATCAAAAGCATATTGTCACAGCCGATGAAGTATTAATAGCGGAGAGAGAGTTCCCTCAAGAAGGATCCCTATCGAAGCCGCATCCATATACTTATATATTGGCCGAGCAGGGGAAAGGAGCTTCTTTAGCAGATTATTTAAATACACCGCTTCCACTTGAAAATGGCGAAGAGATTTTAGTCGTTGGAGATTCGTTAGCAGATCTTTTAGCAGCAAGAACGCTTGGCTGCAAATTTGCTGCCGTTTTAACCGGTCTATCCGGAAAAGATGCCAGAAGTGAATTTGAAAAACATGAAGCCGACTATATCTTGGATTCAGTGCTGGATATAAAGAATATATTGTAACAAATAGGGATGGCAGCGATGGCCATCCCTTTCTATTCTTATAGAAAACTTTCCACATTCTGCGCTTCTACCTGCCCCGGTTCAGATGGGACGAAATTCTCCAATTCTAGTAATTGTACTTCTTCTATGCCGACAGTCAGGTTTAATGCTTGCAGAACATTTGAGTTCAATGTTTTATCAAGAGTTAGGACCATGACGGCTTCGCCTCCGACTGCCGCTCTGCCAACCTGCATGGTACCGATATTGATTTCATAGTCGCCGAGAAGCGAACCTACTTTACCAATCATGCCTGGTACATCTTTATGTTTAATATATAATAGATGCTCCTCAGGCTTTACATCTATCCGATATTGGTTAATCTTTACAATTCGTGCTCCATATCCGCTTAGGACTGTTGCACCTATTTTAGCAGATTCATCGCCTTGCGAAATGGTCAGCTCCATATAATTAGCAAACCCTTTATTGGTAGCATTTTTTTGCACATTATAGGAAACTCCTTGTTCCTTTAAAAGGTGAAGGGCGTTGATGAGATTGACGGAATCACTTAAATGACGGGAAAGTATTCCTTTTATCATGATTCGATTTAATAATTCTGTGTCCTCCTCAATTAGGTTCCCGTAGTAATTAATTTCAATTTTAGCGGGAGCTTTTTTTAACAATTGTACGACAAGCTGGCCAATTTGGTCGCCTAGCACTATATATGGCTGCAGTTTAGCCTGTGTTTCTCCTGACATTTGCGGCATGTTTACAGCATGATGGACGGACTGCGATTCAAAAATCTCAATAATTTCAGCGCTGACCTCATGCGCAACCTTTTCCTGTGCTTCTACCGTAGAAGCTCCTAAATGTGGTGTCACGATAATATTTGGATTTTGCAGTAATTCAGGATCTGCCACTGGTTCTTTTTCAAAAACATCCAGTGCTGCTCCCGCCACATGACCGGATTGAATTGCTCGAACCAATGCTTTCTCATCGATAATTCCACCACGGGCACAGTTGACTAAGCGGACACCTTTTTTGGTTTTCTGTAAATACTCTTCATTGACTAGTCCTTTGGTATCGTTCGTCAGTGGTGTATGGATGGTAATAAAATCTGATTCCTTGGCAATTAGGTCAAGACTTGCTTTTGTAACTCCCAGCTTTTTTGCCCTTTCTTCCGTTAAATAAGGATCAAATCCCAGGATATTCATTCCAAAGCCTTTTGCCCGTTTTGCCACTTCGGCTCCGATTTTCCCCATGCCGATAACGCCAAGAGTTTTCTTATACAATTCAATCCCTTTAAATGAGTTACGATCCCATTCACCAGAAGATGTTTTCTGGTGCGCCTGAGGAATGTTTCTTGCTAATGAAAGCATCATGGCCAAGGTATGTTCGGTAGCTGCAATTGTATTTGCACCCGGTGCATTAATGACAATAATTCCTTTGCGAGTGGCGGCATTCACATCGATATTATCCACCCCGACACCGGCCCTGGCAATAACCCGAAGTTGATTTGCTTCCTGCAACAGCTCCCCAGTGACCTTTGTTTGACTGCGAACAATCAGGGCATCATAAGCACCGATAATCTTTTTTAAATCTTCTGTTGGTAGTGTTGGCTTTCGATCTACGATAAAATTTGGATGATCAAATAATGCCTTTAAGCCAGTATCGCTGATTCCATCTGTTACTAATACCTTATACATCTTTAAATCATTCCTCCTTGGCTTCTATTCATGTTATATTTAAAATAAAAAATCCCCCATAACAGACAGTTGTGTCGTGTTATGAGGGACGTGATCAACCGTGGTGCCACCCTCTTTTGCCGCATAAACTTTTTGCAGTCTCAACATTTTAACGGTTTTTACCGGGCTGGCCTACAAAATATATTTCGGCGTGCCAGTTCAGAAGTGCTAGGTAGGTTAAGAAAGGCCACCGGTTCACAGCGGCCACCGGCTCTCTGAATCCCCTTATTAATACCGTCTTCATCATCACTATTTTGTGTGAATTTAATGAATATTCTAAATGGTGCGTTTGAAGTTGTAAAGGGCTAAAAAAACTATTTTTTTGAGCAATTTTTATAAATTTTTTTCTGAATAATGAAATTCCTTATGTGATAAGGAAGTAAGCGATTATAAAATGATATAAACAAAACACAACTATTGTAAAAAGATTTAGAGAATTATATAATGTCTACTATAGAGAAACATTTGTGCATTTAGGGTGGACTTTTAGGAGGGAAAATAATGAAAGCTATTTCTATTGGATTATTAGGATTAGGAACTGTGGGATCTGGCGTTGTAAAAATCATCAAAAATCATCAAGATAAATTAATGCATCAAGTTGGATGCCCAGTTGAAATTAAAAAAATACTTGTACATGACTTACATAAAACGAGGCCTGCTGAAATAAATCCGCAACTTCTAACAAATAACCCTGACGATATTCTTCAAGATCCGGAAATCGATGTGGTGATTGAAGTTATGGGGGGAGTAGGGAAAACGAAGGAATATTTACAAAGTGCACTACAAAGTGGCAAGCATGTGGTCACAGCAAATAAGGACTTAATGGCTCTTCACGGGTCCGAACTATTAAAGCTTGCATCGGAAAATGGCTGCGACTTGTTTTATGAAGCAAGTGTTGCAGGGGGAATCCCGATTTTAAGAGGTTTGGTTGACGGGCTTGCATCCGATCGGATTACTCAATTAATGGGGATTGTAAATGGTACAACGAATTTTATTTTAACGAAAATGAGCTCGGAAGGTCTTGCTTATGAAGAGGTCTTAAAGGAAGCTCAAGCGCTTGGTTTTGCGGAAGCAGATCCAACTTCGGATGTAGAAGGATTAGATGCTGCTCGTAAAATGACCATCCTTGCTACTTTGGGATTCTCCATGCATATTGACCTTGAGGATGTAAAAGTCAGCGGGATTACCCAAATTACTGAAGAAGATTTACGATACGGCAAGCAGATGGGTTATACGATGAAGTTGATTGGGGATGCTCATCGCGAGGGTGAAAAAGTAGAAGTAAGTGTTCAGCCTACATTTTTATCTAATGATCATCCTCTTGCTTCAGTACAAAATGAATATAATGCGGTTTATGTTTATGGAGAGGCTGTCGGTGAGACGATGTTCTATGGCCCAGGGGCCGGAAGCCTGCCAACAGCTACAGCAGTTGTTTCCGATTTAGTAGGTGTGATTAAAAACTTGAGACTTGGTGTCAATGGAAGAAGTGCGGTAGCACCGCAATATCCAAAACGCTTAAAGGATGACTCGGAAAAGTATTCGAAATACTTCTTGCGTATTCATGTGCAAGATGAGGTCGGTGTTTTTGCAGACATTACTTCCATCTTTGCAAAATATGGAGTCAGCTTTGAAAAAATTCTGCAAATGCCGGTTACTAAAAATGAAACCGCAGAAATTGTTTTGGTTACACATCAGGCATCGTTAACCAATATTGAGGATATTTTAGTAGAATTAAAAGACTTGTCTGCAGTGAAGGAAGTTAAAAGTTCATACAGAGTGGTTAGAAAATAGAGATAAAAAGGAGTTGTCTGTGGATGACCCTGGATAACCGTGTCATAATCAAAGTTCCAGCAAGTTCTGCCAATCTTGGTCCAGGATTTGATTCAATTGGAATAGCTGTCGATTTATATTTAACTTTAGAAGTGGAAAAGAGTAATCATTGGGAGTTTATTGCGCAAACAGCGGAATTAAGCCAATTTCCAAACAATGAGGAAAATTTCATTTGCCAAGTGGCCCTCGAGATTGCAACAAAATACGGAAAGACCCTGACACCTTGTAAGGTGAAAATAAATAGTGAGATTCCATTAGCCCGTGGACTTGGATCAAGTGCATCGGCGATTGTTGCAGCGATTGAATTAGCTGATTTTGTTGGAAATCTTGGGTTGGGAGCCCATGAGAAGCTATTGCTTGCAACTGAATTGGAGGGGCATCCTGATAATGTTGGAGCTTCGTTATATGGGGGATTAGTAGTGGGATGTTATCAGAAAAACGAAGTGGATCTAGTGTCCCTGCCAAATCTGGCGTTTGAAATGATTGCTGTTATTCCCAATGAAGAATTGTTAACGAAGGATTCGCGAGGAGTTTTGCCGGAAGTACTTCCGTATTCTGAAGCAATTCAAGCCTCTGCTACCGCAAACTTATTAGTTGGCGCACTTCTTAGTCAAAATTGGGAGCTCGCAGGAAAAATGATGGAGTCCGATTTATTCCATCAGCCGTACCGAAAACCGCTTATTCCTTTTTATTCAGAAATTGAGGAAGCAGCCAAAGCGAATGGTGCATTTGGAGTAGCTCTAAGCGGTGCAGGCCCGACAATGCTTTGCTTTGCAGAAAAGGGAAAGGGCACCAAGGCCGCTGAAGCGTTGCAAGAAACTTTTTCAACCATGTCCGTAAAACTGTTAAACATCGATGAGACAGGCAGCAATATTTATAAATTAGAATGTGCAAAATAAAAAGGCAGCCGAGGCTGCCTTTTATTTACTTAAAAACGCTTCAAACGCGTCATGACTTAATGGCTTACTAAACAAATATCCCTGCATCTGTACACAATTTTTTGCTATTAAAAATTCTTTTTGATACTCCGTTTCGACCCCTTCGGCAATTACATCCAGCTGAAGTCCGCGGGCCATATTAATAATCGCTTCCGGAATTTCTGTATTAGCTAGATTCTCACTAATGTTTTGAATAAAGGATTTATCAATTTTTAAGGTGTTAATCGGCAAGTTTTTCAAATAACTTAGCGATGAGTACCCTGTCCCAAAATCATCAATGGAAATGGAAATCCCCATGTCCTGCAGTGATTGAAGGGATTGTACAAGTTCCGTTGAATTATTAAGTAGAATACTCTCGGTAATTTCTATCTCAAAATTCTTTGAATCTAATTTACTTTCCTGCAAAATATTCTTCACCTGTTTAACCATATTGGAAGGCTCCTGAAATTGCCTAGCAGAGAAATTGACAGAAATGTTTAATGACCGCTGGAACTTTGAATTCCATTCACTTACCTGTTGACAAGCCTTCTTCATGACTAATTCCCATAGTGGCTGAATTAATCCCGTATCCTCTGCAATCGGGATAAAAACCTCTGGTGAGACAAAGCCCAATTCCTCATCTGTCCATCTTAATAATGCTTCTGCACCGTAAATTGTGTTCGTTTGAACATTCATTTTTGGCTGATAATGAACTGCTATTTTTTGATTCTCGATTGCTTTTCTTAGTCGTGACTCAAATCTTGGACGTTCCTGACTTATTTTGCTAATATGTTCGTTAAAAACAATGAACCGATTGCCGCCCATTTTTTTCGCAGAGTACATTGCCATATCTGCATAGATAATTAATGTATCCAGATTATGGGTGTGCTTTGGATACATACTGATTCCACAGCTGGCACCGAGGTAAAGTTCAGTTCCAGCAATGGAGTATGGTTTTTTCAACGTATTAATGATTTTTTCTGCAGCTGCGGTAGTTGCATCCACGTCCAAATTTTTCATTAAAATGATAAATTCATCGCCGCCTTGTCTTGTAATAAGATGATTATTCTCCAACAGGCACCTTTGGATCCGATTTGCCACGATTTTCAGTAATTCATCCCCTTTGTTATGTCCAAAGGAATCATTAACATGTTTAAACCGATCCAAATCGATAAATAAAACCGATACGGTTTCGTGTTTTTCATTCGCTTCATCAATAATGGGTTTTAGCTGCTCCTGAAAGTATCTGCGATTGGTCAAACCTGTCAGCGGGTCATGATGGGCTTGATATTCAATTAATTTTTTACTTTGATTTAAATCATTGACATAATGTAGTAAATGGTTCGATAAAGCATTCACATTTTCGGTGAGCAATCCCAGTTCGTCTTTGCGATTTAAATGTAATTTTTTCCCGAAGTTACCTAAAGCAATTTCATTGACCTGTTCGACAATATATCCAATTGGTTTTGTAATGGAACGGGAAAAAATAAAACTAATGATTAATACGAGAATCATAATCACAATGGAAAGAAGAATGTGAACTTTTAACTCATGTAACAGTTCATTTTGGATTAGACCGTAATCATAAACAAGACAAATTACATAGGGTTGATCATTTCTGATGTTTACAGGAACAAAGGTTTTCATCACATTCTTGTCTTTAAGCGTGCCATGATAATACTGGACTTTATTGGTTTGTATCGCTTTTTTAACAAATTTGGCATCTACCTTAATATTCGGATACTTATCATAGGTACCATACCATTTAGGCTCTGCAGAAATCCGCGTATAGCTATTGCCGTTTAAATGAACCACTTCTTCTTTTTGACCAAAGTTTTTCGGATTCAAAACTGACATTTCCAGGATACCTGGTTCCTTTGTAAAGTTCTCGATTATTTTCCCTGGACCAAAACGTTCCTCATATTCCAGAACCGTACTATCACGAAAGTAAGGGTCAATAATATAATTGGTTGTGCCATCATAATAATAGCCCCATTTATCTATATGGTCGGGATTGGAGGAGGCTTTTTCCATTGGTCCGGACCAGTAATAAGGAAGAGCCAGCCCTTTTTTTACAGTAACGGGTTTTAATGCAAAAAGCTGAAGGTAGGCATCATACCAGTAGCCCCAGCCTTTTGTCCCCATATTCAATTCTTTTGGGTCTGAGGATCGGACACCGACAACGTCATCTTTCGTTTTGGCTAAAAGCGTGATATGGGAAACTCTTAATTCCCTTGCAAGTTTTTCTAGCTGTTCATTTGTTACGTCCTGGTATCTTGGCGGAAGTGCTTTTTTTATCGCAATCGAAGCAATCCGTAACTCTCTTGCAAGGATGTCTTCAACATATTCTGAGCCTTGTTTTGTATTTTCTACCTGAACCGAAACTTCTTTTGTAATCATGGCAATTTCTTTTTTATTATAGTCAAGCAATTGATTTTTCGACCGAATATAATGAAAGGCATTATTCGCGACTAAAATGATAAAAACGATTATACAAAAAATTAATGGAAGTTTCTTTTTAATTGACAATGAAATACACTCCAATTTCCCACTTCAAGGTTATACATTCCCTTTATTCCTGTTGTTTGCATGGTTACATTCTTATTTGTTAACTAAAGATACCATAATTGGAAGATAAAAAGAACGAGGAAAAATTGGAGATGAAAGTATGTAGATAAAAGGGGTCAGGGAGTTTTTAGGTCCAAAATAGAAATCAGCAGCCGGAGGGGCTGCTGAATAAAATTCATTCTTTTAATCCATGTAACCATTCTTGGTAGCATTCGCCGCAGAGTGTTTCGTCTCTTTCCTTGTTGGAAGATATAAAAGTAACATGATGGAACTGATTATTTTCGATCTCATTCGTGCAGTAAAAGCATTGTTCACTCATAAAATATCCACCTCTTTAATTTTGAATGAATATAGTTTTTACCTATTTTCTTTTTTCTTACGATGAAAATTTCACCAGGTTTTTCCTTTAGCTTCAATTTTAAAAGTTCTCTCAATTCCCAATATTTTTGATATGATAGATTATGGCAGAAAACTCTTTCTTTGAATGGTGGGAGAAATGAACAATTTTTTTAAAAATATAGCAGCAGGAATAAAATTTCTTTTTTATCGTAATATCCGCACAAAAATGGTTGTGTTTTTTCTTATGGTGGCGCTTATTCCATTAGCTCTCTTTGGTCTGCTTTCCTATGAAAAGTCTTCGACGATTGTCAACAAACAATATAATGATTATGAGCGTTTTGCTGTTTCACAATTAGATAAACAAATTGAAAATACAATTCAACAAATGTATGTAGTTTCAAAGGATATCAATAACTATCTTTCTGATCCAACTTTAATCATTTTAAAAGAAGAAATACCAAAGACGTATTCGGCCTTTATTGAAAACAAAAATTTTGAACGGTATTTGGAAGCACATAAAACCTATAATACAAAGGGGATTTATCTAATAACAAATTCAGGCTACTATTATGGAAATGACCGTCTGAATGTTCATCAACTCTTTCTGAAGCCTTTTTGGAAAGAAATTAATAACTTAAATGAGGGTCAGCTATGGATTGGCTTCTATAATGCAGACCATTATTATACAGGGAATAAAAAAGAAAAATTAATGGGAATGGTTTTGCCAATTGAAAGCCAGTTCGGTGTTTTAAAAGGCAGTAAGCTTTTAATTGAAACGAATGCTGAGGAATTGCTTTCGTATATTACGTTCTTAGAAAAATCATTACATTCTTCGATTACTCTAAAAAATGGTAATCATCAGATTGTCTATAAAACCAAAAATGCACCAGGGGATTTACCAACAGATATTGTATATAAAAACCATATCGAGACGTATGGGTGGGATATTAATGTCCGGATTCCGCAAAAGTATTTTTACAAATCTTCAAATGTCATTTATCGTTACAGCATTTTAGCTATAATATTTTCAATCATTCTGGCCTGCATTTTAGCAGTCTTATTTTCTGTTCCAATGTCAAAACGGATCAAAAGTCTTAAAACCTCCATGGAAAGGGTAAGTAAAGGGGATTTAAATACACAAATAGCAATTACTTCAGATGATGAATTAGCGGTTTTAGGGAGAAGCTTTAATGACATGGTTAATCAAATTAAAGGATTAATTGATCAAATTAGCTTAACAGAGCGTTTAAAAAGACAAGCCGAGTTAAAGGCATTCCATTATCAAATTAACCCGCATCTATTATTTAACACGTTAAACTCAATCCAGTGGAAGGCAAGACTTTTAGGGGCGAAGGAAGTTCAAGCAATGATTTACCATTTAACAGAGGTCCTCCATGAGAACTTAAATTTTTCTGATGAGTTAATCCCATTGCAAAAAGAACTACAGACCATTCAGCATTATTTAAAGGTACAGGAGGTCCGGTACGGCCATACATTTGATTACATTGAAGAAGTACAGGATGAATGTTTAGACTGCTTAATTCCAAGAATGACTCTTCAGCCATTATTTGAAAATATCTTTTTTCATGCTTTTGAAGATGGACAAGGGAGAATTGAACTGAAAGTGGCGGAAAAACATGAATATATTGAACTTACATTAGAAGATGACGGAAAAGGAATGGATAAGGAAACCATTAGGAAACTTCTTGACCCGAAACAACATGATGTAAGAGGAAAAGGAATCGGCGTTTATAATGTCGACCAACGTATAAAGCTCCATTTTGGTATTGAGTATGGTTTAACAATCGAATCTATTATCGGGGTTAAGACAATCTTTAGAATGAGATGGCCCAAAAGGAGAAACACAAATGATTAAGGTAATGATTGTTGACGATGAATTAATTGTTCGAAAAGGATTAATCGCAACTGTTGATTGGGGAAAATATCAAATGACGGTGATTGCGGATGCCCCCAACGGGCAAAAGGCCTGGGAAATATTCGAGGAACATTGTCCCGAAATTGTCATCACAGATATTGTCATGCCGGAAATGAACGGTATCGAACTTGCGAGAAAAATTAAACAATCTTCTCCTGAAACAAAAATATTATTGTTAAGCTGTCATCGAGACTTTACATATGCCCAGGAGGGGATGAATATAGGTGCCTCAGGGTATATTTTGAAAACAGCTTTCCAGGATCAGCAATTTGAAGAATATCTTAAGCGATTCGAGGGTGAACTCAATTCAATTAACCGTCAGCAAAATAGCTTTGACTCCTCTTCATTGGCAAAGGAATTCTATGAGTGGTTATGTGATTTTGATAACTCGTTTCCAACGATTTTAGAAGAGTTGTTTTCAAAAGATTGGAAATGGATGCAGCAGCCCTATTTTATTTATTTATTAAATCATTTAAAAAGCTTTGAGTTTTTACTTGCCAAGCTATCATCTGAAGATAAACTATTTGCAAAAATTCCTTGCGGTCAGGATCAGGCGTTTATTTTTATTCCGGAAAAGTCACAGCCGCAATTTGAGCGAATACTCGTCGAAGCCAGAGGGATTGAGCCAACTGTTCGATGGAAGGTAAATGGTCCAAATCAAGGAAAAAAAGAGTGGATGAATGGTGTTTCATCGCTATACAGACAGCTAAAATTTGAAAAACAATTTAACTATTCCATGGAAAATTGGCCATTACCGATTCAAAAGGCTGTCGAAAAGATTATTTTGCAATTGGATGAACCTATTTCTTCTACAGATATTGCGCTTGAGGTTGGCCTAAGCCGCAGCCATTTTAGTACTATGTTTAAAAAAGCTGTAGGTGAAAGTTTTATCGCCTTTACGGAAAGAATAAAAGTACAGGCGGCTTGTAATCTTCTTGAAAATACATCGCTGACATCACAGGAAATCAGCGAAAAAATAGGGATTCAGGATGGAAAATACTTCAGTAAATGGTTTAAAAAATGTATAGGGATCACACCATCCGATTATCGACAAAACAAAAAGGTGAATATCAGCTAACAAAATCGCTAATCATTCTGTATTTTGTAAAACTTCAAACAATATTACAAATAGAATAAGATGAATTTAAGTTTTAGACCGCTTTCATACAGGTTACAATGAAAGCGGTTTCTGTTATTTATAAGGATAAAAAGGGGGAATTGAAATGAAGAAATTGATGGTTACTTTTTTAGCATTCCTTTTACTTTTTGCAATGGCTGCATGTTCCAACAGTAAATCAAGCAGTACGGGAGATGCAAATGGGAAAGATAGCAGCGGAAAAACGATCCTTCGTTTTGCTACATGGGATTCAGGAGAAGAATTAAAAATCCAAGAAATGGTTGCGAAAAAATTTGAAGAAAAAAACCCGGATGTAAAGGTTCAAGTAGAAGCTTACGGAGATGGGTTTGATCAGAAGCTGGCTGCAGCGTTTGGGGCAAAAAACCCTCCGGATGTTATGTATATGTGGAATTTTCCTGCTTACTTTCAATCGTTGGAACCGCTTGATCATTTAATTAAAAATGATTCGGAAATGGACATGAATGATTTTTATCAGGGGTTATTTAACTACTCCAGTATGTATGGAAAAGTGTATGGGATGCCAGCAGGTTTCACGACAAGGGTTGTTTATTACAACAAGGATTTATTTGATGCAGCAAAAATCCCTTATCCGAAAGATGGCTGGACATGGGATGACTTTAAAAATATTGCAAAGAAATTATCTGACCCATCCAAGAAACAGTATGGATTCGGAGTAAGACCTGAGCCGGATACGTATGATTTACAAGGTTTTGTTTGGAGCAATGGTTCAAGTTTTATTAGTAATGATGGAAAGAAAATTGAGGGATACATGAATAGTCCAGAGACAATCCAATCACTAACAATGTTTGCAGATATGGTAAAGGATAGAAGTGCTGTCCTTGTTGGAGGGAAAAATCAACAAAGCGGTGATGATATATTCAAGGCAGGTAAGCTTGCCATGTGGGAAAGCGGTATTTGGCCATTGGAAGGCTTTAAGGAAGCGAAGGTGAATTTCGGTACAGTCGAAATGCCGTCATTTGGTGCAAAACCTGTAAAAGGTGTTATTGCTTCTTCAGCAGTTTCAATCGCAAAAGATTCTAAACATAAGGATTTAGCTTGGAAGTTTGTGAAATTCTATTCATCACCAGAAGCGATTAAAATGAGAACCTCTGATTTACCTGTTCGGATTAGTGTAGTAAAAGAAATGAAAACGGACCAAGACCCAATCATTAAGCCGTTTTATAAAATGCTTGAACGATCAAATGATACTCCTGCTTTTTTACTAAATAAAAATTGGGATGAAATCAATCGAAACCTATCAGCTGCTATTAATGCAATCATGCTTGGACAAGACGGTAAACAGTTATTGAATGAGGCTGTGAAGGATTCAGAGAAGTATATTGGACAGTAAAAACTAAAAAGAGGTGTTTTTTGTTGAAACCCGTTTATACCTCATCCGCACCTATTGTAAAAATCAAAAAACAAACGAAACGGTGGGACAAGATTGTCCCCCTTCTCTTTATTGCACCATGGATTATTGGATTTTTAGCTTTTACGTTAGGTCCATTGCTATATTCGTTGTTTATTAGTTTCTTTGATTGGCCAATAATCGGCGAACATAAGTTTATTGGATTTGATAATTATAAGACCATGTTTACCGACGATCCATTATTTTGGGAGTCCTTATGGGTGACAGTTAAATTTGCTTGTTTATTTGTTCCGCTTAATCTCGTGACGGCACTCTTTTTGGCCATTTTATTGAATCAGAAGATAAAAGGACATTCCATATTTCGAACCATTTTCTATTTACCAACTGTAATCTCAGGAGTTGCCCTTGCGATGATTTGGGCCTGGGTTTATAACGGCGAATATGGAATCCTGAATTATTTTTTATCTCTGGTGGGGGTACAAGGACCGGATTGGTTAAACAATCCCCATTCGGCATTGATAGCGATGGTCATTGCCAGCCTATGGGGGCAAGGGACCATGATGCTGATTTTCCTGGCTGGATTGAAAGCTATTCCAAATGATTTGTATGAGGCAGCTTCCATTGATGGGGCCAATAAAATTCAACAGTTTTTCAAAATTACGATTCCAATGTTAACACCGACGATTTTATTTAATTTAATCACAACGATTATCAGCGCTTTTCAACAATTAACCCTTGCGCTCGTTTTGACTGGTGGGGGCCCGCTAAGGTCTACGTATTTCTATGCTATGTACGTTTATGAAAATGCGTTTAAGTATTTTAAAATGGGTTATTCCTCTGCTAATGCGTGGTTCATGTTTATCATTGTCTTAATTTTAACTCTATTAGTCTTTAAATCATCATCAGCCTGGGTTTATTACGAAGGGGAAGTTAAAAATAAATAACCGTATATAGGATACCAGGGTAGGGGAGTGCTTCATGAAAACAAAAAGAAGAATTGAGAAAACAACTGTTTATATATTACTGATCTTTTTTTCACTTCTGTTTTTGGCACCTTTTTTCTGGATGCTGACGACTTCATTGAAATCACAGCAGGAGCTATACCAATTTCCACCTAAATGGATTCCGTCCAAATTTGAGTGGGGAAACTTTAAAGAAGCTTGGATGTCACAGCCATTTAATCAGTTTTTTATGAATACGGTCACCGTAACCGTCATGTCGACGATTGGGCAGCTGATTTCGTCCTCACTGGTTGCCTATGGCTTTGCCCGTTTTAAATTTAAAGGGAGAGACTTTTTGTTTATTGTCCTGCTTGCTTCGATGATGATTCCATGGGAGGTAACGATGATTCCTCAATATATGGAATTTAATTTCCTCGGCTGGATTAATACACTTAAGCCACTGTTTGTACCTTCGTGGTTTGGAGCACCCTTTTATATTTTTCTAATGAGGCAATTTATTATGTCCATCCCAAAAGAGCTCGATGAGGCGGCACGTATGGATGGTGCGAATCCATTTCAAATTTTCTATAAAATTTACTTGCCGTTAATGAAGCCTTCGCTGATTTTGGTTGCAGTGTTTAATATTTTAACCTGCTGGAACGATTATCTGGGACCGCTTATTTTCTTAAATGATCAAAGTAAATATACGTTAACCCTTGGCTTGGCGCAATTTAAAGGAATGTTTGGAGTGGATATGGAGAGCATTATGGCGGTTACCTTCTTGATCAGTCTGCCGCCGCTTATCTTATTCTTCTTTGCTCAGCGCTATATTGTAGAGGATAACTCCAGGTCCGGAGTTAAAGGATAAAGGAAATTTAAGTACAAGAGGAGGTGGTTAGATGTTTGATATTAAAAAGGTTCCTTTCAGCCGTTACGGTTCCTATATGGTCATTTCGCCAATACATGGAATAGATGAAAATCATTTGTATTTGAGGAACGTCCGAAATGGTGACAACGATTTAGGAGAGGTTTTTCGGATTGAGGTTCTTGCAAATAATCAGGTGGTGCCTTATAGGCCGGTATTAAATCCAACTGTTCTTCGGCTCGAAGCGGATAAGGGATTCGCTGACTTTATTATGAGTGAAGAAAAGGTTTTACAAATTAGAAGTCAAGGGGTAGGTATTCGCCTAACCGGTATAACCGGTGCTTATGATTATGCCGTCCCTGCTAACGATAACCGTTTTGAGGTTAATCATTCAAAACAGGAAATTCGTTATATGCTGACACCCATTAAAGGGGAGCTCTTGATGGATGCGCCGTTTCAAGAACAGCGCTGTCTAAAGATTGTGGCTGATTTTTTACCAGATCCAGTGTCTTTGAAGATGGAATGTGCGATTGAAGAATTTTTTACAATATGGCACGAGCGGCAATATATGGAGTTTTCAAAAGCTCAAGAACTGGTTAGGTTGGAATTTCAAAACTGGCTCAACCACTCACTGGAATGTGAATCCAGATGGATTAATGGGAGAACACTCGCTAGTTATATCACATGGTCATGTGTTGTTCAGCCGGAAGGGCTTTTAACAAGGCCGGCCATGTATATGTCAAAGAATTGGATGACAAACATTTGGAGCTGGGATCATTGCTTTAATGCTTTAGCTTTATCGAAAAAACAACCCCAATTAGCTTGGGACCAATTCATGACTTTTTTCGAACATCAGGATGAGACGGGCATGCTTCCAGATTTTCTAAACAACCGTTTTGCTTTATGGAACTTTACCAAACCCCCGATCCATGGCTGGACATTAAAACAGCTAATGGAAAACCGCGAGTTTGTGACAAGAGAAAGATTGCAGGAAGTATATGAACCTTTATGTAAATGGACGGAATGGTGGTTCGAATATAGAGATGACGATCAGGATGGAATTCCGCAATATAATCATGGCAATGACAGCGGTTGGGATAATAGTACGATTTTCCACCAAGGAACACCGGTTGAAAGCCCTGATTTATCTTCCTTCCTGATTTTACAAATAGAGGTACTCTCTGAGATTGCGGATGAATTAGGGAAGAAAGACGAGGCTTTTGAGTGGGCTGCGAAGTCAAAGGATTTACTTAACCGCTTGATTAGCCATTTTTGGAAACAGGATCGATTTACCGCAGTAAAGTCAGGAAACCACTCCAGCATTGAGTCTGAAAGCCTGGTACTTTATATACCTATTATTCTTGGAAAACGTCTTCCTGAATCAATCCGCAAAGTTTTGGCAGGAGGACTTGTAAACGAATTTTTAACCCAGTTTGGATTAGCTACAGAAAAACCAACGAGCCCATATTTCCGGGAGGATGGCTATTGGCGGGGGCCAATTTGGGCACCGACCACCTTGTTACTTTATCAAGGATTGGAAGAGTCAGGGGAGACAGAAATAGCGCAGGAAGTGGCACAAAGGTTTTGCAGCATGGCTAACCAATCTGGGATGGCGGAAAATTACCATGCGTTAACAGGAGAAAGTCTGAGAGATCCGGCTTTTACTTGGACTTCTAGTGTTTTCCTTTTATTAGCTCATGCATTAATGAAATAAAAAGGCTTGGATTTATTGAAATATAGGAGGTTTTACGTATGTTAACTCAAGATTATTTTGGATTAGAAAACAAGGTATGTGTTGTAACGGGAGGAGCATCAGGGATTGGACTCGCTGCTGCTACTTTATTAGCAGAAGTAGGGGCAAGGGTAATTCTTTTAGACATTAATGAAGAAAACGGTCAGAAAGCGGCGGGTGAATTAAGAAGCAAAGAATATCAGGCTGAGTTTGTTCGATGCAATGTAACAAATGCAAAGGATTGTGAAGCGGTAAGAGATCATCTTAAAGCAAATTATGGACGAATTGATGTTCTTTTTAATAATGCAGGTGTGATAAGAAGAAAGACAGTAGTTGATTTGGAAGAGTCCGATTGGGATATAGTGTTAGACGTCTCCTTAAAAGGGGTTTATCTTCTATCAAAATATTTAATTCCATTAATGTCTTCAAGCGGAGGCGGCAGCATCATTAATACCGGATCAGGCTGGGGGATTAAAGGCGGAGATCTGGCGGCAGCCTACTGCGCAGCGAAGGCCGGGGTAGTAAATTTAACAAAAGCAATGGCAATTGACCATGGTCCGCAAAACATTCGTGTAAATTGTATCTGCCCGGGTGATACAGATACACCATTATTAAGGGACGAAGCCAAGCAATTAAACTTAAAAGAAGATGCCTTCCTTGTATCATCTGCAAAAGGACGGCCATTGGAAAGACTGGGTACACCAAGAGATATTGCAAAAGGAGTGCTGTTCCTTGCAAGCGATCTATCTTCTTGGGTGTCAGGAACTGCTTTAATTGTAGATGGCGGTGGCTTGGCTTGATTTTTTGGAAAAATCAAAATTTAGGTTTTTTAAGATAATAAGGAGGTAAGGGTTATGTCACAAAAAGTTCATCCGTATATACCAAATATGGTTCCTGAAGTACAAGCTGAGATGTTACAGGTAATTGGAGTCGACTCCATCATGGAATTATACTCCTGTATTCCAGAGGAACTTAAACTGAAAGAGGATTTAAAGCTGCCGTCTGCATTAACAGAATACGAATTGCGGCGGCATATTGAAGGAATTCTTAATAAAAACATCAGCACAAAAGAATATTTAAATTTCTTAGGGGCCGGCTGTTGGCAGCATTTCGTTCCAGCTGTATGTGATGAAATCAATCAACGCTCTGAATTTTTGACTGCATATGCAGGTGAGCCTTATGAGGATCATGGACGCTTCCAAGCTCTTTTTGAGTATCAGAGTTTAGTAGCCGAAATAGTGGATATGGATGTCGTCAATGTTCCTACCTTTGATTGGGGGCAGGCGGCAGCTACATCGATTCGAATGGCTGCACGGATTACCGGAAGGAAAAAGGTGTTATTAGCTAAAACAGTTGCACCGGAACGTAGCAAAATTATCATCAATTACGGAACACCAGAATTAGAATTTGAATTTGTACAATTTGATTTAAAGTCAGGGGCATTGGACCTATCAGATTTACAAGCAAAGTTAACAGATGACGTTGCCGCTCTTTATTTTGAAAATCCATCCTATCTTGGATTTATTGAAGTACAAGGGACGGAAATTTCTACTCTATTAAAAGAAAACCAGAGTTTAATGGTTGTTGGGGTTGATCCCATTTCACTTGGTGTTCTTGCACCGCCGAGTCATTACGGTGCGGATATTGTTTGCGGAGACTTACAGCCTTTGGGCATGCATATGAATTACAGCGGCGGGCAGGCCGGCTTCATTGCTACCCATAATGATGTGAACTTCGTGAATGAATATCCATCCCGCTTATTTGGAATTGTTCCAACAATTAAAGAGGGGGAATATGGTTTTGGCGATGTGGCATATGATAGAACCTCTTTTGCCTTAAGAGAAAAAGGGAAGGAATCGGTCGGAACGCAGACAGCCCTATGGGGAATCACAGCAGGTGTCTATCTTGCATTGCTTGGTCCTGATGGTATGCAGGAAGTGGGTCAAACCATCATGCAAAACAGTCAATATGCGGTGCAGCAATTAAATCAAATTCCGGGTGTTTCAGGATCGCGCTTAGATTCACCATTTTTCAAAGAATTTATTGTGGACTTTAATCAAACGGGCATCACTGTAGCAGAGATTAATCAAAGGTTAGTAGAACGGAAAATTTTTGGCGGGAAGGATCTTTCAAAAGAGTTTCCCGAGTTTGGCCAATCAGCTTTATTCTGTGTAACGGAAATCCATACGAAAGAAGATATTGATGATCTTGTTCAAACCCTAAAGGATATTTTATCAAAATAATTTAAAAAGAGAGGAGATTCATTCATGCAAAGGATTATGCGCACTAACAAAACCCGTGATTTTCATCAAGCAAAATGGAATGAACCAATCATTTTCGAACTCCATCAACCTGGAGAAAAAGGAGTAGAACTGCCTCCAGTAAGTGAAAGAATTGCAGCATCGGTTGGTGATGGGGTATCTTCCATTCCAAAATCCATGCAAAGAAGCAAGAAACCGAGCCTTCCGGAAATTGGTCAAGCACGGGTATTAAGGCATTATTTAAGACTTTCCCAAGAAACATTAGGGTCTGATTTTAATGTTGAAATTGGACAGGGAACATGTACGATGAAATACATTCCCAAAATTAACGAATTATTAATTCGTGATTCAAAAATGATGGAGCTTCATCCGCTTCAAAATGAAGATACGGTACAAGGAATGCTGGAAATCTTTTATAAATTGGACCTTTGTATGAGGGAGATTTCCGGGATGGATTATTTCTCCTTCCAGCCAAGCAGTGGTACACAGGCATTGTTTACTATGGCATCGATTGTTCAGAAATATCATGAACATAGAGGCGAAGGGAATCAGCGGGATGAAATTATTACGACGATTTTCTCCCACCCATCCCAAGCTGCAACGGCAGCAGTAAAAGGTTATAAAATTATTACTCTTCATCCGGATGAAAATGGCTTCCCGGATATTGAAAAATTAAAAGCTGCCGTTTCTGAAAGAACAGCCGGTTTTGTTGTTGCAAACCCGGAAGATACCGGAATTTTTAATCCGAAAATTAAAGGATTTACAGACATTGTTCATCAGGCAGGTGGAATTTGCTTTTACGACCAGGCAAATGCAAATGGGCTTTTAGGAATAACAAGAGCAAAAGAAGCAGGCTTTGATATGTGTTTCTTTAATCTTCATAAAACATTTGCTGCACCACATATGTGTGGCGGACCTGCAACGGGTGCACTTGGGGTAACAGCAGAATTAAAAGATTTCTTACCAGCACCAATTGTCGAATTTGTTGATGGTAAATATAAGCTTAACGATGATTTAAAGCATTCAATTGGTAAGGTCCGTTCTTTCCACGGTGTAGCCCAAACCGTTTTACGTGCATATGCATGGATTCGCGCCCTTGGAGCAGAAGGACTCAAGGAAGTAGCGAAAATTGCGGTTTTAAACAATAACTATATGTACCATAAGGTCTTAGCAATCCGCGGTGCGAGTGCTCCATATGTTAAAGGCCATCGCCTAGAACAGGTTCGTTACAGCTGGGAGCAGCTTACGAAGGAAACTGGAGTGACAACAGAGGATGTAACGTTAAGAATGACTGATTTCGGTCTCCATTACTGGACCAGTCACCATCCATATATAGTGAAACAGCCATTCACCCTTGAGCCGACAGAGTCCTATTCGAAAGAAGATTTAGATGAATATATTCATGCATTAGAGCAAATTTCAAAAGAAGCATACGAAAATCCGGAGATTGTGAAAACAGCCCCGCATAATAGCACCATTCACAAAATGGACGAGCAAGATTATTTGGATCATCCGGACAAATGGTGCATAACATGGCGAACATATCAAAAAAATACGCAAACATGTGAATCGGCTAAATAATACAAACAATCATTTTTTGAAAAATAGGGGGCCGAAAAATGAGAAAGTTCATGTCAATGATATTAGCTTTGTTTTTGCTCTTACTAGCCGCTTGTTCGAATTCTGCAAGTAATGGGGAAAAAACCGGTGATGCCAAACATCCTTCAGGAACGATCACTATATGGGGATGGGATGTTGCCGCAGCAACAATGAAAGCCTCAGTAGAAAAATTTCAAAAGAAATACCCAGATGTAAAGGTGAAGGTAGAAGACTTTAATAGCTCGGATCTTTATGACAAGTTAACTGTTGGTTTAGCTGCAAGGGGGTCAGGCCTTCCGGATGTTGTGTTAATGGAGGATGAACGAATTCCAGGTTATGTTCATCAATTCCCACAAGGGTTTTTGAACTTAAGTAAGCTTGGATATGAAAAGCACAAAGACTCTTTCAATCAGGCAAAAGTCGCATCAGTTCAAGATAAGGATGGCAACTTCATTGCTGCACCTTGGGATATTGGTCCTGCAGGGGTATTCTACCGTGTCGATTACTTTAAAAAGGCGAATGTAGATCCAAATTCCATCAAAACATGGGATGACTATATTGCAGCTGGCAAGAAAATAAAAGCAGCAACCGGCGCCAAGATGTTACCGATTGATATTCCCAATTATGATGGCGTCTTCCAAATGATGATGCAGGAACAGGGACTTTCTTATTTTGATAAGGATGGAAAAATCACGCTTCAATCCAAGGAAGCCATTCGTGCAATGGACGTCATTAAAAAGCTACATGATGAGGATTTAATCCTTAACAACAAGGGCTGGGATGGAATTGTAACGGCTACAGTAAACGGCAGCGTAGCGACCGTTCCTTATGGAGTTTGGTATGCAGGCTCCATTATGGACCAAGCCCCTAAATTAAAAGGAAAATGGGATGTATTTTATCTGCCAAGCTTTGAAAATGGCGGTAACAGGTATGCGAACGTAGGCGGCTCGTCCTTGTTGATTCCGGCGACTAGTAAAAACCAGTCTGCTGCTTATGCCTTTGTTGACTTCTTTACAACAGATAAAGACTCTCAATTATTAGGCTTTGAAAAATATGGGCTTTTCCCATCCTTGAAAGAAACCTATAGTGCGCCACAATTTACTAAAAACAATCAGTACTTTAATAATCAACCAATATTTAAAAGGTTTGCCGATATTGTTGATCAAGTCCCAAAAATTAACGAAAATGAGTATTTATCAAAAGCTAGCGCTCTGACAAGCAATGCTCAAGCGGCTATACTGCTTGAAAATAAATCAGTTGAATCCGCATTAAAAGATGCTGAGAATCAATTAAAAAACGAAGTAAAATAGAAAGATTTTATTAGAGAGAGAGGGGAGGTTACTCCTCTCATTTCTATCATATTCTCTGATGTCAGGGGGAGATACAATGGCTCAGACTGAAAAGATACAAACAACTGCG
Source organism: Bacillus sp. MUM 116 (assembly GCF_001866655.1). Taxonomy (GTDB): domain Bacteria; phylum Bacillota; class Bacilli; order Bacillales; family Cytobacillaceae; genus Neobacillus. The sequence continues at coordinate 10,372 of NZ_MLYR01000072.1, read as the reverse complement.
AAAACATTAAGGGTAACTACGAAAAAAAATATCATCACACCAAAAAATGCTCCCTACTTTTTTATCGGCCCGGCACTACTTTTATTAGTAGTTTTCACGGTTTACCCGGTAATCTCTTCATTGATTTTAAGCTTTCAAGAGGTTCGTGGTGTGGAGAAAACGTTTGTGGGGTTTGCCAATTATACACGATTATTTCATGATCCGGTATTTTATAAATCATTATTAAATACATTTGAAATTTTGATTGTTCAAGTTCCATTCATGCTCTTCCTTTCCTTATTAATTGCTGTTGGGCTGCACTCTTCAATGGTAAAAGCAAAGGCATTTTTTCGAATCTCTTATTTTATGCCGGCCATTACAGCTCTTGTTGCGGCATCCATTGTATTTATGATTCTATTGGATGAGCATTTTGGGCTTGTAAACTATTTTCTATCATTTTTTGGTTTTAAGCCTATTCATTGGTTAACTAGTCCTTTCTGGGCAAAAGCGTCTGTTATTCTTGTGATGACATGGAGATGGACCGGATACAATATGGTGATTTTTTTAGCAGGTTTACAGAATATCCCGTCCGAATTATATGAAGCGGCCAGTATTGACGGGGCTGGAAAGGTCAAGCAATTTTTTATGATTACCGTCCCACAGTTAAAACCAGTGTTTATTTTTACGGTGGTAATGTCAACAATTGGCACCCTTCAGTTATTTGATGAACCATTTATTTTAACTCATGGGGGGCCAAATAATGCTACCATGACGATTACACTTTATTTATATGAGACCGGTTTTAAATTCTTTGATTTTGGCTATGCATCAGCCATTGCCTATGTCTTGGTATTGATAACGGCCGTTATTTCCTGGATTCAAATGAAATTGGTAGGTGAGTAGAATACATGAATACTTCAAGTAGGCTTTCTTCCAAAATCGGAATATATGGATTGTTGTTCATCGGGGTCGTTATATCGATAGCTCCTTTTTATTGGATGCTTGTCGGCTCTACTCATCCTTCCGGAGAAATTTTTAGTCTGCCGCCAAAGCTTTTGCCGGGAGATTACTTGGCGAAAAACTTTCACTCTCTTAGTGAATCATTAGGGATTGCAAAGATCTTTTGGAATTCCTTATTTATTGCGCTTGTGTATACCTTTGTTAGTACGCTTATTTCCGCCATGGCCGGTTATGCATTTGCGAAATATCGTTTTAAAGGGAAAAAATTGTTTTTTTTCATGATTTTATGTTCGTTAATGATTCCTTCCCAGGTTACATTGATTCCATTATTTGAAATGATGGTGTCGTTTGACTGGTTGAATACGTACCAAGCGATTATATTGCCAGGCCTTGCCTCCCCTTTTGCGATTTATTTAATGAGGCAAAACATGCAGGCTGTTCCGGACTCGATTATTGAGGCATCAAGAGTTGATGGGGCAGGGGAAATTAAAATTTTCTTTTCGGTCATTTTACCTGTCGTAAGACCAGCACTCGCTGCCGTTGCGATTTTTCTTTTTATGTCACAATGGAATAGTTTAATTTGGCCGCTTATTACACTGAATTCTAAGGAAATGTTTACATTGCCTGTTGCCTTATCGAGCTTAATCGGAATGGCCCGGATTGATTATGGACAACTGATGCTAGGAACCACTTTATCAACGATTCCGATTATGATTTTCTTCTTATTGCTGCAAAAGCATTTTATATCCGGAATCCTGGGTGGATCGGTAAAAGAATAAAGCTGAGTTATATGTAGTATTTTGATTTGCGGATAAATGACTTAGATTCGCGGATAAACCCGATATATCGAAGATTAAGTGTAATTTTGCACTCCATCATCATTATTTATCGGAAAAAGTTCTGTTAAAAACAACAAAAACTACGAAAAAAGTGAAGAATCATGCTGAATTTAGAGGTGATAGTTTTGAAAAATATAAAAAGATGGGAAGATATCCATACTGACGGAATCAACCGTCTTCCTGCCCGTGCACATTTTATCAGCTTTCCATCGCGGGAAGCGGCGAAAATAGGAGAAGCTAGTAATGGACATTATTATCAGAATCTAAACGGGACGTGGAAATTTACTTTTCTTGAAGCCCCTGAATATTGGGAAGATGGTTTTTACGAAGATGATTTGGATACGATTGTTGTCCCAGGAAATTGGCAGATGCAAGGTTATGGGAAAATGCATTACTCTGATCTATGGTATAACTTTCCCATTATACCGCCGCGGGTGCCGACAGAAAATCCAACCGGGATTTATCGACGTGAATTTGAGATAGACCGGGATTTCAACGATGAACAATTAATTCTTCGTTTTAATGGTGTAGATTCGGCTTTTGAACTGTATATTAATGGAGAATTCGCAGGATATAGCAAAGGGGCACGGATTCAATCAGAATTTGATATAACAAATCTTTGCTGGAAAGGCACAAATACCTTGACAGTCCGGGTCTTCCAATGGTCGGATGGCACGTATTTGGAAGATCAGGATATGTGGTGGTTAAGCGGTATTTTCCGTGAGGTCGAACTATATTCCAGACCTGTTGCCGGTCTTTATGATTATACGGTAAATACCACGTTTGATGCTGACTGGAAAGATGCATTACTTTCCGTTAAGGTGAAGTTGACGGAAGAACGGAACCAAACGTTTGTTTATGAATTAATCGATCCAAATGGAAAATTGGTTTTTGTTGAGGAACAGAAGGCAGAAGAGCCTTTTTCTAAAAAGATTAACTCACCATTAAAATGGAGTGCAGAACAGCCGAATTTATATCACCTTTATATAACAGTTATAGAAGAAGATAGAACCATAGAGGTAATTCACCAGCAAGTGGGATTTCGTTCGATTGTACTGGTTGGTGATCAATTTCTTGTAAATGGTGTGGCGATTAAACTTAAGGGGGTTAATCGTCATGACTATAATCCTAAAACAGGCCGGGTTGTTACAAAAGAAGAAATTGAGCGGGATATTAAGACAATGAAGCAAAACAATATCAATGCGATCCGGACTGCTCATTATCCGAATGCCCACTATCTCTATGATCTTTGTGATTACTACGGGATGTATGTAATTGATGAAACGGATTTAGAGTGTCACGGCTTTGAACTGACAGGAAAATATGATTGGATTAGCAATGACCCCGAATGGGAAACGGCTTATGTTTCACGTCTTGAGCGGATGATTGAACGAGATAAGAATCATCCATGCATTATTATGTGGTCGCTTGGAAATGAGTCTGGATTTGGTGATAACTTCCGTGCGATGGCAAAGCGGGCAAAACAAATGGACCCGACCCGTCTTGTTCATTATGAAGGAGATTTTGAAGCAGAAGTAACTGATGTATACAGTACGATGTATACGTGGCTGGAACATAATGAAAAGCTGACGATGGATAAAGTCATTGAAAAAACGAAAAAGCCGCATATTCTTTGTGAATACGCACATGCAATGGGAAATGGACCGGGAAATCTAAAAGAGTACCAAGATTTATTTTATAAGTATGATAAACTTCAAGGCGGATTCGTATGGGAATGGTTTGATCACGGAATTGAGGCCATCACGGAAGATGGAAAAGTTTACTATCGGTATGGTGGAGACTTTGGTGACGATCCGACGAATGGGAATTTTTGTATTGATGGTTTAATCATGCCTGATGGTACACCTTCCCCGAGTTTATTTGAATATAAAAAGGTCATTGAACCGGTACAAACGGAATGTTTAGATATTGAAAATGGGAGATTCCGTTTAATCAACCGATATGATTTTCTGTCATTGGATCATTTAGAATTAACATGCTCTCTTTATGAAGATGATCAATTGCTGGAGTCTTTTACTGTTGAACTTCCCAAGCTGAATGCGAGAGAAAAGGTGGAGGTTCAGCTTCCTGCGGGACAAGACATTGACCGGGTTAGCGGGGCTAACTATTATTTTGTCTTTTCATATAAACTCAAACAGGTTGCACCATGGGCGGAAAAAAGTCATGAAATAGCAAACGCCTCCTTTGTACTTCCAGGTAAGCCTAAGCTGTCGAAGGTCCATACAGCCGGAAATCTTGAGGTAACGAAAGAAAGTGCGCTGCTCCACGTGAAGGGGTCGGATTTTTCCGTTACATTTGATTGTGTTAAGGGAACACTAAAACAAGTTAGCCAAAGCGGCAAAATTTATTTTCAAAATGGACCTCGTTTTCATTTTTGGCGTGCGCCTATCGATAATGATATGTATTTGCTGAATGATTATCGGATCAAATACTTTATGCATTTAGGCCATGAAATCGTGGAAGAGGTGCGCTACCAATTAAACGATGGCGTGTTTGAATGGGAGGTGGACGCACTTTACGGTACAACAAACAGTTCTTGGTATTATCAACTTCAGTATCAATATAAAATCTATCCTGACGGAGATATTGTATTTTCCATTAACGGTATTGCATCCGGTATGAAGGAAAATGCTCCGAACATGATTCCACGTTTAGGCATCAATCTGCAGCTTAATAAAGATTTTTCACAAGCAATATGGCGTGGAAGGGGACCAGGTGAAAGCTACCCTGATTCAAAACAAGCCAACCATTTAGGTGTTTACACCCAATCAGTTGAGGGTTTATTCACAAATTATGTAAAACCACAAGAAAACGGCAACCGTTCAGATTGTGATTGGGTAAGCTTTACGAATGACAGTGAAAAGGGACTCATATTTATCGCCGATGAAACATTTAATTTCAGTGCTTCACGATATGAAGTTAGTGACATTGAGGACGCAAAGCATACAATTGACTTAAAGCCACGAGACTATATCGTGTTGAATATTGATTACAAGCAAAATGGCCTCGGCAGCAATTCCTGCGGGCAGGACCAGCTTGAAAAATATCGCTGCAAGTTTGAAGACTTTTCACTGAAGTGCCGTATCTCTTTATTTAAAGGAGATCAAAAAACTGCAGTAGAGCTTGGACGAGAGCAGTGTTAAAAATGAAAAGAATCCTAACATCCATAGACGATGTTAGGATTTTTTATCATTCTCAAAGGCTCTTTTCTAAAAGATTGTTGTTTTGAAATAAGTTTTGAAAATGCAACCTATTGATAAACAGGTTGATTGGAACGGAAGGTGCGAGACTCAAGCGGGAGCAGCGGAAAAGGTGAGACCCCACAGGAGCTGTGCTCCGAGGATGCTCACCGCCCGCCCCGCGGAAAGGGAGCATCCCTACGTTCCAATCAACCACTCTCCTTATTCAAGAGCAACAAAGTTTACGAAAACAGCATTCTCAAACTAGTTAGAATAAAAAGTTTAATTGCTTTATTTTTGATAAACACTCATTATGAATAGATAATTATTTGAATTGAAAGTAGGGATTTCATTGCCTGATTTTAGATCAATAGGAATTTCAAAAGAATTAACGGAAAAATTACGCAGTTTTGGTATCGCGACACCGACACCTATTCAGGCACAATCCATACCATTTGTGATGAACGGGAAAGATGTGATTGCACAAGCACAAACTGGAACAGGAAAGACATTTGCTTTTATCTTGCCAATCCTTGAAAAGATTGATCCAGCAGCACAACATGTTCAAGCATTGATTGTGACGCCGACAAGAGAGTTAGCTTTGCAAATTACAGATGAGATAAATAAGATGGTCCAGGATCAAGAGGAAGTTAATATTCTAGCTGTTTATGGAGGTCAGGATGTTGATAAACAGTTAAAAAAGTTAGCAAAAAATGTCCAGATTGTTGTCGGAACGCCCGGAAGGCTTTTAGATCATATTCGAAGAGGAACGCTTGATTTATCTAGTGTTGACTTCCTTGTTTTAGATGAAGCGGATCAAATGCTTCATATTGGGTTTCTTAGGGAAGTAGAGGATATTATTAAAGAAACTCCAAAGAGCAGGCAGACGATGCTTTTCTCAGCAACAATTCCAGATGAGGTTCGGAACCTGGCGAATAAGCATATGAGGGAAGCAGAATATATTCAGGTGGAAAAAAGGCAAGGACCAGCTGCAAATGTAAAACAAATTGCCATCCATACCATTGACCGGGCAAAACAAGCAACATTAATTCAATTAGTAGAAACCCACCGACCATTCCTTGCGGTTATTTTTTGCAGAACAAAAAGAAGGGTCAGTAAACTGTTTGGGGTTCTTAAAGCACACGGGTTTTCCTGTGATGAATTGCATGGAGATTTGTCGCAGGCCAAAAGAGAGCAAGTTATGAAAAGATTTAGGGACGCTGAAATTCAATTGTTAATCGCGACGGATGTAGCTGCAAGGGGACTGGATGTTGAGGGAGTGACGCATGTGTATAACTACGATATTCCCCAGGATGCGGAAAGCTATGTCCATCGGATTGGCAGAACCGGTAGAGCGGGAACGAAAGGCTTAGCCATCACGTTTTATTCTTCTGCTGACAAACCCACATTGGAGCTGATTGAAAAGGAGTTAAATATTCGGATTCAAAAACAGGTATTCGAAAGTGAGGGCGGGAAGAAACAGAAAAAAATTACAGATAGTGATTCCCAACCTGCCACACATAAGCAAACAAAAGGGAATCAATCAAAGCGAAAACCGATCAATTCAAAGTCACATTCGATAAAAGAAAAAACGAAAAACAGCAAAAAAATGACTCCTTCTTATACAAAGAAAAGGAGTAATAAAAGGGACTGAAATTCAGTCCCTTTCATTCATTTATTGACCCATCCCAATTCCTGTATTTGATTTAACCAACACTTCCTCATATTTCTTAACGTCTGCCTTTTGACTCGAGAAGATTGTTCCTAGGAAACCTGCAAGAAATCCGAGCGGGATGGATACAATTCCCGGTGTCGTATATGGGAAGATAGGATTGCCGACAAAAATGGCCTTTCCGACCTCAGGGCTCACTACACTTGGACTAATTAAAACTAACCCGATTGCCGATATAAGACCAACAACCATTGCCCATAATGCACCTGTTGTGTTAAAACGTTTCCAGTAAATTGTGTAGATGATCACCGGCAGGTTTGCACTTGCTGCGACCGCGAAAGCAAGTGACACTAAGAAGGCAACATTTAACGTTTGCGCTCCCAATGCAAGAATAATTGAAATAACAGATACCCCAATGGCAGCATAACGTGCCATTGCTACCTGCTGCTTTTCAGTTGCCTTCCCTTTACGAAGGATTTCATTGTAGATATCATGTGCAAAGGCGGAAGCTGCTGTTAACACAAGACCAGCAACAACTGCAAGGATTGTTGCAAAGGCAACAGCAGAAATAAACGCAAACAACATATTGCCGCCGATCGCCTTCGCCAATAGCGGAGCCGCCATATTTCCAGCAGGATTTGCTGTTACAATCGCTTCATTACCAACGAATGCAGCTGCGCCAAAGCCAAGGAAAATCGTCATCACATAGAAGATTCCAATCACCCATGTCGCATAGACAACGGATGAGCGGGCAGTTTTTGCATCTTTTACCGTAAAGAAACGGACTAGAATATGTGGAAGGCCGGCAGTACCTAAAACGAGACACATATTTAGAGAGATGGTATCTAAACCAATTTTATATTTTACCCCTGGATTTAAGAAGGCTTCCTTTAAAGGAGTGGCTGTTTTCATTTGTAAAAACATATCGGTAATGCTGAAATGAAATTTAGCGAGTACAATAATCGAGATGACAAAAGTACCACCCATTAAAAGGATCGCTTTAATAATTTGCACCCAGCTTGTTGCATGCATTCCGCCAAATATAACGTACACGGTCATTAAGACACCAACAATTAATACAGATGTCGTATAATCCAAGCCCAATAATAATTTTATAAGTGCACCTGCTCCAACGAGTTGGGCAATCATATAAAAAATCGAAATCGTAACCGTGTTCATCGCTGCAAAGCCGCGGATCTTTTTTGTATCAAATCGTGCGGCAATCATATCGGCAAAAGTATATTTTCCAAGATTCCTTAGGGGCTCAGCAACTAAGTATAAAACAACAAGATAGGCTACGAGGAAACCTATACTATAGAAGAAACCATCAAATCCGGTTAAGGCTACAGCTCCTGCAATTCCAAGAAAGGATGCGGCTGACATATAGTCCCCGGCAATGGCCAGTCCATTTTGCCAGCCTGTCAGACCTCCGCCGGCAGTGTAAAATTCGCTTGCGTTTTTCGTGCGCTTTGAGGCTAAATAGGTAACGATGAGCGTAACAAAAACAATGGCGAGAAACATGATAAATGCTGCTTTATTCATTAGCTATTGCCCCCTTCCTCAATTACTTGATTTGCCATTTCATCAAATTTTGCTGCCTTTTTCGAATAAAGGATGCATAAACCCCATGTCATAATAAATTGAAGGAAAGCAAATACCCATGCCCAGGTAATACTGCCGATAAATTTATGATTTAACACGGTGGTATAAGATGTTAGGATTGGTAGAGCAAAATAAAAACAAAAGAAGAAGATGGTTACTGGGACGATAAACCTTTTCTTTTCGGAGAGTAATTTTTGAAATGCTGCGGACTGTGCAATCTTTGTGTAATCGCTTTCAGTATTTCCTTTCGCTTTTTTAGCCTCCACAAGAAGCTCCCCCTCTCAGATTAAATCATTGGTTTTTTATGAGGATTGCAAAACAAAAAGACATAGCTGGCTTAAGTGTAAGAAATAAAGATAAGGACAATTTAAAATTTGATTATTATCTTGTCCCACCTCCTGAATTTTATTTTTAAAAATTTTGAAAATTCTAATCTAGTTTTAATTATAATTTTTTACTCCTAGATCTTGCAAGGTAAAATTTGAAGAAAAGGGAAAATAAACCAATTCATCTGCGTAAAAAAAGAAAACCTATGCAAATGCAAAGGTTTTCTTAATTATGGAGAATAGGGGGCTCGAACCCCTGACCTCTTGCATGCCATGCAAGCGCTCTCCCAGCTGAGCTAATCCCCCGTATATTTTGTATAAGATAAATTATATATTCCTTGCGCCATTCTTGCAAGAGAAAATTATAAAAAAAGAGCCATATGAAATGGCTCTTAACTAATGCTTTCCACCTCTACTTTTTTAACACCATCGAATTGGGAAATAGAATAGTATACATCTGTTGTTTTTTCGCGATAATCTACAGCTACTAAAATTTGCACCGAATGATCACCATTGTCTAAATCTTTAATTCGAATTCTGCGAATAATATAATGCTTCTCCATAATAAATGTTATAACTTTTTCGATTTGATCTTTATCTCTCATAAATAACTGAAGGCTGATTTCTTTTTCCCTTAATTGTTTTGGACCAATAAGCTTCATTAGGAATGGAATAAATTCCACGCTAATAATAAGAAGTAGTACTCCGGCAAATGCCTCCCAATAAAAGCCTGCCCCGACAGCAATGCCGATACCGGCTGCTCCCCATATCATTGCGGCAGTAGTCAGGCCGGAAATACTATCATTTCCTCTTCTTAATATCACTCCGGCTCCCAAGAAACCAATTCCTGAGACAATCTGTGCAGCAAGTCGGAGCGGGTCCATGGTAATCTTCACATGTTTTGAATCCGGGAACATATAAGCTGATTGGATAGAAACAATCGTCAGTAAACAGCTCACAATAGACATAACGAGACTTGTTTTTAAACCCACAGGCTTTCTTTTCAGCTCACGCTCCAGTCCGATGATAAGACCAAGCACTGCAGAAATTCCAAGTTTTATCAGTATTTCTGTGTCGATACTATTCATATAAATTCACGTCCAATTTTAAATCTTTTTCTTAAATATAAAAGTTATTTTTTATTATATCGTATGAATGAGGGGGAGGAATTATTTTGATGAATTTTATTTACAAAGAAAAGGTCAGAAGTTCACTAATAATTTTCGATAAGGAGTTGAAATACGAAATGGATATAATGGGGATAATTCTTTAAGGAATAAATAAAACAGATAATGTATCAGTTACTTGATTTTTTTTCTTTGAAAAACTTTTAAAATTATATTGCAATCATTTAATTATCATGATATATTAAATCTCGTCCTCTTCAAGAGCGTCAAACAACGAAAAATAAATTTTAAAAGTTGTTGACATTATGAAGTTGAATGTGTTAAATTAAAGAAGTCGCTTTCGAGCGATGTTGAAAAGCAGATTAATAAATAGTTTCTAAAAATTTATTAGCTGCTATGATTGTTCTTTGAAAACTAAACAAACAAAAACGTCAACAAACAATAATTATTCATTTCATTTATTGAAGTGAAGCCAACGTAAATTTCGAGCTAAATCAACTTTCTTGGAGAGTTTGATCCTGGCTCAGGACGAACGCTGGCGGCGTGCCTAATACATGCAAGTCGAGCGAATCAATAGGAGCTTGCTCCTGTTGGTTAGCGGCGGACGGGTGAGTAACACGTGGGCAACCTGCCTGTAAGACTGGGATAACTTCGGGAAACCGGAGCT
>NZ_MLYR01000071.1 GCF_001866655.1 Bacillus sp. MUM 116 | reverse complement strand
ATATAAGATAGAGGAGCAGTTATGAAAAGGGAAGGGATTTTACGCTGGTCTTTTTTTATTTTTGGATTAATAGTGTTAGCATTTGGCATATCTTTAACAATTGAAGGAAAACATTTAGGGATTGGACCATGGGATGTTTTTCATTATGGTCTATTTACTAAATTTGGCTTTACTATTGGAACGTGGTCCATAATAAGTGGATTTTTACTTTTGTTGATTAGTTCAATTTTCAATAAGGCATGGCCCAAAATAGGGTCCTTTCTGAATATGTTGTTTCTAGGATTATTTATTGATCTTTTTAATTGGATGTTACCTAGCATCGATAGTTTAGCAGGAGCAACAATTGCCTTTATCATAGGTGTTGTTTTAATTGGGTACGGTATTGGATTATATGTTTCTGCTGATTTTGGAGCAGGTCCTAGAGACAGCTTTATGTTATTAATTGTTGAAAGAACGGGTTGGAGTATCCCGTTGGTCAGAAATGGAATTGAAGTACTCGTTTTTCTTCTTGGTTGGATGTTAGGGGGGCCTGTTGGAATTGGAACTGTGTTTATTGCGTTTGGTTTGGGTCCAATTTTAGGATTTTCTATTCCTCAATGTAAGAAACTGATGGCATATTTCCTTGACCAAAAGGATCGCCTGTTAACGCATATGTAGACAATCAAAAATAAATAAACACGATGTATGAGGATCCCTTCATAGGGGAGCCCCTTTCATTTCAAAAGTATTTGCTAGTCCCCGCTTTTTTGAGAAATCTCATTTAGATATGCTATGGAGAACCGTATCATAAGTAAATGAGGTTTTTTAATATAAGAAAACTCCATCTTTATCGTAATAAAATATTAGAAAAAGTTGAAATAAAGGAAGAAGGATTACAATCGGAAAACCGAATTTGTAACCCTTCTTGAATTTATAAATATTAAGCTAGTTCTTAATTTATTGATGTATGGTTCGAAATCGCTTTAATGATCGTATCCCAATCGTCAGCGTGAATTTCATGACCTGTTCCTTTGAGGGTGACCAAAGAACTGCCAGGAATTTCATTCACTAGAGCCAGCGCATGTTCAAATGGCAGGATGGTGTCTTCTGTCCCGTGAATCACCAAGGTTGGGACATCGATTTCCTTCATCTTGTCTTCATAGAAGTCATCCCCTTTAAGAAGGGCATGATTAAACATACTTAGTAAATTGTTAGCACGGCTAATTTCTTTTGTAACCTGCTGAAACGCTCTCTTCTCATCAAATATATGGTTTGAGCCACAAAGAATCTTTGAACCAGCAACTAGGTAATTGGCGACTGCCTTTTTATCGGACCAATCCAGTTTCGCCGCATTTGCATGGTAAGAGAGGACTTTCTCATCCATGGGCGGTAAATTTCTGTTGTTATTATCCGACCCAAACAAACTTGATGACAGTAACGTTATTGATAGAATTCGCTCTGGATACTTTACGGCAGCAACTTGAGCAATCATACCACCTAGGGACATTCCCACCAAGTGAGCTTGTTTAATTTGATATTCATCTAGGATTCCAACAGCATCATCTGTCATATCAACTACAGTATAATTGGAAGTCCCTGGTTTATAGGCTGTAGAACGCCCGACATCCCGATTATCATATCGAATGACAAAACGACCTGTATTGGCCAATTTCTGACAAAATTCATCATCCCAATAAACCATTGAACACATGGCACCCATAATCAGTAAGACTGCCGGATTGGCTGGATTCCCAAAACTCTCTGTACATATATCAATTCCGTTAATTTTTAATATCTTTTCACTCATGATTAGCTCCTCATTTCATTCGAATTTGGTAAATTTAAATAAGGCACACCCAATTAAACGTACCCATTTTATTAAAAAATGAATGAGCATTAATGAAATGTACCTTAAATTAACGCAAACGAATGAACTTAATAATCATGATTAGCACTCCCTTTTAAGAAGTTATAAGGGCTTAGCCCAAATCTCATTATAACATAATTTCCCAAGCTTGATTTAGGAATTAAATTTCTAATGTATTATTCTTTATTTGTTGGGTATAAGGGGAGATATGATTAGTTTTATTCAAGTGTAACCTTAAGGCGGAATGTATGTTTGTTACGAAGTTTGTCCAATAAATTAACTTTAGTGAAATACTAGAATCCAGTTTAATTATTGATTTTATGGGAAAATAGCTTTTAGAAAATAAAAACGAAAACCTCATTTAGATGCACTACGGAGAACCTTATCATAAGTAAATGGGGTTCGTTATTTTTAAGCAAACAATCGTACTAATTGGTTAAAAAAATAGAAGTACTAATTGCAAGAATTTTTAAAACCCCTAATTATTAACTAAACCCACTCCTTAAAAAAGAGTGGGTTCTTTAGCGGTCACACCAAAAACTATTCCTTAATTTTCTGCTCTATAGGCATCTAGGAATAGTTGTCCAAGATTACCCTTTCCTTTGAAACCTAAATCACGTAGGCCATTATCGATCACTGTTAATACAGATAGAACTTTTTCAACGAAGGCATTTTCACCCATATGACCAATACGCAAGATGACATCTTCATATTGCGCCAAAGAAGTAGCGATGAATAGATTGTATGTTTCTTGGATGTGTTGTTGTAATCGTAATGCGCCTATTTCTGCTGGAATGATGAGGGCAGTTACCGTATTGGAACATCCTGATTCTAAGAATAATGTTAGTCCATATTCTTGAATAGATTTCCTTACTGCGTTCGCAATTTTTGTATGTCGCTCATAAACCGCCAATTGTCCTTCTTTTAAAATATTGTCCAAGGCAACATCTAAAGCTTCAATATTTCCAGCAGGCATCGTATAAGGTAAGGTTCCTTTTTCAATATATCCCTCGAAAATTTGTAGGTTTGCATAATATGAAGCAATTGGTGTTATACGGTTATTCATCGCTTTTTTAGCGTCCTCACTAATGGAAACGACCGCTAAGCCAACAGGTGCTGAGATAGCCTTTTGAGTACCTCCGCAGCAAATATCAATTTGATTTTGGTCGACATCGATTGGTTCACCAACCATACCAGCTACTGAATCAACCACTGTTAGAATGCCATATTCTTTTAGTAGGAGAGAAAGTTGACTAACATTATTTAACATGGACGTTGGTGTATCACAATGAACCAATGTTGCATATTTGAAGTCATGATCTTTTTCTAAATAGTTGCGTACTTCTTCAACGGGTATGTCTTTATGATAGTCAAAACTTAAGACAACAGGTTCTCCTCCATACATTTTGACAAAATATTGAAAACCTTCACCATATAGACCGTTATCGAATACAAGGACACGGTCACCAGGTTCAGTTAAGCTCGCACAGGCAGCTTCCAAAGCTAGAATCCCTTCTCCGGCAAGCAGCAATACTTCATTTGTAGTACCCATGACCTGGCCCATCTTTTGGCATACCTCATGGTAATAGTGGATGAATTCTTTATCAAAATCAGGGTTATTTGTTTTTTTAGCTAACGCCAAGCGTACATTCTCACGTACATCCGTTGGTCCTGGTGCATAGTTTGGTTTAAATCTCATATCAATCGTTCCTTTTTAAATTAGTGTATTTTATGGAGTAATAGTAGCAAATAATTGGTATATTTAAAAGTATCAGTTTATCTTAAAATCTAGGGGTTAGTTTAAATAAAATACCGATTTATGGATTTGACATAGTTGGAAATTTGTTGCTTGATTTAGCTGTTTAAATTGTTCCCAGACATTATTGTTTTAGTCAATTTATATATATATGGAACGTAAAAGACCACTCCAACAATACTTTGAAGTGGTATAGGTTGTCATATGGATATATAAACCTGATGGCCAAAATCAACTATGTTCTTTAGAGAGTTTTCGTCTCTAATATTAATCAAAGTGAACCGTACTATAAGTAAATGATGTTTTTGTAAAGATAAATAAACCGATTCGAACTCTGTTCTCGAATCGGCTTTTCTTTAGGAATTCTAATATGCTAAAAAATTGTACAGACTCTTTAGGTGTAAACTGGTCATAGTCTGTAGGGATAATTAAACAATTGGAATGATTATTTTCTACGAGGAGAGAAAAGTCGGTAAATAACAAAGTGGCCATTACACCCTTATATCCTCTAAAAATGACTAGCACAAAACAATGATTTTAAAGGGAGTAGTTTGGGCAGGAATGCTTAGTGTGGTGGGACCATATACAACGAGTAGATTTCGGTTTGCAGGACTCAATGTGAAGAGTTGATCGTTTTGTAATAATATCGGCGTATAACTAGAAATATTCAATTGTAACTGGGCATCACTACTTACCAGCTGACTGTCAAAATAGTCAACCTTTACATTTTGATAAGGGTTATCTTTTACGATAAGGAGAGCCTGATATTGTGGTGGATAAATTAGAGGGACGGGTAGATTGACATCATAAAAACCAGTTACATGATCTCCAACTGAAACCATAACACGGTCCAAAAAATAGGTTGTTGGACTAATAACGAAATTTACTATTGAACCATCTACTCTTAATAAGGACATTAACTTAAAGCACCCTTTTAATTCCTCATCTGAATTTACTAAATAATCTTGTATCATGGTAACTGTACCAGCGAAAGAACTGAACTTTTTCACCTTTTCCTCTCCTTTATGATGAATAATAAACGACCCTCCAAAAACCTCAGAGCAGGTGCTATGCAATGTTTTCATGAAAATTCAGCTGGCCTTATAAATTTTATGATGCTGGTGATTGGATATTACTTATAGATAAAGAGCAATAATTCTTATAGACCGTCAGAAAATCATAATGGTGATCACCATGAAAAGGAGTAGGGTATGTATAACTATTATTCTAGGACAACTATGAATCAGCCAAGTATTGTTTCGTTTGCACGTGGTGATGTAACCGGAGATCGAGTCCATGATAATGTCTATTTAACCGGAATAAAGACTCCAGCTAGCCCATTTATTCAAAATATTACCCTGCATGTTCAAGATGGCAGAACTGGAAAGGCAAAAAGTGTTCCCCTTCGTGAAAGTGCAGGCTACAATCCTACTATATTCTTGGGGGATTTTACTGGGAATAGAGTGGATGATATTTTAATAAGTATTGCTACAGGCGGCAGTGGCGGAATCATGTACCATACTATTTATTCCTTTGTGGAAAATATAGAACAATTACTGTTTGATATCAATATATATAATGAGCAATATCAATATGAGGTTACTTATCAAGATAATTACAAAGTGGAAGTTGTCAGCAAGACCAATAATAAAAAGTATTTGATAGACCTTTCAACAAAAGGTGCTGAGTATTTAAATGAGATATATGATGGAAAAGGCAAACTAAAAAGTCCAATTTCCGGTTTTGTAAATCCTCTAAGCGGCTTATATCCTGTAGATTTTGATTCAAATAAAGTGTATGAGCTATTGGCGTATCAAAAAATTGCTGGAAGATACAATGCAGATTCTTTAGGATATGTCTTGAACACCTTAGGATGGTTAGATAATAGGTTTGTATTGCAAAATCAGTATGTAGCTATTTTCGGATATTAGGATAGCATAGCAAGGCATATATTTCGGCGAGATGAGCTTTTTAATTAGCAATAATACAAAAAATTATTATCTAAACCTCATTTAGATAAAACATGGTGAACCGTACCATAAATAAAGGCAGTTTATAATAAGAAGGCGCTAATCTAGTGCCTTCTTATTATTATAAACCCAAATAAGTTTTTTTGTTTTCAAGTAAACGATAAGAAGAATGTACGTTGGTGGAGGCTATGTTAGTTGTGGCATACAATCTTAGATCATTATCTTTATGAAAAATGGTGGAAAGTTCCCCAGTTTTCTTGTCTAGAAAACTGTGGATAGGCGGACATAAAGTTAATGATTATTGTCGCTTGATCTAGATTAGGGTATGCGTTGAAAAAAAATCTGTCGCCGTATCGAATAGCTGTTAAGGCAAGCAGTAATTCACGTCTAAATATTTCATTACGTTTTGCAGATACATTTATGTTATATTCCCCTTGGTCTATATATAAATAAACATAAAAGTGCAAGGAACTTCCATTTTGATGCCATACTCCTAATACTTCATCTCTATTAGGATTGATATTTTCCCAGGCATAACGACTTCCAATTGTTAAAAATAGATCCCCAGTAATATCGGAGTGAGTGAGTGTGTAACATCTTGGTATAACAGGTTCCGTAGCTGTAACACCACTGCTGTACGCCACAAATAGTTTTTCCGGATTAAAATTGCTCAAGCAACCAACTCCAATCGGGGAAATAGGGGATTATGTAATCATATAATCCCGTTATGTTTTATTATTAAACTATTTTTTCCTCAATTCCCCAAACCTTCCGCAGTTCGGTTGGTA
Organism: Bacillus sp. MUM 116; assembly: GCF_001866655.1. Classification (GTDB taxonomy): domain Bacteria; phylum Bacillota; class Bacilli; order Bacillales; family Cytobacillaceae; genus Neobacillus. The sequence goes on along the minus strand of NZ_MLYR01000071.1, from coordinate 17,130 downwards.
TGAGAAAGGGGGTATATTCATAATCGGTCATGGCAAGGGACTGGCGCTTAATTAAGGCTAACCCAAGCCGATTCACCATACTTCCAAAAAAGCCCGTATAGTCTGAATCAAGAAAAAAACCCATTAGCTCTTTGTGTTTCATAAGGTTTTGCCAATTGGAGTGCGGAACATCCATCCAGTCTGCTATTTCGTCCCCTACGGTTTCTCGAATTAGGGCAGGGATGATGTTGTCAAACACCTGACCGGGAATGAGGCCTGCGTGAAACTCAAGTAGAGCACGGGTCATCTGAACCCCTTCAGGGGACGGTCCATGATGTCGTTTTTTAATTATTTTCTCCAACTGAATTGCTTCTTCCAAAGTTTCTGGGATAATATCCTTCCGAACCCCCAGCATGATTCCGATGGTTTTCCAAAAGTACAGATAATCTTCAGCCTGTTTTTCTGTTATTTTCATACCTAAATGACGAAGCCCAGCTATGATGACAATCGAAAAGGTTAATAGGGTACCAAGCAGATCTTCCTGACAGATGGGGATGCCATTTTCTTTTTCATCCCACCTGCCGGTCTTTTGAACCAAATGCCGAATGGCTGAATGCATTAAACGGACTTTTTGAATGGCTTTGATTCCTTGTCCTCCAGGTTCAAGTCCGCCTGGCGCCATGACATGAAGAACAAATTGCCCCGTTTCTGCTATCCTGCGGTATGCATTTTGACCTAATCGGTAACTGAATGTAAGGACCTTCACACCTTTACGTGCTGCGTAACAATTCACAAGTGAGGATGTTGATAATAAGAAGGTGATGGCAATGCCGTGTTCCTGAAATAAATCAGTTGCATTTCTTATTCTTGCCAAGTCCACATTTTCTGGGCAAGAAGCAGTATCCTTAAGCCAAAATTCTATAGGGTCAGGCAGTTCTTTCGGATACACTTGGTCATTGTACATTAATTGCTTCAACAAACCGTTTACGGAGCCAACCTGACCGTTCTTGAACAGTTCTTCAATAATTCGGTCTGGTACGGGATCGCCTTCCATCCGTAACTTCTCCAAAAGCTCTTCTGTATAGAACATCTCTTTCCCCCTCTTACCATTCCCTGATAGATTAAAAGACCTGAAACATTATATATATTCCTACTAATATAAAAAATTCCAAATAAAATCATGATGATTCAAATTTTGTACAAACTGCTGGTTAAAAGGGTGCGGTGAACCGTATCATAAGTTAATGAGGTTTTTGCGAAGAAAGTAAAAGCACCCTCTCATATGATGAAGGGGTGCTGCAATGTTTAAGATTCTCCTTTAATGACAAAAAACGAGCTTCGAATGGTTCCAGCCAATTTAGACTTCTGCCTAGCAAACTTAAATTTCCCATCGAGCTCCTTAGGTACTCCATACCCTCAGAAAGCTTAAAACCAACAGCTCGCTTCTTTGGGTCATCAACCGTGTATAAGACATTGACTTCAAGACCATCCTGACAAAAGACAAAGGCCTATTTAATATTTTCGAAGTTAAGATTTTAGGTATTACAAAGCTATGCTTGGGGCTTCAAAAATGGGGAGAACAGAGTATAAGAAGTTTGTTATAGGGAAACTGATAAATTTTTAGAATTAAATATTATTTAATCATTTATGAAGTAAAACACTTTAACAAACTTGTTGCCTTTTTTGTTTGAAATATCCAGTCTATAAAATACAATACAAAAAACGTTAAAAATTAGTTGTCATATTTGGCAGCTAATTTTTTAAAACAGAAAAAAGAAATTAAAATGGAATATTCTACTACTCAAAATGAATCAAAGAGTATTTCAGATTGAACCAAATCAAAGGTCAACCTGAACCCATATCATATTTCAGATTGAAACGATGGAGGGAACAAGTCTGAACCAAGCAATACCAGAGATTACTACAGAGATATTCCAAAGACAACAACAAAGATAGTACCAGTTGTTTTCCCCATCAAAAAAATTTTTAAAATCCCCCTTAAAGACTAAAATCCTTCCTCATTCATTCGTTCACCTAATTGCCATATTTATAAAAACATTTTTATTTTACCCTGTCCCTTACTGTCATTTTTCTTTATATAGCTAGTGAACGATGACTGAACCAATCGATGAAACAAGAAACGGAAGCAAATAGTTTTATCGTTCGGCCATTCGAAAAGGGAGGAAAAAAGAGATGAGTAATTTATTAGTGTTCGAAAATCCGATGATCGTGAGCCCATCATTAGCCAACATGATTGGTTTAAATGAAGCAATCGTTCTGCAGCAATTACATTACTGGGTTAATAAAAGTACCCATATCATTGAGGGGCGTAAATGGATTTACAATACCTATAACGATTGGCAGGAACAGTTTTCATTTTGGTCACTCAGTACGATCAAACGGGTATTTCGCTCGCTAGAGGATCAAGGATTCTTGCTTTCAGGGAACTGGAATAAAAGCAAAATGGATAAAACCAAGTGGTACACCATTGATTATGAACGGTTAGAAGAACTGGAAATAGAGCCAAATTTGCAAAAGAAGGAAGAGCGCAATGAAAGGAAACACGTCGAACCGGAAATGGATTCCCCAGCTTCGGAGATAATCGAGCCTGCTGTTAAAGATAACCTGTATAAAGAAGATATTTTAGATAGGGATTTAGATGAAAATGATCCATACACAACTGAATATAAAAAAATGGACGAAACGTTGCTGCATCGTCATTCGATACATGGGCAAAAAGAAAAACAAAAAGCTTTCGAACACAATATAGAAAATAATCCAGACATACAAAATCCCTTATTGAGTAATCAAAAAACAGAAGATGTAAAAGAAATTATTGAATTTTGGGATGCGAATGGATTTGGATTTACAAACGTGAATGCAAAAGAGCAGTTGTTGTCGTGGTTAGATGATTCTAGCTTTTTACAGCCAAAAGAGATGATTTTAAAAGCAATGAATATTGCGTGTGCGAATAACAAGCGGAAGTTGAACTATATTGTGGGGATTCTGAAGAACTGGGAAAATGAATCTTTACTGACCTTAGAAGAAGTTGAAACGGATCAGGAGAAGCAAAAGCCTGCACCAAAGCATAGGAAATCAACTGAATCGTTTCCTGCCGGAAGAGATATTCCAAGAGGATTTGAACTCGACCTTACGGCAGGTGAAGAGTGATGAGTATGGCAGAGAAGGCGTTTCTCGGAAGTTTGATGAAGGCGGAATACTTACTCAAGGATACGGTGATTCAGCCTGAGCAGCTAGAAAGTATACGGCATAAAGAATTAATGCGAAGGATGGTAGAGTTTAACCGTGCTGGCAAAAATATTGATTTAATTTCCTTGACCACCTTACCTGACCTCGATTCTGTAGGTGGAATGTCTTACCTTTCGGAACTGTTATCGTATGCGGATATAGAGAAATTTGACCGTACGGAGAAGCTCATTCTTGATCAGTGGAAGGAACGGGAGAAGCGGAACATCTTAACGGTTGCAGCCATGAACGATTGGGAAATTGCGAAAGTAATCGCCGAATTGGATAAGATTAACCAAATGAAAATGGACGACCATACGTCCTTACAACAAGCGATGTCAATCATTTATGAGGCACCCTGGGAAGATCAATCAACGTTGAAAACAGCCACAACGGGTATCAAAAAACTGGACGAAGTGACGGGAGGCTTTCAGGACGGGGAAGTGACAATTCTAGCGGCCAGACCATCGATGGGAAAAACCGATGTGATGCTTCACTTTGCAAAAACGTCGGGATGGGCTGGATATTTACCCCTCGTATTTTCCTTAGAAATGCCCGAAAGGCTGATCACCTCCCGATTAATGGCTTCAACCGGAGGCTTTAACCGTGCAAAAATGCGAGATCCGAAAAGAATGCTCAATCAAAGTCAAAAGAATAGATGGTCGGATGTCATTGGGGATCTCGCTGAAACCCATATCCAAATTTTTGATGGGGCTGGACAAACTATTTCCCAAATGAGAGCGAAAACGCGAAAAATGCTGCATCAATTTCCATACAAGAAACCGATTCTTTTTATCGATTACTTAACATTAATCCATTCTGGTCAATTTTACGGCGGGAATTCCCACTTACAAGTGACGGAAATATCCAAATCTCTTAAAACGATGGCGAAAGATTTTAATTGCCCCGTCATTTGTTTGGCGCAGTTAAATCGATCGGTGGAATCAAGAGCCAATAAAAGGCCGATGATGTCAGATATTCGAGAATCAGGCAGTGTGGAACAGGATGCCGATGTGATTCTGTTCTTGTATCGCGAAGCCTATTATGACAAGGAATCTAAGGATCATTCCCTTGAAATCATTGTCTCTAAAAATCGAAATGGTCCAGTTGGAACCATTCCAGTGAATTACAACGAGCATACAGGAAAGATTGAGGAGCAAAAGGAATCCAATTAGACCACGAAGACCAGGACAATAAAATCTTATATCGAGGTGTTAACAGATGATTGTGGAAGAATTGTACCAGGATTGTTTCCGTTTTAATGAATCCTCTTTGGCCCATTGCATCTACCATTTATTAGGGGAGGGGAAAATTTCATTAAAGGATGACATTTCAAATATACACCTCAATCAAGTAGATCAGCAGAAAGTGGCGGAATTGATTCAAAATAATTTCTTAGGGATTCATAAGATGTGCGTTTACTCATTAAAGATGAGCCAGAAGGGTTTTGTCTTTATCTTTGCTAGAAGCGGACAAGAAGCAATCGATTTCTATACTAAAACCTTGCATCAAACTCCATTGAATTGCTACGAATATTCACTAGATTTCCAGCTTGTGAGAGGCAAAGCGGTGATTTCGTTTCGGGACATGAAGAAGGATATTAATAGTTTTCCAGCTATTGCGGGGTATTTTAAGAGGGAGGGGTGAGAAGGGAAGAGAGGGAACAACCTAACATTTAGGTAAGAAATATAGAATTATAATAATTAGTAAAAACCAATGAATAAAAAGCAATTTAAAAAGAGGGATTTGCTTTGATGAAGAAACTTTATAATAGTACTATGAATAAAAATGATAGAGCGAGATTATTCTGATGCAGAATAAGTCAATTGTAGTGAGAGAGAAAGGTTCTCTTTTAGAGGTTCTTACGAATCCAAAAATATGGGTGTTTTCGATTATTTACTTCCTTTGGATCACGGGACTGTATAGTTTCGGTCTGGGGATGCCGAGTCTGATGAAACAGTTAAGCAGTATGGGAATTCAGACCATTGGCTTTCTTTCCGCGATTCCATTTATCCTTGCGTCCATCGCGATGTATATCAATGCGAGTTGGTCTGATCGCCGCGGCGGGAACCGGAGCTTATTTGTAGCCATTCCTTTACTGATCGGAGGACTTGATCTCATTATTCAACATTTTATTGGGTTAAGTCTTGTTGCCACCCTCATTGTGTTGTGCGTAGCAGGTATCGGCATTTACGCCGCCATGGGGCCATGGTGGGCATGGGCCATGTCATTTGAACCGCGTGAACAAGCGGGGACGGCCAATGGCCTCATCAATCTGTGCGGGAATTTCGGGGGAATTATGAGTCCTATCGTTGTCGGCGTGGTGGAAAATGATGGGAATTCGATCAATGGTTTTTATATTTTAGGTTTTGCGATGGTCGTGGGTGCGCTCCTTGCCGCTTTTGTTGCAGGGCGATTTAAAGTGGACCATTCAGCAGAACATGAAACAAGCAGGAAATGAGTTCAAGTATAATGAATAAGATCTTAAAGTATGCGTGTCTAGTTTTTAGGGACGCTATTTTTTTTTGCAGGTGAAAGAGATTGATACAAAGCTTTGCAAGACTAAGTATGAGCAATTAGATGTAAAAGACCAGCTAAAAGAAACACAAGCCAATTAGCATCATCCTCCTACAAAAAGCAAAAGGGGCACAATTTGGAAGTTAAAAAGAACAAGAGATAGCTCATGATTTGGGGAAGATGTTAATCGTAAAAGAGTTGTATTTTGAGAGGCCACGCTGTTCTCATTTTTAATGGAAGTATATATTTTTCATGTGAAAACTTAGCCAATATAAAGAGACTACCCATAAAATCTATAATCATTTTAGTTTCTCGAATTGGTTGACACAATTAAGTCGAACAGAATTCTACTTCCTTTATCATAGGGAATGTACCCTCATAATAATGAATCAAGGTCACGAATGAGGAGATTATCTTAACCTATCAAAAATATGAAGGGAAATTGACGACGATTCCACAAAAGCCTGATACGATGTTAAGCATCGAGAAGAAGGGGAAGGACTATACCTTTAATTATATTTTTGATGCCAAATACCGAATCGATTATGCCCAAAAAGGCAGCTATTAAAAAAATCGTTACAAAACACCAGGCTCTATGGAGGACGATATCAATACCATGCATCGTTACCGAGATTCGATTGTGGCTTCGGTGGTTAACGGTCCATATGAACGTACTGCCTTTGGTGCTTATGTGTTGTTTCCGTGGTTTGATGAACAGAGCTACCAAGATCATCATTTTTATGAAAGTATTGATAAAGTCAACATTGGCGGGCTCCCATTTTTACCGAATGCCACGAGCTTAGTTGAACGTTTTGTCGAAAGGCTAATTGATAAAAGTCCAGAGGAAATTCAGCGGGAAGGAATTTTGCCACGCGGGACAATAGAGGAATGGAAATCAAACCTGGATGAAATGGTTTTGGTCGGTCTTGTTTCAAATGAGGAAAATTATCAAAAGAGATTCCAGCCTCTATTCATCATTAACTCATGGAAAAATTTGTGGTTTAAGGTTTAAACCTGTCCCTTCAATCTAACCCCCATCTCCCACAATTCCTCAAAATAAAGCTCATCAAATTTTTTCTCGAGAATTCCATAGAAATAGGCGATCGGTTTTTTCACGATGGCTTTGGTTTTTAACTTTCGGACTAATTGTTTGAATGATTCAATTGCTGTTGCTAAGACTTGATCTTTTTCCTTTTCACGGTCACCTCTATAAGCTGCAATATTTACCATATGCCAATATTCTTCAATGGTTTTGGCATCCGAAAAGAAGTATTTTACTAATTGCACAAAAGCTTTTGGTACTCTATCACTAACAAAAGTGTGATCGATTTCAACAGACGGTTCTTCTTTACGTTTATTTATTTCTTGTTTATTTGTTTTAGAAAGATTGCTAGTTTTAGGGTGGTCCATTTCTTCCTCTTTTGGTGGTTCACTTTGAGGAAAACGATTAAAGACATAAAGATTACTCGATTGTGAGCCGTTTTTTCTTTCGGTTTCATGGACGGTCATGATTCCTATTTTGATTGCTTTTTGGATCATTCGTTTAAAGGTTGAGCGGGAGATCCCATTATCGTGATATTCTTCATGAATCGCTTTTAAGATGGTCCCAATTTTGGCATTCGAAACGCCAGGGACCTTTGCAGAAAAACGAACCAGCCGTTTTAGGCCAACTAATCCACCTTTTGAAAAATCCTTCTTATGTACAGACAGCCACATCTCCATATGGGTATTAAATTCTTTAAGTGAAGAGAATTGAGAATATTGTTCGAAACCTTCAATATTACCTGATTTAATTTGCATATAAATGCACCACCCTTTCACCGTCTATATAAAGAAAAACTGGTGAAAAGGACATGGTGGGGAAAGGGGAGTTGTGACAGATTTATGAACTTATCTTCTTATACCAATTCATACTAGCGGATTGGTCCGCCGAGCGGCTCGGCAAACAAGGGAACGCCTATGTGAGGAACCGACTGATGATCCATGAGGTGAATCATATAATGATCCAATTGATGAAAGTAAGGATGGTAGTAAGGATAGTAGTAAGGATAGGACTCCATTCCATAAACTGGGTATCCGTATCCCATAGGGGTTCCGAGAAAAGGATAGGGCATATATCTTGTTCCGATATGATGATAATTATTATTTCTTATTGCTGGATTCACGTTGTCACCTGCTTTTTTAAAAAAGGAATTAACTAACCAATTTCTTGTTATGGTTTGTATCTAGGAAAGAGCTTATCTTTATTCAATTTAGGTGATTGCCTATTAATCAAACATGAATTATAGTGGTAAGGCGCAAGATTTGGACATTACACAGAAAAATCTTACTGTCGATTTTTTCTATTTAGGTAAAGCAACAAAGGTTAACAAAAGAGCTTTTAAAAAAAACCACCGTAATACACCCAAACCATATTATACTATGTAAAAATTATCAAAAATAATGAGGTAATTGCTTATGAACATTTACATATCACTGAAATCTCTAGCAAAACGCAAAAACTTCATCACAAAACAACCATATGAGCTGCAAAAAAAACCAAACACACTAAGTGAACTCATTACCCAAGTCGTAACGCAAAACGTCGAACAGTTCAACAACAAAGCTAGCAATCCAGAAACACCACTTATAAACTTTCTTTCCAACTTAGACATTGAGCAGCAAACCCAAGCCGGAAAAGTAGGCTTCCAAACACTATATAATGACAAGCAAGCAGATCTACCGAGAGCAATCGAAACCGCCATTCAAGCCTTTAAAGATGGCTTATACCGAGTGTTCTTAAATGACCAAGAAGCTGAGCAGCTAGATACCCCACTAGAAGTAACAGAGGACGCTGAAGTCGTGTTCATACGCCTGACAATGCTCACGGGCCGGATGTGGTAGGCTGACTGCACCAAACCAGATGGACGGTTCCTGTGGCTTAAAATGAACCAGGAGAACCTTCCCCCAGATCCACAAAAGGAGAATACGAAATGATGATAGAATCAAGCGGAAATTATTTGATAGATTATGAAGCAAAGATTGCAACACTCGATGAACAGGATCAAAAGCTAGCTAGACACATCCTAAAGTTCATGCAAACGGATTACTATAACCAGGACCGACATATTCGTCGCTTTACCAAGACGCTCAACGAGCAAGCAGAAACTGACCAAGACAAGCTCAACCGGCTAGTGGACTTAACGCGGAATTTACTCGGCGAATACCACGCCACTGTCATGCAATACATTATCAATCACGCAACCGAGTATTCCTACTCAACGGGCTATGACCGGAGACCATTTCGCACCAAAAACATAACAGCCCATGTAAACAGAATCATCGAAAAGTGCGCTTCACTCCATGATCTAGCAAAGCACTGTGTGACCATCATGGACATTCTTACAAACCGACACCTTGACCTAAACAACCAGGTGATCAGCGACATTATCGCCTACGAGCTAGACCAGCAAAACGACGACGTGCTAAGCGCACTTAAAGAAGTCATCTATGGTGACAACAATACTGCCCTCCTTACCAGAGAAATGATAAAGGGCATGCTGCTCAGTCATCGTGAGGAAGCTTATACCATCATCGGCGAGCTCCTTGTGGCAGCGAGACTTCAAGAGGGTCTCCGCCAAAGCATCGTCGAAACAATGGATGAAGGCACATTAGCGGCAACAACACACCTGCTTAACGTTATCCTTGAAAACAACCTAATCCGATACAGTTCTGTTGTTAGAGCAATCGATGTTTGGACAGGATTAACCCTTGAGGCAGAGCAAGCTCGCGTCACCAAGCAAATAATTCAATACATCTATGAATGCCTAACAAATATTGACCTCCGCAAGCGGTGGCTGCAGAGTGAGGATATGAACAAGCTGTACACCAGTTTATGGGCAAGTGCAGTTATCGAGGAGGAGGACCTCAATCACCAGGTAAACGCGCTTATGGATAACGGCGAAACCTATCAGAAGATAGTCGCCCAATATATGCTTGCCCAGAGTCAGAACGACCTGCTCAAGTACACGATTGCCTCCAAGCATCTAGACGAAACCGACCATGAGCTTCAAGTCTTTCTGCTCATTAACTATACGTACGAGTGCTATTTTTCGTGGAACTGGAACCATAAGACCAATCAGTATATTCATAAAATCCAGTTCGAACGCATTCCGGCACTTGAAGAAAGGTCCGAGCGTCTACGCCAGTTCACTCTTTTAAAAGCAATGCTAGACACTGCTCCGAAAAAAGAAATAACAATTAAATCCAGGGTTTTCAGTGGCTTAGAGGTAGCTTACTCTGCTGACTCCATCGTAAAAAAGATGCTTTACCTGATTGCCTATGATATGGACCAGGGACTCATCACGCAAATCATCGAGAAAAAAGATATGTACAACTCAGACACGAGAGGCTTTTTACTCGATTGCTTTACAACAGATCAATCCAACCCTGCTCAACGCGAATATATTTTTGCATGTTTATCTGATAAAAGCATGAACAATCGTGAAAAAGCGATGAAACGAATCCTAGATTTAACGCTCGAACCTGACGAAATAGACAAAGTTGAAGCAATCCTAAAATTAAAAACAGGGAACCTCCGTCAAAGTGCTATCAAGCTTTTACTAAAGTTAGAAGACGAAAAACTAGAAGAATCACTAAACCAACTTTTAACAAGCAAAAGTGAACTGCAACGGGTTGGCGGACTTGAAATGATATCAGAGTTAAAAGAAGCATCACCGGAAAAATTCAAAAAGGTAAAAGACAAATGGAAGGTTATTAAGGCTCCGACTGGAAAAGAAAAGCTATTAATCGAAAAGCTTTCAACAAAAGAGGAATATAGCTTAAAGAACGGTTTCGGTCTATACGCCCCGGAAAAACAATGCAAGTTGCCAACTGACCATATCCCAAAAGTCGAAACCAGTAACGTGTTCTCGACCGATTTTACTAGAATCCAAGAGATCCTAACTGGCCTTTCCGAGTTAATTCACGAGCATCGTGAGCACGAATATGAAGTCGATTGGTATGGTTATAAGGAAACGCACTTAGTGGGTGCAACTCTAACACGAGGTAGAAACGTCGACATGCAGGACAAGCGGGAGGGAATCGATGAGCTGCCGCTAGCTGAGGTTTGGAAGGACTATTTTAAAACAACAAAAATTACTACACCTGAGCTTATCGAGCTTAATGTCATGTTCAGTTTAGATCTAGTGTATCGCTATCGCTATAAAAAGATTAACAACTGGGAAATGGATGACTTTAAGAAGCCGAATGATTGGCGCAAGGAGTTTCTCGATAACGTTTATCCGCTAGAGAAGGTAAAGGCCTTCTATACCTTTGCACCTGAGCTTCTTTATTATAAGCAGATGAACGAGATTGTATCATCTTATTTCCAGGACCTAAACAAGGAAGACATTTTCGAAACAGCAAATGGGATGCTTCATACGATGATAGAGGCTATCCCTGAGGAGAAGCGGAAATCAGAGCGTCAGATGTATCAGTTGATTGCATTCCCGTGGCTAGATTGGGCAAAGGCTAATGTGTATAATGATGCATCCAACAAAAACTACTTCCTTCTACTATATAAGTTATACACTCTGAATAACTTCAAAACCTTTGGTGCAGAACTTGAAGAGCTAGTCCGAGCCTATGATCTACTGCTTATCGACGAGAATGAACTGACAAAAGAGCTTTTAGGAAGAGAGAATAGTAGAGATCACATTTTAGAGCTAACCAATGCGAAGAAGGGCTATACGAAATTGCACCCTTCAATTGAGCCGATAAAAGAAAAGGTCATCGCTCGTATCCTTGATATTGAACTAAAGCGTGGTGACCTCCAAACAGAGGTCACACCACATGCAACAGGTATCATGTATTACGAGGGCATGGAGTATTTGATCACGTTATTATCAGGACTCGATAAGGAATCGTTCGTCCGTGGCTATTTCTATTACTATGGCAATATGAATGTGACAAAGAAGGAAGCGTTGAGCCACTTACTACAAGTCTGCCACCCGAAGGCGGGCGAGAACGAGGAGCTACTGGAAAAGCTTGTAAAAGAAAAGAAGATCGCTGACAAACGTTTACTTGAGGCTGCGATGTATGCACCACAATGGCTAGATATTGTAGCAGCATATTTAAAATGGGATGGTCTAAAGAGTGCAGCCTGGTATTTCCATGCGCATACGAACGAATCCTTCTCTGCTGAAAAAGAAACGATCGTTGCGCACTATTCACCGATCACACCAGAGGAATTCCTTGATGGTGCCTTTGATATTAATTGGTTCAAAGAGGCTTATGAGCAATTAGGTGAGGAGCGCTTCAAGATTTTATATGATTGTGCAAAATATATTTCCGCAGGTGCCAATCATCGCCGTGCCCAGCTTTTTGCTGATGCGACACTTGGTAAGCTAACCTTAGAGGATATGAAAACTTCCATTGAAAAGAAGCGAAACAAGGATCACTTGCTGTGCTATAGCTTGATCCCAATTGAATCAGCAAACACGAATGATGTGCTAGAGCGCTACGAGTTCATACAGAAGTTTGTAAAAGAAAGCAAGCAATTTGGAGCACAGCGACGTGCAAGTGAAGCAAAGATTGTTGCGATTGCACTAGATAACCTCGCTCGAAATGCAGGGTATAAGGATGTAACAAGACTACGCTGGGATATGGAAGCGCGGAAAATGGAAGAGGTCATGCACGTCCTAGAGCCAGTGGAGATTGACGATTTGACAGTTCAGCTAGTGATTGATGAAAATGGGAAGGGTGACATCAAGGTCATCAAAAACAACAAAGAGCTGAAATCCGTCCCAGCAAAATACAAAAAGCATGAATACATCTTAGAGCTAAAAGAAGTAAACGTAGGGCTGAAGGAGCAATATAGCCGAGCAAAAGCAGAGCTTGAACGCTCCATGGAGCTAGAAACACCATTTACATTACAGGAACTAGTCAACATGATGAAAAATCCAGTTGTTGCTCCTCTTGTGAAAAAGCTTGTGTTTAAGGCGGGTAATAAATTAGGCTTCTTCACTGATGAAGAGCTTCAAACTCCAACAGGGGAAAGCTATCAGCTTCAGTCAGACGATAAAGTTACAATTGCTCACCCGGTTCACCTATATGAAAGCAGCAGCTGGAGTGACTACCAGCGGTATCTATTTGATCAGCAAATCAAGCAGCCATTCAAACAGGTATTTCGCGAGTTATACCGACTAAATACAGACGAAGCAGCAGCAGGAACAGAATCCAGACGCTATGCAGGTCATCAAATTCAGCCAAAGAAAGCTGTTGCTCTGTTAAAAAATCGCATGTGGACCGTTAACTATGAAGAGGGACTGCAAAAGGTCTATCACAAGGAAAACATCATTGCAAAAATCTATGCCATTGCAGACTGGTTCTCACCTTCTGACGTCGAAAGCCCAACCCTTGAAACGGTAGAATTCTTTGACCGAAATACCTATAAAAGCATCGGGTTAAACAAAATTCCAGAAATCATCTTTTCGGAAACAATGAGAGATGTGGACCTAGTCGTAAGTGTCGCCCATGTTGGAGGAGTTGACCCAGAAGCAAGCCTAACAACAATTGAAATGAGAGCAGCCATCCTACAGGAATCTCTAAGACTGATGAAAATTAACAATGTAAGAATCGAAGGAAACTTCGCACTGATAAAAGGAAATCTCGGGGAATATGGTGTCCACTTAGGAAGTGCCATGGCCTACAAGCAAGCAAGTGGAAACCTGAAAATCCTACCCGTTCACTCGCAGCATAGAGGAAAGCTCTTCCTGCCATTCCTAGATGAAGATCCAAAAACAGCGGAGGTCCTATCAAAGGTCATGATGCTTGCGGAGGATAAGAAAATTAAGGATCCAAGTGTATTGGAGCAGTTAAGACATACGAAGGGTGCGAATATTCAATAAGGTAATGTACTTCACGTAGAAAATCATCTGAAAAGTAATGGAATAATGAACTAATAAAAGAATATATGTCCCTGCTTTTGAATGTGGAGAATTTTATATAAGTACAAGTGTATGGGCGGAGGTCTCAAAATTAGTAAAGAAATATTATGAACAAACTGGAAAATTGGTATTTAATTTAATTGAAAAGTAAAATTCAACTAATCCCCGAACTTTATAGAGTTCGGGATTCTTTCATTTAAAAAGGGTTATTCTTTGAGAGAAAGGCAAAAAGTTCCTAGAACCATTAAGTTTCTGGGAACTTTTTTCTATCAATGAGCGTTAAAAAGACTAAATATGACATATTTACAAAAAACTAGGTCTATTGTGATAGCTACTGAAATATATTTTTAATCGGGTTTTCAAGTCCTACATACTTCTAACGTTTTCCGGAAATTTATGGTTTTGTTGTATGAGGAAGGGCCTAAACAATGTTATTCTCAGGAGGAATCAGATGACTTCAACTCTAGGAACACAATTTATCCCAATTGCAAAACAATCCATTTCAATTAGCTCTAACACGATCACTTCACTCACAAGTTCAAGCCAGGACCGATTACAGTATCACAAAGCCGTTCTAGAATCGGTGGGAATCACTTCCCTTTCATCCCTTGGAATCCTTAATTTATCAGGAAATCTAATACCACAAGCAGGACTTACACGGCCAGATCCTAATTTGGCGGCCAGTCAGGTATTCTTCCAGTCAGCGTATAAATTAACGAACACTGCAACCGCACCTGTACTCCAACCTGCTGGGGGCCAGGCCACGATTTTGAAAGCTATTCCGATACCCTCTAAAACAATAACTGCTGCTTCTGTATCGAGTCTTGCGACACAGATTAATGTAGATACCGCTTATTGGGTCGCAACAGAAATCAATTTACAGGATAATACGACGATCGTCCTAAAACAACCTCAGCACTACCTCATTTTAATTGCTGAAAAAATAACCGTTGGTCAAAATGTTACGTTTACATGGGAAAGGCCAAGTAAATTTAGTCCCGCTAAACAGACGAAACCACCTACGCCTTCCCAAGCGCCTACTTCCACTTCTCTTGTGGGCATTACAGGGACCAATGGAATACATGGTGTCAAAGGCGGAAGGGCCCCAGATGGAACAAGTGCGCCTGAATTAGAAGTATGGGTTCTTGATATGACTGGGCGTCCTGCTTTTGATTTAAGGGGTCAGGATGGGACGACCGGTGGCGCTGGGCAGGATGGCGGGAATGGCGGCCAAGGAGGAAAAGGAAAACCTGCGGAATTAGACTGGGCAGGATTCTGCAAGGCCGGGGCCGGCGCAGGGGGCAACGGAGGAGCCGGAGGAAATGCAGGTTTAGGCGGAGATGGAGGCAATGGAGGAACTGGAGGAAAGCTTTCCCTATATGCTCCACAGAATGTGATCAATCAATACCTTCAAGGTTTTTACATAACCGTAGATGGTGGACGTGGAGGAGCAGGAGGTCTGCCTGGTGAAAGGGGTTCTGGTGGAGCTGGAGGACCAGTTGGAGATTCTCTTAAAGCAAACTTTGGTGCCGTTTGCGGGCCTGGATCCAGAACGGCCGGATCCAGAGGGCCTGACGGTGCGTCTTCTGCCCAAGGTTCTTCAGGCTACGAGGGAGGGAAACTACCAGATCCCATCAGTATGCGTTCAATCGATCCAGATGATTTTCGAAGAATACTGCTTGAACCGGTTATTTTTGAAGCAACTCCTGTCTATGCCTTTGCAGGGGAAACGATCACATTAAAAGGCAAGCGTTATACGAAAACCGATGTTGTGCTCATCGACGGTTCTCCTGTGCCAACAAATGTTTACAGTGATACTTCCATGCAATTTTTCGCTCCTTTTATTAGGGGAGGGCAGCACACCATTCAGGTAAAACAGTCGGATGGAACGTTATCTAACAAAGCTTCTTTGTATATTAAGCCCAAGGTCGATTCTGCCAAGCAGGATAACAAAGAAAATGAACATATGCGTGTCGTCCCAGGGCGAAAAGTAACGTTAATCGGCAGTGGATTTTCCGAAAATGCGATTGTTCGGATTAATGATCAGGATATGCCTGATGTAACCTTATTAAGCCCAACCCAGCTTGAGTTCACTTTAATCAGACCTTCCACAGTTGAACAAAATCCATCAGGTGAGCATGCGACAGCACGCGTGATTCTATCAGACGGAACTCCATCTAACACCCTCAATATAGTGTTGGATACCTTTTCTATGGTCGTCCTTGGTGACTCTGTTTCTTGGGGTCAAGGGTTATTCGAACATGAGAAGCACTATTCACTTGTCGGCAATTCTGTTAAAGCCCGGAATGGTAATATCGGATTCTATAACCAAGTACTTGCGCATTCAGGGGCAACCATTGGAGTAGATGATTATACAAATACTCCTGCAGTAGATGGAGAGGTGCCGGTATCTTATCCGACCATTCTCCAACAGTGTGACCTATTTGTCGGGGATCCAACTCAGGTAGATCTGATCATTTTGGATGGCGGAATCAATGATGTGAATCTTCGAGTCGTCTTGAATCCTTTTAATCAAGATGATTTGAGTAAGCTTAATAAGACACAATTCCTTGATAATAGTAAAATTTTATTTTCTAAAGTAGCCACTACCTTTCCAAATGCCAAAGTCATTGTAACGGGATACTATCCCCCTGTTTCCGAACAGAGTGATTTAAGCGCTGTAGAGGTTTTACTTGTCGCTTTAGGAATTGTGACACAGGGAGTACCTGGTGGTGTTACTGCTGGATTTTTGACCGAACATCACCTGAAGATCATCCATGAAAGAAGCCTGAAGCTTGCAACCGAGTCAAAATTGTTTCTCCAACAGGCTGTAGATGAAACCAATGCTACTCTGACCGGCGGAAACAGGTTTTTCTTTGCTGATCCAAATATCGGTGTAGAACACTCAGCACTTACAAAAGATCCTTATTTATTCGGGATTAATTTGGATATGTCACCACAAGATTTTATCGCAGCCGAGCGCCTGATTTCATGCACAAAAGCTGGCTGTAAGGGAATAGACTTTGAGATTTGCAAACGAGCTTCAATGGGTCATCCTAACAAAAAAGGAGCAATTGCTTACGCAGACGCAATCTATCCGTTTTTATAAGGAAATAGAAGACAAATCCACAGAGTATAAAAAGTAAAACTAAGAACAGAGCCTAATCAGCATTCTTTTGCTTGATTAGGTTTTTGTTTTATAAGTCAAAATCTTTAGTGCAAATTAAAACCCAATAGCAGTCTTTTTTTATCAGGTTCCAATTGTTCCCGTAGCTTTCTAGGTCTTTCGTAGGATGGATACCTAGTGCTTTCACATCTGGTAAAATTTCCAAAAGCCGATTTATGAATTGGATTTAGAATGAGGAGATTCGATAGGATGATTGATTCTGAATTGGTATTTAATTTAATTGAAAAGTAAAATTCAACTAATCCCCGAACTTTATAGAGTTCGGGATTCTTT
>NZ_MLYR01000070.1 GCF_001866655.1 Bacillus sp. MUM 116 | reverse complement strand
TGGGAGGATTCCCAGGAATGGGCATGGGAGGTTTTCCAGGAATGGGCATGGGAGGATTCCCAGGAATGGGCATGGGAGGATTCCCTGGATTTATATAAGCGATTTCATCAGAATGGATGTACCATGTATGCGATAACTTAAATTACCAATACTTTGAAAAGTTAATGGTTCTTTTTGCGATAAACCATAGCTGTTGTTAGCAGCTTTTTCTTCTTCAACTAATGGGTGCCTTACTTTAAGAAGACATACAAAAAAGACCACTAAAGGTCTTTTTTAATTGGTTAAAAAATCAACAATATTCTTTAAGAGAGCCAAGTAATTAAAGGAGGTGAGAATTTGAAATGGCATAAGCGAGCAATAAATGCTGTTAAGGCTGCCGTAGCAGGTTGGAAAGGATCAACTTTCGATTTTAGTAGCTGGGCGGGTCGGCGATTTTGGGGCATTGATAACGGGAAATTAGCCACAAACGAGACGATTTATAGTGTAATAAGCCGATTAGCAAATACTTTTGCTTCCTTGCCCGTTAAAATGTATCAAAATTACGACTTAAAAATGAACCAGGCTGCAGATGTGGTGATCAATAACCCTAATTCGAATATGACGAGTTTTGATTTCTTCAATAAAATCGAGGTATCAAGAAATGAAACCGGTAATGGATATGCCATTATTATACGTGATATCAGAATGCAGCCAGAGAAGCTTTTGCCCATTGATTCAAACTATGTCACCCCGTTTTTAAATACTGATGATGGGGAATTGTGGTATCAAGTTATAAACGATGGAACTTATTACTTTCATAACATGAACATGTTTCATGTCAAGCACATTACTGGGACAAGTAGATTAGTAGGTATTAACCCGGTAAATGTGTTAAAAAACACATTAGAATTTGATAAAGCAGTCCAAGAATTTAGTCTTTCAGAAATGCAGAAAAAAGACAGCTTTATTTTGGAGTATCAAGCAAATGTTGATGCTGAAAAAAGGCAAAGAATTATTGATGATTTTAAGCGTTTTTATCAAGATAATGGCGGCATTTTGTTCCAAGAACCTGGAGTTAAAGTGTCAGATTTAGAACGAAAATATTTTGCATCAGACACGTTGGCATCAGAACGGATTACTCGTTCACGGGTGGCCAACGTTTTTAATGTTCCAGCATCTTTTTTAAATGACAATGAGGGGCAAGGTTTTTCAAGTAATGAACAAATGA
Organism: Bacillus sp. MUM 116; assembly: GCF_001866655.1. GTDB lineage: Bacteria > Bacillota > Bacilli > Bacillales > Cytobacillaceae > Neobacillus. Next base: position 22,257 of record NZ_MLYR01000070.1, on the reverse strand, counting down.
TGATCCAATTTGTTCAGATGACATTGGCTCCTATTGTCCGTCAATATGAGCATGAATTAAATAAAAAGTTGCTTACTGATGAAGATAGGAAGGCTGGATATTACTTTAAATTCAGTCTTGGAGGGCTTTTAAGAGGTGATACATCTGCAAGAACGGCTTTTTATCAGATGATGATAAGAAGCTCAGGCATGACACCTGACGAAGTAAGACAGCTTGAAGATTTACCACCAAAAGGCGGAAAAGCGGCTGAATTATGGATTTCAGGTGATATGTATCCATTAGAAATGGATCCGACCCAACGGAAAGGAGGTGAAAAGAATGCCACAACTACAAAACAATAAAGTTCCAAAGAAATTTTGGGAGATGAAAATGTCCGCGAATAATGAAAGTTCAGCGGATATTTTTATTTATGGTGACATTGTGAGCTATCAATGGGACGAAACAGACACTTCAGCATCAAGTTTTAAGATAGATTTAGATAATCTTGGTGATGTTTCAAACATTAATCTTTATGTCAATTCACCAGGCGGCAGTGTGTTTGAAGGTGTTGCTATTCATAACATGCTTAAACGTCATCAAGCAAAAGTGAATGTACATGTTGATGGTCTAGCGGCATCAATTGCCAGTGTTATTGCAATGGCTGGTGACACTATTTACATGCCGAAAAACTCCATGCTTATGATCCATAACGCTTGGACGTTTACTTGGGGTAATTCTGCAGAATTGCGAAAAGCAGCTGATGATTTAGAAAGAATCAACCAATCTGCTATACAATCCTATCTTCAAAAAGCTGGTTCAAAGCTAACAGAAGATAAGGTAAAAGAATTGATGGATGCTGAAACTTGGCTATCAGCCGATGAAGCTCTTTCGTATGGTTTATGTGATGTAGTCCTTGAGGCAAAACAAATGGCGGCTTCAATTAGTGAGGACTTCATTTCTAAATATAAAAATATTCCAAAACAGCTTATTTCACAGCAAAAAACAGCTATTTCAGCTAGCGAAATGGCAAAAAGGCAACAAATTGCCGAAATTTCTAAAGCGAATTTAGACTATTTATCTACAATTTTAGGGGGAATTTAACAATGTCAAAAACTCTATTTGAATTAAAACAAAATATTCATACTCTAGGTCAGCAACTTCAAAAAGTTGAGACTGATTTAGCAGAAAAGGCAATTGATCCAAAAGCTGAAATGGATGAAATCAAAGCTTTGCAAAAATCTAAAGAAGATTTACAAATGCGCTTTGATATCACTAAAAAACAGCATGATGATATGGAAGCTGAACAAAAAGCAGCTTTACAAGCAAGTATGAAAAATGGTGCAGGATTAGGCAATGTAGCCGACCCAAAACAACGTGTAATTAAGGCGAAAGCAGAATTAATTCGTTCCACAATCCGTACTCAAGCCGTTTCATCTGATGTTTTCCAAGCACTTGGTGACAACGATACTACAGGCGGTAATAAGTTTTTGCCTAAAACGGTTTCAACAGATATCTTAGTTGAACCAACAGTTAAAAATCCATTACGTAATCGATCTACTGTAACACAAATCACAAACTTAGAAATTCCTAAGTTGACATTTACTTTGGATGACGATGATTTCATTAATGATACAGAAACAGCAAAGGAACTTAAAGCTACCGGCGATGTTGTTTCTTTTGGCCGTCATAAATTCAAAGTATTTGCTAGTGTTTCTGAAACGGTATTAAACGGTTCTGATGCAAACCTTGTGTCTTATGTTGAAAATGCTCTCCAATCAGGGGTTGCAGCAAAAGAAAAGAAAGTTGCTTTTACCAAAACTCCAAAAGCCGGAGAAGAGCACATGTCTTTCTATAAAGCTGGAATAACTGAAGTATCTGCCGAATCCAAATATAAAGCGATTAAGGCTGCTATTGCTGCATTACATGAAGATTATCGTGAAAAGACAGTAATTTACATGACTTACTTAGACTACATGGATATTATTGAAATACTTGCAAATAACAATACATCCCTATATACAGCACCACCAGAACAAGTTCTAGGTAAACCGGTTGAATTCAGTGATTCTGCAGTAGATCCAGTTGTTGGGGATTTTAGCTATTCTCACTTCAACTATGACTTGGCTGCTCTTTATGATCGCGATAAAGATATAAAAACTGGTATGGAACAATTTGTTGTAACAGCTTGGATGGACCACCAAATCAAATTAAAATCTGCTTTTCGTATTGCGAAAGTAACGCCAGCTCCTTAATAAAGGGGTTGGCTTTGTTTTTTCTAAAGGGAGGGTGAGTAAATGTATACCGTTTTAAATGACTTTACTGAAAAAGAACATAAAAACACCCTTTACATTAAAGGGGAAAAATATCCGAAAAAAGGATTTAAAGCTGATAGCAAAAGGATTATTTTTTTGCAATCGGTTCATCCGGGATATGGGGTTGCTTTTTTAGAAATACCAGTAGAACCACCGGAACGAAAATCTAAAGCAAATAGTAAAGCGGTAGAATCCAATGATTGATTTAGAAAAAGTAAAAGGATATCTGCGTATTGATGTGACGCATGATGACGACCTTCTTTCTTTTCTCATTGATGCAGCAATAGAATATTTACAGAATTCTGGTGTACCTGAAAGTGAGTCAAAAAGATATGAATTGGCTATTTTTATGTTAGTTTCACACTGGTATGAAAATAGAGAACAAAATATGGTGGGTACTGTATCAAAAGAAATTAATTTTGGTTTGCAGACTCTTATTTTGCAATTAAGGGTGGCTGATTAAATTGAAATTAAAATCACCTAAAATTGGAGATTTAGACACTCGAACAAATTTTTATGAATATGCTCCAAATGATGGGCCCGAACCTGGCGAAGCGGAAGAAAAAGTTTTATACAGCGCATGGGCGAATGTGGATAGTGTTTGGCTAAAAGATATTGAAATGGCTAAAACAAATGGTACTTTATCGGATATCACAATTATTATTCGGGATCCACAGCCTGAATTTATCCCAAATAATAAGCATTATTTATCTATTGATGCTTTAGGGTATCGGGATAAACGATATAACATAAAACAAGTTCAACCATACATGCAAAATAAGCGATTTATTACCATTGTGGTGGGATTAAAAGAATGGGTGTAAACATACGCGGAGAAAGAGAATTGCTTGCTGAATTGGAACGTAGAATCGGTAAACAGGCGGCACAGCGTATTAGTGACAAAGGGTTGAAACGTGCTGCAAATGAGTTTGTAAAGGAATTAAAACGGCAGTTTGTGACTTTTAAAGACCAAGGGTATTCCATTGAAGAAATAACTATAATGGAACCAACATATGTCGCTGGTGAACGTGTAGTTAAAATTAGATGGCGCGGCCTTCATCATCGTTATAGTATTATTCACCTCAATGAATGGGGCACTGTTAAAAACCCTAATCCACGCGGTAAAGGGGCCATTGCGAGAGCAATGAAGAATAGCAAGCGTGTTTACCGTGAAGCCATTAAGCGCGCGTTATTGGAGGGGTTATAGTGGACGTTTTAAGTCTTATTTATAATTCCTTAATCGCTGATGAATATATTCAAACACAAGCAAAAGGTAGAATAAAATATTATGAGTATCCTGAGACTGGCGATGTCACAGCCCCATACATTGTCATTGATCCAATAGATGCTCCTGATCCAGCAGATTTTGCAGATGATGCGTGGCTTACATATGATTGTCTTTTGCAAATCGAGGTTTGGTCCCGTAATCGAATAGTGACTAATACAATCGCGGACAAAATACGAGATATCATGTGGAAGCAGTTTGGTTTTAAGCAACAAAGCGGACCACAAGAATACGATGAGGGCATATTTCGTGATGCCAGGCGTTTCCGAGGGAAAATATATAGGGATAATCTGGACGGCTTATAAAAGGAAAGCTGTTTTTTTAATTTATTTAAGGAGTGATTAACTTGGCAGAACAAAAAAATTACCGGTCATCTACCGGTGTTGATGAATTTTTCTACGGTGAAATCGGTGAAGGAACAACAGCAACATCTATTGAAAGAGTTAAGTTTTTACAGAACATTAGTGTAGATATGCCACAAGAAATTACACGCGCATATGGCGATAACAAAACGGCTGAAATGGCTGTATCCAGTGGCGATATTACTGTTACTGCTCAATTCCACAAGGTTCCTATTGAGGATAAGCAAAAATTATTAGGTTGGGAGACTGTTGAAGAGTTAACAGCTGCTGGTAGCGATGACAATCCCCCATATGTTGCGGTAGTTTTTGCTAAGACTTATGAGGATGGTTCAAGGGAATACGTCGGACTGCCAAAAGGAATTTTCACGCGACCAACAGTCGAGGGTAAGACAAAAGAAGATGGAACTGAATTTTCCAGCGAAGAAATGGAAGCGCAGTTTATGGACCGTGAAGTTGAAGGATTTTCAAAAGAAAAATCGGTTATTTTCGCTGCAGATAAAAAAGGTTCTACAACCAATCGAGATGCTTTATTTATGAAAATTTTTGGCAAGGCTTATCCAACTGGATCAACGCCAGATGGGGTGTAAAACATGAGTAAAGAAAATAAGCAAACAACTAAAAAAGAAAAAAGGTTTGTAGTCGTTCACGATTTTAAAGATTTGCAGGATAATAATCGGATTTATTTTAAAGGTGATGCATATCCTGCTGAAACAGCGCAAAAGCCAACAGTTGCACGAATCAAGGAGTTATCATCCACAAAAAATAAAATAAATAAGGTACTAATCAAGGAGCAGGGTTAAACCCTGTTCTTTTTATTTGGAGGAGGAAAAATAAATGGCTAATTTAAAACGAAACATGATTGAGCTTGTGAAGGAAGTTAAAGAAGGCGAAATTATCACCGAAAAATATTTAACCCCTGTTTTTATCCCCTTTTCTGTAGTTTATGAAGCGATGGACATGACCCAAGAAATCGAAAAGAGCGAAGAAAACAAAAGTGCTGCATCTGAAAGGGAATTGATTGAGAAACTCCTAGATTTTGTAGCCAACAAAGTATATAACAAGCAGTTTACAAAAGAAGATCTTTTCAATGGGCTACATGCACCGGATGCCATTCAAACGCTTCAAGAACAAATTATATTTGTGGCCCAAGGACGGCAAAATGACGAAACAAAAAAATTCTTAGCGGAGAAGAATCGCTAACAGACGAAGATTTTACTCCGCAAAAGCAAAAAGAGTACATGGATAAACTCATTCTGGATCTCATGAAAGGGGGAAAGAACATAAATGAAGTCTTGAATATGCCGTTTCATTTTGTCCTTGAATTATTAAGCGAACGCAATAAACCACGTCAAGAAAAATCGCTAATAGCTGCCTTTGGTGGTTAAGGAAAGGAGGTTACTATGGAACGTATTTCCGGTTTAACCATTGATCTAGCTTTAGATTCCACAGCCTTAAACAGGGGATTAACAGGATTAAAAGACAAGTTACGGACCGTTAATAGTGAAATGAAAGCAAATCTATCCGCATTTGATCGCGGAGATAAATCTGTAAGGGCATATGAATCACGTCTAAGTGGTTTAAATAGAAAACTAGAAGTTCAGAAAGCCGTAACAAAGGCTGCTAAAGAGCAATATCAGAAAATGGTCCAAGAACACAGTGAAGGTTCTAAACAGGCCGATAAAGCAGCGGCAAGCTATAACCGAGAAGTTGCGGCACTGAATAACCTTGAACGTAATGTAAGTCATACTAGGGATGAATTGGCCAGGTTGAGAGAAGAACAACGTATTTCTGAATCAAGCTGGGGACGATTAGGCCAACGTTTTGAATCTGTGGGCAATCAACTTACTAAAATCGGTGACAAAATGAAAAACGTTGGGAAATCAATGTCACTGTATGTTACGGCTCCTCTAGTCGGTTTAGGTGTTGCTACCATAAAAACCGGTGCAGATTTCGAGTCAGCCATGAGTAAAGTTGCCGCCATTTCCGGTGCTACCGGTAAGGATTTCAAGGATATGCGCCAACAAGCTATAGATTTAGCTGATTCTACAAAATTCATGGCAAGTGAAGCTGCACAAGGGATGGAAAAATTAGCATTGGCCGGATGGAAACCAAAAGCAATCATGGAAGCTATGCCGGGGATGATGGACTTAGCGGCAGCTGGCGCATTGGATTTAGGAAAAGCTGCAGATATAACATCTGACACTATGCAAGCATTTGGGATGAAAGCAACAGAGGCCACACACGCTGCAGATATTTTTGCCTATGCTCAAGCCAATGCAAACACGGATGTTGAGCAATTAGGAGAAGGAATGAAGTACCTTGCACCAGTATCCCACACATTAGGTTGGTCCCTAGAAGAATCATCATCCGCAATGATGTCACTAGCTGATAATGGTCTTAAAGGATCTCTAGCAGGGCAAGCTTTTGCCTCTTCTTTGGGACGATTGGCTAAACCAACAAAGCAAATGAGACAAGTAATGAAAGAAACAGGTATATCATTTTTTGATGCACAAGGAAAAATGAAGTCAATGCCTGAAGTCATAGCAGAAGTCGAAAAAGGGACAAAGAGGATGACACAACAACAGAAATCAGCAACCCTTACAACTTTATTCGGTGCGGAAGCGTATAAGCATTGGGCTATATTGTTAGGTACTGGATCGGAGAAACTTGACAAAACGACCAAGTCCTTAATAAATGCTGATGGTGCAGCCAAGAAAATGAAAGACACTATGAACGATAATCTCAAAGGTGATTGGCTATATCTTGTAGCCGCATTACAAAGTGTAGCGATTACTATTTATGATAAGGTTTCGCCAGCCATAAGAAGTTTTGTTCAGTCACTTACTAATATGGTTAAGGGTATTCGACAGTTACCAGGACCTGTAATGATGGCAGTAGTCGGTATCGCGGGATTAGCAGCAGCAATCGGCCCATTACTTGTTGTGGGTGGAATGTTTGTTGGATTCTTGGGTAACGCAGCATTAGGGCTGTCAAGATTATTCCCTGCAATCGCAAGAGCTGGTGGCTTATTAAAATTTTTACGTTTAGGACTAACAGCATTAACCGGTCCTGTAGGGATTGTCATTGGAGTTTTCTCGTTGTTAACTATCGGATTTATTGCACTTTATAAGAATTCAGAAACCTTCCGTAATGGCGTCCACAATCTTATCGGGAAACTGAAAGAAATCGGTGGTAAAGTCCTGGAAGGGTTAAAGACAGCTATTAATGCAGTCGTATCATTTTTCAAAGAACAGTTAGGGGTTCTTAAGCAATTTTGGAAAGAAAATGGCGATGTCATTAATAAAGCACTTCAAAATATAGGCACAGTGGTTAGTGCAGTTTTTAATGCTATTTGGAAAGTAATTCAGTTTGTTATGCCTGCTGTACTCGCTATCATCAAATCTGTGTGGGAAAACATCAAAGGTGTTATAAGCGGAGCCTTAAAAATTATTATGGGCTTGGTCCAAGTTTTTTCCGGATTATTCACCGGGAATTTTTCAAAAATGTGGACTGGAATCAAAAACATTTTTTCTGGAGCCTTATCACTCATTTGGAACGGTGTACAGTTGATGTTTTGGGGTAAGATGCTTAAAGGTATCTTGTCACTTGGGAAATTGCTTGTAAATGCATTTAAAGGCACGTGGGGTAGCATAAAAAGCGTATTTTCTACAGTGATTGAATGGATTGTCAATTTTGTTAAAAATCGTTTTACTGCTACCCAAAATACAATCAATAGTATTTTCCAAGCTATAAAGAATTTAACGGGAACGGTCTGGCAAGCTATTAAAAATAGGATATGGACTCCTATTCAAGAAGCGGTAACGAATACAATTAGCAAATTTAATACTTTGAAATCCCGTGTATCTGAAATCTTTAGTAGCATAAAAAGTAAAGTTGCAGGCTATGTTTCCGACATGGTTTCAAATGTGAAAAATATGCCAGGGAAAATGGCTGATGGGCTTAAAAAAATGGCTTATAAAATTGGCGATGGAGTAAAAGCTGTAGCAAATAAAATGCTTTCAGGTCTAGGTAATGGTGTTAATGGTGTTATTGCTGGCGTTGAATGGGTTATGAATAAAATCGGAGTCAAAGAAAAACATGGAAGATGGTCAGTACCCCAATACGCTAAAGGAACAGACGGGCATCCAGGTGGCCTTGCTGTTGTTGGTGATGGTAACAAAAAGGAGCTTATCCAAACACCTGATGGACAAACACATTTAAGCCCTAATAGATCCACGCTTGTTAATATGCCAAAGGGAACTAAAGTATTAAGTGGCGAGAAAACAGAAGCTTTAATGAATATGGGTATCCCTGCGTATAAAGGCGGCATTGGTGACATTTTTGACTGGATAGGCAAAGGCGCCAAAAATTTAGTCTCAAAAGTGTGGGAAGAATACATCCCAAAATTACCACAAATAGGCGGGGCCCTTAAAGATGTGATCCCCAGCGCTATGTCAATGCTTAAAGATAAAGCCTTTGGTTATTTAAAAGACAAAATTGATAACTTTTTCAAATCTCAAGAGGGCGGTACAACGGGTGGTAAGAGTTTAGGTGACAGCGGAGGTAGTAAGAAGGTAACAAATAGATGGGGCGTGTACGATTATCTTTATAATATTGCCCAACAAGTAATGGCGAGTTTTAAAGGTTTGGTAATTACAAGTGGAAATAGACCTGGCGATACTTACGATCATGGCAAAAGAAGTGCTATTGATTTAAGTGGTTTTGGTCGAAACGGTGGTTATAAATCGGTGGCTCAATGGGCGGCTCAATTACCGGGAGTATCTTACACAATCGGTGATAACACAGTATTTGGACGTAAATATGGAAATGGATCAAAACCTTCATGGGCAACAGGACATATGAATCACGTACACATTTCTGGTTATGCTTCAGGAGGATTAATAAAGAAGCCTGGCCTATACAACCTAGCAGAAGATGGATATCCTGAATGGATTATACCTACAGACCCAAGCAAACGAACAGATGCAATGAAACTATTAGCGCTTGCTGGTAAGCAAATACAAGGGAATAAACGTCCTAATCAATTGTCTAATGTCAGCAGCGGTAATAGTGATAATGTCCTTGTGAAATTATTAGAAGCAACAATTGAGCAAACAAAGGTATTATTGCAACTTCTGGATAAAGATAATGATATTTACTTAGACGGTTCATTAATGGCAAAAGGCATTCATAAAAATGTTAGTAGATATCAAAATCAAGATAAACGATTGACTGGCAGAAATAAAGGGAAGGTGAGATAATGGACAGTTTTACTTTTAACGGAATATCCAAACCTTATCTATCCGTCCTTAAAGACAGTAACAGGCAACCGTGGGCGCCAATTGAACGACAATTTCATGATGTTCCCAATCGACCTGGAGCTTATTTATTCAGTAAAAGAAAAACTAATCCAAGACCTTTACCTATTCCAGTTTTTCTTAAAGCAGAAAGCATTCCAGATCTACAAAAGGTAAAAGAGGATTTGGCAGCTTGGTTGATACATGACGAACCTAAACCGTTTATTGCAGAAGATGAGCCTGATAGAACATATTATGCTGTTGTGGATGGTTCGTTTGATCCTGACGAGATTGTTCGCTGGGGGCAGGGGGTTATCCCGTTTATCTGCCCTGACCCATACAAATACAGTGCTGAAAAAACATATACAGTTTCAACGGCAGCCATCACCAATGAAGGTACAGCCGAAGCAAATCCAATCTTTACAGTGACCTTTACAGCTGCAGCTACCGAATTTAAGATTGTACATCAAGTGACAGGTAAATTTGTCCGAGTTATTTGGAATTTTGTATCTGGTGATAAGTTGAATATAGATTTTACAACGAGGAAGATTTCCATAAACAATAATCTGAGGATGACAGCTTTAGATTTTAGTAGTAATTGGTTTAAGTTGTTACCTGGTTCAAATACATTTACGGTAACCCCAAGTGGTGTAACAACGACAACTGTTAAATTCCGTCCTAGATGGTTATAGGAGGTGATAATTTGGCAGACTTATTAATTTTTGACAGACATGATATTCTGTTAGCTGTCCTTTCAAACGAAGTTGAAAACTCCTGTCCGTTTTGGGATGCGCCTTTTAAAGAAATCCTGAATCAAGGATCTTTTTTTGAATTTACGGCCTCTGCTGATCATGAGGATTCTCAGTATTTAGTCGCTGAAAACCAGGTCGCTTTTATGGATAAGGACGGAGCATTCCGTCTTTTTGTTATTAAAGAGCCAGAAAGAATCGATGACGAAAACGGTCCACTAATCCATTGTGTTTGTGAGCCATCCATGTTGGAGCTGAACGAAGAACCTTTAGAGGATGTTAGGCCGTACAATACCACTTTAAAAGATGCTCTCACTAGAGCAATCTCGAAAACTAGGTGGCTTGTCGGTCAAACTGCTGAATTAGGTATCAATAGCACAAATTATTATTATGAAAGTGTCACGGAAGCAATCCAAAAAATCATTAATACATGGGGCGGTGAACTTCGAGACAGGGTTGAGATTAGCGGTAATAAAATTACAGGCCGTTATATCGACATTTTAGCCAGACGTGGAGCCGATACAGGCAAGCGGTGGGAGATAGATAAGGACATTCTATCAATTTCTCATAAGGTCCAATCTTACCCAAAAACAGCCCTTTATGGTCGTGGATCTAGTCTTGAAATTGAGGATGAAGAAGGAAATGCAACTGGTGGATATTCTCGAAAAATAACCTTTGCCGAAATGGAGTGGAAAAAATCCAATGGTGATCCTGTAGACAAACCGAAAGGGCAAGTATGGATAGGGGATCCAGAAGCATTAAAAATTTACGGCAGGAAAAATACTGACGGAAGTTTAAGGCATCGTTTTGGCTTTTACGAAAACGGAGAACAAGAAGATCCTGCAGCTCTTTTACAAGTGACATGGGAAGCCTTACAAGAGCAAAAACATCCAATTGATAACTATGAAATGGATGTTTTTTTGTTGGAACAAATCAGTGGATATGAACATGAGAAGGTGCGCATTGGAGATACCACTTTTGCCATTGACAGGTCATTTGCAAAGCCTATTGAAGTGGAAGAACGGGTTATCTCCTATGAATACGATATTTCGGATCCGGACAATACAGGGAAGGTAGAATTAGGACAGTATATTGATTTATACGCTGATGATGCTAGGCTCGATAAAATTGAAGCTATTCTTAACGACAAATCAGGTATTTGGGATAAGGGAAGTAAGCCTATAACAGATGAAAAGATTCCAAATATCGTACCTGGTGTACCTACCAATGTTAAAGCTTCGGGATTGTTTGCCAGCATCATGATTGAGTGGGATTACATCAGCGCGCTTTATGTAGCTGCTTATGAGGTTTACGCTTCGCAGATAAAGGGATTTACACCTGATGCAAGCAACCTTGTATGGAGAGGCAAAGCCGGCTCTTATGTCTATAAAGCCAACGCTAATGAGCAATGGTATTTTAAGGTGCGCGCAATAAATACTCATGGTACATCCGGAAACTTTAGCATAGAGGTATTTGCCCAAACAGCCCGAATAATTTCTGATGATATTCTATTCGGTCCTGAAATAGCGGAAAAGCTTCGAGAATTAAGCGAGACTGCAAAACTTCTTGCTGATGGAACGATTGATTTTTCCACTATTGCAGATGATGTAAAGGAAAAGATAGATGAAGCTAAAGAAGCAGCGGAGAATGCGAAACAGGTGGGAGATTCAGCACAAAAGGCTGCCGAAACTACAGCATTAATAGGAAATGAAGCACAACAAAAGGCTAATGCTGCTCAAACTGCAGCTGATAATGCACAGACTGCGGCAGACAATGCAGCGGAAGTGGGAGATGCAGCACAGCAAAAAGCGGATCAAGCAAGTAAAACTGCAGCACAAGCACAAACTGATGCAGCAAGTGCAGTTACAAATGCCAATAACGCAGTAAACAGATCTAACCAAGCGTCCAGTGATGCTCAGTCAGCTATAACCAAAGCACAATCAGCTTTTGATGAAGCGACAAGTGCCCATGATGTAGCAGATGCTGCTAAAACGGCTTCTGGAACTGCTAATACCATTGCAAATGATGCAAAGACTTTGGCAAATGCGGCAAATTCCAACGCGGCCTCTGCTTTAACAAATGCGCAATCAGCATTAGACGTCTTGAAAGATAAAGCTGATAAAGTAACTACTTACACCAAAACAGAAGTAGATAACGCTGTAAACAGTAAAGTTTCAACAACAACTTATACGGCTGATCAAAACGGTGTTATTACAAGGTTCAACAGTGCAGAAAGCCGTATAACTCAAACTGAGAAAGATATTGCCTTAAAAGCAAGTAAATCTGACTTAGATGCGCTAACAGGCAGAGTTACATCAGCAGAAGCAAGTATTACTGTTCAGGCCGGGCAAATTTCTAGTAAAGCAGATAAATCATATGTGGATACCATTAAAGGCATTGTTGACAGTCACAGCACATCAATTCAACAAAACGCTGATGCTATTAAATTAAAAGCAAGTCAATCAAGCGTGGATTCTTTGACAGGTCGGGTTAGTACGGCTGAATCTAATATCAGCATTAATGCACAAGCGATTACGACAAAGATCAGCACAGTGGATGCGGATAAAAAGTATGCTACACAATCGAGCCTTACACAGACCTCCAGTAGTTTGACGAGTCAGATAACGGCTGTGCAGACTAATCTTGATAATTTAGAGATTGGCGGCAGGAATATTCTTTTAAAGACTAATCATCAATTTGATTGGGTTTCGGCCTCATTTGGGCAATCATTAACTAAAGATTCAACTGGTATGAATTTTTATCCTGATTACAAGTCTTTAAGGGGTAAAACAATAACAATCTCATTTGAGGTTAATACCACTAATTTAAAATATGGGACAGTTAACCCTTGGTTAGGTGTAGAGAAAAGAATTGACTTTACTGACAAAACTGAAGCATATGTAACATTGGGTGGTAAAGCCGTCAAAGAAGGGACCACTAACGGATGGGTTAAATACACCCTTAAAAAAGATATTCTTGATAGGGAAATTTCAGGGTTTGGTGGAACAACTGTTTTAATGAGGGATGCCACTGGGAATGTCTCTATTAGAAACATACAAATAGAGATAGGCAAATATGCAACAGATTGGACTCCTGCACCGGAAGATATGGCAACAGTCGTACAATTTTCGCAATTACAGCAAACGGTTGACGGAATAAGTACCCAAGTATCTAAAAAAGTTGACCAATCTTCTTATGATAGTTATGTCCAACAAACTGCAACCTCTTTATCAAGCAAAATATCGATTACCGATGCGGACAGTAAGTATGCTACTCAATCATCATTAACGCAAACAGCCAACGGCTTGCAGACACAAGTTAACAGTAAGGCTGATTCGTCTGTAGTTACACAACTTTCAAATGTTGTTGATACCAAAATAAGTACCAAGGATGCAGATGGGAAGTTTGCCACACAAAGCCAGTTAACCCAGACTAGTAGCAGCTTAACTAGTACGATTACAACTGCCCAAAATAGTGCTGATACTGCTCAAAAATTGGCTCAATCCATGACAACTGCGAAGATGCTTCATAAAGATCCTACATTTAAAAATGGAACTAATAGTGTAAGCCTTTATAATAACGCAGGAAATGGGCTTGTTAGTGTTACTAGGATAGCCAAACCGAGTGATGCACCAACAACTTCAACCCACGTAATGGAGGTTAAGACAACAGGTGCAGTAACACCTGGATGGGGCGGTTACGTTCAACCAATAACTGCTAGGGAGAACGCGAAATTTTTAGTAAAAATCATTGCTAAGATTCCTGTTGGATATACATTAAACGTAGCTAGTAACTCAATGGGAACTGGATATACAGATAAAATCTTATCATCTAATAAAGGAACTGGAAAATACCAAGAGTATATAAGGCTAGTTGAATGTGGTGACAGTGGTACATTTTCAAGTGGAGGGCATTTTTATTTATCTGGAGGAAATACACCTACTACTGCAGATCCTTTAATTTGGTATGTTGCTTATGCTACTGTATTTGATATTACAGACAGCTATGATGTTGAAGAGAGGCTATCAACATCTGAATCTCAAATTATTCAACTAGCTACTGATATTAGTTTACGAGTTTCAAAAAATGATGTGGTTAACCAAATTAATGTCTCCACAGAGGGCATTCTTATTGACGGTAAAAAAGTCCGTATTACAGGGCAGACAACGATTGATAACGCGGTAATTAAAGACGCAATGATTGCTAGTCTAACAGCTAGTAAGCTAACAGCTGGAACCATCGATGCAAATGTAATAACGGTTAAAAACCTTACTGCTGCTGCTTTTGTAACAGGAACTATCACTGCAACAAGTGGAATAATTGCCAGTTTAGATGCTTCAAAGATTACTACAGGTACACTGGATGCTAATAAAGTAATTGTAGCTAATTTAAGCGCAAGTGTTATTATAACCGGGACATTGGATGCCACCAAAGTTACAGTTAAATCCCTAACAGCCAGTGCGTTTGTTGCCGGTACCATAACGGCTGAAAGTGGTGTTATTGGCTCGATAGATGCCAGTAAAATTACTGTTGGTACACTCGATGCAAATAAAGTTACAATTGCCAATTTATCCGTGGGTACAGGTGCTATACAAAACTTGGCCGTGACTAATGCAAAACTTGCCAATTTATCCGTAAATACTGCACAAATTATAGACGGTGCGATCACCAATGCAAAGATAGGTAATCTTGCCGTGGACGATGCAAAGATAGCAAGTATTTCTGCCGATAAAATCAAGGTCGGTACATTAGTAGGGATTAAATTAACAGGTAATACAATAGAAGGTGGATCCATTACAGGTTCTTACTTCTACAACTTTGGAGTAGATGGAGACGTTAGAATAAATAACGGAAGATTGTCAGCGACTAGTATGTTTGTTCTGAAAGATGGTACATTCCACAGTGAATCTGGATATGTAACTTTGAGGTCGTATGACGATTATATTTATTTACAAACTCCATCAGAAGTAAGAGTAACCAGGCCTAGAACATTTGACCAATATATGCCTTTACGTGCAAGCCAATTATTAGCAGAAACCCAAGTTTTCTCAAGAGGGGATGTAACATCATATACTAATGGAGTATTTAAAAGTGACATAGGATATGTTGTTTTACGTTCTGCTTCTACTGCACAAGTATATCTTCAGGGTAATGAAGTTAACTGTACATTACCGAGTAACACATCTTCTTATGTTCAGGTAAGAGCAAGCAGTTTTAAAGCCATGAATAATGCTTTTACAGGAGCCGGTAACACTGTTTTGACAACAGATAGTACATCAAGCTATGTAGTTGTTAGGGCCTCTGATTCTCAACCGGTTTATTTACAAGGATTAGAGATTAGGGCAACTAAAGCTACAGATGCCAACACTTATGTGATTATGAAAGCATTAAGATTCGAGCCAACGTCCTTAGAAAAATACA
Source organism: Bacillus sp. MUM 116 (assembly GCF_001866655.1). Classification (GTDB taxonomy): domain Bacteria; phylum Bacillota; class Bacilli; order Bacillales; family Cytobacillaceae; genus Neobacillus. The sequence goes on along the minus strand of NZ_MLYR01000070.1, from coordinate 6,852 downwards.
AAACTGAAATAAAGCCGATGGAAGGCAGTGCTATTGCGGTAATAAATGCAACGGACATCAACCAATACCGATTTAAATCAGAAGTGAAAGATGGCATTGATAAGATAAACTATGGCCTTATCATTGGAGAAGGGTATCGAACACCTGAACAATTTATGGGAAGTGGTAAAGAAAGTATTGATTTATATTCTGCAGTTTCCATATCCATGAGGGCCATCCAAGAACTATCTCAGCAGGATGAAAACCATATTTTAAAAATGGCTAATTTAGAGGCTGAATTAGCATCAGCAAGGGTAAGAATATCAAAACTAGAACAATTATTGGAGGTAGCTTAGAATGCAAGTGAAAATTGAAAATCAGAATTTAGGGCAGGCAATTAGCCTGCTCTTTAATTTGTCTTTAAAAGGGAAACAGTCTCGCCATCGATCTAAGTTTATTAAAGCTTTAGAGGAAAAGCTGAAAGATTTTGCCGAGCAGGAACAAGAGTTGTTAAAAGAACACTGCTATTTGGATGAAGAAGACAAGCCGAGAACGATTGAAAATGGAACTAAGTGGGATATCAAAGACCTAGATGCCTTTTCAAAAGATCGTACTGATCTGTATGAGGAAGAAAGAGTCTTTGAAGGCGGTGATGCTCAAGGAATGCTTAAAACGGTTAAAGATGTATTGCTGAATTGTGATAAAGAATTTAGCGGTCAAGAAGCAGTTATTTACGATTATCTTTGTGAACAATTTGAAGGAGATGGGGAATAATGTTAAAAATCACTCTTACTGGAATCAATTTTGATTATGGAAATGGCTATGACGAAGACTATACAGGTGTGAATTTATCGTTTAGCAGTTCTGGAGCTACATTTAGTGTTGGAGGTTTCATCAAGGTCACAAATGAACAGTTTATGACAGCAGCCGGAAACATGAATGCATTAAAGGATATCATCAAACAAGAGGTTATTAGTACATTGAGCGCACAGTAAGCCCTTTAAGGCTTTTTTATTTTGTGAAAAGAGTCCTTCTGGGGCTCTTTTTATTTTGAATTAGGAGTGTGAGTTATGTTTGAAAATCTAACAGGTCTTTTTCAAAAAATGGTCACAAACAAAAGCCTTGTGCTGGGAGCTCTAACAGGAACGGTAGGAGCTTTTGTAGATGCTATGTTTCAAGCAAAAGGATTTAAAGAAATGCACATGTATATTGCGGCAGCCTTAGCAATAATCGTCTTTCTTGATTATGTGGTAGGCGTTAGGGTAGCAAAGAAAAATGGCTCATATAAAAGCAGCATTGGAATAGATGCAGTAATTAGAGACGGTGTGATTTTCCTTGTAGTATCTGTTGGATGGATATTTGACCAATTATTAGGGACAGGTGCCCTTGTATTCGGAATATTAGCCTTTTCTTTTGGCTACCACAATCTCCAATCTTTTGGTGCAAATTTATATGTCCTTGGTTGGGATAAGTATTTTCCAATGTGGCTTTTTAAAATTCTAGAGTCTGAAATCAACGCGAAAATTAGAAAAATACAAAACAAAGGAGCGGATCAATAATGTTTAAAATCACTTTATCACCAGGTCACGGAAAAAATACTCCGGGGAAACGTTGTCCGGATGATAGTATGCGTGAATGGGAATTTAACTGCGCGGTAGTAACAAAAATGATTGATTTATTTTCCCATTATAAAGATGTTGCTGTTAAACGGCTCGATGATCCAACAGGTAAAGTGGATATTTCTGTAGAGAAAAGGGCACAAACATCAAACAATTGGAATGCTGATTACCATTTAGATGTACACGCCAATGCAGCTGGTGACAACTGGAGTGATGTAAACGGAATTGAAACATTTTCCTATAAACTCAGCGGCACATCTTTTGAGATTGCGAAAAAACTTCAAAAAGCTTTAATCAATGCAACGGGACTAAAAGACCGAGGGGTTAAAAACGGAGATTGCTTTTATATGGTGAATACCACAAAGGCACCTGCCAATCTCGTTGAATGCGGTTTTATGACCAACAAAAATGAAGCTGCTCTTTTAAAATCAGATGCTTACCGGGATAAGGTAGCTAATACATTAGTTGAAGCTATTACTAGCCATTTCAAGCTTCAAAAAGTCCAGGAGCAACCTAAGCCAGTAGAAAAACCAAAAGAGCCAATTAAACCGGATGGTAAACTCCACAAGGTTCAAGTTGGTGCTTTTTCTGACCCAAAAAATGCAGATAAATTAGCAGAAGAATTAAAGAAAAAAGGGTATAATCCGTTTATTGTGAAGGGATAATATCTTTAAGCTCTTTAGAATTCTCCTTTAAAAAAGGCCCTTCTCAATCGAGAGGGGCCTCATCAAATTTTCTAACCAATTCTGTTATATCCTCACCATCAGCTTTCACCAGCACCACTTCTTCAAAGTAAGGCATTTCCCTTCTGATCTGTTTTAGCCACTCAAATGCAACCTCTTCAGGCTTTCTTCTTCTTAAAGGGAATTCATCACGCTGCATGATTTTATTGTCTGCTGAAATGAAGTGGATCTCGATGCTGATGTTCAAAAATATCCCCTTCTTATTGCGAAAGATTCTGTTTTATCAATACATATTCTTCTTCTGTTATTTTTACATACTTTTTGCGCTTAGTATTTACAAAAGTTTCTTTAACTCTTTGTGATCTCATTAAATAAATTCCCCAAATAATAAGCCAAATGAAGTCGGTTATTGTATCTGAAAAATAAATGAGCTCCCCTGAAAGTATAGTAATAAATTCTAAAAACATTGTTATTACAACAGCAGTAATATTTAAGTAAATAAAAGCTTTAGGAAATTCTTTGTTTTTCGTAAAAAATAAATAAGCTAAAAATGAATTCATAATAAAAAGTATGATAACTGCTGTTAAAGGAAGAAATGTTTGAACATATGTAATATTTACTGCGTCTATATACAAATTACTTTTTATCCATTGAGGGTCAAAATTAGAAACAGCTTCAACATATCTGAATAATAATACCAATCCATATGATACGCTTGCTACGATTTTAATTCCTATAAGAATTAACCATCCATTAATAGGTCTGCCATTAATAGGTTTTCCGTTTTCTTCTAATTTTTTAGGTTCGTCGCTTGATGTTGCAATAATCAGAGCAAAAACAAAACGACTTACCCACAAAACAGTCAAAATTATTAACCATTGAATATAAGCTGAGTCAAATCCGTCAATTTTCCACGCTTTATATCCCCAATAAATTTGAGATAAGACAGGAAAGAAAAACGAAATAATCGCCCAAAACAAACCACTCACATGATAAGCAATATAAATCGTCCAAAGATGAATACCAATTCCAAGCGCCCATATTAAAAATACAGATACAGAATATACACCAGTAAATAATTTAATCATTCTTCAATATCCCCCCCTCTTCATATAGATCATCCACTTTATAATTTTCTTCTTCTCAAAGGAAATGAACCACGTTGCATGACTTTGTTATCAGCTGAAATGTAGTTGATCTGGATGAATACGTTCATTTTTATTACCAACTTTTCATTGTACTTCCATATTCTTTTACTTCTGGGGTCATAAACTCCATTTTAGAAGCTTTCATCACACAATCCGACATAGATTCATTATCATTTGGTTTAAATTTATTTTTATCAACTGTGAACATTGCAATCTTTTTCCCACCTTGTTTTACATTAATTGTTATAGTTTTTGCGCCTTTAATATCCTTTTGTTGTAGAAAATCATATGTTTGATTTACTACATGCTGAGTTGCTAATCCTGGAGAAACATTATTCATTGTCACAAACACAGTCAAATGTTGGTTTGTATCAATAGCATTAGTTACTTCAACATCTTTGGCGAATTCAAATACAGAAGTATCAATATTTTGTGGTTTTTGTTGTTTAACAACTGCCTCTTTTTCTTTCTTTTGATTAGTAGATGCTTCTAAATTTTTTTTAGGTTCTTCTTTTGGTTTAGATGCCGTTTCCCCTCCACATGCTGCCATCAATCCAACCATAAAAATAATTGATAAAAATACTGCTAACTTTTTCACTTTTCTTCCCCCTCATAAAGATCATCGACCTTTACTTTTAATATTTTTGCTAATGTAAAAGCCTTCTCTATCGTAGGATAAGACCGTCCGCTTATCCAGTTAGATAATTGTGTTGGCGATATTTCTAATAAACTAGCTATGTATTTTTTCTTGTATCCTGCTTGATCAATTAGTTCACCGATACGGCTTTTCATTAGCGTTTCACCTCATATTTATATTTCTTCTGATATTTGTAAATTCCTTTAAAAATTTAATTTTGATAAAAATTTAAATATTTTTTTGAAGGACATGCAATTCCATTAGATCATGGGCATAGGCTATTAACACGAAAGATACACAGTTCTTACTTTGCAACTACCTAGCATCTACACAGTAGAAACCGAATTTCTTACACAGTATTGAACGTGTATATTAACCATGGTTGTACAAGGGAAAATCTAATAACAACGAAAAAAATAAAATCTGTTAAAAGGGAGGCGAAGCCGGACGGCCTGAAAGAGGGGGTCCGGGGGAGGTGGGGAAAATTCAGATTATTAGATAACTCAATTATCTGAATAATCAACAGGAGGTTATCAAAATGGAAAACTGGCAATCTCTTATTTCGTTATTGGAAAAATACGAAGCTAGTACAGATTTTATCGCGGAATGTGTCTATGCCTATATAGTGAACTATAGCTTTGAGACACAAAAAGATAAGGATTTTTCAAATGAATTAGTCGATTTTATAAAAAGGGGTGAGCTATAAAATGTTGTTTGGTCCGGGAATGTTTCTTGCAGCTGGTGCTACTATTGGAGTGGCCTTAATTGATAAAGTGTGTGAGGAATTAGGAATTCACTGGCTGGGAACAGCAATCAAACTTATTTTACCTATTGTTGGCTTTGCTCTAGCTATCTACTTTTTAGAAACTAATCCATTATTGAGGTGGTTAAAATGAGTCTGTGGGCAGATATAAAAGCACGTTACAAAATTACAAAAGCTTTCCGGGCTGGATCCATTTATAAAACCATTGGCAGCGGAGAAAATGAAAAGAAAATCTTACCTAAAATCCACTCTATACGAACCACTGAACATTCCACAGAATATGTATTCACTTTGCCGACTGGCTTAAATCCCGATTTATTGAAAAAGAACTATTTTGCATTCCAGCAAGTATTTGGAGAGCGCATCAAATTAGAAGGTGAATTTAAAAAGTATGTCCTAAATGTTTACCAAAAGGGCGCTGATAAAGTGCTGATTTATGATGGTAATGAGATTAAAAAGGAAATTGAAAACTTAAAGCTAGGTGTTGTTTGTGGAAAAGATCGTACTGGCAATTATGTAGCTTTTGACCTTTTAAAACAGCCTCACATCTTAATAGCAGGTGAAACAGGAAGTGGTAAGTCCACACAACTTAGATCGATTCTTACCACAATGATTTTGAATAATAAGCCTGAAGATTTACAACTTTACCTGGGCGATTGTAAAAAATCAGAGTTTCATATTTTCCGAAAAGTTGAGCATGTGCAATGCGTACTTTCAAATGGCAAAGAAATTGCCAGGATGCTTAAATATATCAAAAAAGAGCTCGATGAACGAAGTGACCTTTCGGAAATCTTTGAGGTGAGTCATGTGGATGATTTGCCCGCGGAGCACAGGCGGCCATATATCGTGGTATGTATCGATGAATTTGTCATGCTACGGAAAGATGAAACAGTCATGGATATTTTAACTGAGATAGTGGCCATAGGTAGGACGCTTGGAGTGTTCGCTATCCTTTCAATGCAACGTCCAAATGCAAAAGTATTAGATACAACAATTAGGGCAAATTTGACCGTAAGCATGGGATTTAAATTAAGGGATAAAATAGAGGCCCGAATAGTCAATACACCTGATGCGGAAAAGATAGATGTGTCAGGAAGGTTTATTATGAATAGTGATAAGCATTATGACTTGCAAGCTCCATATCTTGAAATGGAAGAAGCTAAGAACCTGTTGAATCCATTTAATGTGAATAAGCAGCCGGTTAAGGAAGTACATGAGGAAAAGCCAAAGCAACCAAAATTAACAGAGAAGGATGTGTTTGCTGATGTTAACGAATAGAGATAAGGCTGTCATTAAGGATTTGAATAAATTCCGGGTGATGGACCGGGATAGCATTGCCCAGCTGCATTTTGCCAATTTGAAAAATCCAAACTATGCCGCAAATAATGTTCTGCTCAGATTATTGCGTGAAAAACATATCCAGCGGTCCACAGCATTTGTTCCCTATGTTTATTTCGGCCCGGATGTAGAGATAAAAAAGAACTCACAAAAGATTGGGCATTTTCTAGCCATCCTTAATGTCTACAAAGAGTTAATGCAGCTGGGGAACCTTGGAACCTTTCTAGTCGAACCAAAATACGGGAAGAAAGGGGAATGTGCTGAACCAGATATATTTTGTCAGTACAGAAAAACTAATTTCTTTGTGGAAGTACAGCGGACCTTATATAGTGAAAAACAAATGAATGAAAAATTAGACCGGTACATTGATTCATTTAATTCAGGAAAAATGGAGGCACCATTTCCACACGTTCTGATTATTAGTGATCAGCGTTATGCAATTGATGGAGATTACCCATTTAAAATATTCCAGGCGGAAAGTTTCACTCAATTTGTTAGTAGTTTGAAGATGCATGAAGATACGGTAAAAACAGAAAAGAGTGAAGGTATTAAAATTAAGATTGGCTGATTTTGAACGAGAAATAATTTTGCATCTATTTTGCACGATGTGTTTAGGATACATAGGATAAACGTTGTCATATCAACGATTCTATAGATTTGGTGTGATTCCTTGGCAGTCCCGCCA
>NZ_MLYR01000007.1 GCF_001866655.1 Bacillus sp. MUM 116 | reverse complement strand
AAACTTCTTCTGCATTATCTAGTTTTGAGGGAATGATACCTCAAGTAAATAGTCTGGCAATAATGGCGAGAAGGTCACACCCGTTCCCATACCGAACACGGAAGTTAAGCTTCTCAGCGCCGATGGTAGTTGGGGCCTTGCCCCTGTGAGAGTAGGACGTTGCCAGGCGAAGGGCATGAAATTTCTTCGATGTCTTTTAACTCCTTTTTAGAAAATGGAAAAAACTTTCTGTTTTATAAAAATGCCGAAGGTGTTATTATAAGAAGGTTCTGCTAAAAGGGAAATCAATTAAAAAATAATCCAGTGAAATTGGAAAAAATTTTAGTTGATATTAAGCGGTGAAAGTGATATAATAATCTTTGTCGCTTGTTTTAAAAAAAGAAATTGTTCTTTGAAAACTAAACAAACAAAAACGTCAACAAACAATAATAATCGTGTTTCTTCTATTATATAGAGAACACGAGCCAACGTAAATTTTCGAGCTACATCAACTTTCTTGGAGAGTTTGATCCTGGCTCAGGACGAACGCTGGCGGCGTGCCTAATACATGCAAGTCGAGCGAATCGATAGGAGCTTGCTCCTGTTGGTTAGCGGCGGACGGGTGAGTAACACGTGGGCAACCTGCCTGTAAGACTGGGATAACTTCGGGAAACCGGAGCT
>NZ_MLYR01000069.1 GCF_001866655.1 Bacillus sp. MUM 116 | reverse complement strand
TTGCTTAAATTGTTAAATGCTCATATGGAGTAAAAGTAAATTAGGCAAGCCCTGCCATAAAGTCATATTAGGCATATGTTGTATAAACCGAAGCGCCTGTTGCACCACAGGTGTGTTCTGCCTCCTTTTTGAAGAAGAAAAGTTCGGGATTTTCTTCTTACATAAAATAAAAATATAATTTTTTTCGCCTTGGGAATTGGCCGAAGAAAATGAACAGCTCTTTGAAGAAAATAAAAAATTAGAGATCCTTCTTACGGCTGTTGAATGTTTGATAATCTAAGATATATATAAGGATAAAATCCTTAATCGGGGTCTTACCAACGTTTCGAATAAAGGGTGGGGCTTATATGAAAAAAAATATATGTCCAAAATGTGAAAATGAAGGCATTAAAAAAGGCGTGATGGGAGGTACTGTTGGCCAAGTGTATATGTATTCCGATAAAAATCTTCGTAGTAAACCTTCACCTATATCAGTAGAATATTGTAGTCTCTGTGGGCACATTCTGTCCTTTTACGTAGATAAACCTGAAAATTTAGGATAGCAGTTTTATTCCGGGACAAATAAAAAAAGAGCTTATTTTAGCTCTTACCCATGGTATCAGCCCCATCCTTCGCTAACACCGGTGATAACCCCACTTGTTATCCAACCATATTTATTATAATTGTAAACGCTTACAAATGACAAGGGTTTTGCTCTTGTTAGATAAATATTTACAGCACTGAAGAGCCCAATAAGCAAAAAAAACGCAGGTTTTTAAATTAGCCTGCGTTTTTTATTTAGAGAAACTTGGTGGTGGTGCCATTTCACAAATAAACGGTTTTTGAATTTCATTGCCAGCTCTTAAAAGGAAGGAAAGAAGTGTAGAGTTCACATCAAGAATTATTTAATGGTGTATTAAAAGGGTCACAAATGCAGAGGCGAATTATGAACATTCGAGATAAGTCCAAAAACGGCATGATAGATAGAAAAAAATGTAAAAAGTGGTTTGGAAAAGATTCGAGGGTTAAGGAGTCACCTTGGAAAATACCAATAGTTCAGCAATCGGGCCAGATTGTGAAATAACTTTTTACAAGATCCATTAGAATAAGGTATTTCTTTTTTGCGAATTATTCAAAAAATTCATTTAAAACATTAAATTAATGTGAGAAGTTTTTTCTTTCTTTGAAGGATAGATTCCGAAAGATTCTGGAATTAATTGTGTTGAACGATAGAGCAATTCAGATACAGTTACACTTTTATACCCCTTCTTGTCTAAAAAGTCTAAAATGTTATCTAATGCTTTAACAGTAGAACAGGTTTGAGTATATTCACTACCATGCCAATCATGAAAAAGAATGATATTACCTGGCCGTATTCCTTTTTTTATATAACTGCACATTTGATTTGCTGGAGGATTTGCCCAATCACGAGAATCTTGATCCCATGACCATAATACGACCGTTTTACCATTTTTTAAAGCTGTATTGATAATTACATCATTATAAAAACCTCCTACAGGCCGATAAAGTGACGGTTTTAACCCAGTAAATTTCTTAATCATTTTATCTGTTTCTTCTAATTCGGATGATAGTTTTGCCGATGTTATATTTCCATAAATATGGTGGAAAGTATGATTAGCAATTTCATGTCCCTCTTTCACTTCTCTTTTTAAAAGATCAGGAAATCTGACTACTTTATTGCCAGCTACAAAAAAGGTAGCTTTAGCATCATGTTTTGCCAATATATCAAGTATTTGTGGAGTGAAATAAGGATGGGGTCCATCATCGAAAGTAAGGGCAACTAATTTTTCATTTGTGTTTACTTCCCAAATAACACGCCCTGTTTTTTCATATGCTTCTCGACTGTTAGTGGATGCATCGGCATGTACTTGACAGGAGAATAAAGGAATCAATAAAAGTATGGTAATGAACAAAATTTTTTTCATTGGATACGCTCCTCCATTATGATGAACTTATTTTTTGCTGTCTTTATTAAAAATATTTATCGAAAACAGGTAATTAATTGTTTGTAGAATCTAGTCGTTTCACGGTACAGAGATTTTATGCAATAGAAGAGGAGATACCCTTTCTTTCATAATTGGGCGGGAGCTTTCCTGTAATAAGGGAAGTGCCTTTGGATATTTAAGGGCCATTGACAAACCTAAGGAGTCTAGTAAAACAAGGATTCTCTTTATTAATATCGAAATATTATTAAAATAGTTTTTATTAAGAGGTGACTTTTATGCTTTTCCATTATCATTTTTGGACTCCTTATGTAGAAGAAACAGAAAAATTTTATGAGGATAATGGCTTTTATATTTCTCAGCGTATCGGAAAATATCAAGGGAAGTTTCAAAGTTTCAATCCCCCATTAATATGGGATGATTTTCGGAATAAAAACATTTTATTCCGAATCATAGAAGCGAAGAAAGGAAATGGGAATATTACATTTGGTTACGGAAAGAAAATTATGTTCGATCACATTGGTTTTTTAGTATCAAAAGAAGAGCATGACAAAATATGTGATAATGCTAAGGTTTTATCTTGGAAGGCTGAAATAAGCGATCGAAGAACGTTTATAAAAACTCCTTATGAATTTGATATTGAACTCCAAACACATTCTGATGTTGTAGATTTGGATGACAACACTGGAAAACTCGAAAGAATAACAATAATGATAAAATCCGAAGGGTTAGAAAAAGATCTTACCGAGTTGTTTGGTAAAGAAGTCCAAAGCGTTCAATCCGTTATTGGTGAAAAAGTAACAATAAAAGAAGCTATAATAAAAGGGTTTTTAACAATGAATACCGTGGATCCTAATGGGGTAAATGTTTTTAATTGTGTCTAGTTAGGTATTTATCAATATTCCACAATCGGGCGCGTTTATTTAGGAACGCGTCTTTCTTATTTTAAGGGCAATTTAATGGAGGACGTTGTCCCTAATAGTAACGGGTTCAGTTTAGGGGTGAAAAAGTTATTTTGTCAGGTAATTTGACATTCTAATTGACAATAATTTATGAGGAAAAACAGCCGTATCTATATATGTCACTGTGCACTCCAATTCAATCCCCATAAAAACAAGCAAGATTTTAAAAGAGTAACTTATACACAAATTAGGAATAATTTTGGTCCTCTTTCATTTTCATATTTATATTTTCATACAAGCTACATAAAATAAGTCCATTATTATTAAAGAAGGTGCCCGATGAAGAAAATACTTTTCATTTCAGTTCTTTCATTGATTCTTTTATTTTCTTATCAAATAAATACGGCTGCACGTACTATTAGTCGTTTCGAGATTGAAAAAACTGGGCAAGTTGTGTGGGAAGTAAATTCAAAGGAAAAAATATTATTTCATGATTGGCATGGTTTTGAAGATACTCAGAGTTGTAAAACAGCAGATGTATTAGGAAATATTTTGAATTTTTTACAAAAGAATGGGTATACATGTGTTACCGTATCTGAATTGCTTTACCGGTCGACACATATGATTCCAGAATCTTTTAACATTTATCCATCAAAAAGGACACAAACTTCTCAAATAAATTTAATGTTTTAAATGTTTTTCGGGGTCAAGTTAAGTTATCATGTTTCTAAAAAATAAACACATAACCCCTTAATCAATGGACAATTTAAAAAGACTATACCATGTCATGGGGGACCTTTATGATGCGGAAAAGACCGATAATTCTTATAGTAATCCTAAGTATGTTCATGATTATACTTGTGAACTTCATTAATCCATATAATACCATCGCAAAGGGCAACGGCAAAACTTCTTTGGAAATGAAAAACGATAAACTTTACAAAAAAATTCAAATGTATAGGGATGAACATAAAGTTGAGCCGATTGATGCAACCGTTGATAGGATATGGAAGGCGATACCCGGATACAATGGGCTGGATGTAGATATTACGGCAAGCTATAACAAAATGAAGAAAGATGCCAAATTTGTTGAAAACAAAATTGTCCTTAAGGAAATATCGCCCAACGTTCATTTGGGGGATTTACCACCTAATCCCATTTACAAGGGGAATCCGAAAAAGCCGCTGGTGGCTCTGTTGATCAATGTTGCTTGGGGCAATGAATACATTTCGACCATTCTTAATGTTCTTAAAGATTCCAAGGTTAAAGCGACATTCTTTTTTGACGGCAGCTGGGTTAAAAAGAATCCCGATCTAGCCATGATGATTTACGAAGAAGGTCATGAAATCGGTAACCATGCTTATAGTCACCCTGATCTTCAAAGGCGCTCCAAAAGCGATACTATAAAAGAGCTGGAAAAGACGAATAATATCATTGAAGAAACCATTGGTGTAAAACCGAAATGGTTTGCACCGCCAAGCGGAAGTTTCAATCAAGTAACCGTTCAAGTCGCGAACGAACTTAACATGAAGACTATTTTATGGACAGTTGACACGGTTGATTGGAAAAAGCCCCAAACAACAGAAATGGTTAATCGTATTGTAAAAAATGTGGATAATGGTTCAATGGTTCTTATGCATCCTACAAAGCCTGTTGCGGAAGGGCTTGACGCTATGATAACGAACATTAAGGCAAAAGGATACCAACTTGGTACCGTAAGTGATCTTATGAGTGAAAAACGCACAGAGAAAACGAATTTAGACAAATATTAAAGGATTTTAAAAAAAGATTATCCACTATCCTAGATAGGTAATTGTTTTATTTAATGCACAAATAACGACTACAATGCAGCGGAAATATATAGAGATGGAAAAAACCGTTTCGCAATGAATTGGAATTTATGAGGAATGAGCATACAACTTTACTCAACCCATGAAGGATTTTGATTCTGTAATTGGGAACTGATCCAGTATCCCTTTTATTTTTGAATATTCCTTGACAGGAATATTCCTCGTTGGGTATAATCAATTCAACAGGATGATAATACTAGTGATGATGTAGATTTGATTTTACCGGAGACCATCACTTGACGAGGTGAGCAACATGTCAGGGAAGATTCCGGACGCGAACATGACGACGCTGAGCGCTTTGTCTGAACCAAATCGTTTGAATATCGTTGAACTCTTGCGTGACGGGCCCCTGACCGTGGGGGAAATCGCCGACCAGCTGGGATTGAGGCAGCCCCAAACTTCGAAGCATCTAAAAGTGCTAAGCGACAACGGGATTGTGGAAGTTCAGGCCGAAGCTAACCGCCGCATCTACAAGCTCCGGCCTGAGCCCTTCCAAGCGCTGGATTCTTGGATACAGTCCTTCCGGAGCGTAATGCAAGAAAGATTCGACAATCTAGATGATTATTTGAAGGAATTGCAGAAAAAAGAAAAATCATAAAATCATTTCATGATCAAGGAGGAATTAAAATGTCAAATAATGCAATGGTGTCGAGAGTAGAGAACGATCGGGTACTGGTACTGGAGCGCATTTTCGATGCGCCACGCGATCTAGTATTTAGGATGTTTAAAGAGCCGGAGCATCTGAAACGCTGGTGGGGGCCGAGGGGCTGGGAGATTCCGGTCTGCACTGTCGATTTCCGTCCAGGAGGCGTTTGGCACTACTGTATGAAGTGTGTCGATCAAAATCAGGGGCAATTTTATGGTATGGAATCCTGGGGCAAAGGGGTTTATAAGGAGATTATTGAGCCGGAGAAAATCGTCTATACCGATTACTTTTCGGATGCTGAAGGCAATTTGAATGACTCCATGCCATCGACCGAGATCACATTAGAATTCATCGATTTTGATGGAAAGACAAAGCTGATAAACCGTGCTGAATATGTTTCCGCAGAAGCCCTAAAGACCGTCATGGACATGGGCATGCTGCAGGGCATCACCGAAACTTGGGACCGTTTGAACGAGCTTGTGGAGTCGCTGAAGTAGAGTTACCGTAACGCTGATTTTAGATTAGAAAATTTTAGAATCAGTAAGTTTTGTAATTAATTATATAAAGGAGTGTAAATATCAATGATTAGTAATGTAGGTCAAATCATGTTGTATATTAATAACCAAGATGAAGCAAAGGAGTTTTGGACAGAAAAAGTAGGGTTTAGTGTAATTTCAGAGGAAGACAATGGTCAAGGTTTGAGATGGATTGAAATTGCTCCAACTAAAGAAGCTGAAACAAGCATTATTCTCCATAATAAGGAATTTATTGCGAAAATGTCGCCTGAATTAAATCTTGGAACACCTTCTTTAATGTTCTTCTCGAAAAATTTCGATAATTTATATAGTGACTTATCAAACAAAAACGTTACAGTCGGAGAAATTGTAAATATGCCTTCAGGTAGAGTATTTAATTTTGCAGATAGTGAAAATAATTACTTTGCAGTAATGGAAAAAAAGTGAATTTCTATTCAAATTAAGAGTGCGATGCTTGAATAAAGGCATCGCCTTTTTGATTGTTTGAATTACAAAACAGATTGTGAAGATTTAAACAGGAATCTCTTGCTTAAAGTGACGGTCTAACAGATATCATTTTCGGTATTAATCTTTTAGTGAAAAATGTTGAAAAACTATTAGCTGGTTTACTTTTGTTGTAGATTTAGAATAAAGTTTGATAATTTAAAACAAAGTCGATAGTTAATATAAAAGATTGATAATTTGTATAAAGTTTGATTAAAATCCTGTATTAAAATAAAAAACAGACTACTGTTCGATTTAAATATTCCACGATATAATGGTGAGAGTTTGTGCCTGAGTAAATATTTTTATAAACAGTGAGGTAGTGTATGAAAAAAAGAATCACAGACATTATTTTTATCATTTTTGGTTCATTTATTTTTGCGTTAGGTGTTAATTTATTTGTTATTCCGAACGAGCTTGGTGAAGGAGGAGTAACTGGTATCACGATTATTACCTACTATTTATTTGAGTGGTCACCAGGTTTAGTCAACTTAATTCTGAATGCATTTTTATTAATAATTGGTTATAAATTTTTGAATAAGGTAACAACGATTTATACGATTATTGCAGTGGTTTTTAATTCGCTTTTTCTTCATCTGACAAAAGGCTGGAATATTGCTTCTGATGAATTGATGGTGAATGCTATTTTTGGAGGAATCATTATTGGTGCTGGGATTGGCTTAATCATTCGGGTTGGCGGAACAACTGCAGGTACTACCATCTTAGCAAAGATAACACAAAAGTATTTAGGATGGAGCATTAGCTATGGTCTATTGTTTTTTGATTTAATAGTTGTTTTTTCATCTTATTTTGTCATTGGTGCAGAAAAGCTGATGTTGACAATTATTATGCTATATGTAGGAACGAAAGTGATGGAATTTGTAATCGAAGGCTTGAGTACAAAGAAGGCCATTACGATTATTTCTGATAAACCGAATGACATTGCCAAACAGGTGACTACATCAATGGACAGAGGGGTAACCGTATACTCGGGTCATGGTTATTACACAAAGACTCCAAAGGAAATTCTTTATATTGTTATTAGTAAGCAAGAAGTAATAAAGTTGAAACGGATTGTTCAATCTACTGATCCGAATGCTTTCATCGCTATACACGATGTTCGTGATGTGTTCGGAGAAGGATTTATTGATATTTCTAAAGCTTAATAAGAGGTTGTTTTAAAAAAGTTAGAATTTGTAGAGTTGGTATTAGATAGATATCTATCTGTTTTAATTATTAATCTACAGGCAGAGTCAGCCCCTTATTAATTGCTTCTTATTTTGACAATTCTCTTGTAAAAAAGTTGTTTCCTGGATGGAGATTACCTGAAGGTTTAACTGAAGAGTTATTTTACACCATATATTAAAAATTTGGGTAATAATTGTATAATCCATTAAAGGGCTCGATGGTTTAACAACAAAGGCAGAAATGATCAATCTTTTTTATAGAGATTAATCTTAATACTACAATATAAGAATCCATTTTGATCAATCTTTTTTCAAGATGGATTCTTATTTTTTATCGCAAAATGCTGGCTTGTTGGGTATTATTAAGTCAGCCCGTATTACCAGTTGATGAATTAATCTTAGAAGACTTTAAAGAAAGTCCGATGCTTGCAAAGAAACAACATAAGTTATATGAATTCATGTTGAAAAACTTTCTAGAGAAGCGTGAAAAGTCGCTCTTTTTTTCGTTGACGTTGATAATCATTTTCAATTATAATTTAAATTAGATATTGATAATGATTATCAATTGTTGTTAGGAACTAATAAAGTACGAGTGAATAGCCCATATAAAGGCTTGTTTAAAAAACGTTGCCAATATAAAATGATGAACTCATTTAATCATTGTATGAAATGTCCCTTAACTAAACGATGTGAACTAGAAGTTATTGAAGAAGATGACACTTTTTTTAATTATCCTAAATTGCATTAAGAAAATTTGATGAAAGAGGGTTATAAAAGTGTTAGTTTGCAAAAAACATGTAAGGGAAGCACTCAACAGGCTTGATGTTCCTCATGTTGTTAAAGTTGAAAATGATCAAGGCACTTGTTCCTTTTGTGAAAAAGAAGCAAATTTCAAAATCTTTTACTCAATTCCTTTTTTTAAAACATTTAATAAAAATAATCCAATACTTATTGGTTAATGAATTTAAAAATTGTTTTTTATAAATTAAGGAGGAATCACTTTGAAAAATCTAAATCAAAAAATCGTTCCGCATTTATGGTATGACAAGGAGGCAATAGAAGCAGCTGAGTTTTATGCTAGTATATTCCCAGACTCAAAAATTATAGATATAACAACTATACATGACACACCCTCAGGAGACTCAGATATAGTCTCTTTTGAGCTTTGGGGGCAGAAGTTCATGGCAATCAGCGCAGGACCTTATTTCAAGATCAATCCGTCGGTATCTTTCATCGTTAATTTTGACCCATCGCGAGAAAAACACGCAAGAGAAAAAATAAATGAGGTTTGGACTAAATTGTCTGAAGGTGGCAAAGTGTTAATGCCACTTGACCAATATCCGTTCAGTGAGAGGTATGGTTGGATCCAGGACAAGTATGGTTTGTCTTGGCAGTTAATCCTATCCAATTCAGAAGGTGAAGAGCGACCTACAATCGTGCCATCACTTTTGTTTGTCGGTGATAAATTTGGTATGGCGGAAGAGGCGATTCGTTTTTATTTATCAGTATTTAAGACCGCAAAGCAGGGACTTATCGCCCGCTACCCTAAAGGGATGGAACCTGACAAAGAAGGAACGATCATGTTCTCTGATTTTAGCTTAGAAAATCAGTGGTTTGCTGCAATGGATAGCGCGCACGAGCATAAATTCAGCTTTAACGAGGCCATTTCATTTATGGTGTACTGCGACACACAAGAAGAGATTGATTATTATTGGGAAAAGCTCTCAGCGGTTCCTGAAGCCGAGCAATGTGGCTGGTTAAAAGATCAGTTTGGTATATCCTGGCAGATTGTGCCGAGTGAAATGGACAAGATGATGAGCAAGGGCACACCTGAGCAACTTGCGCGCGTAACGAAAGCATTTCTAAAAATGAAGAAATTTGATCTTGTGGAATTGCAGAAAGCATACAAAGGATAAAGAGAATACAGTATGGAAGCTGGATGGTCACAATGAGGTGGCTATGATTATTAAGGAGGGAAGTGTAAAACGATGGATTTCGAAATGGTTATGCAGGAACTGGAAGTGCTCGGAAAGGAACGAACTAAAAAGACTTACTTAAGCAATGGTGCACACGAGCCGATTTTTGGCGTGGCTACCGGCGCAATGAAGCCGCTTGCAAAAAAAATCAAGAAAAATCAGCCTTTATCTGAGCAGCTTTACGCAACCGGAAACTACGATGCTATGTATTTTGCCGGCATCATTGCGGACCCAATGTCAATGTCTGAGGCTGATTTTGAGCGTTGGATAGATGCGGCGTATTTTTATATGCTGTCTGATTTTGTGGTGGCTGTAACTTTGGCTGAAACTGATATTGCGCAAGATGTTGCAGATAAATGGATCTCAAGCGGTGATGAACTTAGAATGTCGGCAGGCTGGAGCTGTTACTGCTGGCTTTTGGGAAATCGCTTGGACAGTGAATTCAGTGAAAGTAAGATTTCTAGTATGCTTGATCAGGTAAAAAATACGATTCTTGATTCTCCTGATCGAACAAAATCCGCTATGAATAATTTTATTTACACGGTTGGGATTTCCTATTTGCCGCTCCATGATAAGGCGGTTGAAACCGCAAAGGCAGTAGGCCCAGTCGAAATCAGACGGGATAAGAAAAAAAGCAGTATTCTGCATGCGTACGAAAATATCCAAAAGGAAATAGAACGAGGTCGGATTGGTTTCAAGCGCAAATATGTCAGGTGTTAGCTTGGTTTGTTTTTGGAGCTGGACTCCGAAAATTGAAAATGTAAGATAGATGGTAGATTTTTAATTATCGAAACAATGCATGAGTTTCAGTAAATGTTTGGATATGCAAGTTACCATTTGGTGTAACAAATTGAGAAGCAAACAAGGAAAAAGCAATGGTTAGGAACAACGTGATTACTGCAAACAATTCAGTATTTTTTCTTATTCTTTTCATTTTTTTATACTTTTTTAAACTAACAACCTTATTTTTCTTGTTCACATCATTTGCCCTCCGGTTTTTTATACATATCTGCTTATAAATATAATATATCAATAACTGAATTTTGTAAAAATTATATTTTTTAAAAATCTTTCTATTTTGTGGCTCTAGCCTATTCTCCTTTTATTGGGGTAAAATGGTTTGAGCGGGGTCAGGTAATCCGGGACGAATTTGCGGCCATTGTCTCCATACAGGTTCAGTCACTTGGCACCCCGGATGCGGAAGTGGCTTTCTGTATTTTTTTGAAGAATCTGATTATTAATTAAATGGGAAGAGTTTTGCGGAAGAATAATTTTTATAAAACGGAGGGAAATGTATGTATCCAAATATTTTAAGACATCCAGGGCCAACTCCAATTCCTAAAAAAGTAGAACTGGCCATGGCTCAGGATATGATTAGCCATCGTACAGAGGAATTTGTCAATTTATATCAAGAAACCACCCGCCGTGTAAAACCTATTTTCGGGACCAAGCAGGATATCTTGCTTCTGCCTTCAGGCGGGACTGCTGCATTAGAAGCGGCAGCGGTCAATACTGTTTCACCTGGAGAAGAGGTCGTTGTTATTTCGGTTGGAGCTTTTGGTGATTATTTCGTTTCAATTTGTGAAAAATATGGGTTTCATGTACATAAGCTTGCGAAGGATTGGGGCGAGGCTTGTACGGCAGAAGATCTAATTGAATTTTTGAAACCATTATCCAACATTAAAGCGGTTTTTGCCACTTATAATGAAACTTCTACCGGGATTTTAAATCCGGTTGATAAATTGGGAGAGGTGGTACGCACTCATACCAATGCACTCTTCATTGTCGATGGGGTAAGCTGTATTGGCGGCGCCCCAGCACAAATGGACGAGTGGGGCATCGATATTCTCTTAACAGGTTCTCAAAAAGCCATGATGCTTCCCCCTGGACTTTCTCTTTTAAGTGTCAGTGAAAGAGCCTGGAAAGTAATTGAGGCGAATCGAACACCTGCGTATTATTTAAATTTATTGAGTTATCGGGAGTGGGCTTCAAAAGGAATGACACCTAACACCCCAGCGATTTCCCTGATTATGGGACTTTCAGCTGTCTGTGATTTAATTAAGGAGGAAGGTGGATTTTCGAAAACCGTAGAACGTCATGAATTAATGAAAAATATGGTTCGTGAAGCTATGAAGGCTCTGTCCATCGGTTTATTGACCAGTGATGAGTTTGCCTCACCAACAATAACCGCAATCTGCACACCGGAAGGTTTGGAGCTATCATCCTTTTTGGGACATTTAAAGAAGAAATATCATCTTGATTTTGCCGGCGGACTCGGCAATCTGCAGGGGAAAATTTTTCGATTTGGACATATGGGCTATTGCTTCCCTAGTGATATCCTCGAAGCTGTTTCCCTCATCGAGGCGGGATTACAGGATTTTTCCTACCCGTTTGAACCTGGGGTCGGAGTGAGAGCGGCACAAAACGTTTTTTTATCTAGTCTAGGAAAGTAATAGAGATACTATATTAATTTTATTCTAGGTGGACATATAACAGAAAAAACTAGAATCTATCGTGACAAATTAATGAGAAGAGCGACAGGTTAGCGCTCTTCTCTAAAATGTAGACAAACAAAAGCACACTCTTCCTATTTCGCCAAACTTCTTACAATTGCCGCTAAGCGACGCAGCCCATCTTCTAAATCTGAAAGCGAAGCAAACGAATAAGAAATCCGCAAATATTGTTCAGACTGATAATCATACACATTCCCTGGATTCAATAATATGCCCTCTGAAAGTGCCATTTCAAATAACTTTCTAATCGAGATTGAAGGTAACAAACGCACCCATACATAAAATCCACCCTTTGGCTTTTCCCAGACGGCAAGATCAGAAAAATATTTTTTCAAAATATTTAAGGTGAAATTTCTTCGCATTTTCAATACTTTCCTTACTTCATGAAGATGTTGTGAATAGAGCCCGCTTGAAAACCACTCAACAGCAGCCCACTGCGATAAAGAACTGGACCCATAATCGGTTTGCATTTTAATATCCGCTAAATGCTCCACTACGGGTTCTGGACCAACAATCCAACCAATCCGAAGCCCAGGACTTAATGATTTGGATAAACTCCCCAAATAAAGGACAAGCCCATTTTTGTCAAAAGCCTTAATCGGTGTTGGCGGCTCATCATCCAACCATAATTCCCGATAAACATCATCCTCAATTAATGGTAACCGCTCTTGTTGACAATTCGTTAACAACTGGTGGCGCCTTTCCTCCGACATTAATGTTCCGGTAGGGTTGTGAAATGTGGGAATGGTATAAAGTAAAGCTGCTTTATGTTGCTTTTTATATTGAGAAATATGATTGGTTTCAATTCCTTCTTTATCCAAAGGGATTCCTACTAAACGCATACCTGCTGACTGGAAGACATTCAATGAATGAAGATAGGATGGCTTTTCCGTTAACACGGTGGAGCCTTTATGTAGTAAACCAACACTGATCAGCTGCAAGGCTTGTAAAGCCCCTGACACAATTAAAATCGAAGAAGGAGAAGCTTGAATCCCAATGTTCCTTAAATATTCGGCTATTTGTTCCCTTAGGGGCAGCAAACCCTTCGGTTCTTCATAACCATAAGATATTTCTTTCCCAGACAATTCTTGAAAAACCTTTTTCATTAATGTTTTGGGTATAAGAGATGGCGAAAGTTCCCCAGTTCCCAAACGGATGATGTTAGGTATAAATTCAGCTTGATTGATTTCTTGAATCGTTGGCAAGTTTGGCTTATGAATTCCAAAGTTTACGTATGATCCCCAATCTGGGGGAGGGGTAGTGGCCAAAAGATTCCATGTATTATTTACCACTCTGGTACCGCTCCCGCTTTTTCCTTCAATAAGACCTTCCGCGATTAATTCATCATAAGCAGCAACAACGGTACTTCGATTCACGCCTAGGGCATTTGCTAATGAACGTTGGGGAGGAAGCTTACATCCGATTATCCACTCTCCATTTGATATTTTTTCTTTAATAAAATCGGTTATTTGTTTATGTAATGGGACAGGTGATGATTTATTTGGTTTCCAATCGATTGTAAACATAGAGTTGGTTCTCCTTTTTATTGATGATTATATAACTTGGTTGGTTTTAATTCCATCCAATTGGTTGGAGACATGAAACTAATTTCCAACTAAAATAAGTTTAGCTGATATATAGAAAGGAAGAATTTTTGATGTTAGAACCATTTATCCATGGCTTTATTCTTGCACTCGGACTAATCCTCCCTTTAGGGGTGCAAAATGTTTTTATTTTTAATCAAGGGGTGCTGCAACCTCGCTATAATAAGGTTTTACCAGCAGTCATAACCGCTTCTTTATGTGATACTCTGTTAATCTTGATCGCTGTTTTAGGAGTTTCATTGCTTATTCTTGGGTCAATATGGATCAAGACGATTTTAATTGGGGGCGGGTTTATCTTTTTGGTTTATATGGGATGGACCACATGGAATAGTAAACCTGGTAATCAAAAGAAAGAAATGGCGGAGAAATTTTCTTTAAAAAAACAAATCCTTTTTGCAGCATCTGTTTCCTTACTAAACCCTCATGCAATCATGGACACGATGGGTGTGATTGGAACGAGTTCATTAAAATACCATGAGGAAGAAAAAGTCATTTTTACTTTTGCGTGTATTTTGGTTTCGTGGCTTTGGTTTTTCGGACTTTCGCTATTTGGACGGTTAAGTGGAAAGCTTGACAAAACAGGAAACTTTATCTTGGTATTGAATAAAATATCCGCCGTGGTTATGTGGGGGGCAGCGGTTTACCTGGTGTTAACGCTGTTTATGAAATAGGAAAAGAGATTGGGGCCATCTCCAATCTCTTTTTATTCAAACACTTTTCCGCACCATTTCAGAACCATCCTCATACTTTTTAAGATTGATTCCCGATACACTTACCCCAACTAGGGTCATAATTCCGCCAACTAACGATACCCAAGTAGGCACTTCGTTCAAGAAAATCCATGAAATCACTAAAGCTGCAACAGGTGTTAAATATAAAGAACTTGTTGCTGCCAAAGCACCCGCCTTTTCTGTAACAAAGGCCATTGCTAAATAGGACAGAACAGTTGGAACCAGCCCCAGATAAATAACCGAAAAAGTGGCGGAATAGGAGGCTGCTGCGATTTCTTTTCCCAAGCCCGGCAAAAAAATCAGCATGAAGAGTGTCCCTGCAATAATGGTATAAATCGTAAAAGGGATGAAACCGTATTTTTTTAAAAAGTTTGTTTGAAAAATAAAGTAAAAGCTTTCCCCTAAGGCTGCAATTAAAATGAAGATAACACCTTTTACATAAGCAGATTGCGGTATTCCTGAACCAAAGGAAATGATCACAATCCCGCAAAAAGCGATTAAGGAGCCAATCCACCTCATTTTATTAAATTTTTCTTTTAGAAAAAGAGCGGCTAAAATGGCTGAGAAAATCGGTGTCGTGGATACCAATAAACTGGACATCCCTGCACTGACCGTTTTTTCGCCCATACTTAAAGCTGTATGGTAGATCATAAAGCCTAAAAAACCCAAAAGCAAAATGACGGGGATGTCTTTAAAATCTGGTAATTTTATTTTCTTAATGATCGCAAAAATTATAAGACTAATAGAGCCAATCATCAGACGAAACAGGGCAAGATGTTCCGGACTATAAGATTGAAGCGCAGTCTTAATTCCGGGAAAAGCCGATCCCCAAGCAACAATAATCAAACTGTAAGCAACGAAAAGTCTACTATTCATGATTTTTCCTCATTTCTCACATACATAGTAAATGTTGTAAAATTATAATAAAATAAAAAAGAATGGAAATCGCCAACCAATTGTATAAGAAAAAAACCAACAAATTTGAAAATCAACAGAAAGAATGATGTGCATGAATAAAACACCTCGATATCTTCAAATCGTCCACTGGATGCGGGAAAAAATCGCACAAGGGGAATGGGTCATCGGAAGTAAAATTCCAACCCAGCGGGAAATAGCAGAAAAGTTTGGTGTCAATAGAAGTACGGTTATAACAGCGATTGAAATTGTGAAGTCCGAAGGGTTCTTAGAGGGGAAAACCGGAAGCGGTATTTATGTCATTCAAAATCAATGGTCACTAGAATCAGAGATTCCCCCTCCCGACTGGAATGATTTAACGAAATGGTCCCTGCAGCCTTCAAGTGTTCATGCAGTACAATTGATTAATGATTTAGAAACAAGAAAAGATATCATCCAACTAAGTAAAGGGGAACTTGGACCAAATCTATTTCCGCATTCAGAAATTACTGAAGCTATGATGAAAGCATCGATCCAAATTCAGGATTTCGGATACGGGGACGGTTTGGGGGATCTTGGTTTAAGAAAAGAAATTAGCATGCATCTCCAAAAAAACGGTATTAAAATGAAACCCGAATCTATTTTAGTCGTTTCGGGTGCACTGCAGGCACTCAAATTAATTACGATTGGGATCTTAAAAAGAGGGTCAACAGTATTTTTAGAAAGTCCTTCTTATTTACATTCCATTCATCTATTTCCAGCAGAAATGTCCATCAAGCGAATTCCCGTGGATGAAAATGGGCTAAGGATGGAAGATTTATTTCAACATACCTTTACCAAAAACGCTTCGGCGCTTTTTATCAATCCTACTTTCCATAATCCGACTACGACTACATTGTCATTGGAACAAAGAAAAACCCTATTAGATAAATGCCGTCACTATCAGCTGCCAATCATTGAAGATGATATTTTTAGGGATTTATGGCTGGAAGACCCACCGCCTCCGCCATTAAAAGCATTAGATAAAAATGGACAAATTTTATATATTGGCAGTTTTTCAAAAACCATTGCACCTGGTCTTCGGATTGGCTGGTTGGCAGGTCCTGAAGAAGTGATTAAACGACTTCGTGATGTACGAATGCAAACAGACTATGGTTCAAGTTACCTATCTCAATTACTAATAAAAGAGCTGCTTGCTTCAGGGATGTATGAAAATCATTTAAAAAAGGTAAGAAAGATTTTAAGGGAAAAAAGAGATTATCTGGTTGAACTGCTGGAACTTCATTTAGGTGAATTTGCTTCATGGTCCAAACCATCAGGGGGATTATTTATTTGGGTAATTTTCAAGCAAAAAATGAATTTGCAAAAATTATTTAAGCAATGTGTAAATAGAAATGTTTTAATTAATCCTGGTTTTATTTATCATGACCATCAATCATCCATTCGTTTGTCTTATTCATATGCAAGCTTTGAGGAAATGGAAAAAGGAGTCTTGGTGATTAAAGAAATCTTGATGAATGTTTTATAGCTGAATAGTATTTTTAATATATTTATTTTTCGAAAATTTCTAATAGCTATATTGACACGATAATTTTCAGTCCATATAATAATAGATGAGGCCGGCGATAATTTCGTTTGACTGTCGCTAATTAAGTAAGCGATTACATAATGTGAAATAACAGTTGTCCCTTTTGCGTAATTTTAATGAAAACCAGACAGACATTGGACACTTCGTAAGGAATATTCGTAATACGAACATCTTTATAGAAGATAGATGTCTTGCCTGGTTTTTTTATATTTAAATCTATTAAAACAAGAAATGACTAGAAAGGAAGGGAACAAGGAGAAAGGGAAAAAAGTGTAAAATATTAAATTTATATTCCAATAAGAAAGGCGGGACGTGGATGGCAGTTGTTAAAAAGAACGAGGAAATTCCAGGTAGTGAAGAAGTCACAATTAAACGAAATTTAAAAGCACGCCACATGACGATGATTGCGATTGGAGGATCAATCGGAACGGGTCTCTTTTTAGCGACAGGTGCTTCAATACATACTGCAGGACCTGGTGGTGCGCTGCTGGCCTATGGATTAATTGGAATTATGGTTTATTTTTTAATGACAAGCCTTGGGGAAATGGCGACCCATATGCCGGTTTCGGGATCCTTTGCAACATATGCAGGCCGATTTGTGGATCCAGCATTGGGATTTGCCCTTGGGTGGAATTATTGGTTTAACTGGGCAGTTACCGTGGCAGTTGAAATTGCTGCATCCGCCATTATTATGAAATTTTGGCTTCCAAATGTTCCAAGCATCGTGTGGAGCGTACTGTTTTTAGGACTTATGTTTTTATTAAATGCTTTGTCGGTTAAAAGTTACGGTGAGTCAGAATATTGGTTCGCATTAATTAAAGTTATTACAATTATCGTTTTTATTGGCGTTGGCGTGCTGACCATTTTTGGTATTTTTGGCGGTGAATCTCTCGGTTTTAAAAACTTTACAATCGGGGATGCTCCCGTACATGGCGGCTTTATGTCGGTATTAAGTATTTTCTTTATCGCGGGTTTTTCTTTCCAAGGAACAGAGCTTGTCGGGATTGCTGCCGGAGAAAGTGAAAATCCTGGGAAAAACGTACCAAGAGCCATCCGACAAGTATTTTGGCGTATTCTATTATTCTATATTGGCGCTATAGCGGTCATTGGTCTCGTCATTCCGTTTACAAGTCCGCAGCTATTAGGCGGGGATGTTGATAGTATTGCGGTGAGTCCGTTTACGCTCGTATTTGAGAAAGCGGGTATTGCCTTTACTGCATCTGTCATGAATGCCGTTATTTTAACGTCTGTATTATCCTGCGGGTCATCAGGATTATATGCTGCAACACGGATGCTTTGGTCGATGGCTAAGGATGGACAAGCCCCTAAATTTTTGCAAAATGTAAATAAGCGCGGTATTCCAATGAATGCACTGGTTACGACAACAATTGTTGGAGCTTTAGCGTTTCTCACTTCGATTTTTGGTGATCAGGTGTATACATGGTTATTAAATGCCTCTGGCTTAACCGGTTTTATTGCCTGGCTTGGTATCGCTGTAAGCCATTATCGTTTTAGAATAGCCTATAATGCCCAAGGAAGAGACCTGAATCAACTTAAGTACAGGGCGAAATGGTTCCCACTTGGTCCGCTGCTTGCCCTCGCTATGTGTATCGTTATTATTCTTGGGCAAAACTATCAAGCCTTTACTGCGGATAAAATTGATTGGTACGGTGCAGCTGTTTCCTATATTGGGCTTCCTATCTTTTTAATTGTTTGGCTCGGTTATAAAATCGTGCATAAAACGAAAGTGATTCCGCTTAAAGAATGTTCGTTTGAAGAAGAACATTATTAATAAGAAGAAACCGGATATGGTTTGAAACAATGTCCCTCTAGTGTTGCTTGCTAGAAGGACATTTTTTTGGATTTCAAACAGAATTTGTTCCTCCATTGTTGCTGGAAGGACATTTTTGGGGATTTCAAACAGAATTTGTCTCTCCAGTGTTGCTGGAAGGACATTATTTTTATATATCAAGCAGATATTGTCCCTCCAGGAATGTCCGGTTTTTTTGCGTTCATTAAAGGAGGAAGAGTCAATTCGTTTGTTTCAATCGATGAAAAATGTTTTAACCGATGCACTAAAGCACGGTGGCTATTTAGAAAAGCCTTTTTACAAAGGGGATACTCTGACAGGCAGCTACAACCAATTTTGCAAGGTTTATGACCGTGAAAATCAGCCATGCATTCGCTGCCAAATTCCGATTAAAAAAACAACAATAGCATCGCGAAAATCATTTTTTTGCCCTTTTTGCCAAAAATGATCCCACCTTAAAGGATGGGATTTTTTCATTTTTTAAAATATTGTCGAAAAAATGTAGAAATAAATGTTTCGCATTTTGTTCAAATGTAATATACTAAATACAAATAAGTATAACACATTTAAAAATTCCGTCAGAATAGTACCTATTTTTTGAGAGGAGGGCGGAAGTTATTAAACTGACAAAACGGCAGGACGAAATCTTGCAAATTGTAAAAGAAAGCGGTCCGATTACGGGGAAGGAAATTGCCGAAAAGTTGTCATTAACAAGAGCCGCACTGCGACCAGATCTGGCGATTTTAACAATGTCC
Source organism: Bacillus sp. MUM 116 (assembly GCF_001866655.1). Lineage (GTDB taxonomy): Bacteria > Bacillota > Bacilli > Bacillales > Cytobacillaceae > Neobacillus. The sequence goes on along the minus strand of NZ_MLYR01000069.1, from coordinate 7,440 downwards.
GGCAATTTGGACGCAAGACCCCGGGTTGGTTATTTTTATAATCAAGAATTAGAAGTTAAGCAGCATGCTGAAAAGTTTTTACATCAAAAGGTAAGTGATTTTAAAGCCCATCCGATTGTGGTAGAAAAATCAACCTCTGTGTATGACGCCATTGTTCAACTCTTTTTAGAAGATGTAGGCACGCTTTATGCTGTCGATGAAGAAGGAAACTTGGCGGGAGTCATTTCCCGAAAGGATTTGCTTCGAACTGCGATTGGAAATCAAAACCTCAACGAGCTCCCGGTTAGTGTAATCATGACCCGGATGCCCAATATCATCACGATTAACCCGGAAGAATCCTTACTCGAAGCAGCAAAAAAGATGATTAATAATCACATTGATTCATTACCTGTTGTAAAGGAAATGGAGGATGAAACATATTTACTGGTAGGTCGGATTACGAAGACCACAATTACAAGGGCATACCTTGAAATAATGGAACAAAAACTTGGTTGAGGAGAGTGGCAGGAATTTTGGATCAAAAAGAAGTGGTCTATGTTGTATCTGACTCAGTTGGGGAAACGGCTGAGCTTGTGGTAAAAGCGGTGGCCACCCAATTTAACGGGGGCCATGTAGAAATCCGCCGCAGTTCCTATGTGGAGGATTTTGAAGATATTGAAGATGTAATTTTATTAGCAAAAGACGGCCGGTGCATCATCGCTTATACCATCGTGGTTCCTTCCTTAAAGGAATATTTGGACCAGCGTGCAGCAGAAGAGAGGATTTATGCAGTTGATTTGCTAAACCCTTTAATGAATGCCTTTACCACAAAATTTAATAAAACCCCGCATCATCAGCCTGGTATGATGAGAAAATTGGACGAGGAGTATTTTCGGAAAATTGAGGCGATTGAGTTTGCAGTTAAATATGATGATGGACGTGATCCCCGGGGAATTACCAAAGCAGACATCGTATTAATAGGTGTATCAAGAACATCAAAGACACCACTTTCCATGTACTTGGCACATAAACGCTTTAAAGTAGCAAACGTTCCATTAGTTCCGGAGGTGCCGCCGCCGGATGAACTATTCGAAATCCCACGACGTAATTGTATTGGATTAATCATTTCTCCGGATAAATTAAATGAAATCCGGAAAGAGCGATTAAAAGCATTAGGACTCGGTTCTAAGGCCAGCTATGCGAGCTTTGAACGGATATTGGACGAACTGGAGCATGCGGAAAAAATTATGAAACGTGTGGGCTGTCCGATTATTGATGTTTCCAATAAGGCAGTCGAGGAAACAGCCGGTCTCATTTTAGAAATTTTAAAAAAAGAGAGGAGCTTTTAACCAATGGAAAAATACGTATACCTGTTTCATGAGGGAAATGGCGATATGAAAGAATCGCTGGGAGGAAAAGGTGCAAACTTAGCAGAGATGACACGGATTGGCCTCCCGGTACCTTTTGGATTCACGATTTCTACACAAGCTTGTAATGCATACTATGAATCTGGCAAAAAAATCCCTGCTTTAGTAGAGGCTCAGAGCTTAGAAGCGCTAAATCGTTTGGAAGAAAAAATGGGAAAAAAATTGGGTGACGCGAAAAATCCATTACTAGTTTCTGTCCGTTCCGGTTCTGTATTTTCTATGCCAGGAATGATGGATACGGTTTTAAACCTTGGTATGAATGATGAAACCGTTGTAGGTATGGCAAAGTTAACAAACAACTCTCGTTTTGCTTATGATTCATATCGCCGTTTCATTCAAATGTTCAGCAATGTTGTGTTAGACATCGATACGTATTTTTTCGAAGAATTATTGGAAGAAGTTCGTGAGCAAAAAGGCTATTCCTCTGATCCTCAAATGAGTGCAGAAGACTGGCAGGAAGTTATTGTCGGCTATAAAGGAATCGTCAAAAAGCATACAAGGAAAGAGTTTCCGCAGGATCCAAAAGAGCAGCTCTTCTTAGCAATAAATGCGGTGTTTGATTCTTGGAATAATCAGCGCGCAATCGTGTATCGCCGCTTAAATAAAATCCCGGATCACTTAGGAACTGCAGTAAATATTCAAAGTATGGTATTTGGAAATATGGGAAATGATTCCGGAACAGGCGTAGCGTTCACAAGAAATCCTTCTACTGGTGAACATGTGTTGTACGGGGAATACTTAATTAATGCACAGGGTGAGGATGTTGTTGCCGGAATTCGTACACCGCAGCCAATTGCAACTCTAAAGGATGAAATGCCTGAAGTTTACCAGCAATTCACCGATACGTGCAAACGCTTAGAGCAGCATTATCAGGAAATGCAGGATATTGAATTTACGGTTGAGCGCGGCAAACTCTTTATCTTGCAAACTCGTAACGGAAAACGGACAGCTCAGGCAGCCATCCGCATTGCGGTGGAAATGGTGGCAGAAGGAATTATTGATAAAAAGACGGCGTTGCTTCGGGTAGATCCAGATCAGCTAAACCAATTGCTGCACCGCCGTATTGATGATAAATACCAGCGTACATTGTTAGCGAAAGGCTTGCCGGCCTCACCTGGAGCGGCAACTGGTCAGGTTGTCTTTGATGCGGACGAAGCGGAACAATTAGGTAACGAAGGTAAAAAAGTGATCCTTGTTCGACCAGAAACAACCCCGGATGATATCCACGGTATTGTTGCCTCGCAAGCAATTTTAACAAGCCGCGGCGGTATGACAAGCCACGCAGCCGTTGTTGCGAGGGGGATGGGTAAAGCTTGTATCTGCGGTTGTGAGGCAATGAAAATTGATTTAAAAGCAAAACAATTTACGGTTGGCGAAACGGTTGTTAAATACCGCGATACGATTACGATTGATGGTTCTACCGGTGAAATCATGCTTGGAGAAATTCCAATGATTGACCCTGAGTTATCCGATGAATTCCAATTATTATTAGCATGGGCGGACCAAGAACGGAAAATCGGCGTCCGTGCCAATGCTGATAATCCAGAGGATGCGAAAAAGGCATTTGATTTCGGTGCCGGTGGAATCGGCTTGTGCCGCACTGAGCACATGTTCATGGATCTTAAGCGAATCCCAATCGTGCAAAAAATGATTTTAGCCGAGAACTACGCCGAGCGTATGGAAGCTCTTGACCAGTTATTGCCAATGCAGCAGGGCGATTTTGAAGGGATTTTTGAAGCGATGCAAGGGCATCCGGTTACGATTCGTTTACTTGATCCGCCATTACATGAATTCCTTCCGGATAAAGAGGAGCTTTTAGTCGAAGTAACGAAGCTGCAAATTTTAAATCCGGGCTCCGCTGATTTGAAGGAAAAAGAATTATTGCTGAAAAAGGTCCGTCAATTAGATGAGTTCAACCCAATGCTTGGCCACCGCGGCTGCCGTTTGGGGATGATTTATCCGGAAATCTACGAAATGCAGGCAAAAGCGATTTTCTATGCAGCAGCTAAGCTGGCGAATAAAGGCATGGAAGTGAAGCCTGAAATCATGATTCCGCTTGTCGGACATGTGAATGAATTAAAGGAAATGCGTCAACTAGTGGTTGATGCTGGTGTACGTGTTCAAGAAGAAACAGGAAAGCAATTCGATTACACGATTGGTACGATGATTGAGATTCCACGAGCGGCGCTAACGGCAGATCAAATTGCAGAAGAAGCGGATTTCTTCTCATTTGGTACGAATGATTTAACGCAAACGACTTTCGGCTACAGCCGTGATGATGCAGAGGGCAAGTTCTTGCAGGCATATATTGAGCATAAGGTTCTTCCGGAGAATCCGTTCGCGGTGCTTGATCGGGACGGTGTCGGTAAATTAGTTGAAATGGGCGTAAAGCTTGGCCGTGGCACAAAGTCTTCACTGAAAACCGGTATTTGTGGTGAACACGGCGGTGAAAAGAGCTCCATTGATTTCTGCTACAGAACTGGACTTGACTATGTGAGCTGTTCGCCATACCGAGTACCGCTGGCTCGCCTGGCTGCGGCACAAGCAACGATTCGTCATGAGAAAAACAAAAAAGAGGTTTATACAACCGCATAAGGTTTGTGAATTGTGAGCGGTATCCTTTTATGGGGTTCCGTTCATTTTTGTTCTGACGGTAATAATCCATTTATTCGATAACAAGGATGATTCCCCCAACTTCTGCAAATACTACCCAAAACTAGGAAAAAGGAGCATGATGATGGGGGCAATCGAGAGAAGTGGTTACCGTTTTGTACCTGAATATAGCGTGATTGGGCAAGATGGAGCCATCCACGTATATAATCGGGATCATTTTATTGAAGAAATTAAATTTCAGTTTTCAGGAAAATTCCCGGAATTGGATCAAATCGAGGATTTGGTTGACGAATATTGTAACCAACATAATATTTAAGGGAACGCTTGTTCGAAGTGGGAATTAATGCTATAATTAGAAATGCAATAGAATAGGATTTCTCAAGGGTGGTCGGATCACTCCTATTGAAAGGGGGTGATGCCGTTTGACAGTTTATCAAGCTTTGATGCTGGCATTTTCATTTGCAAGTCTCATTGTCACTGTGCTGTCATTTTACAAAAAAAAATAATCCACCCTTGAGCCGACAAGCATAAGCGGTGGACTATTTCTTACCAATATGCCGACTCCCCATGGGGAACCGACTATTGCATGGACCGAGTAAGCTTACGCCATGCTCGGTCTTTTTTACTATTCGATCTCTATGAACTCATTATACATAATATAAAGGAAAAAAGAAATCAGAAAAGATATAATTTTAACGAGGAGACAAACGAAATGAGTAAATTAATGGCCATTTATCCTCAAGCAATCGAACATACGAAAAAAAAGCTATACGAAGATATAGATCATTATTTGGAAACGAAAGAAACAATACCAAGCTTTGAACAATATCTTTCTGACCGGAAACAGTATGCCGAACAAATTTGGATCAATGTTTGGCTGAATAAATCCACCAACGATGTGCCCAGAAATGAAAAGAAGGCATTTTTGAAGGAAAAAGGATTTGTGGTCGAGGGGGTTGACCGGAAATTAATCAACAAGCTTTTTCGTGATGAAATGCGGACTTATCAGCCATTTGATGCCTTTAAATGGCTGCAGGAAACCTTTGATGGCGACGAAGATAAATGGGAAAAAAGATCCTATAAAGCGAAAGCAGATTTTTTGAAAAGGGAAGAAGAGCATAAACTGCAAGCTGATAAACAACTGCTTCAAAATGAAATTGATTCCTTTGCGGCAGAATTTATTGAAGATCATTACCAAAACTTCTATCTTTATATCCGAAGATTTATTGCGGTTCAATTAGCGGCAGATTTTGAAAATAATCTGAAATTCCAATCTGTCGATACCTTTGCCCTAGAAGAAAAACTGGTCAATCAAGGGAATTTTGATCCGAATGCTTATACCACTTTGGCGAGTTTTTTTGAAGAACTTACCGGCGATATTCATAAAACGCTTCACTGGGGCCGAAGCTTTTACGAATATCAGACCTATTTTTTTGTATATGAAAGTTTAATTTCTGACTATGTTTCCGCACTTTTGCCGCAAAAAGTATTGGAAAAACTTCCTGAAAAAATTCATCACGAATATCAAGATACCTTTCACGAAAAACTGTCCATTCCTTTTGTGAAAAATAGTATCGCAAATCTCATTTATGAGGTGGAGGAGTATTTTATTGAGGATATCCAGGAGGAATATGTATCTGACCTATTAAAACTGGTAGACGTTCCATTTGAGTTGGAGGTTCACCGAGAAATTTTTGAAAAAGATTTTGCGGAAAGAGAACGAAAAAGAGCGGAAGAAGAAGCGGAATTACAACGAAAAAGAGAAGAAGAAGCCCGGATGATGGAGGATATATTTGGTCAGGAATATAATCCATCATTGGGAAAATCGGTTCGCTATGTGCTTCATATTGGAGAAACCAATACCGGAAAAACATACCATGCCCTTGAACAGATGAAAACAGCTGACAGCGGCATATATTTGGCCCCGCTCCGCCTGTTGGCGCTGGAAGTTTATGATAAATTGAATAATGAAGGAACATTATGCTCCTTAAAAACCGGTGAAGAGGAAAAAATCGTTCCTGAAGCCAAACATATTTCTTGCACGGTCGAAATGTTTCACGAAAAAGAATTCTATGACGTGGTAGTAATTGATGAAGCGCAAATGATTACCGATAAGGACCGGGGATTTTCTTGGTACAAGGCGATTACAAAAGCAAATGCCAAGGAAGTGCATATTATCGGCAGTCGGAATTCCATAAATATGCTGCTTGAGCTTTTAGGTGACTCCGATATTGAGATTCATGAGTACACTAGGGATACCCCGCTTGAAGTGGAATCGAGGGAATTTCATATCAAACATGTAAAAAAAGGGGATGCGCTGATTTGTTTTTCGAGAAGGCGTGTGCTTGAAACGGCTTCAAGGCTGCAAAATGACGGCCATAGGGTCAGCATGTTATACGGCAGTATGCCTCCGGAAACAAGGAAAAAGCAAATTCAGCAATTTAATGATGGAAAAACAAAAGTCATTGTTGCAACAGATGCAATTGGTATGGGGCTAAATTTGCCCATCCGGAGAATTGTCTTTTTGGAAAATGAAAAATTTGATGGAACAAAACGGCGGCTGCTTTCGTCCCAAGAGGTGAAGCAAATTGCCGGACGTGCCGGCAGAAAAGGGATTTATGATGTCGGAAGGGTTGCCTTCACAAATGATATTAAAACGATGCGTCGACTCCTGATGCAGGAGGATCAACCGGTTCATACTTTTGCCATTGCCCCAACTAATTCGGTTTTTGAACGATTCCTTCATTATTATCGAGATTTAGGGACTTTCTTTGATCTTTGGGAAAAATTCGAAAGTCCAAAAGGAACGAAAAAAGCTTCACTATCAGAAGAACGATCATTATACCAGTTGATTGCCGGAACAGAAATCGAAGTACGGCTTCCGCTTATGGATCTTTATGGGTTCCTGCATTTACCTTTTTCTAAAAATGAACCTATGCTGACAAAGCAATGGGAGCAAACGATGTATGCGATTATAGAAGGAAGAGAACTTCCTGAACCGATTGTAAAGGACCGCAGCCTTGAGGAACTTGAACTTTCTTATAAAGCAATCGGTCTCCACCTTTTGTTTTTGTACCGGTTGGGTGAAAAGACGGAAGCGATATACTGGGAACGTCTGCGTGAAGAGGTAAGTGACGGGGTTCAAGACCGGTTAAAAACAGATATCAAGAAGTTTGTGAAAAAATGTAAGAATTGTGGAAGAAATCTCCCGTGGGATCATGCTTTCCCAATCTGTGATTCCTGTCATGCGGCCAAATACCGCCGCCATCGGAATGATGATGAGTTTGATTTTTAGGATAAAAATATATGTCCTTCCTGTTTAGGAGCTAATAGTTGGCCATAATTAATACGAAAGCTTTTAGAAAACAAAACCCCTGATTTCCTTATTGAACTGCACCCCAATTGTTAGACACCATCTATC
>NZ_MLYR01000068.1 GCF_001866655.1 Bacillus sp. MUM 116 | reverse complement strand
ATTGGAAACGCAGCAGAAATTTTACCATTAATGATCGAAAAAGGCTTTAACCCAGATGTATTAACAGACCAAACATCTGCACATGATCCACTCAATGGATATGTACCAGTTGGCTATTCATTAGAAGAAGCTGATAAATTAAGAAAAGAAGATCCAACATTATATGTGAAGCTTTCAAAACAAAGCATGGCAACACATGTAAAAGCTATGCTTACCATGCAGCAAAAAGGCGCTGTTACATTTGACTACGGTAACAATATCCGTCAAGTGGCAAAAGACGAGGGCGTTGAAAATGCATTTGATTTCCCTGGATTCGTTCCAGCGTACATCCGTCCATTGTTCTGTGAAGGTAAAGGACCTTTCCGCTGGGCAGCATTATCTGGAGATCCAGAAGATATCCGTAAAATTGACGAAGCATTACTTCGTGTTTACAAAGATGATGAGCACCTTTGCAAATGGGTTAAGATGGCGCAAGAAAGAATTGCGTTCCAAGGACTTCCTGCACGTATTTGCTGGTTAGGCTATGGAGAAAGAGCACGTTTTGGTAAAATCATTAACGACATGGTGGCTTCAGGTGAAGTTTCCGCTCCAATCGTTATTGGCCGTGACCACTTAGATGCTGGTTCCGTTGCATCTCCAAACCGTGAAACTGAAAGCATGATGGACGGTTCTGATGCAGTATCTGACTGGCCAATCCTTAATGCCATGATTAACGCAGTTGGCGGTGCAAGCTGGATTTCCTTACACCATGGCGGCGGCGTAGGTATGGGATATTCACAACACTCTGGTATGGTTATCGTTGCTGACGGTACAAAAGAAGCAGAAGCACGCTTAGAGCGCGTATTAACAACTGACCCTGGTATGGGTGTAGTTCGTCACGCAGATGCAGGTTATGAAATTGCAATCAAAACTGCAAAAGAAAAAGGCATCAAAATGCCAATGTTGTAAGAAAAGCGGAAGCGCCCGTTTAGCGACGTATGGACTGGAGCGAGTCGACTGAGATAAAGGAAACACGAAGAGCGAAGCAACTGCCTGAATAACATCTTGCAGCTTTGCGACGAGCTGAACAGTAGCTTCTTCGAATTTACTATGGCGCAGGAGCACCTTTAAGCGATTCGTGCTTGACTTATCGTAGGGAGGCGAGTGAAGTCCACTAGTCGCTGGGCGCTGGAGCTGGATAATTCTTAAAGTGAATAATAATTCTTCAACTAGTCAGGACTAAAAACAAAACGGATTGAAACGAATGAGTAAAGCACTTTTTATCAGAAATGCTTCTCAGCTCGTTACCTTATTGGGGGAGCTCAGTCAGCTCCCCTTGTTAAAGGTGCGATGTCTGAGCAAAAGTATAGAAGAATATCGCTGGGATCTGCATGAATGAGCAAAGAGAAAATTTTTTTGGGATATGTGGAGTGGAAATATGACTTATTCAATAAAATTTGTAAAAAAAAATGAGCAAACTACGAATTTATGGTCCGGTGGAAAAACAACGCAACTGGCCATTTATCCTGAAGATGCGGATTATAGTAAACGGAATTTCCAATGGCGCATTAGTACAGCTGATGTTGAAGTAGAAGAATCCTTATTTACGCATCTACCAGGCATCCAAAGAGTAATAATGATACTTGAGGGTGAAATGTATCTTGAACATGAAGGAAAACATTCGGTGGTTTTGAAGCCTTTTGAACAAGATCGCTTTGATGGTGGATGGACAACACGAAGCAAAGGGATCGTTAAGGACTTTAATTTAATGTTATCAGACGGGTGCGATGGGGGGCTTACCTGTATCCAGATTAAAAAGGATATTCAAGATTTAGTGTTGGATGTGACAGGAACGGCCGAAGTTTTTTATTGTGTTGATGGAATGGTAGGAGTTGAAATAGGTGAAGAAGAGCCTTTATTTTTCGAAAAAGGTGATACATTGATTATTATGAGGGAGAATTCATCTGAAGAAATGAGTATTAAGTTTCGTAGTAAAATCGAAAAAATGGTTACGATTATTAGAGCAAGCATGGTTGTTCAGTAACAGGATGCCTAATTCTCAGTATTACAGCTGCTGAACAAAATCAATCACTATCACAGTAACTGATGTCTTGGAATTACTTCCTTTAATGTACTATTTTGGAGGATATTATTATTTAAATAAATTTATCGATGAAAGCGCTCTTTTATACTGTCTTATTGTATTTTTAAGATTGTATAAGAATTAATTATAAAAGACTAAAAAAGAGGTGTTTTATGCAAACGGTACAAACTCAGCAAACAAATTCAGCAGATCAACATGAACACCTAGAGAGAAAATTAAAAACAAGGCACCTATCCATGATTGCTATTGGTGGAACGATTGGAACAGGTCTTTTTTTAGCTAGTGGCACTACTATTCATGATGCCGGTCCAGGAGGGGCGATTGCGGCTTATCTTATTGCTGGAATCATGGTTTATTTCCTCATGACAAGCTTAGCGGAGATGGCTGCATTTATACCAATTTCGGGTTCTTTCAGTACGTATACTTCAAGATTTGTTGACCCTGCCTTAGGGTTTGCGGTTGGCTGGAATTATTGGTATAACAATGCCATTATCCTTGCTCTTGAATTATCGTCTTCTGCATTGATTATGAAATATTGGCTGCCTAATATTCCAGGTATTGTCTGGAGTGCAACTTTTCTCGCCCTTATTTTTGGTCTAAATGTTTTATCTGTTAAAGGTTATGGTGAATCAGAATTTTGGTTTTCCATCATCAAGGTTGCAACCATCATTATTTTTCTTGTTGTTGGATTACTGATGATTTTTGGAATTATGAAGGGTCATACCGGTGGATTTGGAAATCTTACAAAAGGAGAGGCGCCATTTAAGGGAGGCCTTTTATCCATATTTAGTGTCTTTATGGTAGTAGGATTTGCCTTTCAAGGAACTGAAATGGTTGGAGTAGCTGCAGGTGAAAGTGAAAATCCTGAAAAAAATATCCCTAAAGCGATTAAGCAAATCTTTTGGCGAATTCTTTTATTCTATGTATTAGCCATTTTCGTCATCGGATGCTTAATTAGCTATAAAGATCCAAATTTATTAGGGTCCAACCTTGAAAATATTGCTGTAAGTCCATTTACACTTGTTTTTAAACATGCTGGGCTGTCATTTGCTGCAGCTGTGATGAATGCTGTCATCCTTACATCTGTTTTATCTGCAGGAAACTCAAGTTTATATGTTGGTTCACGGGTCCTATGGGTATTGGCAGAAGAAGGTAAAGCACCAGCATTTTTGAAAAAAGTAAATAAAGGGGGTGTCCCTGTAAACGCATTGTATGCAACTACTTTTATAGGAATGCTTTGCTTCCTAACCTCTTTTTTCGGTGACGGAACAGTTTATTCATGGTTATTAAATGCTGCTGGTCTAGCAGGTTATATCTCTTGGTTAAGTATTTCTGTAACTCATTATCGATTCCGAAAAGCTTTTATTGCACAAGGCAGAGATTTTAAAGATCTTCCTTATTTTGCAAAATGGTTCCCGTTAGGACCAATTCTAGCGACAATATTATGTTTAGTGGCAATGCTTGGATCAAATTACAGGGCATTTATTGGGGATAAGATTGACTGGTATGGAATTCTGGTTTCTTATATTGGACTACCTTTATTCTTGCTTGGATATTTTAGCTATAAAATTGTAAAGAAATCAAAAATGGTTCCATTACAAGAGGCTGATTTCAGCCGAGAATAAGATCACTATATTTATTACGAAATTATCCATTTAATCTAATGTGACGTTAAGGAAAACTTAAACTATCAGTGCTTGAGTTTAGAAGGGATTGCTGCGGCGATCATTTTATAGGCCGATAGGAAAGTATAACTTTCCTATCGGGCATAAGTGCAACTACGCCTCTGTCTTCGCCATAACGGGCTCGCCAATCGGCGAGTTTTCTAATCAGTAAAGAAAGGGTTTTTCTATACATGTATAGAATAAGTAGTTATAGTTGTTAAGGTGGTGTTTTGATGCTTCAACATGAATATGGATGGGTTCGACAAACTAGAGGAATTCTGTTAGATTTTTGTGGGAAATTAGATCCTAATCATTTTACTCATGCAAATGGATTCGGTTGGCAATGTGTAAGAGACACATTGGTTCATATAGCAGATTGCTATGTTGCCTGGCTTGGATCATTTGTTTTATTGAAGACAAAAAAACCAATTACTCCAAGAGAAGAATTACATAATCTCAGTTTAGAGCAAATAATAGCACGATTTGAACAAGTGGATTTAATAGTAAATGAATTATTAGAACTACATGGACATAATTTAAACGTGCTAATTGAGAGAGAAATCCCTTGGAGAGAAGCACCTGAACTATTATCTATCACTCCTGGTAAATTGCTAATGCACACCATTACTCACGAGTTTCATCACAAGGGACAAATAGTAGCTATGCTCCGTCAGATGGGTTATGAGCCCCCAAATACTGATGTATTAGGAACAGAAGATTAATTTATTCAAGATGTAATTTGGGCGATGTTTAATTGACATTGCCTTCTTCGTTGAGTAAGTTTGTGAAGTAATGTACTTACACTACCATGAAAATTAACTTCTGTGAAATCCGTAAAATGGCAATACTAAAATAGACGCAGCTCAGAGTTCCAGTTCTTCTTTCTTCTTTTTCATAGTGCGCCTTGCAAAGTTTGCTAGTTTTTCAGGATCCTCCTCACCGTCGGCAATGGCATCGAGCATATCCCGAGCCGAAACACCCATAACATCGGAAACAACAGATCCCAATTTAATGTTCGCTCCTTCTAATACTTTCTGGATTCTGTTATGTTGTCTGGCTCGCTCTTCGATAATACTTCGGCGATATCGAACTAGCTCACGCAGTTCACGCTGATTCCGATCTGGAATGTAACTCGCTTTAAGCAGACCGTGACGAAGGAGTTTGGCAATCCATTCTGCATCCATCACATCTGTTTTACGTCCTGGAACTGCCTTCATGTAAGAGTAAAAATCCGCTCCCTTTTTGCAATAAGCCCCTCTCGAGTGAGAAGGGCTATTCTTTATGGTTTAAAAGTAAAAAGTTTGCACGTAATATATTTTTCCACTCCATCATATTATTGGTTGTGGTGATAATCACATTAAGGGAGGAAAAACAAATGCAAATTAATTTAACCGATAGAGAAATGGAACTATTAAGAAGGCTACTTAATACAGAAAGTAAAAATGATCGATGTACAGGTGAACAAGCAGAAATTTACGAAAATATTATAATGAAAATTGATAAAAGAATGAGTTTAAAGAGACTTTAACTGTTTGTATGCCCATCTCAATTTAGATTAACGGGTTCACTTCAGATGGTTGACCGCTGCGTCGATCCTTTTTTCTTCTTGAACTAAAGGTAGCAAGTTAGTTTAAAAAGCTATGATAAAATTAAAGAAATATTTGCATTAAAAAGGTGAAAATAAATGAAAAAGTTTCCCTGCCCTTGTTGTGGTTATAAGACTTTAGAATAGAAACCTCATGGGACCGACATTATATGTAAAGTTTGTTTTTGGCAGGATTATTATGTTAAAGCAATCCTTAAAGCAAAGGCTATCACTAAAGGTAGCCTTTTTTTATTGTGCTAAGGATGCAGGTTAATTTAACAATTTACCTATTTTCTCACTGTAAAAAAACAATGGGCGGCGATCCCATTGTTTTTTACACACGGCTCAGGAAATAATTTTATTGACATTAACTTATAACAAGTGATAAAATAATAAATTTGTTATTTAGGTTTTATATGGTATACTTAAGATGTTTTATATTTGGAGGTGGTTAGTTGTTTCAAGTTGGTGATTATATTGTTTATCCTATGCAGGGAGCAGGAGTTATTGAAGCAATAGAAATAAAGGAAATTCAAGGTGAGAAAATTCAGTATTATATAATAAATATGCTAATGAATAAAATGCAAGTTATGATTCCTATTGCAAAAGTACACAAATCACGGATTCGTTTAGTTACCGATATGACTACACTTGAAAGCGTATTGAACATTTTCCATCATGGTCTAACCGATACAACCCTTTCAATGAAAGAAAGATATAAGATTAATACGGAAAAACTTAAAACAGGTAATATCCAAGAAGGAGCTGAAGTTGTACGGGATTTAATGCGGATAAACAAAAATAAATCACTTAATTCAAGTGAAAAGCAGATGCTTGAAAGCGCACGAAAGATGTTTATTAGTGAACTTGGTTTAATTAGAGGTATCACTGAAAATCAGGCAATAGATTTATTAAGCAACAAGGTAGGATAAGTATTTTATTTCAAAGTTTAACTTTCACGCGGTAATTATGAAAAATATCGGGAGAGAGAATAAATGTATGAGGCAAAAGGTTTTCAAAGTACAGACTTCGAAGAACTTATTCGAGTAGTTAATGATTTTGTTGGCTCATTAGCGGAAGGAAAGCTTATAGATGTTAAATACAATTCTGTTCCTCTTGCTATAAGCACTCATACAGAGTACAGATACAAAATATTTTGCAATGATTATATTTAAGAAATAGCAAGCTCAAAACAGTTTTTGTGATGGATTTTTTGTCTTCTTGCAATATCTTACAAAAAATGCTATGATTAAAGTGAATTATTTTTGTTCGGTGTAAAGGATTTGTATTAGTTTGAACTTTTCGTCTTGATGATCACTGAGAGCAAGAATAGTATTACATTGTGTGTGTTTACACACTAGGAGGCAACAAACATGGAAAAAGGTAAAGTAAAATGGTTTAATGGCGAAAAAGGCTTCGGATTCATCGAACGTGAAGGTGGAGAAGATGTATTCGTTCATTTCTCAGCGATTCAAGGCGAAGGGTACAAAACATTAGAAGAAGGTCAAGAAGTGACTTTTGACGTTGAAAAAGGTCAACGTGGACCTCAAGCAGCTAACGTACACAAAGCTTAATTATAGAATCCTTTAAACAGGCTCTAATAGTAGAGTCTGTTTTTTATTTTTCTTAAAAAACAAAAAATCCCACTCACGAATGGGTGGGGAACATGAAAACAGTAAATCAAATGGTAAACTAAGTGTACCATACAATTAGGGAATCTCCTAAATCGTTTAAATTAGAGTGGCTGGAAAGCAGCGCTTTCTCATTTGAAATGAGAAAAAATTACCCAATAATATGTATGGATATTTTTTTCTTAGTTGAGTACAATCCTTGAAAATGGAATCTGAAAGCAAATAGGTGTCGCAAAAAAAATAAAGGCACTTTTGATGCCTTCAAAATTCATAACTGGTTGGCAATTAATATATGACACTTTATTCTATGGGAAATAGCAAGTAATTCTTGGGCATTAGTCTTGTAGCTATAAAAAAGAAACAAGGCATTGTTGTAATCTCAATGTAGGTGGAGGGCATTCACAACCCAAAATTCAATATCTTCAGCCTCAAGCAAATTAACAATTGGTTTCCAATATACACTCGTACTTTCCATGGCAACATGGGTAATCATACCCGCAGAGGCACCCTGTCAAGTTGTCATCTAATTTCTCGATTATTATTTTTCCCTCACAATGCTGGCTGAAATCCAACCTTTGATTCCGTTTGCGGTTTGTACTTTTAGCCACTTAATTCCTTTGGGATCTACTTGTTCTTCATTCAAAAAGTGCATTGTTTCCCCATTTGGAATCGTGTATAGCCGAGCCGCCGTTAGTGTGGGAGCTACCCGAATATTTCCACCGTCTTTATAGTTCCTATTTAAAATTAATTCTTTTGTATCAGGAGATGCAGCATCGGATACTTGTTTGTGAACAGGTTCTTGGTTTAACCAGGCCTCAGCTTTCTTCCATTTTTGTGTATACCACTCATTTGGATTGTTCATGGTTGCTGCAGAAAGCAAAATTGCTAAAGCTGTAGCAGAATAGAAGGTCCATCTTTTAATCATTGCCTTATTCCTTTTCCGTTTCCTGAACAGCTGAATCATTTTGTTGAAAAACCTTTCGAACAAGGCAAACATTTCTTCAATGATATCAATCCAAATAGGTATGCCCGTTTTTCCTGCTTCTCTCCGGCTTCTTTGCATCCTACTAATTAGTTCCATGATGGGATAAGAAAGGAGATAAAGCATTTTTTTCAACAACCGGCACAACAAGTTGAAGCAGGGAGGAACAATGTATACCAAAATTGTTCTTGCGAGCAGCAGGAACACAAAGAGAACCAAAAAAATACGGAGCCCTTCCGGAAGGAGAGAAACAGGTGCCCACAACCAAAACAGCTGATTTAAAATGGATTCCACAATCACTACTCCCCTTTATTTAAATAGGATGGAAGTTCTCTCCTTGGATCAGAAATCTGTTTTTTCCTATTTACTTTTTCCAGATCGACGGGAAGATAGGGGAATAGTTTCTTTAGTTTGGCTAATCTTTGTTCTGCCTGGAACTGGTCAATAGTGTGATCGTTGATTAAGTTTAATAGTTGTTTGTTTACTTCATATTTGAAGGTTTGATTTTGGCTAAATTCCGATTCTACCAACCGCTTTGCCATTTCATTTTTTTCCCCAAGCTTCCCAGCAGTAATAAAATCACCAGCTTCAAGGGCTTCTTTAATCGAGGCCGAAATCCGGCGCGCTTCCTCCAAGTCATGAGCCTCTTGATAGGCAGATAGTTCTGCGTTCCGGTCTAAATCGGCGATCGCCTCATCATGGCGCTGGTCCCGAATACCTTGCCGGATCAAAACACGAATATTTCGAACAACAATTCCAGCATCTCTTAACACCTTGACTAATGGGGAGGTTTGAAAAAATTCTTCAATATGCCGTGCAAATCTCAGTTCCTCTTCAATAGGAAAAAATCTTGCTTCTGATTCTACCCAGAAGGGCAGATTATTGTTAATTATGGTGCGAAATTCTCCTGCATTTTGTTGAACTAAGCGTTCCGGGTGTTCGACGGCGATATCGATAAATAAATTGACAGAAAACCTTCTCCCTCTTGTTGCCGAAGGGACCTCCTCATTGTAGGTGATGGTTTGTTGCTGCATATTGACGGTATAAACCCTATTATATTTACCAATCCGCAATTCACTTCGTGATAAACGCTCTCCATTTTTAACTTCATAGTATTCGTTGTCATTATTAACATAAACAAATGCATGAGTCATAGACGACGCCGGCGGTTTTTCCCAAAAACTAAATTTCACGTCTTTAACATCTTCAATAAATTGCATTAGGTCATTCCCTCCAGGTTAACTATTTTCATTGAGAGATCACTCACCCTTGTCTACATTCTATGCAGACAATCGTAAGAAAAGGACATAGGGAAGGACCTAGGGGACGATTCTTGTGGCTTTTTAAGTTCAAAAGTGGCCACAAGAACCGTCCCCATGGCACTGTCTATATGTGCTGCGGTTTTTAGTGAAATTGCTTAATTCCTCAAAAAATGGCAAAATTATCTAAGATAAATAATGTAATATAGATGTAGTGAAATTTTATAGAAGAAGATTTATAGAATGAAATGTTTAATCAAGTTTAAGGGGTGGATACCTTGACTAAAATAATGGTCGTGGATGATGAAGATCACATCCGTGAGCTTATTCGCTTATACCTTGATGATGAAGGTTTTGAAATCGTTGAAAAATCGAATGGAGCGGACGCATTGGAATACGCTGAAAATCATCAGGTTGATCTTGTGATTCTTGATATCATGATGCCCAAACTGGATGGATGGGCATTGTGTAAGGAACTTCGTGAACTATCTGATATTCCTATTTTAATGATTACCTCGAAGGGGGAATCAGAGGACAAAATAAAAGGCTTTAGGCTTGGGACGGACGATTATTTAGTCAAACCTTTTGACCCCGTTGAGTTGGTCTTGCGCGTTAGGGCTCTCCTCAAGCGCTATCGAATTGCGGCTTCAAATATAATAAAGCTTGGAGAAATTGAACTGGATCGTAAAACTTACCAGGTTCTTTATAAAGATGGAAAAGAATAACCATACCAATGAAGGAATTTGAACTCCTTTACAAACTTGGCAGCTATCCTGGTCAGTTATTTACCCGTACCAATCTTATTGAGCAGATCTGGGGCGTCGATTATGAGGGAGATGAAAGGACAGTTGATGTTCATATCAAACGACTCATGGAGCGTTTTGCCGAGTTTGAGTCGCAATTCAAAATCGTAACCATCCGCGGGCTCGGAAATCGCTTGGAGGTGAGTCGGGATTAAATCACTCTATACTCGGATCGTAGGTATATATGTCAGTACGGTCATGTTTAGTTTGCTTGCCGCTTATATTGGAACGAATATTTTATATCATGATCATGCTCAGGATGAGATGAAGAAGATCCTAATTCATAATGGTAAAAAGGCGCTTGAAATATACAAAACTACTAAATCGGATGATTTGCTGTCTTTTATGAAGGCCTATTCGGGAACATCTGGGACACGCCTACAGCTGTATAAAAAGGATGGTGTTCCGCTTCTCAAAGACAAAAATTTAGAGGTTGAAAAAAAATATGTCGATTCGGTTCTTGCTGGTAACATTACAGACAATTTCAAAGGGTTTATCACCCATGTTCCAATTGTTGGCATACCATTTCAAGAAAATGGGAAGCATTATGCTATTTTTGTAACAATTGAGCGGAATCAGTTTGAAGATCAATTGATGACTGCCATTCATCTCATGTATGTCGTCATTGTGTTTTTTGGCAGCCTTTTGATTATTATAGCGGCTCGATATGTCGTCCATCCTCTCGTAAAGTTGACGGAAGCAACAAGGAAAATGGCGAAAGGAAACTTTAATATTGTGCTCCCGACAAATCGAAAAGATGAGATTGGAGCATTAAGTGCGAGCTTTAATGTAATGGCAAAAGAACTCGGAAAACTTGACCAAATGCGTCAGGAATTTGTGTCCAATGTATCTCATGAAATTCAATCACCGTTAACTTCCATTTCTGGATTTTCAAAGGCGTTAAAGCAAAAGAAAATAAGTGAAGAAAACCGTATACGATATTTGAGTATTATTGAACAGGAAAGTGACCGATTATCAAGGCTGGCAAGAAACCTGCTCCGCTTGTCCCACTTGCAGCAAGATCAACTCCTGCTGAACCTGTCAAATTTCCGTTTAGATGAACAATTACGGGGTGTCGTCATTGCTTTGGAGCCGCAATGGTCAGCAAAGGAAATTGTGACTGAGATTCATTTAAAACCGATTACGATTGAAGCGGATGAAGATCAGCTTAAGCAGGTGTGGACGAATTTAATCAATAACAGTATAAAATTTACGCCGCATCAAGGGAAAATTACAATTAAAGCATTCCTGCAAAACAATCTTATCTCTGTCTCCATTACCGATACTGGAATTGGCATCCCGGAAGAAGAACGAAAAGATATTTTTAAGCCATTCCATAAGGTTGATAAATCCCGAGATCCCTCCATAAAAGGCAATGGGATTGGCTTATCCATTGTTAAACAAATTGTTGATTTACACCACGGAGAAATTAACGTTTCTGAGGGTCCTGAGGGAGGAGCAAAATTTATCGTTATATTGCCATTAAAATATATATAGTAGGTAAACAAACACGTTTGGAATATAAATCCAAGCGTGTTTTTGCTATGGCTGTAACTTATTGTTGGATGGGTACCATGTTCATATTGAGTTCACACATCACGTGTAACTTAACATTAGAACTCACAGAACATATGAAAGGTTTTATTGGAAATGACGAAAGGGCATAGGAAGCTTTCCATCGCAATGAGGCTGTTTTATGAAAAATCTTAAATGGGCATTTTTACCGTTACTATTCTCCGTGATGCTTTTCTTTTATAGGGCGAGTATTATAAATGTTTTTGTTCGGAGGTGCCTTGTTATCCTGTGTTTAGGAACAATCTTATGGACGATTTATACGGAATTAAAAGAACCTGTTTTAAATGGAAAAATGATCTTTACAATCACTCTAATCGGGGTGATTTCATTCCTATTCGTAATCGTAACCTTATCAAATATAGGATGGTAGCAGCGAATTTTGGTGCCTGACACCGTTTGTAGTTCAAACAAACGGTGTCAGGCACTTTTTTTAAAATTTTCCGTGGATTTTTTTGTCAGTTCATATTGAGTTCATATTGGGGCCTTATATTGAGGTTACATCAAACATGGAGGTTAGGTAAATGAATACAAAACAAAAGAAGAAGGGCAAGAAGAGGATTGTGATTTGGAGTATGATCTTTGCTGCAGTAATTGCACTGATTTCAATAGTGGCTTTTTGGCCAAGAGGAAACAATGATTTTCAAGAAGAGAAAGCACAAACAGGGGATATTACAACCTATTATAGTTTTTCAGGTGTAGTGGAGGCAAAAAGCAGACAGAACCTATCCAGCCAAAAGGAAATGCATATTGACAAAATTTTTGTTAAAGAAGGGGATCAGGTCAAAAAAGGCGACGTGTTATTGAAAAATGGAGTGGGAGAACAAATAAAGGCTGAAATCGATGGTGAAATTTCAAGAGTATATGTAAAAAACAACACACATGTGCTGCCAGGGACTCAACTAATCGATATTGTGAATTTTGCCGATTTACAAACAACTGTCAAGGTAGATGAATACGACCTGAAGAATTTAAAGGTTGGCAATAAAGTAGATGTAACCATCCAAGCGCTGGGAAAAGAAATGAAGGGGACTATTTCAAGAATTTCAAAAGAAGCAACAAACGAAAACGGTGTTTCCTATTTTACCGCAACAATTGACCTTTACAATGATAATACAATCCGAGTCGGGATGAGTGCTGAAGCAAAAATATTAAGGCAAAGAGCGCTCGGCGTCACGACCCTCTCCATGGACGCAATCCTGTTTGATTCTAAAAATAAGCCATATATTCTACTTCCAACGGAAAATGGAATGCCAATCAAAAAATATATCCACATCGGCATGAATGATGGAACGACCGTTGAGATTAAAGACGGTATTGACGCTGGAGATGTTGTGATGGTTTCCTCTAAAGAACAAGGCAATTCTGATGCAGCCATGATGCATGGAGGGAATCAATAATGAGTGAGCAAATTCTCAAAATGACTCGGATCACAAAAACGTACTTCATGGGGGAAGAAGAACAGATTGTTTTAAATAATATCAGTCTAGCCATTTATAAAGGAGACTTTGTTGCAATTCTGGGGCCATCTGGTTCAGGGAAATCAACGCTGATGAATATTATTGGCTGCTTGGATTCGTCAACAAGCGGTGAATATATTTTATCGAATCAAAAGGTTGATGAGCTGGAAGAATCAGAGCTTGCCTCAATTCGCAACAAGGAAGTTGGCTTTGTGTTTCAGCAGTTCCAGCTTCTCCCAAGGCTTACTGCCATTCAAAATGTAGAGCTGCCGCTTGTGTATGCCGGCGTGGCAGAGAAGGAACGGAAGCAAAGAGCACGCAATATGCTCAAAAGGGTTGGACTCAGTGAAAAACTTCAAAATCGTCCGAATCAGCTTTCAGGCGGTCAGCAGCAGAGGGTCGCCATCGCAAGGGCAATGGTAACAGAACCAACCATTTTGCTGGCAGATGAGCCAACGGGGGCACTGGATCAAAAAACAGGCCATCGAATTATCGAGCTTTTTCACGAGCTGCACGAAGAAGGAAAAACCATTGTGATGATTACACATGATATTGAAATCGCAAAGCATGCAAGCAGGATTGTAAACATATTAGATGGAGACCTTAGGGAGGTGGACGTACATGCTTAAAGAGAATATCAAAATGGCCTGGATGAATCTCCTCCATCATAAAATGCGTTCCTTCCTGACGATGTTGGGAATTGTGATTGGTGTAGCTTCGATTATCGCTTTGATTACCATTGTGAAGGGTGCAATGAATGGAATGACAAGTGAATTTTCTTCCTTCGGGGCAGATAAAATAACCGTTCAGGCAATCGGGACACCGCTTAAGCAAGGATTATTAGATAGTGATATCCAAAAGGTATCCGCCATTAAGAACGTTGCCGGAGTTTCTCCTACACTTACTGGAAAAACAACGGTTGTTTATAACGGAACTGAAAAAAAGGATGTAATAGTCCAAGGCAAAAACGATGTGTATTTTTCAAAGACAAAGAACCTCATTGCAACAGGAAGAGGTCTGAATCATCTTGATATTAATAATAAAAATAATGTGTGCCTGATTGGGTCGACGATTGCGAATGATTTATTTTGGGGAGAAGATCCCATTGGTAAAAAGATTCAAATTGCCGGTGCAACCTACACTGTGATAGGTACATTAAAAAAGTCGAATAGTTTTTCCACCTCCTCCGCAAACGACGCGGTAATCATTCCATATACTACCTCCATGAGTCTTCTTGGAACAGGTTACATTTCGAGTGTGGATGTGTATATGGGTGATTCCAAACAATCAGAAAAAACAACCAGTGATGTAAAATCCATACTAAATCAGGCTTTTAACTACAAAGACGAAGGTTTCACGGTCATGAATATGCAGGAGATGATTTCATCGTTCAACAAAATAACGACAATGCTATCGCTCATGCTTGGGGGGATCGCATCCATTTCTTTGATTGTTGGCGGAATTGGGATTATGAACATGATGCTTGTTTCTGTAACGGAAAGAACAACGGAAATAGGGTTAAGAAAGGCTCTTGGGGCAGAGCCGAAACGAATTCAGCAGCAGTTCCTATTAGAGGCAGTATTTTTATCACTCATTGGTGGAACTATTGGATTCTTGCTTGGCACGTTTATCGCTTTTGTTGTATGTTTGTTAATCGGAGCAAGCTTCGCACTTTCTCTATCAACTGTTTTATTAGCTTTGGGTTTCTCCGCAGTAATAGGTATAATATTTGGTATTGCACCAGCGAAGAAAGCATCAGGGCTGAATCCTATTGATGCGCTGAGGAGTATTTAAAAGAAGGTAAGGCAAATTGGACCACCTAAAGAAGCATAACAATCCCGTTAGCTTCCTAGGTGGTTTTTAGAGATTTTGAAAATTAGAGAAAATGGAGTGGGGGAACAGAATATGGATTAAATTTGTCCCTTCAGTCTAAAACCCATCTCCCACAATTCCTCAAAATAAAGCTCATCAAATTTTTTCTCAAGAGTTCCATAGAAATAGGCGATTGGTTTTTTAACACTATTATCTTCAGTATTAACCTAATTTTTAATTATCGCAGTGAATATTTTCTTATTCTTCTGCAGGATTTTTAGGTCCGTTAAGTTCTAATTGATAAAAAGCTAAGTCAAGCCATCTATTGAATTTAAAACCTGCCTTTCTTATTGTACCTGAATGAACAAAGCCAAAGTTTTTATGCATGGCAATGCTTTTTTCATTTGCTGCATCAATTCCAGCAATTAAGGTCATATACTCTCTTTCCTTGGCGATTGCTATTAATTCTTTCATTAAAGAAGTCGCAATTCCTTTTTTTCTGTATTCCTTATCTACATAAATTGAATGTTCAATTGAATATTTATAAGCTGGCCAGGCTCTAAAAGGACCGAATGTTGCAAACCCAACCACTTTATTATCTTGCTCACATACTATTATCGGATAACCTTCATCCATCTTTTGTTCGTACCAAATTTGTCTGCTTTCAAGCGTATGGGGTTTATAGGCGTATACAGCAGTAGTATTGAGAATAGCATCATTATAGATATCTAAAATGTCCACTAAATCATTTTGAGTTGCTTCCCTAATCATTTTTTTGTTCCTTTCATATTAAATTTGTTTATCTCCATTTATTTTAGAACTCTTCATACAAAACGTAAAATTGAACTTTTTAACCGTTTGCTATAGGATAAAGTTATAGCAAAATCAGATAAGGTAAGGGTGAGGACATGACGCCCCAACAATTTCGATACATAGTGGAGATTGCCAAGCATAATTCTATTAGTCAAGCTGCTTCTGCACTTTTCGTAACACAGCCGAGTATTAGTAAAGCGGTGCGTGAACTCGAGACAGAGTTAGGAATTACTATTCTAGATAGAACAAATAAAGGCGTTGTCTTCACAAAAGAAGGTACAGAGTTATTATTTTACGCAAAAAAGCTTTTAGAACAAATGGAGTCTATTGTACATCATTTTAACAAAGAGAAAACAATAAACTTAACAAAGTTTTCTATATCATCTCAACATTATGGTTTCGCTATTGAGGCTGTTGCAAATTTAATGAATTATTTTGCCGAGCGGAAATATGAGCTGACGATTCGAGAGGGTAAGACGACCGATGTGATTGATGACGTGCATACAAGCAGAAGTATACTTGGAATCTTATCTCTGACCGATTTAAACAAGCATTTTTTTGAGCGTTATTTCACCTCAAAGTTACTAACATTTACTCCCCTTGCTTCATTGAAACAGCAAGTCTTTCTACGAAAAGAACACCCTCTGGCTCATCACGAAAGCATTACCTTGGAGCAGTTGAGGGATTTTCCTTATCTGACCTACCAGCAGGACGATATGTTGCTACATTTTGCGGAAGAAGCACTGAATATAGATAATATCGGGAAACTAGTCTATCTGAAGGATAGAGGGGCAATGAATAATCTCCTGTCAAATACAGATAGCTACAATCTGGGAACAGGCTGTATCGTGAATAATTACATGAACCCCAATATTATCTCTATTCCATTGGAAGAAGGCAATCTGATTCAAGTGGGCTTGGTGAAACGAAACGATGTGTTTTTGCCAGCAGAGGTTCTAGTATATATTGATTTTTTAAAATTAGCTTTGGCAAAATCTATGCCTAATGATATGAATATTAAGTAAGTGTACAGGTCATGCTGCATCTAGAGTATAAACCAATTTATTTGAAGATTTTCTTATAGGTATTAATTGATTACGAAGTAAAAGATAATCAACTTATTGTCAAAGTAGGCACTCTATTCGGACGAATTGGTTTTATTTTTTATAAACTTGGCTATGTTAAAGGTTAATGTTGATTTTTAACACTGTTGATTGGAGCGGAAGGCGCGAAGACTCCTGTGGGAGTACGGGGCAGGGGAGGCTCCCCGGACCGCCCACGAACCGCTCGCGCCTGAAGCGGAAATCAACAACCAAATTTAACAGGGCCATAAACTTAATAACTTTTATTGACAAAATAGTAGGAACGAGACCCAGTTCATTATAATAGAAAATTTAAAGGCTAAAATGTGATATAATATTTTTCACGATGATAGAATTGGTGATTACCTAATGAATGAAGCAAAGAAAATACAAGAAAAAGATTTATATCCACCTGTTCAGAGATATTTTTCACGAGATGGATTTGATGTCTACGGTGAAGTCAAAGATTGTGATATGGTCGCGGTTAAAGGAGAGGAGCTGGCGATTATTGAGTTAAAACTCACGTTAAGTGTTGATTTACTCATTCAGGCAGCAAAGCGCCAGCGCATAACGGATCAGGTTTACGTAGCAATCCCCAAACCAAAGTACCGCTTAAATTCTAAGCGGTGGGCGGATAAATGCCATTTTATCCGTAGATTGGAATTGGGCCTTATGGTTGTCTCTCCCTCAGGAAAAGGCTTAAAAGCTGAGCTCATTTTTCACCCGTCACCATTTCATTCTAAGAAAAGCATGGGGAAAAGCAAGGGGAAGAGAGCTGCCATTTTAAAAGAAATTGACGGTCGAAGTGCCGATTTTAATATTGGAGGCAGCAATCGGACCAAAATTATGACGGCCTATAAAGAAAATTGTATCCAAATTGCCTGCTACCTGCGAGAACTTGGTCCCTTATCACCAAAGGCGCTTCTTCAAATGGGGACGGGAGATAAAACCTCATCCATCCTAACTAAAAACTATTACGGATGGTTTGACCGAATTAAAAGAGGAACCTATTGCCTCAGTGATCAAGGATTAACAGAACTAGCTCAATATCCAGATCTGATCGATTACTATTTAAAAAATAAGATAAAAAACGATGAGAGTACCTGAATAGGCCATTGTCATTTGCCAAATTAGATCTCATCTTTTTGTTTGTCTTCCCATGGTTCAAAGGAAAACGGAATTCCAACCATTTTTGCGGTCAATTCATCATAAGAAACTAAATCCTTTCTTGACAACTCTTTTAACGAACGTTTCCCCATAGATCTTAAGGCCATTTTCATTTCTTCTATACTTGCTGTTAAGAATTTTTCCGCTGTTTTTTCTCCGTCTTCGGTTTTAAATTGATCTTTGAACTTGCCGTCATACCACATAGCTTGTGTTGGCGGTTCAAATGGAAGGGCATTCAATACTTGATCATGTGCAAGAGCAAACAACATGGCAGAGCCTACATATACAGCGTCGGCTCCGAGTGCAAGCACCTTTAAAAAATGTCCGGGGACTAAAAGGCCTCCTGAAACGATTAAACTAATTTTTCCCTTCATGTTTCTTTTTTCTAGATGATTCACAGCTCTCACTACAGCATGCAATGTCGGGATTCCAAAGTCATCAAATAATATCGGCGGTGCACCCTTCATTGCGGCTTGTCCTCCGTCAATCGTAATAAAATCAACCCCCATAAAGATTAAATGATCAAGATCTTCCTCAATTTTTCCACCTGCTCCAATTTTGACACCTATAGGTACTCCTCCAGATAGTACCCGAAGCTCCTCCACAATTAGTTTTAAATCTACTAATGTTTGATCTTCCCAAAAGTTTTCATAAATGACTGCTTCCTCATTTTCCTCAAGTCCCATTACTTCACGGGCACGACCTGTTAAGCTTTCTGGCGGGATTTTTTCGCCCATTCCCGCTGTTGCACCCTGACCTAATTTTATTTCAATCATGTCAGCACGGCTAAATAAGTGGTCTTCCTTTGCCCAATCTGTTTTCGAAAATTGTAAAATATACTTTCCAGCTGCGTCTAATTCTTCGGGTAAGATTCCACCCTGACCTGAATTAATCGCCGTTCCTGTCTTTTTAGCTGCTTTTGCCAAAGAAAGCCTAGCTTGTTCATGAAGCGAAATCCCAAAGCCCATTCCACTGATCATGAGTGGGATTTTTATTTCCATAGGTTTTTTTGCCCTTGGCCCAATGGTAACCGTAACATCTACATCTTCCTCACCATCAACTGGAAATGGTGAAGTTTGGGCAGGGATAAAGCAAATGGGATCCAAATGCGGCCATTTTTTAGAAGAGCCGCCAAGCGGGCGATAAAGGACAGTCCCTGTTTCTGCCCGTAAACTATTTTCCAGCATATTTTGAATCCCCATATGGCGAAGACCAGGAATTAATTCCATAATATTTTCTTGATAACTGTCAGACAAAATGATTTTTCCGGACTTTTTCACGACTAGTTTCATTATCCAGCGCCAGCCGACGAGCATGAATAGAACCACGACAAATAATAGGGACGTCAGTGCAAAAGTTAAATAAACCAATAGGTTCGCCATAGTCACTTCTCCAAAGTACATAAAAAATTGATCGTATCATTAAAATTAATTCTCCATTTGATTTGCTTCCCATTGTTCAAAGGAAAACGGAATTCCAACCATTTTGGCAGTCAATTCATCATAGGAGACTAAATCCTTTCTTGACAACTCTTTTAATGAGCGTTTACCCATTGCTCTTAAGGCCATCTTTATTTCTTCTATACTCGCTGTTAAGAATTTCTCAGCCGATTTTACCCCAACCTCAATTTTAAATTGATCCTTGTATTTCCCTTGATTCCAAACAGCTTGTGTAGGCGGTTCAAACGGAAGGGCATTCAATGATTGAGGATGTGAGACGCTAAATAACATAGCGGACCCTACATATACTGCATCGGCTCCAAGGGCAAGTGCTTTTAAAAAATGCCCGGGTACTAGAAGTCCGCCAGAGACAATTAAACTAATTTTACCCTTCATGTTTCTCTTTTCTAGATGATTTACAGCCCTGACAATCGCATGCAGAGTTGGGATTCCAACATCGTCTGATAAAATAGGGGGGGCACCAAGGGTTGCTGCTTGTCCGCCATCAACTGCAATATAATCAACACCTATGTAGATTAAATGATCAATATCTTCTTCAATTTTCCCGCCAGCCCCCATTTTCGAGCCAATGGGAACACCACCGGTTATACTTCGAAGCTCATCAACGAGCTCTTTCAAATCATCCAGGGTTTGATTTTCAACAAAATTATCATAAATCACGGCATCTTCGTTTTCCTTTAACCCCATCAGTTCACGGGCACGGCCAGTTAAATTTTTAGGAGAAATTTTCCCGCCTGTTCCGAGTAATGCGCCTTGCCCCAACTTAACTTCGATCATATCGGCCCGCATAATTAACTCTTCTTCCTTTGACCAGTCGGTTTTAGAGAACTGTAAAATATATTTTCCGCCTATATTGATTTCCTCAGGTAAGACTGCTCCTTCACCAGAATTAATGGCGGTTCCTACATTATTCGCCGCTTGTGCTAATGAGATTCTCACTTCCTCACTGAGTGCAATCCCATAGGCCATGCCGCTGATCATTAATGGGATTTTTATTTTCATCGGTTTTTTTGCTTGTGGCCCAATGGTTACTTCCACATTAACATCTGCTTCACCGTCAATCGGAAAAGGTGATGTTTGGGCAGGTATGAAGGTAATCGAATCTAAATGTGGCCATTTTTTTGATGAGCCAAGAGGGCGGTGGAGAACATCGCCTGTTTCTGCACGCAAACTATTTTCCAGCATATTTTGAATGCCCATATGCCGGAGGCCGGGCATCAGCTCCATTAGATTTTCTTGATAACTGTCTGTTAAAATAATTTTTCCCATATGTTTTACCATTAGTTTCATGAACCAACGCCATCCAAGAAGCATGAATATAAAAATGATAAAAATAAATGCTACCATTCCAAAAGTCAAGTAATAAAAAAGGTTCACCATCGTTTTTTTCTCCATATTCAGCATTTTTTCAATAAGAAAGTCTACCAGTCTTATTATGCCCAAAAACAGGGAAATCATATAAATATAAAGGGAATGCTTTAAAAAATAGATGAAATTATTGATCGTTCGCCAAAAGGTCGATGTATAAATTTGTGTATACTCAGATGGGTTAGGAGATATTCTATATTTATGTATAAGGTGGAATATTTGCCAAGTGCTACCAATGTTAGGAGGAGCTTAATGGTTAAGCATAAAACAAAAATTGCATTTTCTTTGGCCATATTAATTTTTCCTTGGCTAACCGTACCTTTTATGGGGAAAAGAAATTTTATCAGGTTTTTACCTGTAGCGAGTTTTACGAATTTATTTTTAAGTGTATTTAGTCTATTCTGTTATAGGAAAAAATGGTGGATCACGAATAATCCTTTATCTCCTGGTCCTATTGATTTCACCTATATACTGGGTCCATATTTTGTAGCAACACTTTGGATCTTTAAAATAACCTTTGGGAATTTCCCCAAGTATTTACTTACAAATATCTTATTGGATATTATTAACGCTTTTCCTTTGCCTTATATCGGCAAAAAATTGGGTATTGTCAAGTTTAAGAAGATGAAACACTCTACTTGGTATTTTATTTGTGTATTTTTGTCCATTATTATCTATGGCTTTCAATTCGTTGTGGAAAAAACAATTAAGAAAGCAAATCACCATGATGAGATTATGAATTAAGGTCAATATGATTTGTTTGTTCAATAAAAAACACCCGTAAAAAGACTACCTAAAGGAGGTAGTCTTTTTATGCAGTAGAATAGAGGAGGGATGTGAATGATTTAATTGTAATTCAAGCTTTAAAACTATCCTGCCATTTCAGCAGCCGATTTTCAAAGAAGCGGACAATAGAGTCCGATATTTTACCTGCAAGGGCAAAAATAATAATTCCTACAAAAAACGTGTCAGTCTGCATAAAGGAACGAGCATCTTGTATCATGAAGCCCACACCACGATCTGCACCTAACAATTCAGCAACAACTAAGCACATCCAAGCTGCGCTTAGCCTTAAGCACATCCAAGCTGCGCTTAAGGCTAAGCGGATCCCCAGTAAAATAAATCAACCTTAAATTATATATGAAGTAATACGCAATTTAAATAAGAAAAATGGAATAGAAAAAGTCAATTACTAGTAAATTTTAAAAAGAAGCTATTTCATTTGCTATTAACACCTATTATAAATCTATCGAACTTTCTTTAGATTTTAATCAAAAATAAAAGGGGGGAACTATACGAATTGAATCGATCAAATCTTCGTATTATTGATTTAAGTGTACCATTAGACAATCTTGCAAAAGAGCCTTTTCCTCCAGAAATTCTCTACGGAACACATGAGGAAGGAGCGCAACAAGCCGCTCAAGTTTTGGGTCTAAAACCTACTGATTTTCCTGACAATGCAGCATGGGCTGTCGAAACGGTTACTTTAACTACTCATACCGGTACCCACGTGGATGCACCTTGGCACTATGCTGCAACTACCGCGGGTCGTCCTTCCAGAACCATCGATGAACTTCCTCTTGAATGGTTCTACGGCAATGGAGTCCTTTTTGATTTTAGTGATAAGCCGTCAGGGTATGAGATCGGTGTAGAAGACTTTAAAAAACAATTAGAAGACATGGACTATCGATTGCAGCCATACGATATTATTTTGGTCCGAACAGATGCGGATAAAAAATATTATCAAGAAAACTATGCTGCGGTCCATGCAGGTGTGTCGGCGGAAGCGACAAGATGGCTGATTCAAAAAGGGGTTAAGGTAATGGGTACGGACGGATGGGGATGGGATATCCCTCTATATAAACAAGCAGAGGATTATAAAAAGAACCCGCGAGAAGGTGTCCTTTGGGCTGCCCATTATGTTGGAAAAGAAGCAGAGTATTGTCAAATTGAAAAACTGGCAAATCTAGAATTACTTCCAAAGCGATTTGGTTTTAAAGTCGCTGTCTTTCCTGTAAAGATCAAAGGTGCCAGTGCCGGCTGGGCAAGACCGGTTGCAATTTTTGAGTAAGGATAATTCTTTAGGACTTAGTTGAAATGGTTCTTGTTTAGGGTTGTTATACAATTGAGTTTGAAAACCTAGGTGGAGGGTATTTTGGACAGATTTGATGAAGGATACCTGATTTTCAAGAGCATAAATGACAACCGGAAGGTAAATGGCTGAAAGTGGTGGGTAAAAAGGAAAAACCGGATGGTAAACTCCTCAAAAAAGTGGGTAAAGAGCCAAAACTGGTGGGAAATCGGAATAAGGGGCTGATCTGGAGTGGATAATTCACTAAAATTGGAAATTACTTTCTTAAAAATGATATTTTCGATGAAGGATACCTGATTTTCAATAACTTTAATGACAACCGGAAGGTAAATGGACGAAAGTGGTGGGTAAAAAGGAAAAACTGGATGGTAAACTCCCCAAAATGGTGGGTAAAGAGCCAAAACCGGGGGGTAATCGGAATAAGGGGTTGATTTGGCTTTGAAACGAGTCCGAACTCAGACAATTGTGATTCTTTGCGTAAATAGCCTAAGTTTCCATCATTAACTTATTGTAGTCTCTTTCCTTATACACGGATACATTCATTAATATTGCATCAAATTTAAGTAACCATAAAGTCCTTTGTAGTGATCAGGACTTTTGAACTACCAAAATTTACAGCTGGCTTCCAATTTGGATGGGTGATATAGTGTTCTTGTAAGTTCTTAACGGAACTTCCTTAACAGGTATTTTTACAGAGAAGTACTCAAGAGGCTGAAGAGGCGCCCCTGCTAAGGGTGTAGGTCGGGTAACCGGCGCGAGGGTTCAAATCCCTTCTTCTCTGCCATTATATTATGGGAATGTTTTGGTATCGACAGGGATCTTTTGAGCTTATATTGCGAGTCGAGGGCATCGGCCTCGTTAAAACGATAAAGCCTATAACTGGCAAACAAAACAATAACCTCGCTTTCGCTGCTTAATAACAGACGATAGCGGTTCCTCCCCCCATCGTCCATGTGGCAGGGCAAGGGACTCATTCAAAGTGGACTACGCCGAAATCCACCGTCTGAGGATGAAGGAAGAGTTTAACCAGACTAGCTGCTTCCATGCCTGTCAGTAGGCTAAAGAAGTGAGCGATACCTAATTTTACTGACTACACTCGTAGATGTATAAGTGTCAAGATCTTTGCACACGGGTTCAACTCCCGTCATTTCCACTAAAAATTATAAAAACCTTAAATATGTTTTTTTCGCAGTGGCTCAATGGTAGACCGATCAGCTGTTAGCCGATTGGTCGTAGGTTCGAATCCTACCTGCGAAAGTCATAGTCCAACAAGGACACTGTGAAAGGGTCAGGGCGGGAACGCAGCAGCCATAAATAGTGAAATTGTGTGGGCTATTACATAGACAGAAAGTGAAAGACGCTAAACTCTATCCATTTTGAGTTTAGCGTCTTTTCTTTTGTTCAAACAAAACAAAGTTAGAAAGAGTACAATCATATTAAGATGGGCAAAATCAATTCATTGCTCTTTTTTTATGCTAATTTCATGCTGTCAACAATACTAATTCTTATTTGATATATTGTCTTCTTTGGTTGACGATAAAACGGTATGTTCTACCCACTTTTCTCTGTTCTTTCGTTCCACGAACCACTGATAAAAACTGCTAATCCCTAAATATAGAGATACCAAGATGCCACTGGCTCCCACAAACAAAGCAAGGTATTCAACTGGATTATAAGATAATACGTGGTGCCATTTAATTTTTCCGATAAAATCTGAGAGCACTAAACTCATTCCCATCATTTGCCCGATCACCGAATAGAGTGTCAAGACCAATAATAGTAGGCTGTCTTTTTTGGCATTTGCATTTTCTTGGTACTTAAACAAGCTATGAAGTGCTCCTTTTGCATCTTTATATAATAATTCAATGTTGAATATTTTTCTCAGATTGTAAAAAATTTCTCGGCCTTGTGACTGAGAGGCTAGCTCAGTAAAAAAATAATTAGATGTAAAGGAATTGATTGAATAAATCAATTTTTCCATTTTGCCTGTATCTTTTTCAATATTAAGATCAGCGTAGGCATGGGCGATTTTTAACAAAACAATCTTGTGAAAAAGATTTAACAATAATGCATAGTAATACACTCCATATAATTGACTAACAAGTTGGGGAACCCTGTTTGGTATCTCATTTGTTAAACAAATAAAACAGTGTTCTTCCATTGTAAAAAACGTATTGGGGGCCCAGCGCCGATAAGAGTGCAATTTTAAATATTCGCGGATATATGGAAGGTTATTGGCGCTAATATATGGTTCTCCTCCTATGGTCAAACCACATAGGCCTATGGAACGATACACATCAGCTGCATGGATGGTTTCGTTTTCTTGCAGCTTTACCAATGCATGCACGTACATTCTCTCGTCTTCAAAATAGGGAAAGGTTCCAAAATACGATTTCCTACTATTTTTTTTGTCAAAGAATTCCGTCAAGCCATTAAATAAATATTCAAATACAAAAAGATCTATCTTATTGAAAACATTTCCTTCACATTCAATTCGTGTATGTAGATCTCTTTCCGTTCTTGGTTCAAAGACACGAAAACGCGCAGCAAACTCTAAAGCTTGGGATAAGGACAGTCCTAAATGTTTCACTTCTGTTCGGATTGTTATGAAACCGAGCTCATAAGGACAGAGAGTAATGTCAATCGAATGGACATGAAAGGGAATCCTCACAATGTCGGTTATTAAATTACCCGTGATGTTTAGAGGTTTGGAGTACCTTTGGATCCCTTTTTGCTGTTCAGAAATCGGAAACAGAACCTTAGTGGTAAAGGGGAGATAAAAAGCTTCTAAATCACGGTGAGAAACGCGGAAATTTCCGTAATACACCGTTTCATCCTCAATATCATCTAATTGAAAATGTTTAAAATTTTTCCTCTCTAAAAAGGGAAATATGTTTTTTTCACTTCCTTCTTGAAATGAAAAAGGGAAAATAAATTGGAATATGGCCGTTTCAACTGTTTTTTCTATTACATCTATCCGCTGCATCTAATCTTTCCTCTCAACTGTTGAAAAAATCATTCTTACTATTAATTATTTGCTTCAGTATTTTCCTTCCGTAAATCCCTTTTTATACCAAATTATCAGATCTTTTTTGGAAGCTATTGGTATTCTGGAAAAGAAAATGATCAAAAAAAAGCCGGTGATTCAGCTTTTTGTGAAAAACTATTTTAATTTTTATTTTTAGAAAACCAAAAAGAGGTAGAAACAACATTACACGTTGTTCCTACCCCTTTTTTTATAATTATAACTGTTTAGAATGAAAGGAAACTAAATATAGTGCTTCTATAAACGATAAAATGCTCACGAAATGGCTGTAAGCCAGGTTTTGTATTTCCGTACTGCAAACGGCGGCAAGCCTAGTACTAGAAATTGTAGTCATCTATCTATCGACCAAAGATCGATTCATCCGTTAAGTTCATTTCCCGCAGGATGATGCCCCTACCTAAATTTGGGTTACTCGCTCGTGGGGTTTACCCGTTCCACCTTTTCTGTTTCCAGAAAAGCCTCGTCACTGTGGCACTTTCAGGTTATTCTCAGCATATCCAGTTGGACTTAGCATGATTTCACCGCCGTCAGTCGAACTTGTACGACTGCCCACTCTTGCGAATGGCACGAACACTACAGGCATCTCAGCACTGTGCGAGCCTGGACTTTCCTCAGCTCCGTAAAAGGAACCGCGACTACTCACCATTTCATGTTTATACCGTTGTTCAAAAGCGACAATTTCTACTATATCAGGATTTATAGAAAAAATCTTTAGGAGGTTCATTCCATTCTTTCCAACCATAGTAGTTGAACTAAAACTGAATTCACATTCCTTATTGAGAATGGAAACAACCTTTATTCGGTCATTAAAAATAAGATAACCATAAAGTGTATTTAAACAACCAGGACTTTTGAACTACCAAAATTTACAGCTAGCTTCCAATTTGGATGGGTGATATAGTGTTCTTGTAAGTACTTAACGGAACTTCCTTAACAGGTTTTTTACAATAAGTTTTTTCCGCAGTAGCTCAGTGGTAGAGCTATCGGCTGTTAACCGATCGGTCGTAGGTTCGAGTCCTACCTGCGGAGTTATAGTCCAACAACGACACTGGGAAAGGGTCAGGGCGGGAACGCAGCAGCCATAACCTGTGAAATTGTGTGGGCTATTACATAGAACATAAGCTAAAAACGCTAAACTCTAATTTTGAGTTTAGCGTTTTTTATTAGAACTTTAATCTGAATACTTTATCACCATTACCATAAAATAATCTCATAATAATGAATGAGACAAAACATAACAATATTGGAGGTATTTCTTTTGGGGATTTTTAGGGAAACAAAGAGAAACACCTTGACCTCTGCTGAAGTATCGGCTCTGTGGCTTCAATATATGGGAGATAGTATGGCATATTGTATTTACAAATATTTTCTTAAAATTGTTGAAGACCGTGATATTAAACGCATTTTAGAATTCTCTATACAGTTGTCTGATAGCCATATCGCAAAAATCACCAATTTTTTAAAAAGTGCAAATTTTCGAGTTCCAATTGGATTTACAGAGAATGATGTGAATCTTAATGCCCCGCGTTTATTTTCTGATAAATTTTTACTTTTTTACTCCAAAATTATGACTATGCATGGGATTACCGCCTATAGCTTAGCCATTACAAATACGGAAAGAGAAGACATCCAAAATTATTTTTTTGAGTGTCTGGGAACATCTAAAGACTTATACCAAAAAGTAGTGGAATTGGCAAAAACGCAACAAATTTATTCGAGCGTTCCATCCATTCCCTCCACATATGAAGTGGAGTTTACTCCTTCAACGGGGATAATTTCAAATTTAATTGGTGATAAGAGACCCCTCAACAGTTCCGAAATAAGTAACCTGTTCTTTAATTCAAAGAAAACTGGCTTTGTTAGGTCATTAAGCTTGGCTTTTAGTCAGGTGGCAAAGGAGGAAGATGTTCGGGATTTTATGGTGAAAAACGTTAGATTAGCGGGGAAGGACGCAGAAAGCTTTGATGCTATTTTACAAGCAGATCATTTACCGATACCAAAAAGATGGGATGCTGAGATTACGGATTCTACAGTAAGCCCGTTTTCAGACAAATTGATGATGTTTCAAGCATCTTTTCTAGTAAATGCCGCTCTCTCTTATTATGGTGCAGGAATTGGATCCAGCTTAAGATCGGATATGATTTTAAACTATACTAAAGTTTTTACCCATGCTATGGAGGCTGGTACCATCTGTTATAAAATTATGGTTAAACATAAATGGCTGGAAAAACAACCGGAAGCGGTTGACAGAAAATCCTTGGCAATGGGTTCAGAGAAATGAAAGGGAAAAAATGATTAATTATCTTAAATAATCCTTCACTGTTTTTCCTATGTTGTAACAAACTGATCTAAGAAACAACCAAGGACATGGGTACAAAAGATAGGCGAAAAAAAGAAATTGAGGATATGAAGCTTGTTATTATTGAGGCTGCGGTACAGTTGTTTTTAACAGAAGGATATGAAAATGTTTCAATGAGAAAAATAGCCCAGAAAATCGATTATTCCCCAACGGCCATTTACAAGTATTTTGCCAACAAGGAAGAGATTTTACTACAGTTATTAATGCATGGCTATGCAATCTTTCTAAATAGTCTAAAAAGTGGTGTAGCCAAAAGCGGGGCAAAGGAGGCGGATGAAAAGTTAAAGGCATCGCTCCATGCATATATCAACTTCGGGTTAAGCCATCCCGATTATTACCGTTTAATCTTTATCGAAAATCTCCATCAGCTGCAAAAAATGATGACACAGGAAGATGATCGCGTAAGAGGGTTTATACTTTTGACCGAGCTAGTTACGGAAGCGATGAATGCAGGAGGTTTAAAAAAGAATGATGTTCAGTTAGTTTCTCAGTCGTTATGGTCATCACTTCACGGCGTTACCTCAATACTGATTACATTTCCAGATTTTAGCTGGCATGATCAGGAAGAATTTGTTTCTTTTCAAGTGGATGCGATGATGAAGGGATTATCCTAAGGAGGATGGAAAATGGGAAAGCGAAAAATAAATTGGGTTGTTTGGGTTAGTTATCTAGTCATCCTAGTCTTTATGGGATATATCGTTGTTTTTTATGGTCTCCATGATCCGCGAAAAGCAGATATGGTTTCCGGAAAGTTCGGAAACCCGGGATTTACTTATCAAACATGGAAGCTCTTTTTCTATTTTCACATCGTTACAGGCTCGATTGCTTTAATCCTTGGACCTTTTCAGTTTTTAAAAATAAGCCGAAAAAAAATAAAAATGCATCGGACGATTGGAAAGATTTATGTTGCCTCGATTTTTCTCAGTGTTCCGGCTGGGGTATACCTGGCCTTTTATGCTACTGGCGGTATCGGCAGTACGATTGGCTTTATTTTCCTTGATATTACCTGGCTTGTAACAACATTTATTGGGCTGCAAAGGATTAGAGAAAGGAATTTACAAAGCCACCAGGAATGGATGATTCGTAGTTATGCGGTAACAGTAGTCTTTATCACATTCCGGCTTATCATGCCAATCTTTGTTTTTTTATTCCATCTTGGATATCCAATTGGTTTCCCGCTTGCTGTCTTCGTTTCGATGATCATTAATTTATCGCTAGCCGAAAGGTATTTGAAAAAAAATCGGAAGGGAACCATAAACAATGGTTCCTACTACTTAAAGGTATAAACAAATACTGAAAAAGTTTCTTCTTTACCTCCTTGGGATTCCAAAGCGAGTATCAATCCCAGGGGAAAATACCATTTTTTATAATTATCCTAAAAAAGTGAGCACAGTAAAATGCGCTCACTTTTTTGACAATGTGGAAAAAGAAGATATTAACAAACAACTCATCGCTTATGTTAAAGATGGTTTTCTAAATAAGGACTTATATCTTGAGTCCATCTTTTCAATTAAAAATACAGCTCTGATTACCAATGTTGATATGGCTGATAATAAGCGAATAAGTATAATCAAAATATATCCCCCCACATTGAAATTTAGTGTTAAAAATAACACTGTGATTATTTTTAATTTCTTAAACCAATTTTATTCATTGAAATGCTTTAAACATTAGTGTTGAAGCTATTCCAAAAAATTCTCTAATAAATTGCGAAAAGGCAATCATGAACGATTTTGTCGTGTACGGAGCCTTTGGAAAACATCATGGTTATTCATTGTTGGATGGAGGAGAATTCAAAAATTGACTTAAAATTTCTTCGGAAACATTTCCGTCTACATATTTTGATTCGTTTCGGGGATATTGGTACTAAAGAAGAATTGTTTTGATTATATGGAGGTTTATTTATGGAGAAAGGCAGTCAGGTGAGGCTTACGTCAGCAGAGATTACATCTCTTTGGGCAGCTTATATTAATGATAGTGCGATTGCCTGCAAGTTTAAATACTTTTTAAATAAAATGGAGGATGAAGAAATTAGGCCTATCATCCAACATGCTTTTGAATTGGCTCAGGGAAATCTTAAAACTCTAATAGAAA
Organism: Bacillus sp. MUM 116; assembly: GCF_001866655.1. Lineage (GTDB taxonomy): Bacteria > Bacillota > Bacilli > Bacillales > Cytobacillaceae > Neobacillus. Next base: position 993 of record NZ_MLYR01000068.1, on the reverse strand, counting down.
TTTTTGAAAAAGAAAAGTACCCTGTTCCGTATGGATTTAATCTTAATGATGATGTGGATGTATCAGCTCCTAGATTATACTCAGATACATATGTTATGTGTTATCTCCATCAAGCAGCTCAAATTGCTCTTCAAGGTTACAGCATCAATCTCTCATTATCTGTAAGAGCAGATGTTTATAGCTATTTTAATGAATGTATTTCACAATTAACCAAATTTCTAAGAGAGATAAAGGAACTTTTACTATCAAAGGGAATATATATCAGATCACCATATATACCTATTCCAGATGATATTGATTTTGTTAAGAAACAAAGTTTCCTTAAAGGTTTTTTTGGTGAAAAAAGACCATTATCAGGCACAGAAATTACAAACCTCTTTACAAATTATCAAAGGAATGCTTTTGGAGTGACTACGCTGATTGGTTTTAGTCAAGTCGCTCAGTCTAAAGAGGTTGCAGAGTATTTAGTTAGGGGTAAGGAAATTGCAAAAAAACATTGTGATATATTTGGCTCTATTCTTAATGAAGATGACCTTCCGGCTCCGATGACATGGAATACAGAAATAACTGAATCTACTGCTTTTACCTTTTCAGATAAACTCATGATGTTTTATACAACCGCCCTAATTGCACTTGGTATAGGGTTTTATGGTACGAGTATGGCAATGAGCCCTAGGAAAGATTTAGGACTTCATTATGTCAGGCTTTCTGCTGAAATTGCAAAGTATGCAGAGGATGGAGCAAACATCATGATCAAAAATGGCTGGTTAGAACAGCCTCCAATGGCGCCTGATCGAGATGAATTAGCTAAAAAGAATAAGTAAAAAGCTATAGAAGAACTTTTAAATAGAAATTAGGCTGCCGAAAGTGTGATTTGGCAGCCTTTCCCTTTTAGCAAAGGCTATTTTCGCATAGATTGTTGTTTTTCGTATAACTTCAACAACCCGTATAACAAAATGCTTCGTGGCATCTTTTCGTAAGAACATTTGCGAA
>NZ_MLYR01000067.1 GCF_001866655.1 Bacillus sp. MUM 116 | reverse complement strand
AAAAATGAACTGCTTTTTTCCTAGGTTGCTTCGGTCCTGTCGATGAAGTCAAAGAACGACTTCACCGCCAGGCCCTCCAGCACTTGTCGGGGCTGAACAAGGCGCTTGCGCTTTTCTTATTGCTTGTATTCTGTTTGTACCATAAAATAGAATTAATTGAATATTTATTATTTGACTGGGAGGGAGTTGTTGAGTTTGGAAAATTTGCACAATCAGTCTTTTCCTTCAAAGACAATACTTGATTGGAAAGCAAAAGCCGAGGAATCTTTAAAAGGGAAATCGGTTGAGTCCTTGCAAAGTGCGACATATGAAAACATTTTTTTGAAACCGCTTTATTCCCGAGAAGATGAAAAAGCACCCTCAGAATATCCTGGTGAATCGGATTTTAGACGAGGTACAAACCCGCTTGGATATATAAAAAATGATTGGAAGGTGGCCCAGCGGATTCCCTATTCAACTATGGAAGAACTGAAGGTAAAGCTTACTTCTGCTGTTGGAAAAGGACAAACTGCCATTTCTTTTGATGTATCAAAAACACTTTTTGAATCAGATAATGATATTTCAAGTTTGTCCTTAGATTTGGTTGAAAAATTTCCATTTGCTATTGATTCCAAAGGCATGCAGCCAGCCTTGTTGGCAAAACTGTCCGGAGCAAATCGTGAAAAGATTTCTGGATATATTGGTTCTGACCCGATTTCACTATTTAGTGAAGAAGGTATCCTTTCAGAAAAATCTCTCAAGCTTTGGTTTGAAAACATTTGTGCCGCAGAAGCTATATTTCCAAATTTACGAACCATCCTAATTAATGCATCAACTTACCAAGATAACGGAGCAAACGCAGTTCAAGAACTGGCAATTGCTGCAGCCACAGGGGTTTTCTATCTTCAAAAGTTTATCGAGAGCGGTATGGATCTTGGGAAAATTCTCTCAAAAATGATATTCAAATTTTCGATTGGCAGCAACTTTTTTATGGAAATAGCCAAGCTCCGGGCAGCACGTATCATCTGGAGTAAAATAGCGGAGGCATATGGGGCCGGGAACGATAACAGGGGAATGGAAATTTCTGCAGAGACCTCAATCTTTACCAAAACCATTCATGACCCGCATGTAAATCTACTTCGCGCTGGAAATGAGGCGTTTGCGGCTGTAATCGGGGGTATTCAGTATTTGCATGTAGGTGCATTTGACGAAATAACAGGCTGCAATTCTTTCTCAGAAAGAATTGCAAGAAATACTCAGCTGATTTTAAAAGTAGAAACCCATTTGAAAAATATCATTGATCCAGCGGGGGGCTCTTGGTATATCGAAGCATTAACGGGAGAATTAGCCGAAAACGCATGGGAGTTCTTTCGGGAGATTGAAAGATATGGCGGTATTCTGGAAGCTTTGAAGACAGGCTGGCTCCAAAATGAGATTGCAACTGTTAGAAATAAAAGAATGCAAGATTCATTTACAAGAAAACAAAGTATTGTTGGAACAAATGTATATGCAAATCTGGATGAAACAGTGCCTGCTCTTCAAAGGGAAAAAGAAGAGGCAATTCTGGTTACACAATCAATAACAGATTTAATAAACGGGGAAGAGCCTCAATTTCAACAACTTAAGAAGTTAAGTTCTGGGGTAAAAATTGAACCGATAACGATAAAGAGATTAGCAGAGCCATATGAAAAACTGAGGAAAAGGGCAAAAGAAGTCGAGGATAGGTCGAGTTCTACGCCAATTCTAGGGATAATTTGCCTTGGGGAATTAAAACAATATAAAGCAAGATTTGATTTTATGAGAGGATTTGTTTCTGCCGGAGGTATTCAAGCGGTTGGGAGTGAGCCTATTTTTACAAATGAACAAGCAGTGAATTTTATTGCAAATCAAAAAACACAGCATTTTTGCCTTTGCGGCCAAAACGAACAATATGAAACAATTGGCCATAAACTCGTTAAAACCTTAAAAACTAAATTCCCAGAAAAGGTCTTTTATTTAGCCGGGTTACCGAAAGAGGATCATCAAGCACAATGGAAACAAGAAGGAATTGAAGAGTTCATTCATGTAAAAAGCAATTGCCATGAAACTCTTTCTGCAATACTTTCCGAAATGGAGGTGAAGGCCGATGCAAAAGCCTGATTTTCAAAACTTGCGCCTGTTTACTGAGCAACCGCTCAACAAAAAAGAACACTGGGAAGAAAAAGTGAAACAGGAGCTCGATACGTCCATTGAAGCTTTACTCTTTGAAACCAATGAACAAATCAAGTTAAAGGCACTTTATACTGAAGAGGACCGGGAAAGTTTGAAGCATATAGATGATTTGCCGGGGGTGCCCCCATATACGCGCGGTCCATATCCAACCATGTATGTCAACAGACCGTGGACCGTAAGGCAATATGCAGGATTCTCAACTGCTGAGGAAAGTAATGCGTTTTATCGCCGAAATTTGGCTATGGGGCAAAAAGGCTTGTCGGTTGCCTTTGATTTGGCGACCCACCGCGGCTATGACTCTGACCATCCGCGAGTTGTCGGTGATGTTGGAAAAGCAGGGGTGGCGATTGATTCCATTCTTGATATGAAAACACTTTTTGATGGAATTCCGCTTGATCAAATGTCGGTTTCGATGACGATGAATGGGGCAGTTTTACCGATTCTAGCTTTCTTTATTGTCACTGCCGAAGAACAGGGAGTCAGCCAGGAAAAGCTTGCCGGCACGATTCAAAACGATATTTTAAAAGAATATATGGTTCGTAACACCTATATTTATCCACCCGAAATGTCGATGAAAATTATTGCTGATATTTTTGAGTATACGTCTAAATACATGCCAAAGTTTAATAGTATCAGTATTTCCGGCTATCACATGCAGGAGGCTGGTGCCCCTGCTGATTTGGAGCTGGCATACACCCTTGCAGATGGATTGGAGTATGTACGGACTGGTCTTAAAGCCGGCATTGAAATTGATTCATTTGCTCCAAGATTATCGTTTTTCTGGGCGATCGGCATGAACTATTTCATGGAAGTGGCAAAAATGCGGGCAGCACGGTTAATTTGGGCAAAAATGATGAAATCATTTAATCCTAAAAATGATAAATCGCTTGCATTAAGGACCCATTCACAAACGTCAGGCTGGAGTTTGACGGAACAGGATCCGTTTAATAATGTGACACGGACATTGATTGAGGCACATGCGGCGGCGATGGGGCATACCCAATCCCTTCATACCAATGCACTGGATGAAGCAATCGCGCTTCCGACGGACTTTTCAGCACGAATTGCTCGGAACACTCAGCTGTTCCTTCAAGAGGAATCAGGAATTACAAAGGTGATTGACCCTTGGGCAGGATCTTATTATGTAGAAAAACTGACCGATGAATTGGTGCAAAGAGCTTGGATGCATATTGAAGAAATAGAAGGCCTTGGCGGAATGGCAAAGGCAATTGAAACAGGTCTTCCGAAAATGCGAATTGAAGAAGCAGCTGCCCGCAGGCAGGCGCAAATTGATTCCGGTAAAGAAATCATCATTGGTGTTAACCGTTATCGTTTAGAGAAGGAAGAACCAATTGATATTTTGGATATTGATAATACCGCCGTCCGTTTGAAGCAAATCGAAAAATTAAATACTCTAAAGCAAAGCAGGGATGACCAAAAAGTGCAAGAATCGCTTAATGCATTAACGAAGGCGGCAGAAGCAGGGGAAGGGAATCTGTTAGAACTTGCGGTTCAAGCTGCACGGGAAAGAGCGACACTTGGAGAAATTTCTGAATCAATCGAAAAAGTGGCCAACAGGCATAAAGCGGTCATCTATTCGATTAGTGGTGTTTATAGCTCTGCCTTTAGCAATGAAGAAGAAATTGCCGCTGTGAAAGCCATGTCGGATGAATTTCTTGAAAATGAAGGAAGAAGACCTCGAATCCTTATTGCCAAAATGGGGCAAGACGGTCATGATCGCGGGGCAAAGGTGATTGCCACAGCATTCGCTGACCTTGGGTTTGATGTGGATATCGGTCCATTGTTCCAAACACCGGAGGAAACAGCTTTGCAAGCAGTAGAAAATGATGTACACGTCATTGGGATGAGTTCCCTTGCTGCAGGACATAAAACACTGCTTCCACAGCTGATTACTGAATTGAAAAAGCTTGGGCGCGAAGATATATTAGTTGTCGCAGGCGGGGTCATCCCGGCACAGGATTATCAATTTTTATATGACCAAGGTGCAGCAGCTATTTTTGGACCGGGAACCGTCATTCCGGTAGCAGCACAAAAGGTCATTCAGGCCATCTATCAAAAACTGGGCTATGAGGAAGTGGCGGAATAGATGGCGACTGATCAAAAACCGGAATGGAGCGATCCATCTAATCCTGATTTATGCTCAAGTGTGGTAAGAAAGGGCGAAGAGCATGAAGTTCAAGCGACTTCCCTCCAAAAGAATACTCGATTCAAAAAGCGCAATACCCAAGAGATTTCCGTAGAAGAATTATATTGCGGTGTATTGAATGGAAATCGAAGCATCCTTGCCCGTGCCATTACGCTTGTGGAAAGTAATGCCGATCATCATTTTCAAAAAGCACAGGAACTGCTGCAGAAGCTCATGCCATCCACAGGAAACTCCATTCGGATTGGCATTACTGGTGTGCCGGGCGCCGGGAAAAGCACCTTTATTGAAGCATTTGGGGAATACCTCTGCAGTTTGGATTTAAAGGTTGCCGTGCTTGCGATTGACCCAAGCTCAAGTATTAGCGGCGGCAGTATATTAGGTGATAAAACCCGGATGGAGCAGTTATCAAGAAATTCACGAGCATTTATCCGTCCATCACCATCAGCGGGAAAGCTTGGTGGTGTCCATCGAAAAACACGGGAATCGATCCTTCTTTGTGAGGCAGCCGGTTTTGATGTGATTTTAATTGAAACAGTTGGTGTTGGACAAAGTGAGGTCATTATTAGAGACATGGTTGATTTTTTCATGCTCCTTGTCCTAACAGGTGCCGGTGATGAATTACAGGGGATGAAAAAAGGAATAATGGAGCTGGCCGATGCGATCATTGTCCATAAAGCAGATGGGGAGAATAAGCCAAAAGCAGAAAAGACCCGGAATGACTATAACCGCATCCTCCATTTTCTCCAGCCTGCCACAAAAGGCTGGATGACCAAAGCACATACATGCTCCTCATTAACCTTAGAGGGGATAAGTGGAATCTGGGATATGATTCAATCTTTTGAGCAGAAGGGTAAAGATTCAGGAGTGTTTGCAGAGCGAAGAAAAATCCAATCCCGGGAATGGCTTTATGCGCTAATCAGTGACCAACTCCACTACCACTTTTATCATCATCAAGGGGTTAAAAATCTGCTGCCAAAAATAGAAAATGAAGTAATTGCCGGAGAAAAAACTGTAGCTTCGGCGGTTGAAAGCCTTTTAAAAAGATTTTTTATTAAAGAAGGTAATCTCTGATTATCTTCTTTTTTCTAAAAGTTTTTGGAAATAAGTAGAAATATTTACCTTTTTCATACAAAAAGTGGTAATATTGTTTTTGGAAATATTTTAATATGCTAGAAAAAATAAAGAATGGTGGTATGATAAGGAATATAGTAAAATAAATGCTATTATTGGAAACAAAAAATTAGATTAATAGTTGGAGTGTGAAACATGTTTAAAAAGCTAATCGTACTAATTATGGCAGCTATTCTATTGATTACAGGCTGTCAAGCAGTCAATGGCGTAGATTTGAACAAAATGGTCCTAAACAGTGCACAAATTAAATCTTCTCAAAGTAAAACTACTTTATCACTTGATTTGAAATATTCCAAAACTAAAGTAGATAAAGAGACTCTCAAAGTTTTAAATCTTCTTAATCATATGAAATTGGAAGTAGAAACGAAAATGCAAGATAGCAATACAGTTTCACTTGCAGGAAATATTATTCTTTATAAAAAAGGTAAAATACCAGTTCGTCTTTATATGGACAAAAAACAAATGGTAATTTTACTGGACAATGCGAAAAAACCAATTCGAATTCCAGTTGATAGCGGTTCGTCATCAGACCAACAGTTAATCAAGGATGTGCAAACGAAATTACTTGCACCTGTTGTAAGGAATTTACCTAACCCATTCCCTGCACATCTAAAGGTAACACCAAATACTACTTTTAAAGTTCATGGTGCTACAGTAAAAGGACATCGTGTTCAAGCACAAGTTTATGCGAATGAACTGCCGAAGCTACTTGAAACCTTCCTGACTAATTTATCAAAGGATGAAAAGGCTATTGCAGACATTGTTAATGCGGTGAATGAAATCAATAAAGCAGCAGGCGATAATACTAAGATGACTAAGGATGAGTTTAAGGCGGGAATTGAACAGTTTAAGCAAATGCTGCCTGAACTTAAAAATGATCCGGCTTATAAATCGCTGCTTACAAGTAAAAATAATCTAAAAACAGATATTTTCTTAGACAAAAACTATTATGAGAGAAAAACATCTACAACTCTAAATATTAACAGCATTCCAGATGGTCAAGGATTAACAGGTGTTACGCTAAAAATCAATAATGAAACCTGGAATATTAATAAAAAAGTAACAGCCTCAAAGATTAAAAGATATTCAAATTACCTTAATGAAAATGCAACACCGGAACAATTCCTTGCTACTTTAGATAAGAAGAAAAGTGTTCTTTATTCTGCAATGACTTCCATGATGTACCAACCTTCTAAGGCTTTGAATAAATCACAAGTCAGTGTAACCAATAATAAGGGCAAAAAGGCAGATATAATTACGGTTAAAAGCATTAAGAACAATAGTATTCTAAAAGGTGCTGTAATCAAGGTTTACAGCAATGGAGGAAATTTGCTTGCTGTAATAGAGGCAAAAAGTAAAACAGCGGTTTTAACGGTAAAACAACTTGGAAAAAATTCAGGGAAAGTCTATGTGACAATTCAACATGCCAAAAAGGCAGAAAGTGCTAAAGTAGCAATTGCATACAAAGCTGAAAAAAGATAGATTCAAAAAGAGGCAGAAAGCTTATCGAAGGCTTTCTGTCTTTTTTGTACTATAAAAATTTATATCTTTGGAAAATGAGAATTGTCTAGCTCCAGCGCCTTTCTTAATTTCAAGGAAAATCATTTGATAATCTTACATTCTTACTGTTAATATGTAGATATAGATATATTTAAGTGAGGAGTGATAATATGAGTATGGATTTTAATTTTTTTATGAATGATGTTGTCCGACAGGCGCGCGAAGAAATCGTGTCAGCCGGTTATCAAGAATTAAAAACACCAGAAGAAGTGGAACAGGCTCTTGGACAAAAAGGTACAACTCTTGTAATGATAAACTCTGTTTGCGGCTGTGCCGGTGGTGTGGCTCGTCCTGCAGCAGCACATGCACTTCATTATGATAAGCGTCCCAATCATCTTGTGACAGTTTTTGCAGGCCAAGATAAGGCAGCTACTGAAAAAGCTAGAAGCTATTTCACTGGTTATCCGCCATCTTCTCCGTCTTTTGCTTTGTTAAAAGATGGTAAAATTCTTACGATGATTGAAAGACACCAAATTGAAGGGTTTGACCCAATGAACGTTGTTGGGAAATTGCAAAAAGATTTTGATCAATACTGTGATGAAATTTAATACGTTATTAAAAAGATGGTCAAGTGCGGCCATCTTTTTTCTTTTTGGTGAATGAAGTGCAGAAAATGGATACAAACTAAGGGGAAAAAGGCAGGTGGAATTTATGATAAAAATATTACCACCCATCCTGATTGCTTTTTTCATTTCGCCGCTTTGGCCATTAGGGTCCAATCCATTGTCAGGAGATCCCTTCCTTATCGTGAATAAGAGCAAAAATGAAATGGCATTTATTGATGATAATAAGGTGCAAACGGTAGTCAGTGTTGGAACAGGTAAAACACAGGAACTAACACCCGAAGGTCTTTTTACTGTTACGGTCAAAGCGAAAGATCCCTATTATCGTAAAACAAATATTACAGGCGGAAGCCAAAAAAATCCATTGGGAACTAGATGGATTGGTTTTGATGCGAGGGGAACGGATGGTCGAATTTATGGAATCCACGGAACCAATCAACCTGCATCGATAGGAAAGTATGTTTCACAGGGCTGCATCCGTATGCAAAATGAGGTGATTTCTTCACTTTTTCCACTCATTCCGCTGGGAACAAAAATTTTAGTGATATCTACAAAAAAATCATTTGAGAGATTAGCTGTAGAGAATGGTGCGATTAAATGAGGAAAAGGGACTGTCAGCAGTCCCTTTTTATATGTTTTATTTAATAAATTGTCCAATCCCTATTAGGAGGGTTGAGGCAAGCATGGCAAATAGCATTAAAATAACAATAATTTTTTGATTTTTCTTTTTAGACAATGAGAATACCTCCCTTATGATTATTTTATTCTATTTTACATGGAAAAGCCCAAATGAACAACTGAACAACCGCTCAATTTTAGGAAGGATTTATGAACTTTTTGGCGAATAAGATAATTGTCGAATTAATTTTAATAGTGGATCAGAGGGATAAGTATGATTAAAAAAGTCGACCATATTGGAATCGCAGTTCAATCACTCGAGAAAACGCTTCCTTTTTATACGGAAGTACTAAAGCTTCCCTTAATAGCGATTGAAGAGGTTGAAAATGAGAAATTAAAAGTAGCTTTTTTAAGTGCTGGTGAAACAAAAATTGAGTTACTTGAACCGTCTTCAGCGGAAAGCACTGTTGCCAAATTTATCGAAAAACGCGGTGAGGGTATTCATCATATTGCACTTGGGGTTGAATCAATAGAGGATCGTATCAAGGAAATGAAGGAAAATGGCATTCGGATGATTTCAGATCAGCCTAAGATAGGGGCAGGAGGAGCGCATGTTGCCTTTATGCACCCAAAATCGGCCTCCGGGGTTTTATATGAACTTTGTGAGAAAAAAGGGAAGAAGGGGTATCATGAGTGACATCTATGAAAAAATAAATGAATTATACGATAAGCGCAGAGAGGTCGAACTTGGCGGCGGGGACGAAAGAATTGACAAGCAGCATGAAAAAGGCAAGCTGACGGCCAGAGAAAGAATTGAGCTTTTAGTGGATACTGGTACATTTGTTGAATTAAATCCCTTTATTGAGCACCGTACCCATGATTTTGGGCTTGATGAACAAAAAGGACCCGGTGATGGAGTTGTGACGGGTTATGGGAAAGTGAACGGTCGGCCAATCTATCTTTTCTCTCAAGATTTCACCGTGTTTGGCGGTGCTTTAGGAGAAATGCATGCTAAAAAAATTGCTACTGTTATGGATTTGGCTGCGAAAAATGGTACACCATTTGTAGGGCTGAACGATTCCGGAGGTGCCCGTATTCAAGAGGGGGTTGTTTCACTTGATGGATACGGTCATATTTTTTATCGTAACGCCATTTACTCTGGGGTGATCCCGCAAATTTCAGTTATCATGGGGCCTTGCGCGGGTGGTGCTGTTTACTCACCGGCCATCACTGATTTTGTGTTTATGGTTGAAAAGACGAGCCAGATGTTTATTACCGGTCCAAAAGTTATTGAAACTGTAACAGGGGAGAAGATTTCTGCAGAGGATTTGGGAGGGGCGAATGTCCATAACACCATCAGCGGAAACGCCCATTTTCAATCCGAGTCAGAGGCCGAAGTTTTACATAATGTTCGTAAACTTTTAAGCTATTTGCCGCAAAATAATGAAGAAAAAACTCCGCGACTTGCTGTCGAAGAAGAAGACGATTATCGGCCAGACTTAACGGATGTAATTCCATTTGATGCAGTGCGTCCGTATGACGTACGTAAAGTGATTGAGCAGGTTGCCGATAAAGATTCGTTTATGGAAATTCAAAAGGATTTTGCAAAAAATATAGTGGTTGGCTTTGCAAGAATAAAAGGTGAAACTATTGGTCTAGTCTGTAATCAACCTAAGGTAATGGCCGGGGGATTAGATATCGATTCTTCCGATAAAGCAGCAAGATTCATCCGTACTTGTGATTCTTTTAATATTCCGATCATTACATTTGAAGATGTTACCGGCTTTTTCCCAGGGGTTAAGCAGGAACACGGAGGAATCATCCGCCACGGTGCAAAAATCTTATTTGCCTATTCCGAAGCAACTGTTCCAAAGCTTACAATTATTTTACGAAAGGCTTATGGCGGCGCATATGTTGCTCTTAACAGTAAATCGATTGGCGCAGACCTTGTTTTTGCATGGCCCAATGCCGAGATTGCTGTGATGGGTCCGCAAGGTGCTGCGAATATTATTTTTGCCAAGGAAATTCAAAACAGTGAGAATCCTGAAGCAGTCAGACAACAAAAGATTGAAGAATACCGTGAAAAATTCGCAAATCCATATGTGGCGGCAAGCAGGGGAATGATAGATGATGTCATTGATCCGCGCGAAACAAGAATAAAAATTATTCAATCTTTAGAAATGCTTCGTTCGAAGAAAGAGTCGAGACCATATAAAAAGCATGGGAATATACCGCTATAACCTTGTGATTTTGCAATTCTTTCATTTGATGAGATTTTCGCGAAAAGGTATACTAAAATAGTGAGTGTAGTACATATAATGGAGGGTTCGGCTAGATGATTAATCAAGAACGTCTATTGAAAGAGTTTTTGGAATTAGTACAAATCGACTCAGAAACAAAATATGAGACGGAAATTGCGAAAGTTTTAAAGCAAAAGTTTTCTGATTTAGGTCTTGAAGTTTTTGAAGATGATACAACAGCACAAACAGGCCATGGAGCAGGGAATTTAATTTGTACCCTGCCTGCTACAAAAGAAGGTGTCGACCCAATTTATTTCACGTCCCATATGGACACGGTGGTTCCGGCAAAAGGTGTAAAGCCATCTATTAAAGATGGTTATGTGGTAACCGATGGTACAACGATTCTTGGTGCGGATGATAAAGCTGGCTTGGCTGCCATGTTTGAGATGATTCGTGTTTTAAAAGAACAAAATATTGATCATGGATTAATCCAATTTATCATTACCGCTGGAGAAGAATCCGGTCTTGTTGGTGCAAAGGCATTGGATCCTTCCCTAATAAAGGCGAAATATGGCTATGCCCTTGATAGTGATGGTTTAGTCGGAAATGTTATCGTTGCTGCTCCTACACAAGCAAAAGTGAAAACGGTCATTTATGGAAAAACAGCCCATGCAGGGGTTGCACCGGAAAAAGGGATTTCCGCGATTACGATTGCCGCTAAAGCAATTGCGAAAATGCCATTAGGAAGAATTGACAAAGAAACAACAGCGAATATTGGCCGTTTTGAGGGTGGCCAGGCGACAAATATTGTCTGCGACCGAGTGGATATTTTAGCTGAAGCCCGCTCATTAGTCTCTGAAAAAATGCAGGTACAGGTTCAAAAAATGAAGGATGCCTTCGAAACAGTTGCAGAAGAAATGGGCGGAAGAGCAGAAGTGAATGTTGAAGTTATGTACCCAGGTTTTAAATTTGGCGAGGGAGATCAAGTCGTTGAAATTGCCCGCAAAGCCGCTGGGAAAATCGGCCGCAGCTGTGAATTGCAGCATAGCGGTGGCGGAAGCGATGCCAATGTGATTGCCGGATTTGGAATTCCTACTGTCAATCTTGCTGTTGGCTATGAAGAAATTCATACAACGAACGAACGGATGCCAATTGAAGAATTATACAAATTGGCGGAAATGACGTTGGCAATTATTGATGAAGTAACAAATCAATAATACAGTATGAAGGGGAGCGGGCTGCTCCCCTTTTTGGCCGATAGGAAAGTAAACTTTCCTATCAGGCATAAGTGCAACTACGCCTCATGAACCGCCCTTAGGGGCTTGCCAGTCGGCGAGTTTTCTTTATTGTACTTTAGTTATAAAGTTTACAGGAAGTGCCGAACATGAAGGAAATGTATCCGAAAAACGGAAGAGTCATTTTACATGTTGATATGAATAGCTTTTATGCATCGGTGGAGATGGCCTATGATCCTGAACTAAAGGGGAAACCACTTGCGATTGCCGGGAATGTTGAAGAACGAAGAGGAATTATTGTCACCTGCAGCTACGAAGCAAGGAGATTTGGCGTGAAAACGACGATGCCGCTTTGGGAGGCTAAAAAGCTTTGCCCACAGCTGATTGTAAAATCCCCTAATTTCGAGCGGTACCGCGCTGCTTCCATGGGCATGTTTGAAATTCTCAGACAATATACTGAACTTGTTGAACCTGTTTCGATTGATGAGGGCTATATGGATATTACGGAGTCATATGAAATTGGGAGCCCGATTGAAATTGCTGAAAGTATTCAAAAAAGAATTCAAGAGCAGCTAGATTTGCCCTGCAGCATTGGGATTGCCCCCAATAAGTTTTTAGCGAAAATGGCCTCTGATATGAAAAAACCAATGGGAATTACGATTCTTCGTAAACGGGATATCCCATCTGTTCTTTGGCCGTTAAATACAAATGAGATGCACGGTGTCGGCAAAAAGACTGCTGAAAAGCTGACAACGATTGGCATTTATACCATTGGCGATTTGGCAATGGGGAATGAGGTTCAGCTAAAAAACTTGTTAGGGATAAATGGTCTTCGCATCAAAGATCGTGCGAATGGAATTGATTCCAGGGCGGTTGATCCAGAATCGGTTGCCGATTTTAAAAGCATTGGCAATTCTACAACACTTCCAAGGGATATTAGTAATCAGCAAGAGTTATTCCATGTTCTCGATTCATTAGCAGAAACGGTTTCAGTCAGATTAAAGCGTAAAAACGTCCTCGCATCTACTTTGGGGATTACGATTCGTTTTAAAGATCGAAAGACGATTACCAGAAGTAAAAAACTTTCAAATCCAATTAGCCAAAAAGAGGAAATTTCGACTGCTGCAAAGCAGTTATTTATCAAGCATTGGAATGGAGATCCTGTAAGGTTATTAGGTATTACCGGATCTGATTTACTAGACCAAGAAGAGGCTTATAAGCAGCTTGATTTGTTTTCCTATGAAAAGGAGGCGAAGAAGGAGCCATTGCTTAAGACGATTTCGGTCCTTCAGGAAAAGTACGGAAAACATATCGTTGAGACTGCTTCTTCGCAAAAACCAATTGACCCCAATCACAAAATAGGAACCGCGACAAGCTTTAATAAGGATTTTTTACGGTCGTTTCCGGAAAAGCATAAAGAAGAATAAAAGCTCCGCTTTGGTGGTGAAAACAAAGCGGAGCTTTGAAATTCTTATTTTTCAAATATTGTATTGGATAGGAGACGGAAAAGGTAATCAGTATGATCACGGAAGCCTGCTTCAAGTCCAATCAAGGTAACGTCTTTATTCTGTTCTTTTACTACTACGGCCTGACCTTTTGCATTTTGGTTATTTCTCCAGTGACCAGCAACAAAGAAATCATTCGCGTTGGCATATTTGGCAACAACTTTATCATTTCCAGTATTTGTATACCAAACTGGACGATAGACAAAACCGAAGTCATCCTTACCATAACCAGCTGTTAAACCAGTACCTTCGTAATCTACCTTCACAATTCCATTGCTATCAGAACCACCAACATTAACGGTGTCATCTGTTAGACCGAGGGTATTCGTTGCTTGTGAGGCTGTTGATCCTACTGCAATATATTTACCGCCTTTGTTCACAAAGTCGACAATGTTCGCGCGCAGCTTCGTTTCTTGCGCCTTGTCTTGCACTCCAAATTCCTTGTTTGAAGCACTCGTGATGACACTAATTAAGCTAGATGATCCGCTATACACAAAAACATCAAATCCACTTAGACCGTTTTCGGCAACTTCAACTGGGGTTACTTCTGTCACGTCAAATCCTAGTCGTTTCAGTGCAAGCTTTGTGCCACTGTGGGACTGAACTTTACTAATTCCTCCATCCTTGAAAATAGCTACTTTTAAGCTCGATAAGACGCTAGCATCGGCTGGTACTTTTGCAGTACTCTCAATTTGCAATCCGGATTCTTTCACGGCAGCGGAGATCTTATTCGCAGTTGCTTCTGTGTAGAAGTTCCCGCTTTCATCACGTTTGACCTCCAACCCTTGTTGGATTAGTGTATTTACTAGATTAATAGCTTTAACCGAACTGTTTGGAATCAAGAATGGACCTTTACCAGAAATGGAACCTTGTTCACTGATTTTGTTCACTTTTGTGGTCGTCACATTAATAGAGCTTTGTGTCGCCACCGCTTCAAAGCCCCACAGTTCAGGCAGACTCCATGCTGAAATATCGTACATGGCACCAATATCATTTGTAATGTCTTCCCCATCCCATAGCATAGTGTTCGCCAAGCCGGCTTTCGCCTGATCCATCATCACAATGTAAGTCCCTTTCGGATAGGTTCTTCCATCAACAGTAAATGCTTTTGGTGATTGAAGAACATCAATATCATTGTTGATTAAATGATTGACTGCTTTATTTGTTATCGTTGGGTCTTTCTCATTAGCCGGAAGAATATAAGCTTTTGGGAAGAAACCGTCCTTATGGAAAGGATGATCAAAGTTAATTCCGCGTTTGAACATTTCAATTTGGTCCGTAATCATCGCTTGTTTGTTTTCCGTTGCAAAATTTAGCGCCCCGATAATGGCATTATACATCCAACGGACACCATCCCAATCATTCGTTGGCGTTTCTAACGTATGACCGTAAGCCCCATGGTACATTGCATACATTGGTGTGAAAATTGGCGGATAATCATCCCAGCCGTCTTTATCATTTCGCTGCGGAATATAGACACCTTGCATGTTTTTATATAAGTTACTATTAGTTGGGGTACTTCCTACGAATTGATCCTTTACTTTCATAATTTGCGCTTCCATCGCTTCAGCCTGTTTATAAGCCCACTTGTTGTAAAGATCATATTCATAGTTAGGGTTATGAGGAGGCGTACAAGGTTCGATTAATCCTTGGCGATTTGGTGCGTAATTTTTTACGTAACCGTGTGTATCAAGGAATACCATTGGATTCCATTCTTTAATAAGCTCCGCGGTTTCTCTAGTTTCCGGCTGAGACTGGGTAATAAAGTCACGGTTCAAGTCAATTCCCTCACCGTTAAAACGTGTAGCATCGACACGTCCGTCAGGATTTTGCACTACATTAAATATAAGAATATTATTCGCTAAAATGTTTTTCGTTTCCTGGTCATTTTGTGTGGCAAAGCGTTCAATTAATTGAAGAATGGCATCGCTTCCTGCGAATTCTGTCCCGTGAATGGAACCGTTAATCATAATCGGAACTTTAAAATCAGAATTATTAGCAATCCAGTCCTGCGCTTTTCCTGGATTTTTAAACATTTGTTTTCTTAAGGCCTGGATTTTTCCAAATTTCCCTTGAGTGGTTGGATCGGCAATTGTTACGACATAAAGAGGATGTCCTTTTGCCGAAGTTCCTCGTACCTCAACCTTTATTCGGTTTGATTGTTTTTCAATATCTTTTAACTTAGTTCCAATTTGCGAAAATTTAACAAAATCATAGTTTTCACTATTAAACTTACTTCCATCTTGTTCTTCATACACATTGACATTCGTCCATTTTGGTCCATCGGCAAAACTTGCAGTAAAAGGAATCGTAGTTGTAAACAAACCTATTGTCAAAAGACTTGCAACCGCTTTCTTTTTCTTCATTTTTCCATCCGCCCTTTTAATAGTTTTTAGAATAATTGAATATTAAATCTCTAAATTTTACCTATGTATATCAATTCACCTCCGGTTTTCTCATTAAATTTTAATGCAATTCTATTGTAATTTTAATCTACTGAATATTCTGTCGGAAATTGACTTAATATTTAAATTTCGACCTACAAAATTTTTACTTTCCGAAATACAAAAAAGCTCCGCTTTGCTATAACCAAAACGGAGCTTTTTTAAAATTGTATTTTAGTTGCAGGTTTCTACTTCCAGCTCTGTAACTGGCCACCAGGAAAAACCATCTTTTTCTAATAATTGATCTGCTGCATCAGGACCTCTTGAACCCGATGCATAGTTAGGAAAACTTTCATCCTTACTATTTTTCCAGGCTTCTGAGATTTTATCAACAAAGCTCCAGGAATAGGCTACCTCATCCCAATGGGTAAAGTTTGTTGCATCTCCCTGCATGCAGTCGTATAAAAGCTTTTCATATCCTTCCGGAGTATTCATTGCATGAATTCCCGTATTGGCAAAGCTCAATTTCACCACTTGAGCATCAAGATGTCCGCCTGCTTTTTTGGCATTTAAATGTAATGTAATTCCTTCCTCCGGTTGTATATGGATAACAAGGAGATTAGGATTTAACATTTTCTCGGTTTGGTAGTATAAATTCATTGGTATATCTTTAAATTGAACGACAATTTTGGTGGATTTCACTTTCAGTCTTTTACCTGTTCTGATGTAAAAAGGAACTCCAGCCCAGCGGAAATTATCAATCATGATTTTTGCTGCTACGTAAGTCTCTGTATTTGAATCCTTGTCCACCATTGGTTCATCACGATATTTTGGAACTTTTTTTCCGTCCATTTCTCCTTCACCGTATTGCCCGCGAACAAAATAATCCTTCACTTCTTCTCCTTCTACCTTACGAATAGCTCTAAATACTCTGCCTTTTTCGGAACGAATTTCATCCGTTGTAAGCTTGATAGGTGGTTCCATCGCAAGAAGGGCTACCATTTGCAGCATGTGGTTTTGGAGCATGTCACGTAAGGCACCGCTATTTTCGTAATAGCGGCCCCGCTCCTCAACCCCAAGTGTCTCACTTGATGTAACTTGTATGTTGGAAATATAGCGGTTATTCCATAATGGTTCGAAAATGGCATTGGCGAAACGGATTACTTCGATGTTTCGGACCATTTCTTTTCCAAGATAGTGGTCAATCCGATAAATTTCTTCCTCGGAAAAGGCTGTCCTGATTTGTTTATTTAATTCTTTTGCAGACTCAAGGTCATGACCGAACGGTTTTTCAATAACAAGCCGTTTATATCCTTTAACATCGGTTAACCCGTCAGATTTTAAATGCAGGGCAATCGGGCCAAAAAATTCAGGAGCCATGGCGAGATAAAAAATTCGGTTGCCTTCCAACTTATAATGCTCATCAATCTCATTTGCCAATTTTTTTAGCGCAATGTATGAACTTGAATCCTGTACATCGTGTGCTTGATAGTAAAAATGTGAAATAAATTCATCAATATTTGTATCTCTTCCCAAAGCGGAAAGAACAGATTCTTTTACGGATTGTTGAAATTCATCATTTGAAATCGATCTTCTTGCCACCCCAATAATAGCAAATTGATCGGATAAACGTCCTTTTTCAAATAACCGGTACAGCGAAGGAAATAATTTCCTTTTTGCTAAATCGCCGGTTGCACCAAAAATCATAATGAGTGAAGATGTGCTTCCAGTATGTTCCACTTATAATACCTCATTTCCAGTATGTATGGTTAAAAATTAAGGTGTCTTACCAAGTATTAAATTTTAGCTGTTTCCTTTATGATTCGCAAATAAAAAGCAATCATGTAAATTAACCATTTATTTTCGATGCCTCATTTGTGCTATATTAAAGCTAATACATAATGGTAAGGAGTTTACTAAAAGTGGATATTTTTTTCTTAGGGACGGGTGCAGGAATGCCGGCAAAGTTTCGCAATGTTACATCCATTGCCTTAAAATTACTGGAAGAGCGGGGAAGCATTTGGTTATTTGACGTGGGAGAAGCAACCCAGCATCAAATTTTACATACTTCACTTAAACCGCGCAGAATTGAAAAAATTTTTATTACCCATCTTCATGGTGATCATATTTATGGATTGCCTGGGCTTTTATCAAGCCGCTCCTTTCAAGGGGGAGAATCGGAAGTAACTGTATATGGTCCAAAGGGAATTAAGGAATTTATTGATGTGAGTCTTTCTGTTAGCCAAACCTATTTAAAATATAATATAACGGTTATTGAGATTGAGGATGGGATTATTTTTGAGGATGAACAGTTTATTGTAGAAGCAAATGCTTTAGACCATGGGATTACTTCCTATGGGTATCGAATTGTTGAAAAGGACAGGCCTGGGACATTGTTGGCGGATAAATTAGTGGAGATTGGGGTTCGTCCAGGACCTATTTTTAAAAAGGTTAAGGAAGGGGAAACGGTTACGCTTGAAGACGGAAGAACGATTAACCCGGCTGATTTCCTTGGGCCGCCTCAAAAGGGGAGAATTGTAACGATTTTGGGAGATACTAGGTACTGCGAAAAGGCGATTTCTTTAGCGGAATATGCGGATCTGTTAGTACACGAAGCTACCTTCTCAAAAGGAGATGAGAAGCTAGCATATGATTATTTTCATTCCACAACACATCAGGCAGCGAAAATTGCGAAAATGTCTGGCTGCAAACAGCTTTGCTTGACCCATATCAGTTCCCGTTATGATCGACAAGCTTCAAGGGAATTAGTGGAAGAGGCTCGAGAGATTTTTCCGAATACCGATATTGCGGAGGATTTTAAAGAAATCAACATACCTTTGAAATAACTTTCGGACATAAAAAATGTCCTTCATCCCGCCTATGAAGGACATTTCTACCTATTTATATCCAGCCCCGTTTATATTGTACCGGTGTTTCAATCTCTGCCCCCAGTTCTTTGGCTGCAGTCCTAGGCCAGTAAGGATCACGCAACAGTTCTCGGGCTAAGAAAACTAAATCGGCCCGGTCATTTTGCAAAATTTCTTCAGCTTGAAGAGGGGAAGTAATCAACCCAACCGCACCCGTAGCAATATCTGCTCCATTCTTAATCTCTTCAGCAAACTTTACTTGGTAACCAGGGTAAACATTAATACGAGCAGGTACAACTGCACCAGAACTAACGTCAATTAAGTCAACGCCTTGATCCTTCATCCATTTACTGAAGGTTACATAATCCTCTGGCGTTAAGCCTTCCTCGTTATAATCGTGTGCAGAAACTCTTACAAATAAAGGGCCATTCCATACAGATTTGACAGCATCAATCACCTCACGAAGGAAACGGTAGCGGTTTTCAGCCGAACCGCCGTATTCGTCTGTTCGTTGATTAGAAAGCGGTGATAAAAATTCATTAACCAAATATCCGTGTGCTCCGTGAATTTCGATGATATCAAAGCCGACATTTGCTGCCCGTTCCGCACCTTTTTTAAATGCTTCAACAGTTTCTTCAACTTCTGCCACGGTCATTTCCTTAGGTGTTTTACTATTTTCATTATAAGCAAGTGCTGAAGGAGCAAGAATTTCTCCCTCTAAAACGGCTTTTCTGCCTGCATGGGCAAGCTGTATTCCTGTTTTGGCTCCATGCTCTTTCATAAGGTCAACTAATTCCTTAAACCCCTCAACATGCTCGTCGCTCCAAATTCCCAAATCTTGAGGGGAAATGCGGCCTTGTGGAGTAACGGCAGTAGCTTCCACAATAATCAGTCCAACCTGGCCAACAGCTCTGCTTGTGTAGTGAGTCCGGTGCCAGTTTTGAACATGACCATCTTCATTATGACTCGAATACATGCACATTGGAGACATGACAATACGATTTTTTATCGTAATTCCTTTAATTGTATAGGATGAGAATAATTTTGCTGTCATACTAGAATTCCTCCATTTCGATTATCTAAACTTTTTATAGTATACCAAACACCGGATTTTTTTGAAAAATTCTGCACTTACCTTAATTCTGTTAGTGTTAATTTTTCATTGACATATTTTTAAATCGTGCATATATTGTATGTGGTTGAATATACTCTTTTTATTCTGTTAGGTGAGGCTCCTGTATAGAGAAATGCTGCTGCCCAAAAATGTCGAGAGACGCCAATGGGTCAACAGGAAAGATCGGAAAAGGTCTTTTTTAATGTAGCTGGTATTTGTACCTATGCTATACAGTGCTAAAGCTCAACGAGGGAACTGTGGAGGCCATATCGGGCTGATTTTTTTTTGATCAGTATTGATGGTATTTTTGTGTGTGCAAAAATAGCCTTTATTTCTTCTTGTTGAGAAATAAAGGCTATTTTTTGTTTTATCAACAATTATGTGCAAACTATTTTTATAAATATTTAGGAGGTGATTTCGATGGACGAAGGATCTGATACAAATGATATTGATAAAAGCATATATAGGGACTATGGGGGATTTTCAGACTTTGTCTATCGATTTCACTGAAAAAATAAATCCTTTTAGCCCTTCTGAATGAACGAATTGGGGGTAAATCTGATGGAACAAAACATGATTCAAGAAATGAAAACGATTCTACTGGAAAAAAATCAAGAACTTTTAAATGATTTCGTATCACATTTTCAGCATTTTGATATTGCTGCAATGCTAAGTGAATTAGAACGAGAGGAACAATTATTGTTCATTTCCTTAGTCCCTATTCCAGTAGGGGCGGAAATTCTAGAGTATTTAGAGCCGGAATTGCAGTATAAGATATTGCATCGAATAAAGGATCATTTAACCTCTGAGATTTTGAATGAAATGTCTAGTGATACTATAGTTAATTTATTTCTAGCCATTCACCCGAATCAGGCAAAAAAATTGATGGGGTTTTTACCTGACGATTATCGGGAAAAAATTAATACTCTAATGAATTATAAGCCGAATACTGCAGGACGATTAGCTAACGTCGATTATATTGCTGTGCGTATAAATTGGACGGTTGACCAAGCATTGCAACATATTAGAAAAGTTGGCAATGAAGCGGAAATTGTTTCTTATCTTTACGTGTTAGGGGGCAGGGGAGAACTTGTTGGTGTTGTCTCATTAAAGGAAATTATTTTAGCAAAAACGGGGACAATATTAGAAGAAATTGTTCAAGGAGACGTTATATCAGTTTCTGTTGATGTCGATCAACAGGAAGCTGCTAATATTTTATCGAAATACGATCTTGTGGCGATACCGGTAGTGGCCCATCATCACCGAATGATTGGTATTCTCACCGTTGATGATTTGATTGATGTTATACATGAAGAAGTTACAGAAGATTTTCAAAAGCTTGGGGGAAGCCAGCCTTTAGATGAACCGTACTTTAAAAATTCCTTTTGGAATCTTTTTAGGAAAAGAATCGGTTGGCTGTTAATCTTATTTGTTGCTGAAGCATATACAGGTTCCGTGCTCCGACATTATGAAAATACTCTTTCGGAACAAATTGCTTTAGCGTTTTTTGTGCCTTTGCTTATTGGAACAGGTGGTAATACAGGGTCACAAACGGTGACAACATTAGTTCGTGCCTTAGCTGTTGGAGAAATACAATTTAAGGATATGTTCAAAGTGTTTAGAAAGGAAGTAACAACTGGATTGTTTTTGGGAATATCGATGGGAGCCTTTGCGCTAATACGGGCATTTTTTCTTGGTGTCAATATGAATACTGCCTTAGTGGTAGCCATTTCCGCTTTATTTATTGTCATTTGGGCGTCGATGGTGGCAGCCATTTTACCGATGATTTTGCATAAGTTGAAAATTGATCCTGCAGTTGTTTCAGGTCCTTTTATTACGACTTTAGTCGATGGAACGGGTCTAATTATTTATTTTACTATGGCAAAGATAATCCTTCATCTTTAGCAAGCAGTTAAAATAGCCTGCCCACTCTTTGTGAAAGAACAGGGTAGGCTCCTCTCTTATATTGTGTGTTTTTTCGAGCTGACTTTATAAAGGTCAAGTGTTAATTCACTGTGATCAGGTTCTCTAATTGGTGTCTTCAAATTTTGCAAGTCGCTCTAAGCCAATTTGAACAGCTAGGCAATCGTCCAAATAACCAAATGGAAATACATAATCAGGGATAATATCTGTGGATAAAATAAAATATAAAAGCACACTGCCGAGTATTTTGCGCTTTTCTGTTAGAACATTTTCCTCACTGAAACTCTTGTACATTTTATTCAATTCATTAATAAAGGGGCCAGCTCCCCTAACTTGCTCCACCTTTGTCTCAAACTCCTCAAATATCTTCTGCTCTCCTTCTTTCGTCAGGGCAAATTGTTCATACTTGGCCAATTCCTGATAAATATGCTCTATATTGAATTGATCGTTTAAAAGATTGGAAGAGACAAGAATTTCTTGTATGGAATTAAGGGAATTAAAAATATCAGGTGAAGTGTTCTGTTCATTTGTATCAATTTTGTACCCCGCAGACTGAAGTAATTTTGCAACTGGAATCCCTAAGTGTTGTGCAAACAATTGAAGATGTGAGAGCGTTGCCTTTTGTTTATTATTTACGATTCGCGAAATGGTTGCCGTATCAATTCCGGTTAGATTACTCAGCTTTCTCATCGAAAGCGAACGCTCCTTTAATAATGATTTTATCAGAATTCCTAGGTGTTGTTTTTCATTTTCCATTGTCATCAAAACCACTCCTTTGCAAAGAATTCATAAAGTGTTGACATTTTATCAACATTATTGAAATGAACAGGCACTTTTAGTCAATTCGGTCAATACAATGTAAAAAAATAAAAGGAGTGTTTACATTGGCGTGGCTTATTATTTTGGCATTTGCTGTTTCCTCAAGTATAGATAATTTAGGAGTAGGAATTTCTTATGGTATTCGTAAGATACAAATTCGTTTAGGCCCGAATATTTTGATTGGGATTATTTGTTTTCTCATGAGTATTGCAGGAATATCATTTGGACTATGGCTCTCAAAGATTCTTCCCGGAATGCTCCCAGTGATTTTTGGAGCGGTCTTACTATTTATTATAGGTATTCGTATCATTTTATTGGCAGTTCCGCGTAAAAAAGCAGCTTCAAAAATGAATACTGAGCATGATCAACAGTCTAAAAGTATTGAAGGGATACTAAGAAATCCAGAGGCTGCAGATGTCGATAAGTCAGGCGAAATTGGCTGGGGAGAGGCGATCATTCTTGGCATTGCATTATCAGCGAATGCACTTACCAATGGACTCGGTGCAGGTTTACTTGGTCTTTCACCGCTTGCAATTTCCTTAACAGCTGCAATAGGAAGTATCGTCAGTGTGTGGGCGGGTGTGAATTTAGGATCTAAATTAGCCGATATTCGGATTGGTTCATTTACTGTAGGTCAATTTGGAACCATAATAAGCGGTATAATTATATTAGTTATAGCGTTTACAGCATTTTTCTAGTTTAGGAGTGGAAATTTGCTATTTCTATATTTTACGATAAAAAGCAGGGCAGTATGCTAAAAAGAGATGATAAACTCATATATAAAAGGGCAATTGTTCATTAACCTCAGCAACTATCATGGACAAATGCTTTTTTTGTTTTGTATTTTGATAGTTAAAAAGCCTTTTCAATTTTATAAAAACATCATAAATTGGCGATATTGTTGATAAAATAACAACAGTATCGTTTAGTCATAAATATTAAAGTTTAATAAAATTATTTTTTTTAAAAGGAAGTGACTTACGATGAAAAAGAAAGGACTCTTGCTTACGATTGGTATCATTGTTGTCGTGGCATTCTATCTAGTGAGCAGTTACAATGGTTTTGTAACGGAACAAGAAATTGTAAATAATAAATGGTCACAAATAGACAATCAATTAAAACGGCGTGCCGATTTAATTCCCAATTTGGTCAACACTGTTAAAGGCTATGCTGCGCATGAAAAAGCAGTTATTGATTCTGTCACAAGTGCTCGTGCTCAATTAGCGGGGGCAAAAACTCCTGCAGATAAGGCGAAAGCGGATACTCAATTAACGGGAGCTTTAAGCAGATTATTAGTTGTTGCTGAAAATTACCCTAATTTAAAGGCTAATGAAAACTTCAAAGCATTAATGGATGAACTGGAAGGAACCGAAAACCGAATTTCTGTAGCGCGTAAAGATTATAATGATTCGGTGACAATCTATAATCAAAAAATTAAAAAATTCCCTGGTGTGATACTTGCCAGAATGTTTGGATTTGAGAAGAAAGACTATTACCAAGTAGATGAAAAAGATAAAGTTGTACCAAATGTAGATTTTGGAGGGAATAACCAATGAGACCAATGAGACGCATTGTCTCATTGGTCTTCCTATTCGTTTTTTTATTCCAATTTAGTATAGCAGCTAAAGCGGAAGTTAATGTTCCTGCCAGAGTAGGAGACATTTATGTTCAAGACCATGCCAATGTATTGAGCGAGGATGAAAAAGCGCAGCTTTTAACCCTTGGCAGGAAGCTAGAAGACTTAACTACTGCGCAAATAGGCGTTTTAACTGTAAATAGTTTAAATGGAAATGATATCGCAAGTTTTTCTAACGCGGCATTTAGAAAATATGGTCTCGGTCAAAAGAATAAGAATAACGGTATTTTGATTGTTGTATCATTAAAAGAGAAAAAAATACGATTGGAAATCGGTTATGGGCTTGAAGGAGCAGTAACAGATGTGAAGTCAGGCAGTATTCTCGATACTTATGCAATTCCTTTTTTAAAAGCGGGAGACACTGGAGCAGCAATCGTCAACACGTATAAAGCCGTGTATAACGAGGTGTTAAAGGAATACAAGGTTGCTGATGGAAATACCGTTACCTTGAAGAAACCAACAGCTGCCAAGTCCCCCCTTAGTACTTTTACTTTAATTTTAATCGCTATTGGTACGATCATTTTAATTACATTAGATTTTAAATTTTTTGGCGGAACGTTTACATTCTTGATTCTGAATCTCTTATCCAATTCCTCAAGAAGGGGTGGAGGAGGTTCCCGAGGTGGCGGAGGCGGAAGCTCGGGTGGAGGCGGTGCCAGCCGAGGCTGGTAGAAGTCTAGAGTGATCGTATTTCAAAGACAACCTAAAATGAAAATCCCTTTATTAGTTTATGTTTACAAGGAAGACCTATTGATTTTATTCAATGGGTCTTTTGTGATGATAAATAGGCAATCTATTTAACAAAACCTAATTCTTCCCTATAAAACTGTTGACAAAACGTCAATATAAAAAGTATCATTTTACTAATCACTAATTTGTGAATTTAATTGTTTAATTTGACAAATTTGATCATCCTCATTAAGAAAGGAGGAATCGAAATGTCTAAAGGCATTAAAGAAAATAATGTAGGTTTGTTGTTAAAAGAATTATTGAAGGAACAGTCCTTATCAATGCGGAGGCTTAGCAGACTCACTGAAATCGATCCGGCTACGATTTCAAGAATCATAAATGGTAAACGGAAAGCAAGTCCCGAGCACTTACAAAAGTTTGCAGAATGTCTTAATGTTCCCATCACTGATTTTTTTGCAGCTGCAGGTTTTTCAATTGAACTGAAGCAGGAATTGTATCAATCAGATATTCATATGTCTGTAGACAGCATTCAAAATCTTCTGGAATCATCTAAGTTATATGATAAAAAATTTACAATTGCAAGTGTTGAACAACATTTGGCAAATTATGAGCAATATACAAAAACGGAAGAGGGTCGTGAAACTATACTTAATGGCTTTGAGGAGAAGCTCCGGAAAGTAGGCAGAATAGGGCCATTTATTAGTCAGTTAAAGGATATGTACGAGAAATTTAGTCTTAGGAAGGGGTCTCCAAAGGAACTTGCCTTAATTGGAAGTGCATTACTATATTTTATTTTGCCAGTAGATGTTATCCCAGATTACATATTTCCAATCGGCTATTTAGACGACGTTATTGCGGTGCAAATTGTTATCAAATTACTTTTAAAAGATTGAGACTTTTTGAACCTGCTATAATCATAAATTTAGAAAGAATAGACTTTTTGGTAAGGTTATAATTTAAATGACAGGTGATACTTTAAGATGCAAACAAGAGAAAAAAAGAAAAGTAAACGAAAATGGCTTAGAAATATTTTGTTTATAGTTAGTTTATTATTTTTGACGGTGGTTGTTTATTGTATTTATCAATATAATGAAGGATTATCTGAGGCAAGCAATGGTAAGTATAAGAATGATGGGAAAATATTCAACCCATTCAATGGCCCTGAGCCGCAATATGGTGAAATTAATATTCTATTACTTGGAAGCGATTCTAGAGGCGAAGACCATGCACGTTCAGATACGTTAATGATTGCCCATTATAATCAAAAATCTCATCAATTAAAACTTGCTTCTATTATGAGGGACACATATGTTGATATTCCAGGTCACGGAAAACAAAAAATTAATGCTGCTTTTGCATTTGGAGGGCCTGAACTCGTTCGGCAAACCATTAAAGAAAACTTTGGCATTGATATTAATTATTATACTGTTGTTGATTTTGATGGATTTTCGAAAATGGTAGATATCGTGGCACCAAAAGGAATAGAAGTGGACATCCCATATAAAATGTCTTATGGGATTGGTATGACTCTACAGCCGGGCAAACAAGTCTTGCATGGAAAGAAATTGTTAGGATATGTACGTTTTCGCCACGATCGCTTAAGTGATTTTGGACGTGTAGAACGGCAGCAAGAAGCATTAACAAAGATTAAGGACCAAGCTGTTTCTATTCATAATCTTGTTCAACTTCCAAAGTTACTTGGAATGGCGGATCCTTATATAGATACAAATGTAGATACAGGAACCATGCTATCAATTGGTAAAGGTTTAATTACCGGAAATTCTGAAAAGATGGAGACTTTAAGAATACCTGTAAATAATTCTTATATAGATGAACGTGCAGACGTAGGGGCCGTTTTGAAAATCGATTTTGAGAAAAACAGCCAAGCATTAAAGACTTTTCTATCGGATAATGGAAATGATCGTAGTCTCTAAACAGTAGCCATATATGTCTTTTAAAAGTGGATTCGAATGGTTTCATCGAATCCACTTTTTTATTTAATTAGTCGTTTTCCCTTAGCTCACTTAATTTATACTTTGTTCCTCTCCAAACAATGCCGCCTCGCTTAAAAGTTAAAAGGCTGGCTCGGATAATCGAATAACTAAACAATAAAGCAGTGATTGGAAAAACAAAAAATAGGGAAGGAGAAAATAAAGTCATTCTCTTTATCACCATTACATAAAGAATCCCGCTCGTTAAAATATTTGCCAGGCTTAGAAGGGAAATCGTTTGGTTGCTCGAGAAAATGGTAAAGAAGGGGAGGAAGTGGGTCAAAAGAATTCCGAAAATCGCTAAAAACACCATACTGATACGGTAATTCAACCCCGCAAAGGTATTTTTTTCTAGCCCGACGAATGCCTCCTTCAAACTACCATACCATTCAACCTCAATTAAATAAAGGGCGGTGACAATCCTTTGCGAAAAACCTTCCTTTTTCATTTTCATTCCCAATTGAAGGTCATCATCCGGCCGCATTTTAATCCGTTCGTGTGTGCCGAACGCTTCATATGCCTTTTGAGAAACAAGATTAAAGGCGCCAATTCCCGTACCAATTTTGGATTTGGGGTTATTCGCCTGCCAAGGCCGTTTAAAATAGGAAAATCCAAACATGAAAAATGCTACAAATGACTTAAGCCAAAAGCGATTGGCATTTAAATTCGGTGCTGCGGTTAAATGGTCAAGTCCATTTCTTTCAAAGTAATGAAGCGCTTTAGCGAAAGCTTCTTTTTCATAGTGAACATCTGCATCTGTAAACAAAAACCATTTACCGGAAGCCTGTTTTGCACCTGTATATAAGGCATAGTTTTTCCCAAGCCAGCCTTCCGGTAATTGTTGTATATGGATGACCTTTATTCGTTGATCTTCGACGGCCAGCCCATCCATGATTTTTCCAGTGGCATCTGTCGAACGGTCGTCTACCAAAATCCATTCAACATTTTCATAGGTTTGCTGCAATTGACTTTGAATACTTGACATTATTTGTTTTTCTTCATTTCTTGCTGCCACTATGACGGTCAATAACGGCCCGTCTACCAGACCCGTCTCATTTTCTAGAGAGTCCAATTTTCTTAAACCGATACAGGCATCCAAGATAAACGCTATCCAAACAAGAATCCCCAATGTAAGTAACGCGGTTAACATGTATGACACTTCCCAGTCCTTTTTTTATATTTTATAAGAACTGTCGAGAAACATCCAATTTATAACAGCTGTTCTGCCGTTTCCAGCTGAGCGCTTAGTGCTTTCCCCATTTTTTTGGATTGGGCAGTGGCTGCCTTGATGCACTCAATAAATGCCTGCTGCACACCATTTTCCTCAAGAACCCGAATACCGGCTTCTGTCGTTCCGCCTGGACTTGTTACATCATTGCGCAGTTGTACAGGCGGTTTGATTGACTTCCGTACCATTTCTGCGGCTCCGATTAACGTTTGTACAATTAGCTCCTGAGCCGTTTCCTTATTTAACCCGATTTCTACTGCACTGTTTTCCATTGCCTCAATCAGATAATAAATATAGGCTGGGCCGCTTCCTGAAAGACCCGTTACAGCGTCAAGATGTTCCTCTTCAACAATTGTAGTTAATCCAACTGTGTTGAAAAGCTTTTTCGTCATTTCCATTTGCTGATTGGATACACGTTCATTGACTGCAATGGCAGTCGCGGATAATCCGACCGTTGCCGACGTGTTTGGCATCGATCTTACAACCGCCATTGGTTTTTTAGCCAAAACCTCAATGGTATTGATGGAAACCCCGGCCAGAACCGAAATCACCAGCATTTGCTCTGTTAAATATTCGCGAATCTTAGTAATCGCGGTTGCGGCATCCTTTGGCTTCATTGCTAAAACCACAATATCAGCTCCTGCAAAAAGAGCACTCATATCGTAAGAAGCACTTACTCCATAGCGATTGCGGAGCTTTTGCAGTCTCTCCTTATTTGAATTATTTGTTACCCAAATATTTTCTCTTTCCATTACCCCATTTTCCAGAACCCCCGAAATGAACGCTTCCGCCATCGAACCTGCGCCAATTACTGCCATTTTTTTCATTTGTTCCGCCTCCTTCTTAATTATTGTGAAAAAACAAAAAGACCCTTCATCCGTAAAGGACGAAAGGTCTATCTTCCGTGGTACCACCTTCATTGACCCTATGGAAAAATAATTAGGGTTCACTCGACTCCGATAACGCCGGATTTGCGTTAGGTTTTCCTAAAAGCTCATAAGGTAGGTTCAATGATCAAGAGGGCGGTGAAGCTTTTCAGCCTTTAGAGCTTCACTCTCTTTCGCCATTTCTCATTTACTGGTCTTATTCATCGCTTTAAACGAATCAAATTTTAATTGTGATTATGAAGGAAAAACAGCCTGTCTGTCAAGTGTTTAATTGCATGAATTTTTTATTTTTTCTAAAAAGTTATGTGAAAATAATGACATTTTCTGAAAAAATCGCTACACTTTATTTTATAATTATATTTTTTATTCGGAAATCTATATAACTATAATATAAGGGGGTTTTAAAATGACGGAGTGGAAAGATGGAGTTGCTAAAATTACGCTGCCGACTCCTTTTGCGGTCGGAGATGTAAATGTTTATTTGATTAAAGGAGAGCGGCTAACGCTTATTGATGCAGGGGTAAAAACGAAAGAATGCTGGAATTCGCTAAAAAAACAAATGGCTGATTTACATGTAAGCCCTGATGATATTGAACAGGTTATTCTAACCCACCATCATCCCGACCATGTCGGCATGCTTGATTTTTTATCTGATTCGATTGAAATTCTTGGCCACCCGCTAAATGAAAGATGGATTCATCCAACTAAAGAATTTTTTCAAGTGCAGGAGGAATTTTTCACTGAACTGTTTTATCAATTTGGGCTGCCAAAAGAATACTTACCATCTCTTGAGAATTTGCGAAAAACATTGAAGTATTCATGTAACCGTTCACTGACCGGGCACCTGCAGGAAGGGATGACACCTCCAGGGCTTAGCGATTGGAAAGTTATTGAAACCTTCGGGCATGCTCAAGGTCATATTGTTCTTTTCCGTGAAAAAGACGGCGTTTTAATTGGAGGGGATCTTATTTTAGCCCATATCTCACCAAATCCGCTGCTTGAGCCGCCTGCACCTGGCGAAACCGAAAGACCAAAGCCGCTCTTGCAGCATAATGAATCGATGAAAAAATTATTATCTTACCCGATTTCTGTTGTGTACACCGGGCATGGGGAAGAGGTTTACGAATTAAAAGAGCTCATTGAAAAAAGGCTTACCCGTCAGCATGAGCGGGCTATAACCGTCCTCAACTGGCTGCGGGAAGAACAGTTAAGTGTTTTTGAAATTTGCAAACGGCTTTTTCCATCTGTCTATCAACGTGAGCTCATGTTAACGATATCGGAAACGGTTGGGCAGCTTGACTATTTATCCTCCATCGGTGAAATTACTAATAAAGAAACAAAGCCTGTTCTTTTTCAGGCCAGATGAGGTGATCAGTTGGTTAGAGACCATTTGAAGGGAAAAAATATTGTCATCACGGGAGCTTCAGGTGGGATCGGTGCGGAGATTGCCAAGCTGTCTGCAGCAAGCGGGGCCAATCTTGTCCTTTTGGCAAGAAGCATCGGAAAGCTAAAGCAGTTGCAAAGTGAGTTACAGAAGAAACACAATATCAAGGTGGATATTTTTCAGCTCGATGTGTCTGATACCGATAAAGTTCAAGAAGTTTTTCAACGGATTTTTGTGGAAATTGCTACTGTCGATATCCTGGTGAATAATGCCGGTTTTGGAATTTTTCGTGAGGCCCATGAAGCGACAATTGATGAAATCAAGGGGATGTTTGAAGTTAATGTAGTCGGGTTAATGGCCTGCACAAATATGGTGCTGCCCAAAATGCGCGAACGGCGCTTTGGTCATATTATCAATATTGCCTCTCAAGCCGGAAAAATTGCCACACCTAAATCAAGTGTCTATTCGGCAACGAAGCATGCTGTTCTTGGTTATACCAATTCACTGCGGATGGAATTGGCAGACTACAATGTTCATGTAACCTCCGTGAACCCCGGGCCAATAGCGACTAACTTTTTTAACATCGCTGACGAAAAAGGGACCTATGTGAAAAATGTTCAGCGATTCATGCTTAAGCCGGAGTACGTTGCCGAGAAAGTCGTCAATAGTATGCTGACGAAAACGAGAGAGATTAATCTGCCGCGATGGATGAACATGGGCAGTGTCGTTTATGTTCTTTTTCCAAGCCTGTTTGAACGACTTGGGAAAAAGGCGTTTAATCAAAAATAAAAACCGCTGCTTTCAGCGGTTTTTCTTTTTTACCCTGTTAAAAATTCATACACTGTATCATTTATTACCTCATACAAATCCGCCTCAGGTTCAAGGGTTTTCGTCTGTAGAACCTGATAATAAAGCTTCTCTAATTCCTTGTCACTCATTGGCAATGAATCAGCTTCTGCATTGTACTGTTTAAAACAATTTCTAATCATTTTAATTACCAGTTTTTTGTCCACGGTCATACACCTCAATTCCATTATACTGTTTTTTTCCGTCTCCACATTGGAAAATTGTCATTAAATTCCCATTGAATACGAACGCATATTCGCTTACTATATAGAATATACTATAAAGGAACTGATGTTCGTATTTCGATCCGTGGAGGGAAGAGTATGGTCGATTACAGCACAGCACCGCAAAATAAAATTTTATGTGTGGACATGAAAAGCTTCTATGCCAGCTGTTCGGCTGTTATGCTCGGTCTAGATCCGCTTTCGTGCTATTTGGTTGTAGCAGGCAATCATGATCGGCAGGGGAGTGTCATCCTTGCCGCCTCACCAAGGGTGAAAAAGGAATTTGGCATTAAAACCGGCTCCAGGCTGTTCGAGATTCCCAATGATTCGCGCATTCAAGTAGTCGAGCCGAGAATGGCCACTTATTTACGAATTTCCACAGAGATTAGCAATGTTTTCAATCGTTATGTTCCAAAGGAAGCGATTCATACGTATAGCGTCGATGAAAGCTTTATAAAAGTGGATGGTGCAGTCCATCTTTGGGGGGATGCCCATACGATTGCCCAAAAAATAAAGAGCGATATTGAGCGGGAGTTTCAGCTGCCATGTGCAATCGGGATTGGACCAAATATGTTAATGGCGAAGCTTTGTCTTGATTTGGATGCAAAGAAAAAGGGGATTGCTGAATGGGCATATGAAGATGTTCAGGCAAAGTTATGGAGGGTGTCACCGCTTAGAGAAATGTGGGGGATTGGCAGAAGGGTTGAAAAAACGTTAAATGGGATGGGCATTTTTACAGTCGGACAACTGGCCCGATATGACTTGGAAAAGTTAGAAAAGAAATTCGGGATTATGGGCAATCAGCTTTACTATCACGCCTGGGGGATTGATCTTTCCGAGTTGGGTGCGCCGATTGTCGAAGGCCAAATCAGCTTTGGAAAAAGTCAAATTCTTTTAAGGGATTATAAAGAGGAGGAGGAAATCAAGCACGTCATTTTAGAAATGTGTGAGGAAGTGGCACGAAGGACAAGAACGCATCGAAAGGCCGGGAGAACGATTAGTCTTGGAATTGGTTACAGCCAGGATGAATTTGGAGGGGGATTCCACCGCTCAAGGACGATTGCACAGCCGACAAATGTGACGATGGAGCTTTACCGGGTTTGTCTTGAATTGTTTCACGAGCACTATAATGGCAAAACTGTAAGGCAAATTTCGCTTGCACTCGGCAATATTGTTGATGACAAGGACCTCCAGCTTGATTTGTTTGATATGAATGCATACAAGAAGCGGGACCTGGGGTATGTAGTCGACTCTATTCGCAGCCGTTTTGGAGCCGGTTCTTTATTGCGCGCTGTTTCTTATACAACTGCAGGAACCGCAAAGCATCGAGCCACACTCGTCGGCGGGCATAAAATGTAAAATTAAAGCAATTATTTATGAAAGAAGGAGTGGCGGATGATTCGTGACCGCGGAAGAATCAAATGGACGTCGATGATGCTCCCCGAACATGTTAAGTTGTTAAGGGATTGGGTAAAGGAGGACGGTTATGAAAATAGAAAAGAAATGGATGAGCAGCAGCTTGAGTTAATGAATGAAATTTTACTGGAGGCGATTGAGTTTGACCAATTTGTCACGATTACCCATTATCGGAATCGTAACTACGAAATCGTCATCGGAAAAATCCACTACTGGGACGAAATAACCCAAAAACTCCATATCGTCGATCGATTTGAAGACATTCATCGTATCCCGATTCGTGAAATTGCCGATATTCGGATGACTGATGTGTAATCTTGTGAAATTTAAAAGAGCGGTTGATGAACAACCGCTCTAAGGAGCCTAATCCTCTTTAGGGACCCGGACTTGAGACTCGAAATTTCCTTTATGCGACCCGTCACAAAAAGGTTTATTTTTCGATAATCCGCAACGGCAAAGAGAGAAAGATGGCTTTGTAGTATAAACATTTCCCTCGCCGTCGATTAATTCGACATCGCCTGTAATTCGGTAAGATCCATTGTCATTTACTTTAATTTGAACTTTTGACATATCCCAACACTCCCTAAATACTATTTTTATAGGCTGAGAAGCTTTAAGCAGAAAAATAAGAGCTTCAAAAAACATATGATACAATCATCATATGACAATAAAGGGGGCTTTTAAACATGAAAATAGAAATTACAGCAGCGGCTGCCGAAAAAATAAATAGCAGAACAGAAGGCCAAGCGGGTTATTTAAAATTAAAATACGATACAGACGGCTGTGGCTGTGCCGTAAATGGTGTAGTAGCATTATGGTTTGTATCCGAATTAGAAAATACGGATATCAAAATTGAAACAAATGTCATACCAGTGTATATCGAAAAAGCAAAAGCCGTTTTCTTTGATGAAGAAATGAAAATTGATTTTTCAAATGAATCAAATTGCTTTCAATTAAAAAGTCCGCAGCAAATCCTAAACGGACGCATGAGCCTTATCATTAAATAAGGCTCTTTTCGTAAACTTTGTTGCTTTTGGACCTTAATAAGGGTCATTTACTTAAGTTTCTAGGCAATTTTCGCAAATGTTCTTA
>NZ_MLYR01000066.1 GCF_001866655.1 Bacillus sp. MUM 116 | reverse complement strand
CAAAAATTTTTTGCCGGGTTTTTAGATTTTGCCCGCCTTAAGTATTTTTTTTAGAAAAGGCTCTTTTCGTAAACTTTGTTGCTTCTGGACCTTAATAAGGGTCAAATACTTAAGTTTCTAGGCAATTTTCGCAAATGTTCTTACGAAAAGATGCCACGAAGGGTTTTGTTATACGGGTTGATGAACTTATACGAAAAACAACAATCTATGCGAAAATAGCCTTTTTAAAAAAGGCAGTCTGCCACCAATTAAGGTGAAGACTGCCTCTAGTTTTTCTAGTCAGCGTTTTTTATTGGTTTGTAGACGAACCTTTTCGTTTTTCTCTATTTGCACTACTTTTCCATCCTGAACAACAAGTGTGATGGATCCGAAATTCAATGTTTCCAACATTTTCTCAAGATGTGAAGTAACTTCTTCCCATTCAGATGGTTTCAGCTGATTCGCCGCCTTTCAAAAAACGCCCTCCCCATTTGGAAAAGGCGTTTGTACTTCAAAGTAACACCTTATCTTTCAAAATGGATTCCATTTTGCAGGAATTGGCACCTTACGAATGTAGGTTGCCGGGCTTCATCGGGCCGGTCCCTCAGCCGCTCTAGATAAGCGAGTATTTTGTTTATATTTTATATCCTACCATACCCATAGGATTTGTCAATAATCTAATTATAAAAATTCTCAAAATTCTGTTTCATAATTTTCGAGTTTAGTATTTATTATTGATTCATTCAATCGTGGAAATTTGTACCGTCTGTTGTAGCTTTAATAATTCCTGAACGAATTACAAAGTCTCCAAAATGCTCGCCTTCCAGGCGTTCTTTTGCATATCGCGGAAGAATCTCCCGTAGTTCCCTTAAAATCTCCTCTTCACCGATATTTTCACGGTACATTTTGCTTAGACGGCTTCCGTCATGGGCAGCTCCCAAGTACATATTATACTTACCTGGCGCCTTCCCGATAAAGCCAATTTCGCCAAGAGAATGTCGGGCACAGCCATTCGGACAGCCGGTCATTCGAATGGTAATTTCTTTATCGCGCAAACCATTTTCATCCACAATGGTTTCGATTTTATCAATAAGCTTTGGTAAATAACGTTCAGCCTCCGCCATAGCTAATCCGCATGTTGGAAGAGCTACACACGCTATTGAACTGCGTCTTAATGCCGTATATTGCTTTCCTTCAGTTAAGTGATATTGTTCAACTAGATCGTTGATCTTTTTCTTCTTTTGACTCGATACATTGGCAATGATTACATTTTGGTTTGCTGTTAAATGGAATTCACCTGTATGAATCTTGGCAATTTCCCGTAAGGCAGTCTTTAACTTATAATTATCAAAATCTGCAACGCGTCCGCCTTCAATAAATAAAGTTAAATGCCATTTATCATTAATTCCTTTTACCCAGCCATAGCGGTCGCCGTTATGATCAAAATGATATGGTCTGGCTTCACCAAGACCCCAGCCAAGGCGATTTTCTAATTCACTTTTGACTGTTTCTAATCCAAGGCGGTCAACCGTATATTTGAACCTAGCATTTTTTCGGGAAGAACGGTTGCCGTAATCGCGCTGGATCGTAATCGTTTTTTCTGCAATGTCATACAATTGGCTAGGTTTACAGAAACCAATCACTTTTGCAAGCTGCGGATAGGTTGCGGTGTCTCCGTGTGTCATACCCATGCCGCCGCCAATTGCTACGTTAAATCCGATTAGTTTGCCCTCTTCCACTATTGCAATGAATCCAAGATCCTGCGAAAAGACATCAATATCATTTGAAGGAGGTACCGCAATTCCAATTTTGAACTTACGCGGCAAATAGAGCGGACCATACATTGGTTCAACTTCTTCTATCTCAGGAGTACCTGCCACTCTTTCTTCATCCAGCCAGATTTCGTGATACGCCCTGGTTCGAGGCAATAAATCGTCACTCAATTTTTTTGCCCATTCATAAACCTCACTATGGATTTCGGACTGATATGGATTAGATGCACACATCACATTCCGGTTCACGTCACCACAGGCTGCAATTGTATCCATCAAGGCAGCGTTAATCCCCTGAATTGTGCTCTTCATATTCCACTTTAGGATTCCATGCATTTGGAAAGTTTCTCGAGTTGTCAGTTTCAACGTTCCGTTTCCATATTTTTCAGCAAGATCATCCATAACTAACCATTGATCTGATGACGCCACCCCCCCTGGCAAACGAACACGCAGCATAAACTGATACGCAGGTTCCAATTTTTGCTTTTGACGTTCATTACGAAGATCCCGGTCATCCTGCAAATAGCTGCCATGATGTTTCATTAGGCGGTTATCGTCATCGGGAATACCGGCACTGATTCGATCGAGCATCACTTCTTTCAGCGTGCCGCGTAAATAGTCACTTTCTATTTTAATTCGCTCAACATCGCTTGGATTACCGTCTGGCGCTTTTAAAACTTGATTCACCATTTTTGAAAAAACTCCTCTCAGTATGTCTAGCTCCATCGCCTAGCCCCTCAAGTCATAAGCCAATCCGTCAAGAAGGTTAAAGAGCAACCTTCATGCCGGCTCGTCTTATGCTGGTCTGGGCTGCCCAAGGCGCTTACGCATTTCAGTATACATCACGCTGATAACGTTTTTGCTGCTGCAATTCAGCCAGATATTCTTCTGCTTTTTCGCGGCTTAAGCCGCCTTCTTTTGCGATAATTTCTATCAATGTATTATGAACGTCATGTGCCATATGTTTTTCATCTCCGCAGATGTATACAACTGCACCCTGTTCTAACCATTCAAAAAGTTCTTTGCTTTGCTCAAGCATTCTGTGCTGTACATATACTTTTTCTTCTGTATCTCTTGAGAACGCAACATCCAACTTTGTTAGCACACCATTTTTCAGCCATTTTTGCAATTCCGTCTGATATAGGAAATCGGTCACGAAATGCTGATCACCGAAGAACAGCCATGATTTTCCTTCCGTACCGGTTTCTTCACGTTCTTGAATGAAAGAACGGAATGGTGCAACTCCTGTACCAGGACCAATCATGATAATTGGTGTTTCTGAGTTCGGCAGCTTGAAGTTCTCATTTTGCTGAACGAAGACAGATACTTGGTCACCAGGCTCCAGACGCTCTGCAACAAACGTGGAGGCAACGCCTTTTCTTTCACGTCCATGTGATTCGTAACGGACTGCGCCGATCGTTAAATGTACTTCATCTGGATTGGCTGCTAAGCTGCTCGCAATCGAATAAAGACGAACTGGAATTTTACGAAGAATCGAGACGAATTCCTGTGCAGAATTACCCCATGGACCAAAATCTCGAACTAAGTCCAGTAAATCGCGTCCATTGATATATTCTTTTACATTTCCTTGCGAAACTAGCTCTTTTAATTCCTCATTTGTGGAAAGCGGTGCAATTTTCTCAAGAAGCGGTTTTGTTAATGTCGTAATCTCATAGTATGATTGGAGCGCTTCTTGAAGAGTGCGCACATCCCCTTGTTTAACGGTTATTTGGTCTTCTTTTGACCATTTCAATTCACTAAGAAGAAGCTCAACTAATGCCGGGTCATTTTCAGGATAGACGCCTAAACTGTCCCCAGGTTCAAACGTGAGGCCAGATCCTTCAAGTGATAATTCAAGATGATGCGTTTCTTTATTAGAACCGCGCCCGTTTAGATTGATGTTATCAAGCACTTCTGCTTTAAACGGATTGGTTCTAGAATATACGGATTCAGTTGTTTGCAGCGTACTGACAGCAGCGGCTGCTTCAGCTGCTCCTGCTCCTTGGGCATCTTTCAGGCTACTAAGAACCCCGTCAAGCCATTCTGCAGCTGGTTCCTCGAAATCGACATCACAGTCAAAACGTGGATAAAGCCTTGTTCCACCAAGTTCCTCGAGGCGGGTATCAAATTGTTTACCTGTTTGACAGAAAAATTCATAAGAGCTGTCACCCAAAGCCAGTACGGAAAATTGAAGTCCATCAAGTTTTGGTGCCCGTTTGCCATGTAGAAACTCATGGAAAGTCATCGCATTATCAGGCGGATCTCCTTCTCCGTGTGTACTCACAATAATCAGAAGGTTTTGTACCTTCTTTAAATTATTCGGTTTAAAGTCGCTCATGGAAGAAATTGTCACAAGATAACCGTTTCCTTCCAATGTTTTGGCTGCTTTATTAGCAAGACCTTTCGCATTTCCAGATTGTGAACCATAAAGAATTGTTACATCTTTGGAAATGGTCTGACCGGCATTTTGAGGAGCAGCCGGCTGAGCCCCTGGCACTGAAAACTGGGAAGCAGCCAAATACCCGCTTAACCAAAGCTTTTGCTGGTCTGTCAATGTCGGCAGAAGACGGTTAAGGAGCTCTGCCTGCTCCTGACTAAACGGACTGTTTAATACCTGAAGTTGCAACATATCCACCTCACTAAGAAATATAAAATTCAAAAACCTCGCATTGAAATATCAAGGGCTCCGAATTTTTTTACTTTTCTGTCTCTCTAATAGATTAATAATATAATAATTTGACAATTCCTATAAGTCAAGTCGGTTTTAAAACTTTATTTTTCATACAACAAAATTCATTTCTCTATTCTGACACTTTGTATGAATTTTACTGTTTTTTCTTTAGCATTTTGTACATTTAGAATCGTCCGATACTTCTGATAACATATATTTAAGGAAGGGAGGGCAGTCCGCCAGGCTTAATTGAATGTAAAGCTGTAATAAACGATGAAAGGCGTTATTCCTTTTTGATACAATGAAGGGGCTTAGGTTGTTGATAAAGGAGTGTCCATCTTGTTTAGCAGTTTACACGAACTAACCCAATTTACCGTTTTTCATTATTTTGCTGAAATTTCAAAAATAACAAGGCGGTCTGGTCAGGAAAAGGCAATAAGTGATTTTTTGGTTCGGTTTGCAAAAGATCATCATTTAGAAGTCATCCAAGATCAGGCTTTAAATATTATTATCAAAAAACCTGCTTCACCGGGGTACGAACACGCCCCAACTGTAATGATTCAAGGGCCAATGGATATGATTGAGGACAAATATGAAAATACTGAACATGATTTTACGAAGGACCCTCTTCAATTAAGAATTGAAGGAGATATGCTTTATGGAACAGATACGACATTAGGTGCAAATAGCGGAATTGCCCTTGCCTACACTCTTGCATTATTGGGTTCTAAGCGAATTCCTCATCCGAATCTTGAGGTAGTCCTCACTACTGAAGGCAGATTGACCATGAAAGGTGCTAGAGAATTAGACACCTCCCTTTTAAGTGGAACCATCTTAATCAATCTGGATTCGGACGTATCAGAAAAATTATTGGTTAGTGGTGCCGGTGGGATTTCCAACACATTTAAGCTCCCTATCATTTGGGAAGATGCGGCAAAAAATAAAATGCTCTGCCGAATTCATATTAGCGGATTAAAAGGCGGTCACTCTGGTCTCTATATCAATCAAGGCCAGGGGAATTCCAACAAACTTTTAGGCAGGATTTTACAGAGTTTATCTACGAAAATGGATTTTAACCTTGCAGGGTTGGCTGGCGGTAAAAAGGATACTTCGATTCCCCGGGAGGCCGAGGCATTCGTTCTAATTAATCCCCACAACGTTCTTCAGTTAGAATTTGAAGTGGCTAAATGGGACCAAATCCTTAAGAATGAATTAAGGCACTCTGAGGAACGTGTGCTTGTTAAAGTTACAAAGGAAGAAGATGCTCGTCAGAAAGTATTTTCAAAGGAAACGACGGAAAAAGCCATTGCAGCATTGATTTTATTACCAAGCGGCGTAGAAAATATGAGCTTTGATTTCCCAGGATTAGTAGAAAGTTCTGCTAACTTGGGTGTCGTACAGACCCATGATACAGCCATTACTTTTGAAAGTTTCATTCGAAGCTCTGAAAAAAGTTTAAAGGACAAGATGATCAATGAAATGAAAATGCTTGGAAGTATTCTTGGATGCGAAGTGACCTTTGGCTATGACTATCCAGAATGGCCGTACAAGCCGGATTCGAAAATCAGATCACTTTTTGAGATGGTATATAAGGAAAAATACGGCGAAAATATCGAATCAATTGCCATTCACGCAGGGCTTGAATGCGGTCTATTTTTAGAAAGGATGGACTTAGATGCCATATCCATTGGACCTAATGTTTATAACAGTCATACACCGAATGAACATTTAAGCATCTCGTCCACCTTAAAAACGTGGGAGTACCTTCTAGCTGTGTTAAAAGAAATTCATGCGATTGAGCTCATAGGCCCGCAGCGAAAGTTCAATACAAATCCGCCGTTCTGGATTGGTTAAGTCACCAAGTAATTCTTCCAGTTTTCCAAGACGATAATACAGAGTTTGGCGGTGGATAAATAGCTCCTTGGCTGTTTTCTGCTTAGAACTATTATTATTTAGATATATCTTAAGCGTTTCAAGGAGCTGGTGTCCGTGCTCCTTGTCGTATTGAATTACCTTGCCTAAATAATCATTGATGAATGAAGGGATTGTTCGCTCATCTTTCATGTTTAACAGGATACGAAAAATCCCCATATTTTCATAGAACGGATTCGGATTTGATTCTGTAATTTTTGCGATTTCAATTACTTGTTTTGCTTCTTGAAAACCTTGATATGCTTGAGTGAGTAAATGGGCAGGGTTACTCATACCCATAAAGATTTCCCGATTCTCTAGTAAATTTGCAACTGCTTGTTTTAATTGATTTACAGCTATACCGATACGTTCCTGTATAGGGCGCATTTGTTTGCGATCAATTTGCGTTTGATAAACAAGGAAATACACCCGGTTTCCCAAGGGAAGGATGACAGTTTGAAAGAAATGGCGCTTCATCATATTACGCGTCATAACAACAATGCTTTGTTGCATGGCACCTAAATCTTCATAGGTTGTATTCACTCTTGGGAACCCCCATTCCATAACACCACAGTAAAAGCAAAAGTCACGCATATCGTTTGGGAACAGGCCAAGTTTTGTACGAAGCAGCTCCTCCCCTTGGATACGGTTGTTCAAAATGTCATTTAACAGAATATTTTGTTCGTGGAAATTTCTCTCTTCAATGAACAGAAGGCGTAATAAATTCTGGGCGATGGCAGTGACAGTATAATCTAATGATAAAGATATGAATTCATCTGCCTCCCTTTCAACCATCCATACACCAACATATGCAAGGCACTGCCCCATCGCAATGACTGGTTGATAAAGTATGATGTTTTCCGGATTGACGATTTTTTGCATCTGTTCTGTACTATCAATAGAACATTTCTCGATTTGTATTCTAAATAACTCTAAACATTCTTTTTGATCAGTTGAATTTAACTGTGGTAAAAAGATAGGATCACCATCTATAGGATAGTAAATGATGTTTAATGAAAGCATTTGATGAAAGGTTTGCAGAATGGTGCTAATACCTTTTGATTGTAAATTTAATTGCGATAATTTTTTGTGAAATGTTTCTAATTCCTTTAAAGCCTTTACATTAGAATTAATTAATAATGCATGTATATCACTCGTAATCTCAACAAATTTAACTTTTCTAGTAAAAATAATCAGGGGGAAATCATAGCTTTCCGCTAATTCAATCATTTCCCCAGGGATGGATGAAAAATTCGCCCCTAACTCAATACAAAGAGCAGAAGCATTTTGCCGAATGAGCTCCTGAAGGAAAGACAAACAAGAATTGATATCGCCATTATAAAACAGACCTGTTGTAAGAATTACCTCATTTCCATCAATGAGACTTTGATTTTCATTAGTTTCGAGAATATGAATCCATTTTACATGGCGGTTTAATCCGTTATACCCTGCAATAATTTTTGCCTCGCAGAAATGAGGCCGTTTCATAATATCTCTAACAGTAAAATCCCGTTCAGACATAATGTTTAACTCCAATCGAAACAACGTATTATTAATTAGACATTTTGTATATGACCCATATTTTATCATAGTCAGGGTCAATATTTAATAATGGTTAACGATCTTTATCTTTGAATCTAACTTCCATCTTTTTTTGAATTAACTGAATATTATGAATATTTTAGTAGGAGTTGATTAATTTTGGAAAGAATTGTTTTACTGGAACCAAATAAGCAGGCAGCCAAAAGGAAATTTAAACTTCAAATGCCTCATAGTTATGTCTTTATGGGAATGATTATTCTCTTAACCGCCTTATTCACGTATATTATTCCTGCAGGTGAATTTGATAGGGTTGAAGATCCTGTTACGAAAAGATCACTAGTTGTACCGGACTCTTATCATACTGTGCACCAAACACCTATTAGCTTTTTTAATATGTTTATTAGTATTCAAAAAGGAATGATGCATGGAGCGGAAATCATTTTTTATCTCTTTTTCGCCTATGGTTTTATCTTTATTCTGACTAAAACCGGAGTATTTAATAGCGGCATAGGCGCACTCGTTAGAAAAATGAAAGGAAAAGAAGGCCTGATTATTCCTGTATTTATGCTTGTCTTTGGAGCGATGGGTGCAGGATTTGGGATGTATGAAGAAAGTTATGGCTACATTCCAATCATGATGGGAATTACAGTTGCGCTTGGATATGATGCATTGGTTGGTGTTGCAATTGTTTACGTCAGTATCACCACGGGCTTTGCTGCGGCCGTTACCAATCCTTTTACTGTTGGGATCGCCCAAGGAATTGCCGGCATCCCGCTTTTTTCGGGTATTGCCTTTCGTGCCATTGCATTTGTTGTCTTTATGTCTATTTCCATATTCTTCGTCATGCGCTATGCTAAAATGGTAAAAGAAAATCCCGAAAAAAGTATTGTAAAGAATGTACAATTCCCCTTTTTATCTGGAATTGTACAAGGCGGTCTAACAGATACAAAATTCACCGTTCCACATAAGATTAGCTTAGGTTTGTTTGTTTGTACGATTATTACCTTGGTTACTGGGACCGTGAAATTTGGCTGGTACCTTCCTGAATTATCAGCTGTATTCATCATCATGATGATTGTCATTGGTTTAGTAAACAGGCTTACGCTCGCTGAAGTGGCGGATACGTTTATTGAAGCTTGCAGAAACATGATATATGCCGCCCTCATCATTGGAATGGCGAATGCAATTCTCGTTATTTTAGAAGACGCACATATTATTGATACGGTTGTCTATTATATGGCATATGCCATTAAGGGGCTATCTCCTTATGCCGCATCCGCCGGAATGATTATTGTACAAACCCTGCTTAATTTTTTTGTCCCTTCTGGAAGTGCTGCGGCAACGATTTCCATGCCGATTATGACTCCTTTATCCGATTTGATTGGGATCCATCGTCAAATTGCCGTTCTAGCATTCTCTTTTGGTGACGGATTCGCAAATATGCTTTGGCCTTCTACGGTTGTGGTCATCTGTGGAATAGCGGGCATCCCAGTCGATCGCTGGTATAAATTTTTATGGCCTCTTTTCATCACCATCATGGCCATGGAAGTTATTTTTATGATTTCTGCCGTTGCAATTAATTATGGACCATAATTAAAATTGAAAGGATGAAAACAATGTACAATCGTTTAGAGGATTTAATCCAGCACCCGGTATTTTACTTTTTTTCAGAAATTTCAAAGATTCCAAGGGGCTCCGC
Organism: Bacillus sp. MUM 116; assembly: GCF_001866655.1. Classification (GTDB taxonomy): domain Bacteria; phylum Bacillota; class Bacilli; order Bacillales; family Cytobacillaceae; genus Neobacillus. The sequence continues at coordinate 1,807 of NZ_MLYR01000066.1, read as the reverse complement.
GAACGAGAAAGCCATTAGTGATTATTTGGTTCGTTTTGCCAAGGAACGTCATTTAGAGGTAAAACAGGACGCTGCATTAAATGTAATCATCAAAAAACCGGCCACTCCTGGCTATGAGAATATACCAACTGTGATTATCCAAGGACATATGGACATGGTTTGTGAAAAAAACACAGGCACTGTTCATGATTTTGAAAAGGATCCCATTCAGTTACGAATCGTTGATGATATGCTCTATGCAACAAATACTACGTTAGGGGCTGATAATGGTGTTGCTGTAGCCTATGCTCTTGCCTTATTGGACTCTGAGGAAATCCAACACCCTGCCCTTGAGGTTATTATTACAACCGAAGAGGAAACAACAATGGGAGGAGCTTTAGCGGTAGACCCTTCCGACCTTAAGGGGAAAATCCTGATTAATATTGATTCAGAAGAGGATCATAAGTTATTAGTCAGCAGTGCTGGCGGGATAAAAGTAACGCAAAGCCTTCCAATTGCTTGGGAGGAGGCACCGAAGAACACAGCAGCCTATTCTATAAGTGTTCGAGGATTAAAAGGCGGGCATTCCGGGATTTCAATCAATAAGGGAAGAGGAAACTCAAATAAGATTATCGGTCGATTCTTAGCAGACCTAGCAGCAGAGATTCCGTATTACTTGCAAAAAATTTACGGAGGGTCAGCTACCAATGCGATTCCTCGTGAAACGGATGCAATTATTTTAGTTTCTGAGAATTCGATTAAAAAATTAGAAGCAAAAATAGCTGAATGGAATACTATTTTACAATACGAGCTGAAAACTTCGGACCCAGAGGTACATATTAGCCTAAATTATGTGGAGTTTGAGTTTACTCATGTTTTTTCAGAGCAAACAAAACAAAAAGCAATTGCTTCGCTGATGCTTATTCCAAACGGCATTCAAAGCATGAGTATGGATATTGAGGGATTGGTGGAGAGTTCGACCAACCTGGGAGTGGTCACTACTTCTGAAACAGAACTGCATTTTGCTAGTGATTCAAGAAGTTCGGTTAAGAGTTTAAAAGTAGATATAGTCAAAAAGGCCCGATTAATAGCTGAAGTACTTGGCTGTGAATTTATCATGGAAAACGATTATCCAGAATGGCCCTACAATCCGGATTCAAAGATTCGTAAACTATTTGAAAAGGTATACAAAGAGAAACACGGCGCAGATATCGAAGTTATCGCTGTGCATGCCGGTATCGAGTGCGGCATTTTGATTGATAAAATCCCGGGATTGGACGCGATTTCGATTGGACCAGACATGTACAATGTCCATACACCAAATGAACATTTAAGTATACCTTCAACAATCAATAATTGGGAATACTTCCTATCGGTTTTAAAAGAAATGAAATCATTCGATTGGGAGGAATAAATCCTTTTTATTTTCGACAAAATTCAGGTGGTGACATAGCACCACCTGAATTTTTGTCGAATCACTTTAAATAAACCACACCAGATAAAAATGTGGTGGTGAAATTTTCATGGCCAAAAATTCTTATTTATATCCATCTTCAGTATGGTTAATAAAATGTTTGAAAAGATCAAAAGTACGATAAGACAGACAGTGCGATTTATGTAAAATTGCTGTTTTTCAAAATGAAGACTATCCAGGTGAATATTTGAAGATTTGTAACAAAACAATCTTATGTGTAAGGTGTGCGTTTAGGTTAGTTAGTCATCCTGATTTTAAGTATTATCATACGTTCACGTATGATCAAATCATGTCTTTAGACTTTAACCTTATATTATTTTATAAAAAGCTAAAGGATATATATAAATATAATTG
>NZ_MLYR01000065.1 GCF_001866655.1 Bacillus sp. MUM 116 | reverse complement strand
TTTAACCTTTTGGACGGATTGGCTTGTGACCTCGAGGGGCAGGACGCTTGCGCTGGACAATTCTCGAAGCCGAATTTTATACTTTCTTATCTCATGAAAAAGATCAGATTAGAAATCTGATCTTTTTCATTGCTTTTTGTACATGCGGTTATATTTTTTTGAATAACGCTTTTGCACCTAAATATAGAATGGCGAGTGCAAATACCAACATAGCAAGTGCTCCAATAATATGGAATAAAGGTGCAAGGCCTGCCAAGAATGAAACTGCCGGTAGATGAACTAGTGCGTAACCAGCTATAATAGAAACTAAAAATAGAATTGCTAAATCTTTCATTTTAATCCCCTCCTTAATAATAGAGTATGTTTAAGGTGGACAAGCGGTATAATTAAAACGCACATTTATAAAAAAACAGACCAATTTTTTTATTGGTCTGCTTGCTTACATTTTATATAAGAAATCGACTTCGAGAATTGTCCAGGTACAGCGCCTAGCCCCTCGAGGGAAAAAATGAACTGCTTTTTTCCTAGGTTGCTTCCGCTTTTCTTACGATAATACTTCTGATTTGGATAAAGCGATATTTTGAATGTTCTGTTCCTTATCATTCACCTTTTTTGTTACTTCAACATATTTGATATGATGTTCTTCCATATCGAGGATTTTAAAGGTATATGGTTCATAGTGGACGATGTCGCCCTCTTTTGCGTCATAGTTTTCAGTGAGAATCCAACCGCCGATCGTATCAACATCTTCATCCTCAATTTCTACGCCCAGCAAGTCATTAACCTCACTGACTAAAACCTTAGAATCTATTATATAATGATTCTCATGAATTTTGCGGATCATCGGAATTTCATCCATATCCGTTTCGTCCCGAATTTCACCGACAATTTCTTCAAGAATATCTTCAACAGTTACAAGTCCTGAGGTTCCGCCATATTCATCCATTAAAATGGCCATATGCATCCGGTCCTTCTGCATTTTAACAAGCAAATCATGAATAGGAATCGTCTCAATCACTCGAATAATCGGGCGGATAAAATGTTCTAATGTTTGGGTGGCAGGTGTTTCGTTCCCAATCAAATCCGTTGTCATTTCTTTGATATTCACTAGCCCAATAATATGATCTTTATCCCCATCGATAATCGGATACCTGGTGAATTTTTCTTCCCGTAAAACCTTAAGAAAGGTTTCTAGTGTATCGTCTTTGGACAGAGATACGATTTCAGTCCTAGGAACCATAATTTCTTTAGCAATCCGATTGTCAAATTCAAAAATTTTATTTACATACTTAAACTCAGATTGGTTAATTTCACCACTTTTGTAGCTTTCTGATAAGATAATTCGAAGTTCTTCCTCTGTATGAGCTATCTCATTTTCAGAGACAGGCTTTAAACCAAAAAGGCTTGCTGTAACTCGAGCAGATCCATTTAATGCCCAAATGACGGGGAACATCACCTTATAAAACAGGATAAGCGGACGTGATGTAACCAGCGTAATCATTTCTGCTTTTTGGATGGCTAAAGTTTTCGGTGCAAGTTCTCCGATTACTACATGCAAAAAGGTGATGGCTGCAAAGGCGATACCAATCGCCAGCACATGGGTGACGCTCTGAGGAATATGCAAAGCCAGAAATAACGGGCGGAGAAGTCTTTCCAATGTTGATTCCCCGAGCCAACCTAGACCTAGAGCAGTGATAGTAATACCCAATTGGCATGCAGATAGATATTCATCGAGATTGGATATAACCTTTTTGGCTGAAATTGCCCTGGAATTACCTTCATCAATCAATTGATCAATTCTTGTGCTACGAATTTTAACAATTGCAAATTCAGAAGCAACAAAAAATGCCGTCAAAGCAATTAAAATGGCTATAATAACCAAGTTAAATATGTCCAAATAAGTTTCCTTATCTCGCATTTAGACGAGTAAGGAGTCACCTCCCAATTTTATACAAAAGTTAATTTGATACATTCAAAAGAGATTTTAATAACGCAGTTCTTAATAAACTAAGATTATTGGTTAATTTTTCTCTTTGCCTGTCATCCAATTTTTCCAAGAGTGGAAGAAGGTCGAATAAATCATTGTGAAGCTGTTTCATTTGCTGTGTAATCGATTTTACGTATTTATCAACTTCAGAATCAATAATTTTCTCTTTCTTAATATCTAGCTTTCTTCTAATCTCGTCTAATGGATAATGTAAACTCTTACATTCCTCGATAAATTGTAAGTCCCTTAATGACTCTTCGGTGTATATACGGTAATTGGATTTAGAACGTTTCGCATTTAAAAGTCCAATCGAAGTATAATAGTCAATGGTCCTTTTGGAAACATTCGCTCTTTCTGCTAATTCACCGATACGATAGACAGCCCCATCATACCACCTCAATCATCAATAAAATTAACAATAATTATAAAGAAATTAAACTGTACAGTCAAACGTTTCGGTTATGCAACTGGTTGATAATATTATTTTATGGTAAATCGTTAAATATATGAACAGTAAAATTGAAATATTCGAATAATTTAATTGGAGCTAACGCCTTCTTATTCAGAAGGCGTTTTGGTATTGGTTACATTAATATACAGGATATGATGACCCTCGATTTCTGTTATTTCGAAAAGGTATCCATCCCTTTCAAGTGAATCCCCTTTATGTACATCAAACTTTTGCGTTAAAAACCAGCCTCCAATGGTATCAACATCTTCCTCTTCAAGTGCTGTTCCTAATAAATCATTTACTTCCTCTATAAGGACTTTTCCGTCTAAAATATAATGATCGTCGCCTTTTTTCTGGATTAATGGAAGTTCATCAATATCAAATTCATCGCGAATCTCACCAACAATTTCTTCAAGGATGTCTTCAACCGTTACAATTCCTGCCGTTCCTCCATACTCGTCCGATAAAATGGCCATATGGGATTGATTTTTTTGCAGTTTCACCAGTAATTCCTGAATGGGAATGGTTTCAATAACATGAATCACTGGTTTTAAATAAGTCATTAATGGTTCTTTTTCAAGGCATTTTTGTTGAATGCAATCCGTCAAGACTTCCTTAATATTTACAATCCCGTATATATTATCTTTGTCCCCGTCGATGATAGGGTAACGAGTGTACTTTTCTTCCTTAACGGTCTCAATAATCTCTTCCATGGTTGCATCCTTGGACAATGCGACTATTTCTGTTCGCGGAACCATGATTTCTTTTGCAATCCGATTGTCAAATTCAAAAATTTTATTCACATAACGGTATTCTGACTGATTGATTTCGCCGCTTTCATAGCTCTGCGAAAGAATCATCCGTAACTCCTCTTCCGAAAGAACCATGTCATTCCCTGATACAGGTTTTATACCAAAGAGTCCGCTTACTAATCGTGAAGAACGATTAAGGATCCAAATAAAAGGATACATCAGCCGATAAAACCAAATAAGCAGAGGGGAAAAAAGTAAAATAATTTCTTCTGATTTCTGAATCGCAATCGTTTTTGGCGCTAATTCTCCAATGACTACATTAAAAAAAGTAATAATTAAAAAGGCTATGATAAATGAAAGAACTTGTATTAGGGAAGAAGGCAGTTGACTACTATTGAAAACGGGTTCCAAAATTTTTCGAACGGTAGGTTCCCCCAGCCAGCCCAGGATTAATGATGTGATGGTAATGCCCACCTGGGTTGCGGATAAGTACCCATCTAAATTGGTAATCACTTTTTTGGCCAATTGTGCCTCTTTTTTACCCTCTGATATTAATTGATCAATTCTTGTTGTACGTACATTAATCATTGCGAATTCTGAGGAAACAAAAAATGCCGTAAACGCAATGAGTATTGCAATAATCACTATATTCATCCAAACCATTGAACACCTTACATGTGGTAAGGCAGCCACCTCACTTAAAAATTACTCTTTGTATACATTATATCCTCTAATGATCTTTTCTACTTGACATCCTTTAAGAAACCTTATCTATATTATTTCAAAAAAAAGATATGAGGGCAAATAGTTTAGAAAAGCGGAAGCGCCTTGGTCAGACTCAGGCATAGAACAAGCCTAGCCGCTTGCGCTGGACAATTCTCGAAGCAATTTATTTATTCTTATAGTATAAAGCAAGCGAAAGCTTCGTAAGCTTCCGCTTGTTTAACCCGCCCATTCTCTCGCAAGCTTACTATAGATAAAGAGATCATGGAAACGTCCGTATAATTGTTCTCCATCCCTGATAATACCTTCTTTAACAAAACCCAATTTTTCAGGAATGGCGCGGCTTTTTAGGTTTTTTATCCCGCAGCGGATTTCTACACGATTTAAGCTTAATTGAAAAAAAGCATAATTTAACATCGTCCGGACGGACCGTGTCATAATTCCATATCCTTCTGCATGTTTCGCCAGATAATATCCAATACTTGTAAAGCGGTTATGCCAATCAATTTGCTGCAAGCCAATTGAACCGACAAGTTCCCCCTTATAAAGAATTCCGGCATACAGACCATTATTTTCGGCAAATTGTTGGAGCCAGATGGGGATGATTTGTTCGAATTGAAAAGGAGATGTCATGCTGTCCACCCATGGCAGCCATTCTCTTAAATGTTCCCGGTTTTCTTCCACCAGCTGAAAAAGTTTTAACGCATGATGAGGCTGAAATAATTGAAGCTCAATTTCATGATCTACCTTTAAAGTAAACATGTCTTCTTCTCCTGGTTTTTTTATACATCATATGCAGGAGTCAAGAATTGGGTAATTAGAAAAGCGTAAGCGCCTTGAGCAGCCCCGCCAAGTGCTGGAGCTAGACAAACAAAAAATCCCGGAATAGCCGGGATTTCAATCTCTAAGAAAAAATTTATTTATCCATATCAATAGGTAGAGTAATCGAAAAAGTTGTAATTTCCGGTGAGGAATAACAGGATAGACTGCCTTTATGTTTCTCAATGATTTCCTTACAAACAAAAAGACCGAGCCCAGTTCCAAGTGTTTTGGTAGTAAAAAATGGTTCGAAAATGGTCTTTTGCAGTTCTGCAGGAATCATTGGTCCATTATTGGAAATGGTAACTGTAACAAATTGATGGTCTTCGATTGAACTGGTGATGGAAATCGTTGGCTGAGAATGCCGATGATGATTAAGGACGTCAATCGCATTAAAGATAATATTGATAAAAACCTGCCGAATTTCATCCGAATAGCCAATAAGAGTTAAATCCTCTTGTAAATCATTTTTAATTTTGACTTTGCTGTCAAGGATACTTGGATAAAGAAAATTGAGTACGCCCTCAATCAGTTTATTAAGCTTAAAATATTCTTTATCCTTTCCGATAATCTCCTTTTTGGATAAAAGCAGGAATTGTGAAATCCGAAAATTAAGCTGATCTAACTCACTGGAAATGATATCTAAATAACGCATATTTGGAAAATCAGCCTTTAGTAATTGAATGAACCCTTGAATGGATGTGAGCGGGTTTCGAAACTCGTGAATAAAACTGGATGTCATTTGACCAAGAAGGGTCAACCGGTCCTGATGGGTGGAATCAATAAACCTAGTCTTTTCTTCAATAATTTTATTTTTTGCTTCAGAATAGTGAGAAGCGGCAAAATAGATAAACTTATCAAAGCAAAAATTGATCTGATTGATAGATTCCTGCAGGTCCGGCCATTCCAAGCCTGTTTTTCCTAAATAACTATATAAAACTGAACGTCCAAGATTTACATTGTAGACAAAATCTCCAATGTTGACATCTGCATTTACTCTTTCCTCTGAGACCTCGATGGCGAGCTTATGAATCATTTCGATAAGCTTCTCTTCGGTCAAATTATTTATATTAACAATTATATTGAACAGACCTTCCCCATTCGTGCGGATTTTCAGTTTATAGGGGTCCCCATTCGAAATAATTATTAATTTTTCCCATTCTTCTATTAGATTATCTTTATTTTTTGCAAAAAAAGCGAGTAAATCTGACCTTACTTCGGATAACATGCGGAACTTTCCCCCTATGGTCTTAGTACCAAATTAATTCGCTGAAATAGGGGGAAATTCCTTGTGGAAAATGATTGAAAATTTTTTTCGAACTTTTGTCACATTTTTTTAATGCAGAAATACTGCATTTAGTGATAAAATAACCTTATAATAAAGATAATCATTCTCAATTAACATAAAAAAGGGTGATAAACATGTTTGGATTGTTAAAAGCAGGGGAAAAAGGAAAAATTACTGATGTATCACATGTCGGTCACCTTGTTCAAAGACGCTTGCTTGATTTGGGTATTACAGAGGGCTCTGAGATTTGTGTTAAGTGTGTGATGCCTTTTGGCGGACCAATTATGATTGAATCTTGCGGTCAGTGTATTGGTATACGACGTAGGGAAGCCAATCAGATTGGAGTGGAAAAATTATAATGGAAATCGCTCTTATCGGTAACCCGAATACAGGGAAAACATCACTGTTTAATAACCTAACAGGATCCTATGAGTATGTGGGGAACTGGAGCGGTGTAACGGTTGAAAAAAAAGTCGGGGTTTTTAAAAATAATATCGGCAGATTAATAGATTTACCTGGTGTTTATACTTTAAATCCACTTTCAAAAGATGAAGGAGTTGTTACCTCTTTCTTTTTAAAGGAATCGGTTGATCGTTTACTAAATATTTTAGATGCTTCTCAATTAGAAAGGAATTTACATCTAACGCTCCAACTGCTTGAATTTGAAAAACCGGCATTGATCGGTTTAAACATGATTGATGTGGCAAAAAATCGTGGGATCCAAATAGATGTACAAAAGCTTTCCGAAATTCTTGGAGTACCAGTTGTTCCGGTTGTAGCAAGAACGGGAAAAGGTTGCGATCGCCTGATTGAAGCGATTGGAACAGAGTCCTTTCAGTCAAATCGAAAAAATCTGGTTTTTTACGGAAATGAAATTGAAACAGCGATTTCGGAGCTGGGGGCTGAACTATCAGGTAAAACGGAACATTCCACCAGGTGGCTTGCATTGCAATGGTTAGAAGGAAATGAGTACGTCAAAACCTATCTCGCAAAACTAGTCAATGAGCAAAGAATTGAGACTATTTTTACGAATGTAGAATCAAAGATTGTACAAAATTATGATGTTAAATCACTTCCAAACTATATTTATTTAAAAAGAAAAGAAGTCATTGAGAAAATTATTGCAGATTCAGTTATTAGAAATGAATCACATGTTCCACTTTCAGAAAGAATCGACGGGATTGTTACAAATCGTTTTTTGGGAATGCCAATCTTTTTGCTGTTAATGTACTTCATGTTTATGTTGACGTTTGATTGGCTTGGTACACCATTATCAGATGGACTGGACGCTCTTATAAATGGTCCGGTTGCAGTTGGAATTGAAAAAGCTTTGAACCTTGTGCATGCATCTGCTTTTATTCATGATTTAATTTTGCAAGGGTTAGTTGCCGGTGTGGGCGGTGTCCTAGTGTTCGTCCCGCAAATTTTTATTCTATTTTTCTTTATATCATTGTTAGAAGACTCCGGGTATATGGCGCGGGTTGCCCTTGTAATGGATAGGATTATGGAGTCTGTCGGTTTAAATGGTAAAGCTTTTATTCCAATGATGATTGGATTTGGCTGTAATGTACCGGGAATCATGGCAGCAAGAACCATTGAAACCCCGCGTGAGAGGCTGATAACCATATTGCTGACACCATTAATGTCCTGCTCCGCCCGCTTACCTGTATATGCTTTATTTGTTGGCGGCTTCTTTGTTGGACATAAGGCCTTAATTGTTCTTAGTCTCTATGTGCTTGGGATTGTTGTCGCATTAATTTTAGCTAAATTGTTTTCTTCAACGATATTCAAGTCGGAAACATCGTTATTTGTAATTGAGCTTCCACCATATCGTCTTCCTCAATTTCAATCCTTATGGAGAAGTACTTGGGACAAAGGGAAGGGATTTGTTCGGAAAGCAGGAACCTTTATTTTTGGGGGATCTGTTTTTATCTGGCTTTTATCGTACACAGGTCCAAGCGGTTTAAAAGTAGATATGGATCATAGCTTTTTAGCAGCCATTGGGAATGCAATAGCACCGATTTTACATCCGCTGGGATTTGGAACATGGCAGGCGGCTGCCTCGTTAATAACAGGATTCCTTGCAAAAGAAGCAATTATCTCAACGATGAATATAATCTATTTTGTTCCTGAGAAAGCCACCTTGCAAGGGTTGTTGACCAATTATTTTACGCCGCTTTCTGCTTACAGCTTTATGGTGTTCATCTTATTGTATATTCCATGTTTGGCAACTGTTGCTACAATTTTTAAGGAAACAGGCTCGAAGAAGTGGACTGTCTTTTCAATGGTGTATGCATTTATCATTGCTTATGTGTTAGCTTTAATTGTTTATCAGGGCGGGAAATTATTCGGACTGGTATAAACTTTAAAGGAGATGGAAAATATGGTTGCTAGCATCATTATTGGTGTAGCAGTATTTGGATATGCGTCTATTGCAGTGGTCAAATTCATTAATAAATCGAAAAAGGGAAAATGCGCTGCATGCGAGTTGCGAAAATCCTGCTCGAGCGGGTGCGTAACCCCACCGCAAATGAAATAACTTTACTAAAGGCTATTTTCGCATAGATTGTGTTTTTCGTATAAGTTCATCAACCCATATAACTAAATGCTTCGTGGCATCTTTTCGTAAGAACATTTGCGAAAACTGCCTAGAAATTTAGTAAATGACCCTTATTAAGGTTCAAAAGTAACAAAGTTTACGAAAAGAACCTTACTAAAAAACTGCTATCCAATAATGATAGCAGTTTTTTACTTTTAAAAGTGATAAATCTTGTGTAAAATTGCACTAGAATCCACTGAAGGAAGGGTTTCATGTGACCAGGGATGATATTATAAAACTAGTTTCTGATAAGCTCCGTTTGATTCGTACAGAAGCGGGTTACACTCAGGATAAAATGGCCGAAATAATTGGTGTGTCCAAGAAAACACTGGTTCAAATTGAAAAAGGCAGAGTTCTTGCCAACTGGTCAACAGTCGTAGCCATCTGCGCACTATTTAGGGAAACGGAAACCGTTCAATTTTTATTTGGGAATGAACCACTTGAAGTCCTTGAGACGGTAGCTCGTGAAGGAATTGATTACCGAAAGATGAAAACCCTTGGCGGCCGTATCTGGTGGCGGGTGGTTTCAATGAAAAATGGATTTATTCTTCAGCAAAATATTCTTAGTAAGCATTTTCGAATATTGGATTCGAAGAATTATCGAATATTTAGCAGCTTTGATGAAAAACTTTCAAGGCTGCGTTTCAAAGAATTAACAAAAATGAATGAATAAAGCTGAATTTTAAGACGGGCTCTCCCGTCTTTTTTTGTTTTATGAGTAAATTTACTAAAATTAGGGAAAAAGAAAATGATGCCCTAAATCGGTATTTTTTTACTTTAAGGAGATTTTTATGAAAATAGCGATTCGCGAGATATGGAAAAATTGGAAAAGATGGCATATGAGTCAAGTGACGGTATTATCCGTTTCTACGATTGTTCTTTGCTTTATGGGAGTATTACATTTTTATGCAAAGGATGTTGATATATCGGGATTGAAGAATGAATTGCCACAAGCAACTATTTTTTACGATCAAAATAATCAGATAGCAAGTAAAGTATCGGCCAATAAAAATGAAGGTGTATCCATCAAACAAATTCCCGAATCAATGAAAAACGCAGTTATCGCCATAGAGGATCATCGATTCTATCAGCATCACGGAGTGGATTTTGTTGGTACATTAAGAGCATTCATCCGTGATCTAAAAGCAGGCAGGATGATAGAAGGCGGCAGTACCATCACCCAACAATTAACGAAAAATACGCTGCTTACCTCGAAAAAGACTTTTAAGCGAAAAATCGAGGAAGTTTTCTTGGCATTGGAGATAGAGCGGAAATATACCAAACAGGAAATTCTGCAAATGTACTTAAACAAAATTTATTTTGGTGCCGGAGCGTGGGGGATTAAACAGGCAGCTCTTAAATATTTTGCAAAGGATGTAAAAAATTTAACCCTCAGTGAGTCTGCCTTACTTGCAGGCTTAATCAGATCCCCTTCCGCATTAAATCCTTATGAACACATGGAAAAAGCAGTAAAAAGAAGAGACCTCGTTTTGGATGAAATGAAAAAGCTGGGATATATCTCAAATCAGCAATTCGACCAAGCAAAAAAAGAAAAAGTTGTTTTGAATGATAAAGGCGGGGATCCGTTTAGGGGAAAATATCCTTACTATGTGGATCAGGTTTTTGAAGAAGCTCACAACGATTACGGTCTTTCACAGGATGAATTATTAACGGAAGGGTATCGAATTTACACTGAACTTGACCAAACCATGCAAATGGCAATGGAAAATGCTTATCAAAATGATGCCTTATTTCCGAATGGTCATGATCCTCTCCTGCAAAGCGGAGGTGTCCTGGTCGATCCAAAGACTGGAGGAATCCGGGCACTTGTCGGCGGAAGAGGGGAACATACTTTTCTAGGGTATAACCGTGCTTCTCAATTAAAGGCACAACCCGGCTCTTCCATTAAGCCAATTTCTGTTTATACCCCGGCACTTGAAGAAGGCTGGAAGGTCACCGATATGTTAAAAGATGAGCCGATGAAGTTCGGCGATTATGCACCAAAGAATTACGATTTCAAGTATGCCGGAGAGGTACCGATGTATGATGCGGTTAAAGATTCGAAAAATGTTCCTGCCGTCTGGCTATTAAATGAAATAGGAATTAATAAGGGAATTGAATCGATGAAAAGATTCGGGATCCCGTTGGAAAAAAGTGACCGTAGTCTTTCCATCGCACTCGGAGGATTGGAAAGGGGCGTATCGCCGATGGATATGGCGGAAGCGTATATGGTTTTTGCCAATAATGGTTTTCGAGAAAGAACACATGTCATTAATAAAATCGTCGATGCCGATGGGAAAATTGTCGGGCAGTGGAAAGAAGAAAAGATAAGAGTGACAACGAAAGCTGTTACAGATAATATGACTACCATGCTTTTGGGGGTGGTAGAGCAAGGATCTGGGCAGGGTGCCCAAATTCCGGGAAGAGAAGTAGCCGGTAAAACAGGTTCTACTCAAGTACCTATAAAAGGAATCTCTGGAGTCAAGGATCAATGGTTCGTTGGCTACACCCCACAACTCGTTGGTGCCATTTGGGTAGGATATGATAAAACAGATGAAAATCACTATTTAACCACTACGAGCGGCACGGGGGCGGCGATTGTATTCCGTGAAGTGATGAATGATGCACTTGAAAATGCGCCAGTAGAAAACTTTCAGGTCCAGCATATCTCTTCCTACATCGAAGAGAGGAAACAAAAGGATAATAACTTCTTCCACCAGTTTAATAATGAGGTGAATAAGTGGGAGGAGAAGTGGAATAAACAAAAGGAAAAGTGGAAAAAGAAATGGAATAACCGGCAGGGACAGGGCTGGGGTTTTTAAGGAGATTATATAGGAATTTTCTGAAAAATGGGAATTGACATTCGTCTAAACTGGTGATAATCTTACAAAGTAAGAAAAAAAAGGAAAAGGGGGGTTACAAAATGAACATGAACGTAATGAATAAAATGTTTATTAAAAATGAATATTTTAATGTAACCTGTCCGATTAGGCTCTCTAAATGATCCATTCCTTTGATCGAACTTTTTAGAACAACACAGGTTACGTTCTTTACTGATGCGTAATGTGTGTTTTTTTGTCTCGTTTTTTAATTTGAGGCATACTGCACATCTGCCGTGCAGTATGCCTCTTTTTATTTTTATGGCTGTGTTAAATAACATTGTTGATTTTTAAACCTGTTGATTGGAGCGGAAGGCACGCAGACTCCTGCAGGAGTACGGGGCAGGGGAGACCCCACAGGAGCGCAAGCGACGAGGAGGCTCCCCGGACCGCCCTAAGGTGCGCAAAGTGCCTGGAGCGAAAATCAACAGCCAAGTTTAACACAGCCATTTTTATAAAAAAACAAGGAGGAACAGATGATGATGATATTTGGAGGAGTTCGACTTGCAGATTACAAAGGTGAGCTCGATGGCGGTTAGTTGAACAACCAAAAGGAGGAGTAAATATAATGTTTTCGGTCTTGAAAAAATTAAGCTGGTTTTTTAAAGAAAATTGGAAAAGATATACAATTGCGATTTTCCTTTTAATATTTGTGGGGATTTTGGATGTTCTCCCGCCCAAATTAATTGGGATGGCAATCGATGATATTCATTTCGGCGAAATGAGTAAAAATAAAATTTTTCAATACTTAGGAATTCTATTGGTAATAATGGTTTCTTCCTATGGAATTACTTATGTTTGGCAATATCAATTGTTTGGTGGAGCTTTTCTAGTAGAGAGAAAACTAAGATCAAAGTTTATGAGGCATCTCTTAAAAATGACTCCGGCATTTTATGAGAAAAATCGAACAGGAGATTTAATGGCACGGGCCACGAACGACTTAAAAGCCATTTCGATTACAGCTGGTTTTGGAATTCTTACATTGGTGGATTCAAGTGCCTGGATGCTGACACTCCTCTTTACAATGGGGATTTTTATTAGCTGGAAATTAACATTGGCTGCGATTATTCCTTTGCCAATCATGGCGGTGCTTATGAAGATTTACGGAAAAAAAATTCACAGCCGCTTTATGGAAGCCCAGGATTCCTTTGGCGAGTTAAATGACCGGGTGCTTGAGTCCGTTGCCGGCGTCAGGGTCATCCGTGCTTATGTGCAGGAAAAAGCGGATGCGGCTAGATTCCACCAATTAACAGAAGATGTTTTTAGTAAAAATATTAAAGTCGCAAAGATTGATTCGTTATTTGATCCTACTATTAAGATCCTTGTTGGAATTAGCTACTTGATTGGACTCGGATATGGTGCCTATTTAGTGTTCCACCAGGCGATTACATTGGGGGGGCTTGTATCCTTTAACGTATATCTTGGAATGCTGATCTGGCCGATGTTCGCCATTGGTGAGTTAATCAACGTGATGCAAAGGGGAAATGCATCACTTGACCGAGTGCATGAAACACTTTCTTATCGTGAAGAGGTAGGGAATCCACACCAGCCAATCGAGGTTTCTTCTGTTGATTCACTTCATTTTAAACAAATGAACTTCCGTTACCCTTCATCGAAACATGATAACTTGCAAAATATCAATCTTCAATTGCTTCAAGGCCAAACACTTGGCATTGTCGGAAAAACAGGCAGTGGCAAAACGACTTTTATTAAACAGCTATTAAGGCAATACCCGCTTGGGACAGGAAATTTATTTATTTCCGGGGCACCTATAGAAGGATTGAGCTTATCTCAGGTTCGCAATTGGATAGGGTATGTTCCACAGGATCATGTTCTATTTTCAAGAAGTGTAAAAGAAAATATTCTATTCGGCAACAAAGAAGCAAATGAAGTGGATTTGGAGAAGTCAATTGATTTAGCTGCATTCCGTAAGGATTTACAAATGCTTCCGGAAGGACTGGATACACTTGTTGGTGAAAAAGGGGTTGCTCTTTCGGGAGGGCAGAAACAAAGAATCTCGATTGCAAGAGCTTTGATTAAAAACCCGGAAATTCTGATTCTAGACGATTCTTTATCAGCGGTAGATGCCAAAACGGAGAAAGGAATTATTGAGAATATCCGTAATGTAAGGCAGGATAAAACAACGATTATAACGACCCATCGAATGTCAGCTGTCCAGCATGCGGATCTCATTATTGTCCTTGATGAGGGCAAAATTGTCGAGGAAGGGACGCATGAACAGCTCATGCAGGAAACCGGCTGGTATCGGGAACAATTTGTTCGCCAGCAGGTTGAAAATAAGACCGAAGAGGAGGTGTCAGCATGACAACGGGGAAAAGATTAATTCAATATGCATTATCTTATAAAAAGATCATCATCGCAGCACTTTTGATGCTGACCATTTCCGTGGCAGCAGATTTAGCAGGTCCGTTCATCGCAAAAAAAATAATTGATCATCATATATTGGGAATTGAATCGGATTGGTATGAAGCAAGTAATGGCAAAATGGCCGTAAACTATCATGGGAATTTTTATAAACGGGGAAAGTATTTTGCGGACGGTGAACAAAAAGGAAAGCATGTCCGGATTCTCCAGGCAGGGTCAAAATTTGTATTTATTGAACAAAAACTTGATTTCGACGGAAAAAGAAGTTTTCAAAATGGAATCTTGACTGTAAAAAAAGGTAATGAAAAGAAAGAATATAAGGCTGAAATACTTAAAGGCCCTGAATTGCTTGCTTTTTATCAGCCGGAAATACCTGGGATTTTCCAATTAATTTTCATTTATTTCGGTTTATTGGTGGTGTCGGCGTTATTTCAATACGGTGAAAAATATTTCCTGCAAAAATCAGCCAACCGTATTATCCAAAAAATGCGTGAGGATGTATATGGCCATATTCAGCGGCTGCCGATTCAATATTTTGATAACCTCCCTGCAGGAAAAGTGGTAGCCCGTATTACCAATGATACAGAAGCGATCCGCGAGCTTTATGTAACAGTACTGGCGACCTTTTTCACAAGCGTCATTTATATTACAGGAATTTATATTGCCCTGTTTATCCTAAATATAAAACTTGCCGCAATTTGTCTGCTGTTATTGCCGATTCTTTATGCCTGGATGTTGATATATCGGAAATATGCATCGAAATATAATCGGGTCATCCGCTCGAGAAACAGTGATATTAATGCAATGGTGAATGAATCGATACAAGGCATGAGTATTATTCAAGCGTTTAATCGGGAAGAAAATACACAAGCGGATTTTGAAAAATTAAACCGGGAACATTTTAAATATCAAAACAAATTGTTAAGTTTAAATTCTCTTACTTCCCATAACTTAGTTGGTATTTTGCGTAATCTGGTGTTTGTCGCGTTTATTTGGTACTTTGGCGGGCAATCGCTCGTCCCTTCTGTAGTCATCTCTCTTGGAATGCTGTATGCCTTTGTTGACTATGTGAATCGGCTGTTCCAGCCTGTCCAAGGGATTGTAAATCAGTTAGCGAATTTAGAGCAGGCACTGGTTGCCGGTGAACGGGTATTTAAGCTCATGGACGAACGAGGAGAAAATGTTAGCATGGAACGGGTCTCACGCTTTAAAGGAAACGTCAAGTTTGATCACGTTTCTTTCGGTTATAAAGAAGGGGAATATGTGCTGAAAAATATTAATTTTGAAGCGAAACAGGGGGAAACAGTGGCGCTCGTTGGTCATACAGGTTCAGGGAAGAGCTCGATTATGAATTTGCTGTTCCGTTTTTATGATTGCAAAAAAGGGAAGATTACAATTGATGGAAAGGATATTGAAAATATTTCGCGGCAAACGATTCGAAATCATATGGGAATTGTTTTACAGGATCCGTATTTGTTTACGGGAACCATTGCCTCCAATGTAAGCTTGGATGATCCGTCCATTACAAGGGAAAAAGTGGAGAAGGCACTCAAGGATGTTGGGGCTGAAAAGGTGTTTAAAAATCTAGAAAACGGCTATGATGAGCCTGTTATTGAGAAAGGCAGCACGTTATCAAGCGGGCAGCGCCAGTTAATTTCGTTCGCCCGAGCGCTTGCCTTTAATCCGGCGATTTTGATTTTGGATGAAGCCACATCCAGTATTGATACGGAAACAGAAGCTTTAATTCAAAAAGCGATGGATGTTCTGAAAAAAGGGAGAACCACCTTTATCATTGCTCATCGCCTCTCAACGATTCGAAATGCAGATCAAATTCTTGTATTAGACAGGGGAAAGATTGTTGAGCAAGGCTGTCATGAAGAATTGATGGCCTTGGGTGGAAAATACTATCAAATGTATCAGCTCCAGCAGGGCGGAAAGGGGCTTGCTGGATAAGTTGGAAAGGGGACAAAATCGTTTTGATTGGTCCCCTTTTTGCGCTATATAGTATGGCTTTTTTGATTCGCAAATAAAACTTATCAATTCACAAATAAATGATTCAGATTCGAAAAATAAAACCCGAAAATTTATAAAAAAGTGTAATCTTACAATTAGATTCTTTTCTTAAAGAGACTAACTATTACTATAAACAGGAAAACGAAGTTTTAATAAGTCAATCCCACCCGAAAACCGATAAACTCCTCACGAAACAATTGCTGATAAGCAAAATCCCCTGTATCAAATACCGAAATCGACGATGGGTGATTCGGTAGAATGTCCTTTTCGTACCGGTAAACACCCATTCTTTCTCCAATCGGCAAATATGTAGGACAGACAATCGTCCAATTAAGCCCCGATTCTTTCAAAATTAAATAAGCACGTAAATGTTCCTCCGCATCACGGATCGTTTTTCGCTTTGATTCCTTTGATTGGAAACGATAAAGATGCGGTGCCGAACGAGCCTGAAGAATCCCAGCTGTACCAATGGTAACAATTCGTTTAATCCCCTCTCTTCTCATCGAACGGATAATCAGTGGTATGGAATTGGAAAGCGTGGTTGTACCGTCCGTATTTAAAGCACTAACAACTACATCCGCTCCTTCCATCGCCTCTGCTATTTTTATCTCGTCTAACGCATTCCCCTCAATAATGGAGAGTCTGGTATCGGCAACGGATAATTTATGTTGATCTCTCACAAGCGCTTTTACATAGTGTTCATCGGAAAGGGCGTTTTCTAAAATAATCGAGCCCACTCTCCCAGTTGCTCCTAAAAGACAAATGTTCACAAAAAATTCACTTCCTATTAATAAGATGTTGATATTTGTCACAGGGCTAATTCGTTTCCTGTGGTAATGTAAAATTGATTATGTATATTTTAAAAGGAGGGCATGGGGATGTCTGAGTATTCAGTCGTGCTTACAATCGGAAGCTTTTTAATCCTTTCCTATTATATTATATATACCATCGTGAAAGCATAGGGCTGCAGACAAAATGTCTGCAGTTTTTTATTTTGAAACTTGCTCAAATCCAAACACTTTTATAAATAAAATGGATAAGAATGGGAATATATATGTAGAGGAAAAATTATGTGAGGTGGGTTTTTTGGAGAATTTCAGAATTGAAAAGGATACACTAGGAGAGGTGCAAGTGCCTGTAGACAAATTTTGGGGGGCACAGACACAACGCAGTAAGGAAAACTTTAAAATAGGAAAAGAAAAAATTCCACTTGAAATGGTTTATGCTTTAACCTACATAAAAAAAGCAGCCTCCATCGTCAACCAGGAGCTTGGTAAGCTGAATGAAACCAAAATGGAAGCCATCAAGAGTGTTTGCGACGAAATCCTTAACGGGAATTATGATGAGCACTTTCCACTGGCCGTTTGGCAAACAGGAAGCGGGACACAAACCAATATGAATGTAAATGAGGTGATTGCGAACCGGGCAAATGAACGACTCGCTTCCCAAGGAAAAATGGAGAAAATCCATCCAAATGATGATGTAAACATGTCGCAAAGTTCGAATGATACCTTTCCAACCGCGATGCATATTGCGGCTTACAAAAAAATCATCGAGTACCTCATCCCTTCGTTAAAGGAACTTAAAAACACGCTAAAAGAAAAGGAAAATGCTTTTAAAGGATTAGTGAAAATTGGGAGAACTCATCTTCAGGATGCTACCCCTTTAACGCTGGGGCAGGAAATTAGCGGCTGGAGAGCAATGCTTGAAAAAAATGAAAAAATGATCGCCGATGCTTGTAATTATTTACTTGATCTTGCGATTGGCGGGACCGCAGTAGGTACCGGGATTAATGCGCACCCGGAGTTTGGCGCAAAAATGGCTGAAAAACTTTCAGAGCTTACCGGACATCCATTTAGGCCTTCTAGTAATAAATTCCAATCCCTAACTAGTCATGATGAAATTGTCTTTGTTCATGGTGCTTTAAAAGCACTTGCCGCCGATTTAATGAAGATTGCCAATGATGTGAGATGGCTTGCCAGCGGCCCCAGAAGCGGGATAGGGGAAATTTCTATTCCTGCGAATGAGCCGGGGAGTTCAATCATGCCAGGTAAAGTAAATCCTACTCAAAGTGAAGCCTTAACAATGGTCACTTGCCAAATATTTGGGAATGATGCCGCCATCGGCTTCGCAGCAAGTCAGGGGAATTTTGAATTAAATGTTTTCAAACCAATAATTATCTTTGATTTCATTCAGTCCATAACATTACTTTCCGACGGAATGCGCTCGTTTAATGAAAACTGCGCGATAGGAATTGAGGCCAATTTACAGCTGATAAAAGAGCATGTGGAAAATTCGTTAATGCTCGTTACAGCATTAAATCCGCATATCGGCTACGAAAAGGCAGCTGAAATCGCTAAACTTGCATTTAAAGAGAACACAACTCTTAAGGAAGCTGCCGAAAAAACCGGTTATGTTTCACCGGAGCAATTTGATGAATGGATTAATCCTGAAAAAATGGTTTAACTAAATTGAAAGCCCCCTCTGGAAAGAGGGGGCTTAAGCCAGAATATTTATTTTTATTTACCAAAATTACTTTGAATTAACGATTAAATGCTCCGCCGCCAAGTTGAGATTCTGCCATTGCAACTAGACGTTTTGTGATTTCTCCTCCAACAGATCCATTTGCACGTGAAGTAGTATCTGCACCAAGATTTACGCCAAACTCTGAAGCAATTTCATACTTCATTTGATCAAGTGCCTGTTGAACGCCTGGTACTAAAAGTTGATTAGAGTTGTTGTTAGCTGCCATAGTTGAATAACACTCCTCTTAATAAATTTGGGGTCAGTATGGAATTGAACCATAATGGTTGAACCATTGCCTCCTTGGCCTAACCCATTGTTGAAATGTTTCTGTGGTGTTTGTGTTGCTTTGTATTCTCTATTATGTTTAAAAATGAAAGGCTTATGCGGTTGATTGATTGGTAATTTATTCCACTAGTTTTGTTTTTTAAAACGAGCAAACTAAATTCATCTTATAAACTAAAAGGGTGAGAGCCATGTCTGTATGCCCGGTATGTAATGGATTACGGGATATATACTTACTATGTACGAATTGCGGGAATCCTATGTTGGAAAATGGCAGGTTGATGGACTTTTATGATAATTACAGTCCCTATATGGAAATTGATTTAATGAAAATGGAAGATGGTTATCCAGATACCTATTCAGGGAATAAGTGTCCGCACCTTTATCGGTGTCCATCATGTTTGGAAGATAAAGTTGTATTCATAAAAGAATAAGCCCGTATTGAACGGGCTAATAAATAAAAATTTATTTTTCACTGTTTGGACGAATACGAAGTTCACTGTCAACATCGAAGAAATGTGCTTTATTTAAATCAAATGCAAGATCAACAGTATCACCAGGTTTAACATCTGCACGCGAGTCAAGTCTGGCAACGAAATCCTGTTCACCAAATGTTGAATAAACCATTAATTCTGCACCTGTTAATTCAGCTACATCCACTTTTGCGGAAATTTTTGTACCGCTAGAAGCTTCAATGAATACCGGTTCATCATGAATATCTTCCGGACGAACCCCTAGAATGATGGATTTTCCTACAAAGCCTTGTTCGCGAAGGAATTTCATTTTTCCTTCCGGAACAGCAATTAAATTTTTGCCAATTACAAATTTTCCATCTTCTAGTTTACCATTTAAGAAGTTCATCGCAGGAGACCCAATAAAGCCGCCAACAAAAACATTTTCTGGTTTTTCATAAACTTCTTTTGGTGAACCAACCTGTTGGATCACGCCATCTTTCATGACAACAAGTCGAGTTGCCATTGTCATTGCTTCGGTTTGGTCGTGGGTTACGTAAATTGTTGTTGTGTTTAGACGGCGGTGAAGCTTTGCAATTTCTGCACGCATTTGAACACGAAGCTTGGCATCTAGATTGGATAAAGGTTCGTCCATTAAGAACACCTTTGCATCACGAACAATCGCACGGCCTAATGCTACACGCTGACGTTGACCACCAGAGAGTGCTTTAGGCTTACGGGTTAAATATGGCTCTAATCCAAGGATTTTAGCTGCTTCTTTTACACGGCGGTCAATTTCATCTTTAGGAAATTTTCTAAGCTTCAAGCCAAAAGCCATATTATCATAAACGGTCATATGCGGATACAATGCATAGTTTTGGAAGACCATCGCAATATCACGATCTTTTGGAGCTACATCATTCACGCGTTTACCATCAATGAAAAAATCGCCTTTTGAAATTTCTTCCAATCCGGCAATCATTCGAAGGGTTGTTGATTTACCGCAGCCGGATGGACCTACGAAAACGATAAACTCCTTATCATCAATATGTAAATTAAAATCTTCAACAGCTGTTACCTTATTATCATAAATTTTATAAATATGGTCTAATTTTAACTCAGCCATTTTGTTCAGCCTCCCTAAACGATATTTTCTATTCTAAGTTTACAAAGAATACGGAAAATTCGGTATAGACAGGTTGCACAAGAAATGAAAACGCTTTTTTGGGCAATATGCTATTTGGACTGATACTCAAAAAGTAAACAGGCTAGAAACACAGTAAAGGCTCCGTAAAAATCCTTTAATTGAATCCCTGTTCTATCAATAAATTTATCAATTCGATACTGAAGCGTATTCCGGTGAATATACAATCTTTTTGCTGTCAAACTGGCATTTGAATTATTTTCCAGGAAGGTTTTAATCGTAATAAACATTTCCCGGTCTTCTTCAAATACTCCGGAAAGCTCTTGATGAACCATCTTTTGAAGATCATCAGGCAGTTGAACAGTTAAAAAAGCTGGAAAAATTCGTTGAAAGGTAAAAAAGCTGCTTACAGACAGGTGATTTTGTGCGAACGTAAAGTATTCTTTTTCCCGTAAAAATTGCGAAGGAAGTTCTTTCGCAAAAGGAGTGAATTTTCCAATATAAAAGTATGTTTTAAGGTAAAAGTCACTTTCAATCGTTTCGGACATCGTTAATAATTCTTTCTCCGACATAGACATCTCTTTTTTTTCCTCAATCACAATGCCGCTGTTTTCATTTTCCCAAATAATGATAACCTCTTCCGAAAAAAATCCTTTTAAAGCGGATTCCATCTCGTTTTGGTCGAGGCCATTTCCTTTAAAATGAAAATGGATTAGCCTGATTTGCGTATCCGGATTATAGGATGGAGGTTGTCCATTTGTAAATAAAAATTCATACCATCCCTTGGCTAATGTACTTGACGGGGTAACTGGAAATTCAATCGATTCATAAAGAGTTTTTAGCAGTGTGAATTCTTGGTCAGTAATGCTCTCTTTGGGTATACCAATCCATTCATTTTCCTGCCTGTCAAAAAAGAAAGTAAATTTTTCTGAAGCGTGTTCAGGTTTTTTAGAAAATAAAACTGAGCCATCATACAATGATAATATTTTTTTTAACATCGGTCATTTCCCCGCACTAACGAATTTAAAACTTTATTTCATTATATCAGTTCATTAAATAAGGCTGAACCGAAAACAGTTCAGCCGGAGATATTATTCACATTCATATGGCGGTGCTTCTTCTACAAGGTCGCGTGCTTCTTCAATATTGGAGGAATCATAACGGGCATGAACCGATCCGCCGGACATTCCCTCATTTATCATTCGGTCGATATCAAGATAAGCCTTATCTCGGCCTTCATATTCCACATCTGTTCCGCTTACAGTGTCTTTATCTTTTTTCATCTTATCGCTCCCTTTCCGATTTACTACTTTAGTTTGCGGAAAGGTTTTATTTTCATTCGTAAAAGAAAAGTTTAATGATCATAAACATGATAAAGCATTAGTTCATGGACCTGAGTGGTTAGCAAGTCGATTTCATCTTGTCCGGGAGTAACAAGAGTCCATTCAATTTTTCCAGTTTGATGATAGATTCCAGTATATCTGTGCTTCTTATAATAAAAGGAAAAACTCCAGCCGGGAATATTTTGATTTTTAAATAGCGGCTTAAACTGAAAGTGCATGAGCATGAACATCATCCTTTCTGAAGTATCTCCTTTTAGCTTACCTTGTACTACGCTGGAATGAAATATGGAAAAAGAAAATATTTTAAAAATTTGCTTTTTGGAAAAATAAGCTGCAAAGCCGTTCGATTTTTCTTTCCTCGATTTCTGTTTCGTCGAAACTCATTGGTTTTGAATTGACCTCAAAAAGATAGTAGTGACCGGACTGGCTAACACAGGCATCAATGGAAAATTCACCGAAAAATCCAAGCTCTCCCGATAACACTTTTCCAGCATGCTTCGCGATAGTTTGAATGAAATCATCGTGTTCATCTGTTTGGACGCGCAGGTAAGGAAGCAGTCTGCCGCCTAAGGGAATGTGAGTGGTGAGTTCTTGTTGATCTGACCCGCGGATTCCGATACCGGTAACTTCATAATCATCTTGTTCCGCATGAACGAGAATTCGAAAATCAAAACGCTTCCCTTCAAATTGGGCCGATTCAATTTCTTCCTGCGCTAGATATTCCTTTGTGGTTAATTCCATTTCCCATTTCTCCCAAAACGTTTGGAAGGTTGGGAACAGTTCCGTTTTTATTACTCCTTGGAGGAAAATTTCGTTATCCCCGTTTAGTTTCAATCGGTAAATTCCTTTCCCTTTCGCCGATTGAGCAGGTTTTAGATAAATGTTTTTATGTTTATAAAGAAAAGAATACAGGTCTTTTTCTTGGTAAGCTAAGATTGTTTCAGGCAAATATTGCTTTAGAATCGGGTGGTTTTTAAAGAGGGAATAAAGCTCATATTTATCGATAAAACATGGATTAAAAAATGGGATATTTTTTTCTTTTAAGGTTTGGAAAAAGCGTTGACTCTTTCCATCCTGTTCTGATTTGCGAAAAGGAATACGATTATAAACAAGATCAGGGTAGGGGACGGTAATTTTAAACCATTTTTCTTGAGCAGGAAGGAACATAAATCCCTCAATAAAATCATCTCTCACTCCTTCGGATGTAAAAATAAAGCTTATTCCACCGTGTGAAATAAGCTTTTTTTGGAGTTCTATAAAGAGGGGACCATTTCCTGTGACCGCCCCATTTCCTTTTCTCGCCGTCATGATGCCAATGAGAGGCCCAAGATGATTATTTTTCATTCCCAAATCAAAGCTAAAATCATCTCCTGCAGCCGGATCGAAGCGAATCATTTTTTTATCTCCTCCTAGTGTATAGATCCCCTCCATTTCATTTTGATACCACTCGGCTGCAAAACGGTCATAGAAAATTTTCATTGGAACAATTCCTCTGGATGTAAAATAGATTGTTCGGTAATAAAGACAGCAAATGCAATCGTAAGTTTACGAGTTAATAGGTCAAATTCCTCTAAATCAGGATGATTGAAAATCGATCTTCCCGGTTTCGAATTGGCTTCAAAAAGCCAAACGTCCCTGTTTCGGTCAATTCCTAAATCGAAGCCAATTTCACCAATGATTCCTTCGATATTTCGTTCCAAAGCCTCGCTTAGCAAGAGGGCTGCATTTGAAAGTTTCTCGGTATAGAGCGCACTTTCTTCTTCCGAAAAAATTTCCCCGATGGTTTTAATATCCCCGCCGCTTCTCTTATGGGTTGTGACACTGCCTTGCCCCGCAATTTTGGCGGCGATTGCTGTTACTTGCCATTTCCCTTCATCATCCTTGTTGGTGTGAACACGAAAATCAATCGGCCTCTTCTCATGCCGAAGCAAATGGATTCCCTGCTGTACCAGATTTTTATCTAAACGTTGATTGGCAAATACATTTGGAAATAATTTTTCAAGGCTTGAGAACTTCCTCAAGCGATTAGCGAAAACTTTATCCTGGTAGCGGCAGAAATAATCGCCAGTATGTTTATCATAAATAATTTGATGGACACCCAATCCAAGGCTGCCATTTTTCGGTTTGATAAAGACATGGCCGTATTTGGATAGCATGGTTTCAATTATTGAAAAGGAAGTAAACGGAAAGGATTCTGGTAAAAAGTTTGCTGCGAAAGGATCCTGCTGGAGTCTTTCATACACATCCAATTTATTGAAAAAACCTGGATTATACCAGGGAATAAGATAATCCTTTTGAAGCCGTTCCTTCACTTTTATTAATTTTGGATTTCTTTCACTCTTTCGATTAGGGAGACGGTCATAAATGACATTTGGGAATGGAACTTCAAAATTCTGCCAAGTATCTTTGTGATAAAAATATCCATTAATCATCCCTTGCTCCCAATCAATATGTTGTTCGCCAAAAACAAAAGGCATGGCACCTACAGAATTCTTTACGGAAAGTAGCTTTTCAAAAAGCTGTGTTCTGTCGCCAATCGGCTGTTCGGGAAATGGGGTGAATCCAGACGTAAAAATGCCGATTAGTGGTCCAATATGAAAAGTTTGCTTATCTAAAAAAACATGCATCGGAACCGCCAGGTCAGGAAAAGACAGTGCTTCCTGGATTGGTTTACTAAGAACAATTCGGTCATTCTTATCAGGATGGGGGAAAAAATGAACCTCGATTGATTTGGAACCAAAGGCCATTCGATTAATTTTCTTTCCCTTCATGATAGAAGGTGGACAAAAGACGATGTTTTGGTTGTTTGGAACAATTTCAATTCGATAGTGTTTTCTCATATAAGTTCTTCCTTTCTTGTAAATCAGTCTGAGAAAGGTATTTTCCATAGAGAAGCGGCGCAAGGTCGAGCGTTTCCTTTATGTTTTTCCGGGTCTGCATGAGAACCTTTCTTCCGGGCTTTGAATTCATATCAAGAATCCAAAGCGAACCGTTTTTCGCGAGTCCAATATCCACCCCTATTTCAAATAAAGGCATAAACGCTTTTTCAAGTAATGGAGGAAGATGAGTAATAATATATTCTAACTCACTGCAGATAAAGTCCTTATTGTGTGCCGGCAAGGCCGCGAGCCATGTGGAAAAGTCGATGGCTGAACCTCCCGCGCTTAAGTTTGATAGGATTCCACCCGTTATACCGACTCGAACTCCTTTACCACGCTCAACCCAGACTCCGGTTTCGTTTTTTTGAAGAAAAATGCGGATATCAAATGGTTGAGAATCATCATTGGATAGTTCCAAGTATGGTTGGTAAAGGTATTTGTGCTGTCTCAATAGAGTCTTTAGCCAAGTGATTAATTTTGCATCATTTGGAAAAATTCGTGAAATGATTTTTTTATTTTTTTCTGTTTTGACATGGAAAGTTTTATCATTCTTTTTGACAGAATATATGCCAAACCCTTGTGAGCCATTAATCGGCTTTAAAATAATTTCTTTTGTTTTATCAATTTCTTTTAATAATGAGGTAAAATCAAGCACCGGGTATGTCCCCGGTAAATAAGCGGATAGCATTGAACTTCGTAATGCTTCGTAGAGTTCTAATTTATTTGGCAAACCATAACCTAAAAAGGTAATATCATCTCGGCTCTTTAACCAGGATACAATCGGTATGCATTGCTTTGAATGTTCATCGTCCCCGTAAAAGCAGCGATCATATAGAATGGACGGAATCGGAAATTCACAATCCACCCAGTTCTTTAATTCTAAATCGAATTTTTTCCCTTTTACTTGGAGGGTATGAGGATGAATTTGGGAAGGGATAAAGCGGAAACATTGGATCCCGCATGCGTGTGCGTTTCGTGCAATTCCATCAAAATAGGAAGTCTCACTATCCATATTTAATGACATAATACCAAATGTAATCATTGATTATTCCTCCTTTTCAATAGAGAGTTTTGTACAAAAGCGGATTATAGCCTTTGCTGACGGGCGGATTTTCCTGTTTCCATCGTCAAAGTTTTTGGATGGCTTGGAATTCACTTCGATAAGCCAAAGCTTACCTTCCTTGTCTACTCCAATATCGATCCCAAGTTCACCTGTAATTCCTGGGGAATACGTGCTGATTGTTGTGGCCGTTTCAATTGAAAGTTTTTTCATTTGCAAAATAATTTCAGCTGCCTTTTCTTTTTCCAAGTTCTCACTTAAGGCTTGATGAGGCTTCATAATGGTTCCGCCCCTGGAAATGTTTGATACAAATTCATCTTCGTGCGAAATCCTTGCAATCAGGGAGGTAACTGACCATTGATTCTTGAGATTTTTATGGCATAAGGCTCTAAAGTCCATGGGGCAGTTTTTATTCAGCATGAGATGAATTCCTTGCTGGATAATATAAATGCGATTACCCTGAAGCTTTTTTAACTGTTTATACATTTTTTCGATGGATTCAGCCGTTAAAATTTTATTAGAAATTGAATTTATGGAAGTTTTCAAATTAAATCCGTTTTGATCACGAATTAACCTTAAAATATTTTTTCCTTGGCTCCCATGGATGGGTTTAATAAAAACCATTTCATATTTTTGTGTAAACTCTTCCAGATTTTCCTTCGTGAAAATTTTTGTATCGGGAATATAGGAGTGAAGGAGATTTTCTTGGATTAATTGTTCATATACATCCCACTTGGAGAGAAATCGGTCGTTAAACATTGGAATCTTTAATTGTTCCAATCTTTCGCGAAAGCTGTGAAATTGGCTTGATTTTTCCCGATTCCGCGAATGAACCCGATTGTAGACCACATCCGGTAAGGGGACTTTAAATGGTGTCCATTTCCCTTCTTCAAGGTAATACCCTTGATCGGAAAATTCATCATCGGAAAAAACATAAAAAAATCCCCCAATTTCAGAAATACCGTGGTGAAGTTCCTCACAAAAGCTATGGATGGATCGAAAATTAGGTTCTTCCTGGCTTTTAAAATTAAAATCTGTTAAAAGTCCAATAATCGGTCCGAGTGATAATGTGGTGGTTTCTACATCAAATTTTGCCTGAAACGTATGTTGTTTTAAAGGCAAGCACAAATCTTTTATGAAACATTCGGAAATAGATAGTTCATTCACCGCCATGTTGATTGTTTTTATTTTGGTCATAATGTTTTGTTTTCCTAATGATACATTGAACTCTTGTTCTCTTTTTATATGCAATTTTTGAAATAATTCATTCGATATCCATACAAGATTATCGTCATTGGAGGTGGATTTCCTAGGGACGATAGTGACCTTGGTTTTAATTTGGGACATGATCACTCCTCATTTACTAAACAAGAATAAAATAGGCATTAGCTGATATAGTATCCTATGTAAAAATAATCAGAATTGTGATAAGAAGTGAAGTTTTCCGGAGATTGGTGACATTCTCGCATTACTCTTCATAGTTTGGTATAGTTGAATGTAATTGTTGATTGAAAAGGAGAGTGCAAAAAATGGCTGTTAATTTATACGATGCAGCATATGCATTAGAAACATCGATTCGTCAAAGTGATGAGTTTGCGGAATTAAAGAAAATGTATAGCGAGGTAAATGCAGATCCGGCAGCAAAAAAAATGTTTGACCAATTTCGGGATATTCAAATGAATCTTCAGCAAAAACAAATGATGGGTCAAAATATTACAGAAGCCGAGGTACAACAAGCACAAGCAACGGCGGCTCTTGTACAGCAAAATGAAAAAATCTCCCGTCTCATGCAGGCAGAACAAAGAATGAGTATGATCATCGGGGAATTAAACCAATTAATCATGAAGCCGTTAGAAGAGTTGTACGGCAAAATGTAACGAAAGATAAAGCTTTTGGATGAAGAAATCCGAAAGCTTTTTATTTTGATTTTCCCCTTTGTTCTATAAATTGGTGAAAAAACATAAATGTGATATAAGGGTAATTTCATCAAGAACAGGGGGCAACATTATGATTTATCGCTTGCTGGCGTTAAATATCGATGGCACACTTCTTCAGTCCAATGGGAAAATTCAAAAGTCAACAAAGGAAGCCATTGAATATGTTGAGCAAAAAGGCATTTACGTAACACTGGTAACTTCGAGAAGCTTTCCCTCGGCACGTAAAGTAGCTAGGGCTTTAAAAATAAAAGCACCATTAATTACCCACCAGGGTGCCTTTATGTCCAGTGTGCAAGAAAAGCCCATTTACGTTAAAAGGATTACTGAAGACATCACCTATGATACTGTCCAATTGTTAGAAACGGTGCCATGCCAAATTCGGCTTGTTCATGAACAATTTTCATTAGCCAATAAATTAAAGCTTCATAATAATTTGTTGGCGAAAACGATTTTTACTTCCGGTGACCCTGTGTTTTATTCCCAGCAATTTGTTCCATCATTAAGTGAATATTTACATGATCAGCCGGTAACACCGCCGAAAATCGAGGTATATTTTGAAAAAGAAAGCGACCTGAAAGATGCAAAAATAGCGATCGAGAATATGTACACCGAAATTGATGTGATTGAACTGGATTCACTCCGTTTAGATATCGTTCCTGAAGGGGTTTCGAAATTAAGCGGATTGACATATCTTGGAGGGCAGCTCGGGATTAGTAAGAAGGAAATGGTCGTGATTGGCGAAGGAATCGATGATATCCCGCTTATTGAAGAGGTTGGTCTTGGTGTAGCAATGTGGAATGCCAGTTTCGAAGTAAAAAGAGCTGCCGATTGGGTAACACGGTCCCAAAACGAAAATGGAGTCGCCTATATGGTAAAAGAACACTTCAGAAAGCAGCAGCCAATTGAATTTTTACGGAAAATGAATATAATCAAAAAATAAACTGTAAAGGATATCATAGAACTTGTCTATGGTATCTTTTTGTTTCCTATAAGAATTTATAAATTGCTTTGAGAATTGTCCAGCTCCAGCGCCCAGCGACTAGTGTACTTCACTCGCCTCCCTACGATAAGTCAACATCGAATCGCTATCGCTCTCCGTGTTTCCTTTATCTCAGTCGACTCGCTCCAGTCCTGTCGTGCGCTAAACGGGCGCTTCCGCTTTTCTTAATATTGACCTCGAATTAGCGATTTTGTACACTTAAGGAAGTTTAATTTGAGGTGATTTTATTGAGAATATCCATAACAGGTTTAGAGGATACGAGATTTGACCGGCCGCTTCAGTTGATTGCTAACTTGTTTTTTGAGGAATCACAGATTCTAAAAGAATATGCTGAAACAGCAGATATAAAAATTAAGTTTTCTTTGCAAATAACCGAAACCGTAACAGTTGCGGCAGAATTAATCGGTCTTTCCGGAAAAAAGGCTGCAGCGGATTATCAAAAAGTCTTGCAGCCTGCTGTAACCGATAAAGAAACCTTTAAACAAATAAAGAATGCTGTGGCACATGTCTATTTAATGGTGCTGCAGGATTTTACAGGAATGATTCAAAAATGGGGAATTTTGACCGGTGTTAGGCCAACAAAATTACTTCATCGTAAAGTTCAAGAAGGAGTCCCTAAGCAGCTTGCCCACCAGCAATTAAAAGACGATTATTTGATTACAGATGAAAAAATCAATTTAATGCAGCAGATTGTGGACAGACAGCTGGCCGTCGTACCGGATTTATATTCACTGCAAAAGGAAGTCAGCATTTATATTGGGATTCCCTTTTGCCCGACAAAATGTGCTTATTGTACGTTCCCGGCCTATGCCATTAACGGCCGTCAGGGGTCAGTAGATTCATTTCTAGGTGGTCTCCATTATGAAATGAAGAAAATCGGCCAATGGCTAAAGGAAAAAGACATTCGGATTACAACGGTTTACTATGGTGGAGGTACGCCGACAAGTATTACAGCAGAAGAAATGGACATGCTTTATGAAGAAATGTATGAATCATTCCCGGATGTAGATCAGATTCGTGAAATCACGGTTGAAGCAGGAAGACCTGATACGATTACTCCTGAGAAGCTGGCGGTATTGAAAAAGTGGAAGATTGACAGAATTAGTATCAATCCACAGTCGTATACTCAAGAAACCCTAAAAGCAATCGGCCGGCACCACACCGTAACAGCAACGATTGATAAATTTCATTTGGCTCGCGAAATGGGGATGAACAATATCAATATGGATTTGATTATCGGATTACCTGGTGAGAATTTACCGGAATTTACCCATTCGTTGGCTGAAACAGAAAAACTGATGCCTGAATCGTTAACTGTTCATACTTTATCCTTCAAACGGGCTTCCGAAATGACCCAGAATCGGAAAAAATACAAGGTTGCTGACCGATCTGAAGTGGAGAAGATGATGGAGCTTGCGCAAGTTTGGACAGAGGACCATGGCTATGTACCGTATTATTTATATCGTCAGAAAAATATTCTTGGTAATTTAGAAAATGTTGGATATTCATTTCCGGAACAAGAAAGTATCTACAACATTATGATTATGGAGGAGCAGCAGACAATCATTGGTCTTGGCTGCGGTGCTGCTAGTAAATTTATTGACCCTGTTACAGGAAAAATCACTCACTTTGCCAATCCAAAAGACCCGAAATCCTATAATGACGGTTTTGAAGCGTATACGGAAGACAAAATTAAAATATTAAATGAACTATTCTCAGAGAAAGGTTCCCCAGCCTAGGCGGCAGGGGATTTTTTCTTTTAGAGAAAATTCCATATTTTAAGAAAACTTATTTTTATTCCTTCCATTTCCATTTATAATAGAATTGATTAAAAAATGGGGGGCGTGTGAGGTTGTCGAATAAGTCTGTATCAGAAAAGGTAAATGTTATCACAAATGGCCGTGTAGTAACAGTGGAAATGAATCGACCGGAAGCATTAAATGCAATGGACATTGAATTAATTAGGCATCTAACCAGCTGTTTAAAAGAAATCAGTGTATCCGATGATATTGATATTGTTGTTTTAACTGGAAAAGGAAGAGCCTTCTCCGCGGGCGGAGACATTAAAATGATGCAATCGAATATTTATGAGAATGAATTTTTCTCCTTTATGGATTCAATTAGTGAACTGGCCGTAACATTGTACAGTATTCCAAAACTGACAATAAGTGCCGTTTCTGGTGCAGCAGCGGGCTTAGGATTTAGTTTGGCATTAGCAACAGATCATATTATTGCTGAGGAGTCCAGTAAATTAGCAATGAATTTTGTCGGTATTGGATTAATTCCTGATGGAGGAGCACATTTCTTTTTAGAGAAAAGGGTTGGAGAATTAAAAGCAAAGCAAATTGCTTGGGAGGGGAAAATATTAAATCCAAATGAAGCCTTGGCCCTTGGTCTCATTCAGGAAGTGGCAGAAGGTGATATTAAGAATACGCTAGAGGCTAGAATTTCGGATTGGTTAAGCCGCCCTATACAAGCAATGATTAAAACGAAAAAGATATTAGCTGAAAAAAACCGTCCACAGCTGCTTAAAATTTTGGAACTGGAGAAATATGGACAAATAAAAATGCGGCAAACACATGACCATCAAGAAGGAATTCAAGCATTTATTGAAAAAAGACAACCAAAATTCATTGGAAAATAAGTAAAAAAGAAGCCCTCGGGCTTCTTTTTACCTTATGAATGGAATAATAATAGTTTTCCGTTCGGTGAGGTAACACGATGGGTTTTTTCCAATAAATTTTTTTCTGATAATAGTTTTGTACCCAATTCTTTCGCAGCATCATCATTGTCAGCTTGGAAGGTTTCATCTAAAATCTTTTCCCCATTTGGTTCGAAGGCGGTAATTTTATAAGGTTTCATCAGGCACTCCTCCTATGATTTGTTTATTACTATTATTTTTGCATAATTCTATCAATTTAGTAAAGAAAAAAAAGGAAACTTTTAAGCTGAATCTCTCGTATAATTTATAAAAGGAGTGATGGAAAATTGGGACTTCAACTTGAGAATGTATCAAAACGGTTTGGGCAGTTTACGGCTGTAAATGATTTATCGCTGACAATACCGGAAAAAGAGATGTTTGGTTTTTTAGGGGCAAATGGCGCAGGCAAAACAACTACTTTCCGTATGATATTAGGACTTCTTGAACCAAATTCAGGGAAAATAACCTGGGATGGCAAATCGATTGATTATTCAACAAGTCATTTAGTTGGCTACCTCCCTGAAGAAAGGGGATTGTACCCAAAATTAAAAGTCCGGGACCAAATTGTTTATTTGGCACGGCTTAGAGGGATGCAAAAGCAAATGGCTGTTAAGGAATTACACACATGGCTTGATCGCTTTAAAATCCCGGAATATGAGAATAAAAAAATCGAAGAGCTATCAAAGGGAAACCAGCAAAAAATTCAATTTATAGCTGCTGTCATACATAAACCAAAGCTGTTAATTCTAGATGAGCCCTTTAGCGGCCTTGACCCAGTAAATGTAGAACTTTTAAAGGAGGCCGTGGTCTCCTTAAAGGAAAACGGTGCGACCATCGTGTTTTCAAGTCACCGGATGGAGCATGTGGAAGAAATGTGTGAACACCTATGTATCTTGCATAAGGGAAATCCTGTTGTACATGGATCATTAAAGGATATTAAGCGTACTTTTGGGAAAAAGAATCTCGTTATCCATGCGGATTTTCCATTGGGTTCTTTAAAAAGCTATCCCGGGGTGTTAAAAGCAAAAACGACGATGGAAGGAATTCATCTTCAAATTGAAGGGGAAAAGGTTGCAGAACAAATTTTAAAGGAAATTGTTGGGAAAGGCTTTATTCGAAAATTTGAGCTTGAGGAGCCTTCTTTGAACGATATTTTTATTGAAAAGGTAGGTGATTCCTATGAATAGGTTTTGGATTATCTTATTCCACACTTATGTAAATAGATTAAAAACCAAATCCTTTCTATTTACTACTCTTTTAACGGTCGTTATTGTCCTTGCTCTAACAAATATTCATAACATCATTGATGCTTTCGATAAAAATGACGGTAAAGAGAAGGTAGCTGTACTAGATGAAACAGGACAGTTATATGAGCCATTAAAGAAACAGGTTAGCATCATTAATAAAGATATTTCACTTTCTCTTTACAATGGGCCAATAGAAAAAGCTGAAAAAGCAGTTGCAAAAGGAGATTACAGCGCAATCATGCAACTCCGGTATAACGACGAAAAGCTGCCGGAAGCAACTTTTAAAGCAATGAGCATTTCCGATTCGGCGTTGTTTACCGATTTGCAAACCAGTCTTCAACAAATCAAAACGATGCTGGCTGCTTCGAAGATTCGTTTAACTCAGGCGCAGCTGCAAAAGCTTTATGAACCTGTTCCATTTAAAAAAGTGGCTCTGGAGAAAAATGCGAAAACAGAAGAGGAATTAAATCAAGCGCGGGGACTTGTTTATGTACTCCTTTTCATCATTTATTTCTCTGTAATCATGTACGCCAATATGATTGCAATGGAGGTTGCAATCGAAAAATCTTCCAGGGTAATGGAAATCTTAATATCCAGTGTTTCGCCGATCAAGCAGATGTTTGCAAAGATTATAGGGGTTGGTCTTTTAAGCTTGACTCAGCTCGCTATTTTTCTATCAGTCGGTTATGTCTCGTTAAAACGAAATATGGAATCACTGAAGGAAGGATTTTTCGGTGTTTATGGTTTTGGGGACATCCCAGTTGAAACGATTTCCTATGCGGTTATTTTCTTTATTCTTGGCTATTTTCTTTATGCGACACTTGCAGCCTTTCTAGGGTCGCTTGTCAGCCGGATTGAGGATGTGCAGCAAATGATTACACCAATGACCTTACTCGTCGTCGCAGGCTTTATGATTGCTATGTTTGGTCTCGGAAAGCCAGATTCATCCTTTATAACGGTTACATCCTATATTCCTTTTTTTACCCCAATGATAATGTTTTTACGGGTCGGGATGCTGAATATTCCTGCATGGGAGTCACTTATCGGGATCGGCCTCCTGATTGCAACCATCATCTTTTTAGCGGTATTTGGCGCGCGGGTTTATAAAGGTGGCGTTTTAATGTATGGGAAATCGAATTCCTATAAAGATATTAAAAAAGCACTGCAATTAACGAAAAATAAATAATCTTCTAAAAAGAATATCGGGCACTGCCGATATTCTTTTTTAAAATTTTTCGCACAGAACGTGCATTCGGTTTTTGAGGGTGATACAATGAAGAAAAGTGGAAGCGCCTTGGTCAGCCCCGCCGGTGAAGTCGTTCTTTGACTTCATCGGCGGGACCGAAGCAACCTAGGAAAAAAGCAGTTCATTTTTTCCCTCGAGGGGCTAGGCGCTGGAACTGGACAATAAAGAAAAGACCGTGAGAGGAAAATTTTATGAAACAAATATCCTTTATTCATGCTGCTGATCTTCACTTGGATAGTCCAATGGTTGGATTGAAATATTTGCCGCCTGACATTTTATCAAGAATCAGGGAAAGTACGTTTGTGGCTTTAAAAAAACTGACCTCAGAAGCCATTCATCGTAAAGTTGATTTTATCATTTTTGCCGGAGATTTATTTGACGGGGAGGACCGCAGCTTGCGTGCGCAATCTCGTTTTCGGACCGAAATGCTGAAGCTTGCCGAACATAATATTCCCGTTTTTATTATCCACGGCAATCACGATCATTTAAATGGAACTTGGGTACATCTGGACATGCCGGGGAATGTACATATATTTGGTCATGAGGTTGAAATGAAGCCATTGGAAACGAAAAGAGGTTTACAAGTTCATCTTTATGGGTTCAGTTACCCTGAACGCCATGTATTTGAAAAGAAAATAGAAGATTATCGAAAAATCGAGGGGGCAGATTTTCATATTGGCATTCTCCACGGAAATGAAAGCGGCCGAGAGGAGCATGGTAATTACGCACCCTTTTCAGTCAAGGATTTATTTGAGAAAAAATTTGACTATTGGGCATTGGGACATATTCATAAACGGGCAGTTTTATCTGAACATCCCCCGATTCTTTATCCCGGCAATTTGCAAGGAAGAAATAAAAAAGAAAAGGGGCCAAAGGGCTTTTATCATGTCACCTTAAATGGTTCAGAAGCAAATCTCGATTTTGTAGAAACCTCTGATATTGTTTGGGAAGAAGCTGTAATTGATGCTTCGTCAGCAGAAAACTTTCATCAAATTCTCCAGCTATGTCAAACAACAATAAATGGTTTTAGGAAAGAGAATAGCGGCACACTTTTAACGTTGTTTTTAGAGAATGTCAATTTAGAAGATGCAAAAGAACAAAAGAGTATAAACAATGAACTTCTTGAACTCCTTCTCGATGAGGAAAAGGAGGAAAAGTCCTTTGTCTGGATTGTTGAACTTATTGTACTTGAAAACATTCATGTGGATAAGGAGCACTTAAAAGCGGAGGCGAATTTTTATGCTGAATTGTTTCATACCGTTGAGGACTATGGAGCAATAGAAGAGACATTGGCTCCATTGTATGATCATCGCTTAGGAAGAAAATATCTCTCCGTTTTAACAGATTTTGATCAAAGAGAATTGGTTGAAAAAGCAGAAAAGCTGTTAATCAACTTACTTTATAAATCATAGCAGAAAGGGGGAGTTTATATGAAAATTGTCGAAATCCAAATTTATGGCTATGGGCAAATGGAGAATCTGCAAATCAAAGACTTAGCTGATTTCCAAGTTTTCTTTGGAGAAAATGAAGCGGGCAAGTCAACAATAATGGCATTTATTCATGGAATTTTGTTTGGTTTTCCGACAAAACAGCAGTCTTCAGAGTTGCGCTATGAGCCGAAACATAATGCCAAATACGGTGGGAAAATCAGAATCTATCATGATGAATTTGGTTTTGCTATCATTGAACGGGTAAAAGGGAAAGCTGCTGGGGATGTAAAGGTTTCATTAGAAAATGGGACAGTGGGTGGAGAAGACCTTCTTAAAGAATTAATGGGGAATTTTGATAAAAGTTTATTTCAAGCAATTTTTTCCTTTAACCTTCATGGATTGCAGAACATTCATCAAATGAAAGGTGAAGAGATTGGAAGGTTTTTGTTTTCCGCGGGGACATTAGGAACTGAACGCTTATCCGAAGCAGAGTCGAGCTTGCAAAAGGAATTGGAAACTAGATTTAAACCAAACGGGAAGAAGCCATTAATCAATGAAAAATTACAAGAACTACATGAACTTAATAGACAGCTAAAAATAGCTTTAGCCAAGAATGAAGAATATGATTCTTATATCACCAAACGGGAAGCTAATAAAAAGGAAATGGAAGAAGTCCATCAAATACTCTCCGAAATACAAGATTCTACTGAAAAATTGAATGAGTGGAAGAAAATTGAGTCCCTTGTCAAAGAGGAATTATCGACGAAGGGGGAGCTTTCTGAATTAGGGGAGATTCAATTTCCGGCTCAAGGAATCGAGCGGTTTGATCGATTAAATCAATTGCTCCTACCGTATAATGCTCAAATCATAGGCGTTCAGGAAAGAATTGAAGGCTTAAAAAAAGAATTATCAGCCTTACAGCCGGACGAGGTATTTCTTGAGAACGAATCCGCCTTAACAACGGCTTTGGACCAGTTGCCTTTATTTGATCAGTTAGAGCTGGAGAAACAACAATGTCTCACAAAAGTGCAGGACCTAAAGGGAAGGCTTGCTGAAACGCTTGACCGCCTTCATTTTCCATTAACAGAAGAAGAACTACTTGCCATTAACACCAACATCTATGTGGAAAGTGAAGTAGAAACCATAACGACCCGCGGCCAAAAGCTTGATGAATGGAACCTGGAATTGGAAGCGTCCTTTCAAGAAGAAAAGTCTGCACTTGAAAAACTGGAGCAAGAGGCAGAATTTGCAGAAAGTCAGCTGCTTTCCAGTAAAGACAGGGCCTTCCTTGAAGAAAAACTTAATAATGGGGATAAAAAAGGTTTAGAAAATGAATTAAGTTTCATTAAAGATAAAATTGATTATTACCGTCTCGCAAATGAACGTGAACAAAGTACTTGGAAAAGCCTTCAAAAGCAAAGGAAGACACAACTCCTGCTGTTTGAATTCATTTTGCTTGTGTTGGTCTTATACGGAATTTTTACTAAACAATGGGGATTTACAGCCATTGGTGTCATTGCTGCTATTTTAACTGCCATATTTTTGTCTAGAAGTTTTCAAGAACCAAAAGCAAAAAATCTCAATCAAACCTTAGATTCATTGAGGGAAAAAGAGAAACAGATCAGCCAAAAACTTAATTCTGCCGATTATGCAAACTTTGAAAAACTGCAGGAGCAATTACACCTTGATAATCGGCGAAAAGAGCAATTACAGGTAATGAAACTGCGGCTTGAACAGCAGAATGCCCAATATGAAAAGGTTATCTCCAAATTTGAAGTATGGGAAACAGAGACTTCCAAATATAAGGAGCAGCTTTTAAAGATCGCCAGCCAATTAAAAATTCCTGATCATATTGCAAAATCCCATTTACAAGAGGCATTCCAGCTCATTGAACAATATAAATTATTATGGAGAGAAAAAAGCCATTTGCTTGAGCGTGTATCCCAATTGAACGAGAAACAGTTCGCTATTGAAAATAGTGTTGATTTTTTTGCCAAACGCCACTTATCAGAAATCCATGTAGATCTGCATAAAAAGGGTTATGCACTCAGGGAAAAATTTAGAACGGAACACGAGAAAAAGATAATGACGCAAGAAAGAAAACGCAAGCTTGAGGATTTTGCTGCAGATTTAAAACAGAAAAGTCAGGAACAGCACCACTTACATGAAGAAATAGAAAAACTTTTTGATGAAGCGATGGTTGAGAATGAACAGCAATACTATGAACTTGGGGTTAAGGCTGAGAAACAAGCACGGCTTAAAGAAAGATTAAAAGATATTCATCAGCAGCTTCAATATTCAATTATTCCTGAAAGTGAGCGAGACCAATTTTTACAAATTCATAATCTTAATGAAATACGAGATCGTCAGCAAAAAGAAGCCATTCGATTAAAAGGTAGATTGAAGGAATTGCAGGAGGAAGAAGCTACGATTAAATATGAGGTTCAGGTCCTCGAAGAGGGTGGTGTTTATTCTGAATTTCTTCATCAATTTAAACAGAAAAAATGTGAGTTTGAAGAGTTGGCAAAGGAATGGTCAGTGTATTGCCTTGCACAAGATATCCTGTCCAGGACCGTTGAAAAATATAAAAATACTTATTTACCAAGAATGCTTTCCAAGGCGGAAGAATACTTGTTTTTTCTCACAGAGGGGAGATATCATCGTATTCATCTTCAAAAATCGGGGACCGGCTTTTTAATTGAAAGAATGGATTACACAATCTTTGAGGCAAATGAACTTAGCCAGGCAACAACTGAACAGGTATATGTATCCATCAGGCTTGCCTTGGCGACCACGCTATATGAAAAGCATCACTTCCCAATTATCATTGATGATAGCTTTGTGAATTTTGACGCCAAGAGAACAAAAAAAATAATCGAACTACTTAAGAGATTAAAACAAAATCAAATATTATTTTTTACTTGTCATAACCATTTACTTTCGAATTTTTCACATGAAAATATATTATTGCTAAATAAAGGGATTGTAGAGATTCCTTCATAGTGCCATAGACCAATATGTTATACTAGTTTTCAAAGGGAAGGGGCGTTGGAATAGGATGAATAAAGGAATTCTTTATTATAATGTCGGTGATCAGGTTGAATTGTTTTTACTGATTAAAAGCGCCACGAAAGGGAAAGCCAGCAACGGAAAGCCTTTTTTGACGCTTATATTACAAGACCAAAGCGGAGAAATTGAGGCGAAACTATGGGATGTCGGTGAAGAAGATGAAATAAACTATGCACCTCAAAATATCGTAAAAATATTAGGGGAAGTTCAAAATTATCGTGGGAAAAGTCAGTTGAAAATTAGACAAATCCGCAAATCAGGGCCTAACGACCACGTTAACCTGGATGACTTTATTGAAACTGCGCCGCTCAGTCAAGATGAAATGACAAGTAAACTGACCCAATATATTTTTGAAATGAAAAATCCTAATATCCAAAGAATCACAAGGCATTTAATAAAAAAGCATCAGAAAGCTTTTTTAGTCTATCCGGCTGCTACAAAAAATCATCATGAGTTTGTTTCCGGTCTTGCCTATCATGTAGTAAGTATGCTTGATTTAGCTAAGGCTATTTCTGCTTTATATCCTAGTCTAGACAGAGATCTTCTTTATGCAGGGGTCATTTTGCATGATATGGGGAAAGTGTTAGAGCTGTCAGGTCCTGTCTCGACTGTTTATACTATTGAGGGAAACCTTCTTGGCCATATTACCATTATGGTGAATGAAATTGGCAAAGCAGCTGATGAATTGGGAATTTCCGGGGAGGAAGTGTTAGTCCTTCAGCACCTAGTTTTAAGCCATCATGGAAAGGCTGAATGGGGAAGCCCGAAGCCGCCAATGATTAAAGAAGCGGAAATTCTGCATTATATTGATAATTTAGATGCAAAAATGAACATGCTCGATCGTGCGCTTGATAGAGTAAAACCAGGGGAATTCACCGAGCGGATTTTTGCCTTGGACAATCGTTCATTCTATAAGCCAGTTTTTCATAAGTAAGATAGCCCAGTGGGTTATCTTTTTTATTTTAATAAGCATAAATATTGGAATCTCGAATAAAGTGTAATAAAAACATGGACAACCAATCGTGGAGGGAGTAATAATTATGTCTATTCCTTTATGGGTATTTGCAGTTGTAGCTGGAATCGTTATAAGTGCCATTATGGCTATTAAGACAGGCAGGGAAGAACGCCAGTTGGAAATGGAGAGCATTGAAAAAGAAGGAGAAATCTATTTAGAGCGTTTGGAAAAGGAAAAAGAAAAACGAGAAAATGAGAAGGTTGCGGGAGTATAAGAAAAGAGTGACTCATGGGGAGTCACTCTTTCCTGTTTTTTACTGCTGTGGAGCAGTGGGTGATTCTGTAGATGGATTAAGAGCGTTTTTAAGGTCTTTATCGCTTACAGTTACATTTGCCGCTTTTAATTCACGCTGCATGGCTTTGTTAATTTCATCATTCGTTAATTTTGATGATTTTACTTGATTCTCTAAATCTTTTTTCATTTGTTCAAATGATTTTTTTGGTTTTTTGTCTGTAACCTGGATAATATGATAGCCAAACTGAGATTTAACCGGGTCACTAATTTCATTGACCTTCAGTGCATAGGCAGCTTTTTCAAAAGCAGGGTCCATTTTTCCGGTGCCAAACCAGCCTAAATCGCCGCCGTTTTGAGCTGAACCTGGATCCTGTGAATACTTTTTAGCCAAATCTTCAAATTTTGCGCCTGCATCTAATTGCTTCTTAATTTCTTTTGCGGTTTTTTCATCATTCACAAGGATATGGCGTGCCTTAATTTCAGGCTGATATTTAGCGTAGGCATCTTTTAATTCTTTATCAGTAACCTTTACGTCTTTCATGGCTGCCTTTTCCTGCATCATGCCAACTTTCATTGTTTTCTTCAAGTCAGCTTCACTTTTATAGCCATATTGAGCTAGAGCAGCATCAAAATTTGAACCAAGTTGTTCTTTTAATTGAGCAACTTTGTCGTCCAATTCCTTGTTTGTCACATTGTATTTCTTAGCAAGAACCTTTTCATAAACTAATTGCTGCAGTGCTTGAGTTCCAATCTTATCTTTCATTGCTTGGTAAAGCTCATCTTTTGTTACGTTACCAGCATCCGTTTTTGCTACAATATCCGATGAACCCGATTGATTACATGCACTTAATGCAATAACCCCGCCGGCTAAGGTAAGGGCTAATAACCATTTTTTCACAATGAACCTCTCCTAAACAGTAGTTTCTTGTGGCACACAATACTTGACCACAACCTATACTATAACATAAAAGGGAAAAACAGCAAAAATTTAAGACATGTAATTTAGGCTTTTATCAAAAATTTATATGGAGCCTAGGCGAATTAAGCCTATCTTGAATAGGATATTGTAAGCAGTATGAAGGAGGGAAAAGCATGACAGGTGCAGCTGGAGGTTATGGTGGAGGGTTTGCGTTAATCGTTGTCCTTTTCATCTTATTAATTATCATTGGAGCAGCTTGTGTTTGGTAAAATTGATAAAACTAAAAGCGATGGGAAAATCTCATCGCTTTACATTTTATAAAAGAATTTACTTACTCATCATGCTGGTAATTAAGGTATTCATGTATATAATATCTCCACGTATGACGATACAAGTAAAATGGTAATAAGGACATTAATGGTCCGGAATACCTTATGCTGCCGATCTTCTGGAATTTCCTTTTGAATACAAAGGGAATTAGTCATTTTATTTACATAAAACAGGATAAAAATTGCAAAGACAATAAAAATGGAGATCATCAGCGATTCCCTCCTTGATGTTCATCATTATACTCTTACTACAATATCAAAAAAAATAAAAAAAAGATAGTCTAAAAGAGTGAAAGAAAAAAGGCTTAAAATGTTATGATGTTAATAGGCTCTGATGCGTGAAAACAAAAAAGTGTTTACCTTTTTGTTGAAAAGGTAAATAATGAACATAAAGGTATTGATCCGAAATGAGGTAAAGCCCCAATGGAAAATCAAGAATTACTAAATAAAATTCGTTTGCTTGAATATCATCAAAAACTTCTTCTAACAATGATCAACAATCCTAAACAGGAATTTTACAGGATGATTATTGAAATAGGCCTTTCTGAGCAAGAAGTAAGGGAGTTCATGCAAATTTGTGACGAATTGAGCATAAAAATGGAAGAACAAAAAGCGGAAGGATTTATTAATTTTCAACCGCTTTTTACCGAGTTTTTATATTTACTACCAGAAAAACTGGATTATAAGGAAGTAATTCTGGCTTGTTCTTCCCAGGGACTTTATTTACCACTTATGTCGGAATTGAATAAATATATATACGCTGATTAAACAAGTTCTTGTTCTGATTTTGCTTTTATTAGTTTGCCCTCTTGCTCCGTAAATTCACTTTCAACGTTATGGAAGGATCGTTCGAAAATCTCCATGAAATCATCCCCGTAAATATTTCGAACAATCGCCATCATTTCAATGATGTCCGGGAATTTTCCGTATAAATCTCGAAGTGGTAAAGCACCGGTATATACGGCATTCTTGTTTGGGTCATATGACTCCATCAATTGAAGCAATATCTTTTCCCCTTCAGGCGTAAGTTGGATATACGTATTCCTTTTGTCATTTTCTTTTTTGGAAAATTTCAGCAATCCTCTTTCTTCTAACTTTTTTGAAAAATTAAATGCTGTGGAGACATGCATGACCCCGAATTTTGCCACATCGGAAATGGAAGCACCGTTTAAATGATAGGCGATCCAAATAATATGATGTTCATTAATATTTAAATCAAAAGGTTTTATCCACTGTTGCCAATCCTTCTCAATCGACTTCCATAAGGCTTTACTTAATTGAGCAACTCGTTGGCTAAAAAGCATCGCTTCTTTCATAGAATATTGTTTCTCTGACATCCCCAATTTCACCTACTTTTTTATTTCTCTATTTTCATTATGCCAATAAAATAAAAATTAATAAAGATATAAATTTACTAAATCTTTAGAAATTACAATAATCTTGCTAATTTTTTGATAACTTTTTAGAAACTAAGGGGTACGAAATAATTCTTATACCTATTTTACGAGTTTTTCGAATTAATTCCAACCTTTTGAATATTCTATTGCTAAAAAAATCTTCAATAAGATTTTTCTCTATGTACCCAAAAATGTCAGGTCCATAAAAATGGAACAAAAAATGAGAAATATTATATAAAGAAAAGAACCCTGTGGGTTCTTTTCCAGATTGTAATCCAAACATTATTTTTGAATAACAGACGGTGTTGCCAATTTTGTTCTTTTTACAAC
This sequence comes from Bacillus sp. MUM 116, assembly GCF_001866655.1. Lineage (GTDB taxonomy): Bacteria > Bacillota > Bacilli > Bacillales > Cytobacillaceae > Neobacillus. The sequence goes on along the minus strand of NZ_MLYR01000065.1, from coordinate 4,830 downwards.
TGATTGAGCAATTGGATATAAAATCACCATAGCAATAGTATTGACAACCGTTGCAGGTAAAACTACTGCGGCGAAAAGTCCAACAAAGGGACCAGGTAATCCAACAATTACAAAAGCAGACGATAAAAAGACAGTTCCAGATACCAATGTACCAAGCGCTGTTAAAACAGCAGCACTAATTATGGAATTACGAAATTGTTTTAAAGCAGCAAATAAGCCAAAGAAAACAAAAGCAGTGACAAGTTTGTCAATGATATTTGGAATTTGACCACCTGGAAAACCAGTTGTTAATGCAGAAATAATTCCGGTAACAAGAGCTAAAAGAAGAACATTCTTAAACTCAGGAAATAAAATAATTCCTAAAAACATCATTAATAACATCATGTCAGGCTTCATGCCCAGAAAAATTGGCGGAATCACCGCGTGTAAAACAGCCCCAATCCCTACTAGTAATGCCAAGGCAACAAGATTCTTTGTATTCATTTCTCAACTCTCCTCTTCTAATCTCTTCTGTTGGTTTCTCCTGCAGTGCACTCATTGCCTACAGCGAAAAACTTGTAATCATTATATCACATTATTATTAAAATGATAAAGAGATAATTTTCAGATAATTATAAATTAAAGGTGCCTTTTTATTCCAGACGCCATGTCCTGTAAGATTGCTGGGGTATAATCACTTTGGTTATTCTTCCATACTGCACCAAAACCATCACCTTTACCGTAGCGTGGAATTAAATGCATATGATAGTGAAATACTGTTTGTCCCGCTTGATCACCATTATTATTAACCGTATTTAATCCAACAGGTTCAAATTCCTGCTTTAAGGCATTGGCGATTTCTGGGACCACTTCAAAAAGGTTTCGGGCAATTTCAGGTGTTAATTCAAAAACATTTTCCTTATGTACTTTCGGGATAACAAGGGTATGGCCCTTTGTGACTTGGCTAATATCTAAAAATGCCAGTACATGTTCATTTTCAAATACTTTTGCTGATGGAATTTCACCATTAACAATTTTGCAAAAAATACAATCGCTCATTATTTGCACAACCTTTCAACAAATGTTTGTCTTATTTTACCATGCCTTGGAGGAATACAAAAGAAAAGAGCAGAATCCGCATAGGATTCCGCCCTCTCGAAGGGGAATTGCTTCAATTGGAACGTTCATTTAGGAGTGTTCTTTGATAAACACCTCATTTGTCCTTAGAGTGTTTTTTATAAAGAAACATCATTGTTCAAGCTGACCATCCCCTATGTTGTTTTTAAAGTTTAGTGTTTAGCCTAACTTATAAAAACAGGTGGCGATCTGCGGTAAACACCTCATTTGTAGTTTATTTGTGAATAAACTTGGTTTATTTTTCAATAAACCTTGGTGTTAATGAACTTTAAATGGTTAGCATACACTTTGTACAACACAACCATCCCCTTATTTTGAAACGATTAGAAGCTCACTTGTTTGAAAGGAAATTGTCTTTAACAGACACCTCATTTCAAGTTTTGATGAATTTCTTCATCGAAGTAAGTTGTTTCCCCTTCGAATATTATGATGTCCCATCTTGCGAGTTCTATACAAAAAAATATAAAAAAATTGAATTTCTATTTTTATCGCGGCCAATTTGCTAAAATGAAAATTAATATCAAGCATTGGAAGGGCGTTGTACATGTCTTTATTAACGATTGAACACCTTGTCGGGGGATACACCAAAAATCCCGTACTGAAAGATGTTTCATTTGAAGTAAATGAAAAAGAAATCGTCGGACTTATTGGCTTAAATGGTGCCGGAAAAAGTACCACCATTAAACATATTATTGGATTAATGGAACCAAGGTCAGGGGAAATCAAAATTAATGGTCAAATTTTCACTGAAAATAAAGAAGCATATCGAAGACTGTTCACCTTTGTACCGGAAACCCCGATATTATATGAAGAGCTTACACTTGATGAACATTTGCGCCTAACTGCGATGGCTTATGGCCTAAATGAAACGGAATATAAGTCGAGAGTTACACCATTGCTTAAGGAATTCCGAATGGAAAAACGGCTAAATTGGTTTCCTGCCCATTTTTCAAAAGGAATGAAGCAGAAGGTCATGATCATGTGTGCCTTTTTAGTTCAACCTGCACTTTATATTGTGGATGAACCATTTCTAGGCCTAGACCCACTCGGAATTCAATCCCTTTTGGATTTGATGAAAAAAATGAAGGAGAATGGGGCAGGGATTCTTATGTCAACCCATATCTTGGCCACTGCAGAGAAATATTGCGATCGTTTTGTCATTCTACATGAGGGGAAAATCCGCGCAAAGGGAACCTTAACTGAGTTACGTAAAGAATTTTCTATGCCGGAAGCGTCTTTAGATGATCTGTATATTCAATTAACAAAGGAAGAAAATTATGTTTGATGAAAAAAAGCTTTGGAAAGATCGATTTGGACGAAGGCTAAAGGATTTAGGAAGTTATTTGCGCTATATTTTTAATGGCCATCTAGTGGTTGTGTTGTTATTTCTTATTGGTTCAGCTGCTTTTTATTATCAGAATTGGATAAAAACACTCTCTGAAGGTTTTCCTGCCGAACTGATTATCGCAGTGGTGATTGGGTTATTTTTAACGTACAGCCCAGTTTATAATTTTCTGCTTGAGGCAGACCGGGTTTTCCTAATTCCACTTGAAACCCGGCTTCGTGATTATTTTTTGCGTTCGGGGATTGTAAGTCTTGTTTTCCAAGGCTATATCCTTTTAATGGTTTTGGCCGTTTTGATGCCAATGTATGCTCGTGTAAGCTCTAACGGTTTTCATTCCTTTTTGCTGTTTTTTGTAGTGTTATTGATGATTAAAGGGTGGAATTTAGCGGTAAACTGGAAAATTCACTTCTTTGTTCAGCCCTCAATTTATCGCTGGGATATGGTCGTACGCTATTTTATCAATGGAGTATTTACCTTTCTTCTATTTAAACAAGCCAATTTCCTGATTCTGTTGATTATGTTTTTAGTGATAGGTTTCTACTATTGGACGTTTTGGAGTCGAACAAAGAAGCTTGGGTTAAAATGGGACATGCTGATTGAACAGGAAGAGAAAAGAATGGCGGCATTTTATCGTCTTGCGAATTTATTTACAGATGTTCCAAAGTTAAAAGATACGGTAAAAAGAAGAAGATGGCTCGATGTTTTCCTGAAGCGAATTCATTTTACACAGAAAAACACATATTTATATTTGTTTTCACGGACGTTTTTGCGATCCTCGGATTACTTGGGGCTATTTGTTCGCTTAACAGTCATTGGAGCGCTCGCTTTGTATTTTATCTCGTTTGGTTTTGGGCAAATATTGCTGGCTGTTTTATTCTTATATTTAACTGGATTTCAGCTCATGCCGCTTTGGAATCATCATCAAAACAAACTTTGGGTTGATCTTTATCCAGTCTCAACTCCATTTAAGTCAGCTGCGTTCCAATCCCTATTAATGGTCATTCTAGTGCTGCAAGTAATATTGTTTGCCTTATTTATTTTGATAAAAGGCGATATCATAATTGCAATGCTCGAATTCGCTGCAGGACTAGCGTTCTCCTATATTTTTGTTTACGTTTATAGTAGGAAGAGGTTAAAAGCCTGAAAATTACCTGCGCCAGGCAAACGCCTGGCGTTTTAAGTGGAGAAAGTGGAATTGATAAGGGTAAAAAGAGAATTGGAAGGTAAAAGGTGAAAAGTGGTGGGTAAAAAGGAAGAGCGGAATGTAAACTCCCCACAGTTGTGGGTAAAGAGCCAAAACTGGTGGGTAAACGAAATAAGGATGAAGCTGGTACCCGAGCTGGAGTTGGAAATTTCCTCAAAATGGTAACCGTTAAAATTGCAAATGATAACCTTTACCAATTTCCATTTATCTTTTACGGGAAAATTTAAGGATCGTGTTTACCATCAGCAGCAGAATGAAACCTTTATAAGGTGATTTCCGTAAAATAAGAGAAGGCGGTATAAAAAAGGTGTGTTTCCCATGAATGATTATGAATTAAAGGTGTATGATGAGGTAACGGATTGGAAATTTAAAATGACGAAACGCTCGGGGATGGTGAGTCGATTTTCAAAAAAAGCACAAGGAAAAATAAACGGATTAATTCCCGAAAAAGTTCATCAGGTCATTACCGAAAGTATTAAAGCCATGGTGAAAACCACATTATTCGGCTCACAAATGACCACAAACCAAACACAGGCAGTAGGTATAACCCTCAAGGAACGTGATGACTTAATGCGAAAGAAAACGGCAGTCTTTCAAAAAACAGCACTAATTGAGGGAGCGGGAACCGGTGCCGGGGGAATCCTACTCGGACTTGCGGACTTCCCCTTACTGCTTACAATCAAAATGAAATTTCTTTTTGAAGCAGCTACCATTTATGGCTTTAACACGAATGAATATGAAGAAAGACTGTTTATTCTTCATGTTTTCCAGCTGGCGTTTTCAAGTGATGCAGTTCGAAGAGAGACACTAAAGAATATCGAAAATTGGGAGGAGCGGAAACAGGCGCTCATGGAAATGGATTGGCGCAAGTTTCAGCAGGAATACCGTGATTACATTGATTTTGCCAAAATGCTGCAGCTTGTACCCGGAATTGGCGCATTTGTCGGTGCTTATGCCAACAACAACCTTCTCAAACATTTAGGCGAAACGGCAATGAATGCCTATAGGCTGCGGATATTAACAAAAGCCCCTGAACTTTAAACCATTCAAGGGGCTCTTTTTTTATGAGATAAGAAAGAAAATTCGGCTTCGAGAATTGTCCAGCGCAAGCGTCCTGCCCCTCGAAGTCACAAGCCAATCCGTCCAAAAGGTTAAAGAACAACCT
>NZ_MLYR01000064.1 GCF_001866655.1 Bacillus sp. MUM 116 | reverse complement strand
GTTATTTCCGTGACAATCTATGTGATGATTTCAGGTATACATGGATCGGCATGGACAGCTGTTATGAAGGACATTTTAGTCTTATCTCTGGTTCTCTTTATCGGAATTTATATGCCTTTTCATTACTATGGGGGTATTCAACCCATGTTTCAAGCTGTTTCAGAAGCGAAGCCAGACTTTTTCACTTTTCCTGAAAAAGGGTTAAATCTTACCTGGTATACTTCAACCGTTTTGTTAACTGTAATTGGCTATTATATGTTTCCACATACATTTGGCCCAATCTACTCAGCAAAGAGCGGAAATGCTCTACGCAGAAATGCTGTCATTACACCATTGTACACGCTTATGCTCTTGTTTATTCTCTTTGTCGGGTTCACCGCTGTGTTGCAAATTCCAGGGTTAGAAGGAGCTGCCGGCGATCTAGCTTTACTGCAACTTGTTACTAAAACGTTTGATCCGTGGTTTGTCGGACTAATCGGGGCCGCAGGATTATTAACAGCTTTAGTCCCTGGTTCCGTCCTATTGATGACTGGTGCAACAATCCTTACGAAAAATGTGTATAAAGTATTTTTTCCTAATACAACGGATGAAAAATTATTATTAAAAACCAAATTATTGGTCCCGGTGTTATCGGCGATTGGTTTATATTTTGCTTTAGATAAGGGGAATTCACTTGTCACACTTTCCCTAATGGCATTTAATTTAGCTACACAGTTTTTCCCGCCATTAGTTGCCGCTTTCTTTAAAAATAGTGTTGTAACCAAGCATGGTGCATTTACTGGAATTATCGTCGGTGTAGGTATTGTTGCATACGTAACAATTACAAAAACATCAATGGCTACACTATTTCCGTTTATGCCGTCATTCATTCAGGATTTAAATATCGGCTTTATTGCATTGGTGATTAATGCAATTTCAATGGTAATCGTGAGTATAATATCTCGAGCAATGGTAACTGTGAAAGATAAATCACAGACTATTTGATCCCTTAGTTGGTGTATCAGGGGTATCGGTGGTTTGTTTTTAGGATGACGCTGAGTATCGGTCATTATGTGTTTATGGTGATCGACAGGCTATGAAAGTTTAGAGTAGCCTATATATAACTATAAATGACCAATCCGAATTAGGGTTGGTCAATTTTAGTTTTACCAATTTTTTCTATGTTTCTGTTTGTTCCAGGATATCCCGTTATTTGAATCTCATTAAGCGTTAGCGTAACATGCCTATCAAGCTATGGAAAATCATTACTCCTAAACAAAAAACGCTATTCTTTTTGTAATATCATGTGGGCTATGGGGGGGAAATCCCACCTAGCTAAGGAAAAACAGATGATTTGCATTCCGATTATTTACAAGCCTCGACAATTTTTTCACCAAAATAAAGAAATAATTTCCTGCTCAACAATGTATTCCTAGGCTTTAACAAACGATTAATTGGATGGACTATTTGTTATAATTGATCAAATTTTGTGAAATAAAGCTATTTTTTGATAAATTTTAAGATAATTAGAGAAAACCGAACATTTTCAACGACAAAAAACTTGCTCGGAAATGGACAATGTTCGTTTTCCAAAAAGTGTTTTCCAAAAGGTTTTGTGGCGGCTTTAATCAAACGATTGATTGAATTAGAAAGCGTCAGAACTTGTCGATTTGTGGATCATGGAGACGATTCTCCCGATATATTTCATTCAATTTTCTACCAAAAAAGCCGGCAGAACCGTCCTCTTAGTTAGGGAAATTACGTTATTCCAAGATGGATTAACGCTTTTTTGTTTAACTTATTGTAATAACGAGTCTCCGCTCTTTGAATTGTTTCTAATGAAAAAGTAACAAAAAAAGCACAAAGCATATGCCTTGTGCAAAATAAAGATGATCATATTTCATAATAAGTTAAGGAAGGTGAGTTCCATCACTTCCAGTTTCTTTTAAATTTAAATACCTCTTGAATATAGCCGTAAACAGAAACGGGAGACATAATCATTTGGTAACCGAGAATGAAGACAATAAAGCCTAAAATATTTTTACGGATTCTAAGGCTTAAAGGCTTAAATACAAAATTTCTTTGATAGAAATAAAGAATGATATAACTCAATAATGTTAAGGGCAGAACCAGTAATGTCATTGGCCCGACAATCCAGTGGTATCCAAAAAATGCTAATATCAATCCAGGGATCCAACAAAGAGTATAGGTGAGATCTAAATACGGCATGATTAAATTAATGCTGGTTAAATATTTTACATAAACTTGAGGCTGATTCCAAGGTTTTATTTCATTTAATCCTTCAATCATTCCTCGTGCCCATCTTGCTCTTTGGCGGACAAAGTGTTTAAGGGTACTAGGAACCTCGGTAAAGGAAACAGCCATTGGCTCAAAGTATACTTTCCATTTTTTATTGAGTAAACGCCATGTTAAAACAATATCTTCACCAATTGCATCAGGCCAGCCGCCGACTTCTTGAATACATTCTGTTTTATAAAGACTGTAAGCACCTTGGGCTACTAATGTCCCTTGATACAAGCCTTGAAGTCTTTTAATCGATGCGATTCCCAAGAAGTAGTCCCATTCTTGAATTTTTGTCCATAAATTCTCCCTGCTGTTTTTCGTAAGAACCGATCCGGCAACAGCACAAACATCTTTCGGGCTGGATTTCATTCGTGCCACAAGATAACGAATCGACGATGGATGAAGCAAGGTATCCGCATCAATTGTTATGACGTAAGGAGTTGTAACAACCTCTAAAGCTTTGTTTAAAGCATGGAATTTTCCAGGCTTCTCTTCATTTAGTAGGTCAATATCAATGCTTAATTCTTTTTTTGCTTTCCATGTTTCATGGACCGTTTGATCGGTAGAGCCATTATTTATCACAATGACTTTTATTTTTCCTTGATAGTCTTGTTTATCAATATAATTCAAAGTATTATAGATTTTTTCTTCCTCGTTATGGGCTGCAATGAGAATGGTGATTGGATCATTAGGAAACTCATTTTTAAAAGATGGTTGGCGATCTAAAAGTAAGCTAATTACTAGAAAGGCATTCATATATCCCGGAAGGTAAGAGATTCCTCCGATCATTAGTTGTGCAAATGGAAAAGACACAATATGAGAGAGATCTTTTAACCATGGGAATGCTAGGTAAATTGAAACACACATCCATGCGAACGCACAAAAATGACTGATCCAAAACTTTGCTTTTATGGGAATGTAAATTTTTCTATGTCCATTACTTATTTTGGTATGAATCGGATTAAGTGTAGGTTTCATGGGTCTTTATACCTTTCAAGTAATATGGATTTAGAATGAATAATCAATAAAATACCATATCCATACAGGAAATGTAAAAGACCTTTTTATGGGAAAGTGGATGGAATCGCATCAAATTTTTGCACGCCGCCTGCTCCGTAAAGTACATAGGAACCAAACAATACTAATTTCATTGAACTGGGAGTCATTTTATTACAATTAACTCCATTTCAATATTTAGTACGATCGATATTCACAATTGCTGAAGGGGTAATTTTCTCTGCAATTACTTGGAATCATTTATTTTCGTTTTATCTAATTATTTCATATTTATGATAAAATTACTAGGTCAAAAGTTTATATGGAGGGAAAATCAAATGAAGAAATATGTAATGTTTTTACTACTACCAATGACCTTAGTATTAGGAGCTTGCTCCAACACGGAAAATACTAATTCTGAGCCTTCAACACACGCAGGATCCTCTCAGAAACAGGATACACCCACTCAGAATAAAACGGACGAAACGGTATCACAGAAAAATCAGGAACAAACTAAGGATGTGCCTGATTTATTTGATATTCAATTGAATACCAAATCCAAGAAGGTAGAATTGCTATCTCCTGGAGGGAAACCAGTCGTATTAGCGGATAATATTCCTTCCAAACCAGTGAAATCCCCTAATGGAGAGAAAGCTGCCTATATTTCACCTTCGGGTTGGGAGGAATTAAGTAATCTCTATATCGTGGACCTTCATGATGGGAGCCAACATGAATTAGTGCATTATGATCCTGAAAATAAACCGAAAGATGTCATTTGGGAAGATGATAAACATGTATTGGTCATCATAGGCTATCCATATGGCGCAATCACCGTAGGTGGAAATATCTACAAGATTAATGTTGAAACCAATGAGAAAGAGGCAGTCACTGACTATGATAGTAATACTCAGATAACGGATCTTCTTGATATAAAGGATGGAGTTTTACATTATAGTGGAATCCAATACACAGATAAGGAACAGAACGAAAGGAAGAAATTCTCTGATCAAATGAAACTAGATCATAATCAAAAAAATATTTCCGGTAGTGCATATACGTTAACAAATGAGGATGCTGATGTAATGCTTGCCAGTCTTGAACAAGTAAATTCCTATTTTAGTAACACCACCAATCATAATTTATCTTTCTCAGTCAAGAAAGAAAAAGATACTTATGTAGGTTATTTTATGGATGATACAACAAATGAGGAGCTGGAGAAACCTAAACTCGTTTTATCTTTAGATGGTAAAAAACTTGAATATATTAATGAAACTGGTGAATCACAGTTCCTATCCACGAATCAACCACTTGAAATTTTAAAAGGCTACAAACATATCAAATCAAAACTAGGAACCGAATTTCTTAATCATAAAAATCGTTTTTTAGTTTTTGATCATATGGAAGAACATAAGTACGTTTACCATATTTTCGACTCTCTTGAGGATCACGATGCTACGTATGATTGGGTCGAATTCGATCCTGTTAAAAATACATATATAAGTCAACTTTTGCCTAATAATAAAAAATATGATTAATATAATTAACATTATGGGGTTGAATGAATGGAAATGGGGGAAAAGGACATGGTCTTGTAAAATAATTTTTCAGGCTGAATGCCCACGTCAATAAGAAGACCAACTAGGGCCAGTGGGGTCAGACCTCCACTCAACTAATGATAATATTTACCCATATAGAAATAATGAGAAAATACTAGTAAATATTACCCATTTGTGATATTTTTCCCTATGTGCATATTCTTTTATCGAAAGGAGTTTTTTTAGGTGGTTTTTTCAAAATTTTTAAAAAATAACAATAGAAAGCGAGGGGGATTCCGAAAAAATAGTGTTAAAGTATTAATCTCTTTATTAGTCATACAATTATTTCTTGGTAACTTAAACCTAACGAGGACATTCGCTGCGGCTAGCAGTCCCAAAATTGATCGGACAACAGCCGCAAATTCCTTAAGTTTAGCGATTGCCATGTCCAAGAAGCAATTTCCAAAGCAATCAACTAAGGCAGTTTTGACAAATAAAGAGGACTATAACAATATTTATCTGGCTTCTATTTACAGTCAGAAGATGAAGGCGCCCTTATTGCTTACTGAGAAAAAGAGTTTAAACTCTTTAACAAAAAAGGAGTTAGTAAGATTAAAAGTTAAAGAGATTACAGTTATTGCTAATAAAAAAGAGATTAGCACAAAGGTTGAATCCGACCTTAAAAAATTGAAAATGAAAGTAATCAAAATATATGGAAATGATGTAACCGATACGTCTATTCAGGTTACCAAAAAAATAAATCCATCCAATCAGCTCATCTATTTGGTTTCAAGCAAGAAGATGGATTATAGTGCAACTGTCCCGGCCGTCGCCATGACTAAAAAGGCATCCATCATTATCGTTGACCCGAAGAAATTAAACAGTGGGGCTATTAAGTACATAAATCAGTACAAGCAAAAAGTGCAAATCCAATCGTTAGGATTAAGTGCTACCACCCAAAAGAAAATAACTAATCTCGTAACCATTAGCGGAAAGGATACTTATATGGTTTCTAGCAATCTGGTTAAAATCAATGGGCAAAGTAATAGGACACTTTACTTAGTTGCTAAAAAAAATTACCAGGATGCGGCCATCATTGCTCCTTTAGCCATAAAGGAAAAATCGTTAGTGGCCATTGGACCAAATACAATCACAGCAGATTTTAAATCGTTGATTTTAACAGAAAAAATAACAGGTGTGAAAGTATTTGCCGATAAAAAGAATTTAAGTGATAATACAATCAAATCCATTTACAGTGTGATAGCGTACCAAAAAAAGCTTCCGGCACATAATGGGTTAGCAACTGTTAATGACAATGTCAAAGTGCTCACGCAAAAGCAAACGAATCAATTATTAACCAACATTAAAACAAACCAAACACTTGATGATGGCTCGGTCAAGCTGCGACTTGACACGATAGACCCTACTATCATTAAAAAGAATGCCATCATTGCTTTGGATGGTACAGCTAAAAATCCAATGGGCGGATTCCTAAAAGTCACGGATGTCAAAAAGGTAGGCAACGACTATGATGTTACGTTCAATCAGCCATCGCTTGATGATGTATTTCAGGATTTAAAGCTTTCTATCAATCAAGGTGTTAATGCCTCAAATATTATTGATACCAACCTCGAACCAGGGGTTACATTGGATAAACGCAGTTCCAATTCTGTGCAAAGAATGGACACAACCGGAGGTACTACAATTAGTACCAGCAATAATAGCGTTTCCTTAAAAGTAAACATGGATTTATCAAAAAAGTTAAAAGAAAAAGAAAATGGAAATGGAAATGGAGAACGGAAGCTTAGCGTTTCCGGAACCTTTACCATCAAGGATATCAAGATAACCGCTGATGTGGATAAAGTATTGAATGTCCCCATCAATATGGATTTAAATTCCAAATATAAAACAGAAAATAATTTAAACATTTCCGGAAGCGGGAAAATGGAGTGGAAATTTAAGGGGGAGGATCTAGGCAAAACCAATTTAGGTATTGGCGCATTACAAGGTGTTGATGTTACCGACGGCAGGCTCCCGTTGGGAAGCCTTACGTTTTTGGTAACCCCTGCGGTAAGTCTTTTAAAGGCCGGATGGGGTTCAGATGGATATGTTCCATGCCCTGTTGGTGTAACCGTGTTCCTTGTTTTGACAGCCTCTGGAAAAATTGAAGCGCAAATGTCTTTCGATTATAATCGAAAGACGCAATTTGACCGAGGTATTTCCTTTGGTATTTATGACGGATCGCCACATGTTTATAAAGGAGCAGATGATGGTGTTACCCTGGAAAACGTCAGCGCATCATTACGTGGTAATCTTTCCGGCGAGTTGGGTATAGGTGTAGATGTAGCCTTAAATATTGGCGGAATTATGCCGCTTGTTTTGAGAGCTGATGCAAAGGATATTTTAGCCACCGAGGGAAGAGTAAGTTTAAACTATGACCTTCTCAATAAAAAGGTAGAGACGAATGGCTGCTATAAGGTAGATCTTTCCGCCAATATACAGGTAAAAGCAATAGCCAGGATGGCATGGACCAGCAATTTTATGGGCTTTGAAAAAACCAATGAAAAACAAGCTGAGCTCGATATGTACAATAAAAAATGGCCCGTTATCAACAAATCGGCGTGTACCTTAAAATCTGGCGTTGAAGGGATGGTAACCGATGCGGCAACCAATCTCCCGATTAAAAATGCTTCCGTTGAGGCTGTGAATACCGAAAACTCCGGGGAAAAGTATCATACAAAAAGTGCTTCTTCAGGAAAGTATACACTAACACTTCCTTCTGGGACCTATGATATTACTTTTGGTAATACTGGCTATAAAGACACGGTTTTGAAAGAGGTAAAAGTGGAGGATGATCAAATTACCTATAGTCCAAAGCTGGAAATTATCCAATCGGGCCTATATGGCAAAACGGGAACAGTTGGCGGAGTGATTACGGATGCAAAAAATGGACAAGCTGTTTCGGATGCAACAATCTCCATTTATGAGGGATTGAATGTTACAAAAGGGAAGCCGGTAAAAATAATTTCAACTATCTCAGATGGAAGCTATGAATTGGATCTCCCGACTGGCCATTATACTGCGGTCATTGAAAAAGCGGGTTATATTAAAAATACCTTCATAATGGTATGTTTACCAGATGAAAAAAATCTAGATTATAATGCGACCATTACACCGAATTTAAGCTCTGACAATATTCGGATTGTTCTCTCCTGGGGAGAAACACCAGAAGATTTGGATTCCCACCTCATTGCTCCAAATGAATATGGTAATAGCGAGTATGAAATCTTTTGGAATAATCGTAACTATTATGCAGATGATGATACGTTAATGACGGAATTGGATGTTGATGACACTACCTCTTTTGGTCCCGAGACGATCACTATTCATAAACAGGTATCTGGAACCTATATGTATTCCGTTTGGGATTATACGAATAGATACGATGGCGACAGTCTGGCCTTGTCCAATTCAGGTGCAAAAGTCGATGTTTATATGGGCTCGACACTTGTCAAAACTTTTTATGTTCCAGCAAATCAAATCGGTAATAAGTGGGATGTATTTAAGTTGGATGGACAGACCATCACTCCTATCAATACAATGGAAAATTTGGCTGAGTAATCATATTTTTTGTATTCAACGTACACAAACATAGGACTTTACTAGATAAGCACCTGTTCAACAAGCACCTCTTCGATTGCGGATTATACACGTACTACGGCGTAATTCCCAATTTTTTCATATTTTGTCGAACTTTTTGGAATTTTATATGTTTAGAGTCACAAAAGGATTATAGTACTATTATATTAGTTCTTTAATACTATAAATAGATAAAGGCAAACCCTTTGAAAGATTGGGACGCAAAGCTACAGGTCTAAGGTTTTATACTATGATGGCTGAGTTACCTAAAATAGTACATATTTTAGGGGGCAATATTATGACTACAATTGCTAGTGAAAAAGAATTAGATAAAGAATGGGTTGAACTTATTAAGAAAGCTTTAGAGTTAGGGATTCCTTCTAATGAAATTAGGGATTTTCTAAATAAGTCTTCGTGACCTGACCTCTTAGAGGTCTATTTTTTTCACACTTTTCGTCAAATATTTTTTTCCTTATTTCAACTAACCCTTCGTATAATAAGGTCACCAGAAACTTCTGGTTGGAAATAAGATGCTTGCGACTACTGTTGAGATTTCGTTGTTAACTAAATACGGAGTTGACACTAAGCAGATTACTAAATGATTTTATGGAATGGTTGGCTAAATGATTAGCTGACCTTTTTATATTCTTATATCGTTAACCAAATTGGGGCAAGTGGTGAGTTTCGGGGGCAGACCCCCGCTCATTGTTGCAATAGTTCCTTTCAGGTCAAAGCCATATTTGGAATTCTCCTAATACATTACATAATAAAAAGACTACCAAAAGGTAGCCTTATTTTATTTACTTCAAACCATATTCATATTTGTTTGTAAGTTTGTTATCGCTAAAATCAAATGATACATCCATAGTATCGAAATCAGGACTTGTATAATCCCAAGAATAACTACTGTCAGTATGATGGATAGTCCCGATTACGTTCAAGTCATTATCATATTGATCTTCATCCCATGAATTGGAACTATCTAATTTTAAAGTAGCATTGGTACCAATGATTTGTTTTACTTCAGCTAGTGTCATGCCTATTTTAATTTGATTGTATTCAGCAAGGGTGATACCATACACTGGCTTTGGCTTATCAACTTTCACATACTTACTTGGAACATAAACTGTTGCTGAAATTGTACCTTTAACATATTTATGATTAACGAGTTTATATTTTGTATATTTGATAGATTCTTTGAACCATAATGAATTGTATTTGTAAGCTGTAGAGCCTTTAGCTACAGTGACTAATACTTTCTTACCTTTACTATTAATGGTATAAAGAGGATATTTCAAACTAGCATTGCTGTATGCTGTTGTAATAGCTGTCAATTTACCATTAGTAACAGTCGCTGCTTCAACCTTTCCAATATGACTACAAAATAATGTTCCACTTAGCATTACGGCACCTAATGCGGATGCGATTAATTTATTTTTCACTGAAATGCCCCCAAAATATTAATAAGTCTATAACTCTAGTATTATCCCAACTTTCCTCTAGTTTTACAACTAACACGGACCAAGGGGGCTTCAGCCAGCTATTTTGATCCAATAAATGAATAAAAATAGACCTCGAGGACCATTCCTGTGGAAACATAATGGAGGATCACACGATTTGACTTTCCTTACTAGGCAATTTTCGACGATTTTTTTTACTAACGTGAAGGAAGAAATCTTCGTTTTGCAATGTTTTCTAAGGATCTAATCAAACGTTTGAATGGATATCCTATTTGTAGAAGCCAGTCAAAGTTTGTGATATTATGCCATTTTTTGATAGTTTGGGAGATTAACCGGGAAAAGCTAGCCGAAATCATCGACAAAATATTTCCTCGGAAACTGGACAATGTTCGTTTTCCAAAAGGCTTTGTTGCGGTTTTAATCAAACGTTTGATTGAAAAATTAGCGTCACAACTTGTCGATTGTAATGAATTTGATCGCTAATTTACTAAAATTTTACATAACAACTACAAGTAGTTTTACAAATCTCAAATATAATGAGTTTTGGTTAATTGTGAATAATATATGGAATTATGAAAAAAAGGAGATTACTATCGTGAAGAGGAAACTTAAGTCATTAATATGTGGTTCGATTGCTGTGTTCGCTCTGTCGCAGAGTATGATGACCGTATCGGCGGAGTCAAAAAAACCTAACGTGGATGCAGGTAAATGGATGTCTGGTGAGTATCATGTCCATACCATACAATCGAGTGATGCGTCAGAGCCTTATATGAAAGTTGAAAATGTGTTGAATGCTGCTTTCCGTGAGAATATGAATCAATTGCCCGCTGAAGGGGTGGCGAACTTAACTTATGGCAAGCCTTTTGACTTTATCATGTTGAGCGACCATTTCCGTAATTCGCCCAGAGATCCTGATGGTAATGACAAGCTTACCGCACGCTGGGATGCCATTCAAGATCAGCTGGCAAAGATCCAAGCTCTACAGGCAGTCGGAAAATATGCTGGCAAGTTGATCTACCCTGGATTTGAATGGGATATGATGGGATTGGATCATGCTTCGGTCGGCATTATTGATTCCAAAAGTAATGCTGTTCCGATGGATGCGATCCATCAGTTTGAATGGTTGTACAGCTACGATACAAGTGCGGACAGGTTTCATTCGAACGAAGCCGAACGATGGGGCAATCGACCGACGAAGGATGAGCTGAAGCCAAACAAAGACAAAACCTTTGAAGCAATTCAATGGCTAAAGGACAACTATCCTGAAAGCTTGGTCTTGCCGAATCATCCATCCAGGCACAATGGGGAGAGTGGGGAAGTGACCATTGAAGATCTTCGTAAGATGAATGACATTGCTCCAAAACTTGTCTTTGGTATGGAAGGAATGCCAGGAAATCAGATGGCAGCCAGTTATAACCGATCTGAGATGTCTGATATTTACGGTGGTACGGATGTGATGGTCGCTAAGGTGGGAGGCATATGGGATTCGTTACTTGGTGAAGGCCGGCATTTCTGGAACTTTACCAATTCGGATTTCCATTTCAAAGTAGCAAGCAACCGTAAATACTCTAGCGGTTACTGGCCAAGCGAGTATTCAAGAAACTATGTTTGGGTAAAGGGCAATGATTTCAAGGATGTAGTTGCAGGTATGCGTTCAGGCAAATCCTTCGCTGTATATGGCGACCTTATTAATGCGCTGGAATTCAAGGCAAGTGGAAATAAAAAACAAGCGGAGATGGGCGAAGATTTGCAAGTGTCTAAGGGGGATAAAACGACGATCAGCGTTCGCTTTAAAAGTCCAGAGTACAACAACTACGCACCGATTACCGCTCATGAAACTTCCGTTACGAACAAGGTCAAGGTCGACCATATTGATTTAATTTCCGGTAAGGTAACGGGCAAGCTCGATAAAAGCCAATATGCCAGCCATATGACGAACGATACGACTAAAGTCGTCAAGCGCTTTACGAAGAAAGACTGGGGAAAGCCGGATAAAGATGGCTATTATACGATTACTTACAAAGTAAAGGCTGATACGAACCGATATTATCGCCTGCGCGGTACCAACCTTGGCACGGATGTGGGAGGCTATACGCGTAACGGCGAGCCGTTGAAGGATCAATCCTTTGATTATGATGGAACACCTACGCCAGAGGAGAATGAAGAGCGTTTCAACAACATCAATGACCGTAACTACACCAGCTTGTGGTTTTATTCGAATCCGATCTTTGTTGATGTTGCAGAGAAAGGTGGATCCGGTCATTCCTCTGCAGGTTCTTTAAATAAATGATGGGAATAGACACAATAAAAAAGTGGCAGAGATGCCACTTTTGTTTTATCTTCTTTACTTTTGTTTGTGGGTCAGACCAATACTTAATAGAAAGGTCTTGTTCGTCTAGTCCAAAAAAAGGCGGGCATTCAGACAGGAATCGAAAAATACCATTAGGACGAAATTGTACTTACTGCATTAACGGGATCGGTTAAGAGGAAAAATTATTTTAAAAAAATGTTTTTTTGTCCAAGCCATTCCTAAGAACATGTCATTTATTAGTATTAGTTAGAATGGAAGGTGGTGAAGAAATGGGGAGCCTCAATAACAAATATTATAAGAATAATCAAAGTGAAGATAAAAATGAAGATAAAAATCTTAATCAGGCCATCAAGGTCCGAATCGTAAAAGAAGATGGACAAGAAGTTAATGTTGGTTCTCATACTGATAAAGGGAAAATTGTAATCGTCATTAATAACCAGTTTACAAGTGCCCCCAATACCACACAAATTGCCAGTGGGGCAGGACGAAACAGCGCGGCGGGGAATAATGCTGCACTTGATTCGTCGAATACCGAGCAACAGCAAGGTGTAGGAGCCAAGGGACGTGCTAGGAATTCAGGTATGAGTGGTGAACAGATTGAACCGCATCAAAAGAAGCATGAACACTCTCAACATGATGAGGAAATTGTAATTGTCATCAATAATCAAGTAAATCAAACAAGCACGGAACAGGCAGGTGCTACTCAGGTTGCAAGTGGTAGTGGAGATGATAGTGCATCTGGAACGAATGCTGCCATTGCAAGTTCCAATACGAAACAGCAGCAAGCAGTGGGTGGAGATGAATCTGGCACGGCAGAAAACTCAGGTGAAGATAGCGACCAAAAAGAAGTGTGACGTTATGAAAAAACTGCTCCTATTGAGTAGTTTTTTTATGGCAAAGAAAATAAAGTAACTCCTTTACGATCTAGCGGCTATTTAACTTAAAATACCATTTATAAAATATCCCTGCTAAAAATAAGGTAGCATAAACAGATGCCCAAGTATAATACCATTTCCAATTAATATACATAATCAGATTTGTATACTTTTCAATGATGACTTCAGGTAAAGTTAATCCTGTGGTAAATGCACTAATATAGATCAATTTTCTCCAAATAGAATTGGTTTTGGGGTAAAAGAGACAAAAGAAGATGGTTACGACGGGATATAAAAAGAACTCATATAAAAAGCTGGTGCCATTCACTTTAGCGAGTTCCCGAACAGGGTACTCTAGTAAGTTGAATCCCACAGCAAGAATCCCAGCAAACCATGTAACACACTGTTGAAATAAGAAGATGATGCTGGCCTCTCTTAATTTATCCTTTGGTATGAATGCTAATGAAATAAAAGTACAGCCATATAGAGTGTATAAAATCAACGGGTCAATCTTCATTCGTCTCTAACCTTTCAAAGTCAGGATGTGCCATGATCCATAAAACATAATGACGGCATATCCAAAACTCAATGATAAAATTAAAAAAACTTCTAATGAGATTCTCCATACTAATATTCATTATGTTTGTAAATTTCCCCATCAAAAACATAAAAGTTAAAATAATGCCTATCCAAAACAAATAATGGAACGCACGTCTTATAAAATGTGCGTTTTTTGGGAATTTAAGCTGGAACAGAAGAGCAAAAAAAGGAAAAGCTAAATATTCCATCGTAAAATTTATTTTTGTTGCATTTTTAAAAATTCGAATGGGTGATTCAAGTAAGCCAAAATAGGTTAGATAAATACTGAACAACCACGTTAACATCTGAAATAACAAAAGGGTGGCAATGGCTTCGCGAAGTCGATTTCGAGGGATAACTTTCCAAATCGCAACAGGTAGTATTATCCATAGTAGAAGCAACACAAAATAATCTGATTTCATATAAGCTCCCCTTTTTTACTTAGTTTGAGATATACCAGTAAAAATTATCCGATTTGTGAACAAAAATAAAAATGTATTGCCCAATAATTTAAAAGTATTTATAGAAATGGAATTATTTGAAATTAAGGGACCGATACCCGCTCTGCCAGTATTCTCCCAAAAGCAGGAATAAGAGAACTTGCTATCATCCGCAGATTTCCATATGATTAAATTATTATTCTGAATTTTAAAATCTTATCCAAAAGGAGGTAGTGTTATCCAAAAACAGGTCAGGCGATTTTTTATCGTCATTAGTCTCCTTTTATTTATGGCCTTATCACAACGTATCGTATTTGCTGAAGATAAAACCTATAAAATCGCGGGGGAATGGAATCTTCCTCCTTTTTCTTATAAAGATCAACAAGGGTCACTGACAGGCATAAGTATTGAATTAATGGAAAAAATCGCAGATGAAAATGGGCTTACGTTTGAATATATACCAATGGAGATGCATGAAGCGGAACAGGCATTAAGAGATGGTAAAGTTGATGCGATTGCAGGGGTCACCTATACCACCGAAAAGGATAAAGTATTCGATTTTTCTCAACCCTACTTTACGATGTCAGATTCGTTAATAATCCCCAAAAAAAGTAGGGACAAAATTAAAAGTATCGAAGATCTAAGAGGAATGCATATTGTCCTGCAAGATCATACTCCTGTTCTAAGCACGTTATTAAATTTAAGAAATACGAATCTTACCTTGGTGCCAAATCAATACTCTGGTCTTTTGACGCTTCTAAATGACCGGGCGGATGTTTTTATTGGGAATGAATTTACAGCTTCCTTCTTTTTAAAAGAGTTTGGTCAAGAAGACAATTACGTCATTTTTAATGAAGTCATTAATCCGGCCGATTATGCGATTGCCGTAAAGGAAGGGAATAAGGGCCTCCTTTCCATCATTAATCAAACGCTTACAAAATTAAAGGCTAAGGGAGAAGTAAATAAATTAATTGATAAATGGGTTAGTCCGGAAACCGAAGCTAAAATTGCCCGTTTGCAACATTTTGTCTTCTTTTTATTTATCTTTCTTTTGATTGGTGCACTGATCCTCATTGTGATCTATGTTTGGAATCAACGGTTAAAAGCAGCTGTGAATCTTCATACAAAAGACCTCCAACTAATAAATGAAGATTTACAACAGCAACGGCAGCGAACGGCTGATAGCAATGCATTTAAAGATCAAATTTTAAATAATATCGACACGGGCATTGTCACTTTCGATATCGATTTTAAGATCACGAGTTGTAATAAGCGGGCATTGGAAATTCTTGAACTTCCCGCACATACGAAGTTCAACCTTCAGCATTCCCCCATTTTTTTGAAGCTTTTTGAGCATTATCGTTTAGGACAAGCATTGCAACAAGAAGGTGCTGAATATTACCGCTCTTTAGAAATAAATGATCATGGAGAACGAAAGGTAATCTATTATTCTCTAAATAAGATGTTTAACTCACTTGAAAACCAGGCAGGCTATTTGCTCTCAATGAACGACGAAACAGAAAAAAAGAAACTCGAACAAAAGCTCATTACACAGGAGAAGCTCCACGCACTTGGCCAGTTGGTAGCGGGTGTAGCTCATGAAATTCGGAACCCGTTAACGTCAATTAAAACTTTCATAGACCTGATTCCCAGGAAACTCGGACAACCGAAATTTCAAAAGGTACTGATGGAGCATTTACCAGAAGAAGTGAACAGACTCAATCGAATTGTAACAGACTTAATTGATTATGCTCGTCCTAGCTTACCGAATATTCAACCCTGCACTGCTACCCAGCTGACCTCCTTCCTAGCTATACTAAGAGTAACCATGGATAAAAATCGGGTTGAATTTGAACAATCCATAGAACCTGACCTTGTTTTTCACATTGATCCGCAGCAAATTCGTCAGGTCCTCCTTAATCTATTATTAAATGCCATTCATGCAGTGGAAGAAACAGAAGTGAAGAAAATTATAATCTTCATGGAGAAAGAGGATTTTGAGAAAGGGAGGATTATGATTAGAGATACTGGCAAAGGAATGGAGCAAGGGGAACTCAACCATATCTTTGAACCATTTTTTACGACAAAGGGAAAAGGCGTCGGATTGGGGCTGACCTTATCCTACAATTTAATAAAAGAGAACAATGGGGATATTCAAGTAAACAGTATTCCGAATAAAGGAACGACATTCACGGTTTTATTGCCAATATACACAAAGGAGGAGATTCGGATTGAAGCCAAGAGTACTGGTTATTGACGATGAACAAGCCATTTGTGCTTCACTTAGCTTTGCTCTTGAAGATGATTATTTTATGTTGACCACAACGGATCCGGAGGAAGGCATACTCATCGTGGAAAGAGAACGGGTCGATATTATTCTGCTGGATCTTCGTATTGGGCGTTACAATGGGCTGGATGTTTTGCAAAGAATTAAACAAAAAGACCCATCCGTGACGGTCATTATGATGACCGCTTATGCTTCCATTGAAACTTCCATAGAAGCTATCAAAATGGGTGCCTATTATTATATTGAAAAACCGATTAATATCGAAAACCTATCATTGCTCTTATTAAGGGCGGCTGAGTTTAAACAAATATCGAATATGCTAGAAACACTCCATGAAGAGCTGGAGGAAAGGAAGGGCTTTAAAGACTTCTTAGGAAATAGTAAAGCGATGAAAAATGTATTTTCGATGATCGATCGTATTAAAGATATCGACTCTTGCGTCTTGATTACGGGGGAAAGTGGAACGGGGAAAGAACTTGTTGCAAAAAGGATTCATTTTTCAGGGAAGCGTAAGGATGGACCATTAGAAATTTTGAATTGCGCAGCCATTCCTGAAACATTACTTGAATCTGAATTATTCGGTTATGAAAAGGGAGCTTTTACAGGGGCAACACAGTCAAAGGAAGGAAAGTGGGTTGCAGCAAATGGAGGAACTTTATTTCTGGATGAAATTAGTGAGATGCCCTTGCCCCTTCAAGCTAAATTATTGCGGGTGATTCAAGAACGTGAAGTGACACCTCTAGGATCGAATAAGAAAATCTCATTAGATGTTCGTATTTTATGTGCTGCTAATAAAGATATTGCACAGATGGTCCAAGAAGGGAAGTTCCGAGAGGATTTGTATTTTAGACTGAACGTTATTCCGATTAAAACACCGCCATTACGAGATCGAAAAGAGGATCTGCTGCTGTTGATTGATTATTTTTTGCAAAAGTATTGTAAAGAAATGAACAGAGAAAAGAGATCTTTTTCTGCGGCTGCCCGCAGACGTTTACTTGACTATCACTATCCGGGAAATGTTCGGGAACTGGGAAATATCATTGAATACTCAGTAGCGCTTTCCATTGATACCGTCATTGATGAGGGGGATTTGCCTTATTACATGATAGAGCAAAAGAATGAGGATGGAGGCATTTCGAATGATGGTGAAAATAGTATCGTCATTCCGATCGGTCTTTCCATGAAGGAAATTGAGAAAAAGGTTATTTCTGGGACTCTAAAACATTGTGGAAAACACCGGCAAAGGACTGCCCAGACCTTACAAATTTCTGAAAGAAGTCTCCGGGATAAAATAAAACTATATGAGATCGAAAAACAGCTAATGAATGAATGAATTGGTTATCGGCAAATTTTGCTGAAAATAGCGGCAGAATTTGCCGCTTTTATTTTTAAGAAAGTTATTAATTTCATGAAAACGCTTTAAAAATCAATAGTCAGAAAATTGGCACGTTAATTGCAAGTTATTGGTGTGAAAGGAGGACAGTCATTGAAAACAGGGACACTTATAAAAATCTTGGTCCTTTTACTATTTCTTATAATTGGATGTTTAAAGGTAAAACAGGAATTATTTCCAACCGTGGTGCAAACCGTTCCTCCACCTTCAGAGGAACTGACAGGGAGCCAAACTCCATTGGTGATTGCTACGGGTGATATGTCAGGTGTCTATTTTCCTTTGGGAGAGGCTATGGCAGATTTATTTCGAAAGTACAATGGAAAAGCATCTGGAACACAAGTGACGCACGCTTCGATTCAGAATACAAAGCTAGTGAGTCAGAAACAAGCTGAATTAGGATTTAGTACAGTGGATGTCCTTGCATTGCCAGAAACGAAAAAAAGGGAAATTCTCGCCCTTACTGGACTTTACTCGAATTACCTCCAAATTGTCACGACCAAAAGTGATATTCATACTTTAGAGGACTTACGAGGGAAAAGAGTCAGTATTGGAACAGTCGAAAGCGGAACTAAGCTGATGTCTGAAAGGATCCTGAAGGCTGCCAATCTAGCAAGCAATGAAATGGATGTATCTACTCTTTCCTTCACACAATCGGCGGATGCATTAAGAAATGGAACGATTGATGTTGCTTTCTTTTCCTCTGGTTTACCGAATCCAGTGATTTCGGAACTTGCTTCAGAGATGAAAATTTCACTTATTCCGATTCCAAAACAAATGGCCAAAAGCCTTCATGAGGAGTATGAATTTTACACACCGGATGAAATAAGCGGTCAAACTTACGCTGGCGTCGAGAGTACGCCTACATTAGCAGTAAAAAATGTACTTTTTACATACCCGGATTTGCCTAAACAAGAAGCTTATCAAATTGTAAAAACGTTATATGAACATTTACCAGAATCGCAAAACGTCCGCCCAGAGGCAAGGGAAATCAATTTATCGGAAGCAACTGCTGGGATTCCAATCGATTTCCATCCTGGGGCAAAACAATTTTTCAAAGAAATCATCCATTAAAATACAGCTAAAAAATAGGGGGCAAGTGAAAATGAAAAAGATCCTTACATTAATTTCAATCGCTTTACTAATTGTTTTATCAGCTTGTGGCGCTCCTAATCCACAAAAGGCCGGAGGGACAGCGACGAAAGCGGGGAAAGATGGAGAAAAATCGATTACCATTGCAGGAAATGGCGGGGTTATTGAAAAAACCATTCGTGACATCATTGCTCCGAAGTTCAAAAAGGAAACAGGCATCACGGTTAACTTTGTTCCAGGACTTTCTGGAGAAATATTATCGAAGGTAGAATTACAAAAAAAAGCTCCACAAATTGATATTGCCATGTTTGTTCCAACAGATGTACAGCGCGCAAATGATAAGGGGCTTATTGATCAAGTAAATGGGTCTAATGTTCCTAATATGAATAAAGTGGATTCGAAATTCATTGCGGTTAAGGATGCAGGTGCTCCCATATTTGGATTGGTCATTGCCCCTGCCTATAATACAAAATCGTTTAAAGAGAAGAGCTTGAAACCGATTGAATCATGGAACGACTTAGCATCTGGCCAATATGAAGGAAAAACAGCGTTTGTGGATATTACAAATGACTGGGGCTTTAACACATTGAACGCACTGGCGATGGCAAACGGCGGCGGTACAGATAATGTGGAGCCAGGGATCCAAAAAGCAAAAGAGCTTGCCGGTTACTCAACGACTTTTTATAAAAATTCAACGCAAGTAATGCCGGCGCTTCAGCAAGGTGCTGCAGACGTAACCGTAATGGGAAGCTATGCCATTGGTGAATTAGCGTTATCAGGCGTTCCAATTAAAATGGTTGTACCGAAAGAAGGAGTACCGATTCAAGCCTTCAGTGGAACTCTTGTGAAAAATGCTCCTCACCAGAAGGAAGCACTCGAATTCCTGAACTATGTAGTAAGTGCTAAATCACAAGCTTTAATTGCAGAACAGGGGTTTTATCCAGTTGTTGAAGGTGTGAAGTTTCCAGAGAAATTCCAAGAATCGATTGGGCTAAAGGATACAGACAAAACCTATAAACCTGATTTTGCTGCATACGCGAAAGTTCGGGCTGAATGGTCTGATCGTTGGACGAAAGAAGTAGTGCCAGAAATCGGTAAAAAATTGAAATAAGATTGGAGGGACTTACCATGACTGCCATTCCATGCGATGTAGAGATAAGGGGTGCAAGAAAGCAATTTGGATCAAATGTAGTCCTGAATGATATTGACTTAGAAGTCAAACAGGGGGAGTTGTTAACACTACTCGGACCCTCAGGCTGCGGGAAATCGACGACATTGAATTTAATTGCAGGCTTTCTGGAAGCAGATCAGGGAGATGTTTATATTAAAGGGAAAAAAGTAACGAAAGTCCCCCCCTATAAGCGCGATTTGGGTATGGTCTTTCAAACGTATTCCTTGTTTCCACATATGACGGTGCAGGAAAACCTTAGTTTTGGTTTGAACCTAAGAAAAGTGGCTAAATCGGAACAAAAAAAGAAAATTGATCGAGTTCTTGAACTGGTGAAGATGTCTGGGCTTGAACACCGTTATCCAAGGGAATTATCGGGAGGACAAAGGCAGCGTGTCGCGATCGCCAGAGCGCTTGTCGTGGAGCCAGAATTACTGCTGCTCGATGAACCACTTTCCAATCTAGATGCAAAATTACGACATGAACTGCGCGCAGAAATTAAGCGTTTGCAAAAAGAAATAGGTGTAACCACGATTTTTGTTACACATGATCAAGAGGAAGCTTTATCGATGTCTGACCGGGTAGTGGTGATGAACGCAGGAAAAATTGAACAAATCAGCACACCGACTGCGATCTACAATCATCCTAACACTGAATTTGTATTTCAATTCATTGGAAAATCGAATTCGTTTGAAGGAGAGGTTGTGGAAACCGAAGGCAGGAGAATTTCGGTGAAAGTAGGTAAGGAAATTTTTCATGTCGATTCGGCCAATATGATTGGCGAGAATCGTTCATTAAGAGCAGGGGATGGGGTGAAACTTTATATTCGCCCTGAGAATGTTCACATTTCCTCTACTAAGGAAACATCATCACCAAACTTGGAACTTCAGCAAGCTAAAATCATTCAGCTTAATTACCTTGGTACTTCATGGGAAGTAGATGTTTCGTTACAAGGGAAAACGCTTCAATTATTAACAAGTTCCTATGACTCAACTTGGCAAAATGGAAGTGAGGTGTATGTTGGATGGAACCCCTCAGAAATTATGCTGATCAAGAAGTAAATAAACAAGAAAAGGTAAAGGCGGAACCGCAAAAAAAGACGAAAATGAAAAAAAGAAGAAGTTGGATTGCCGGGCTTCTTCTTTTAGTCCCGATCCTTTTATTCATATGTGGATTTTTTGTTGTTCCGATGCTGTATATTTTGTATTTAAGTTTTATTTCTACTGATCAGTTGAATGGTGCGGATGCCGTTTTTAGCTTACAAAACTATATCACGTTATTTACCGACAGTTATTACTTATCTTCGATGTGGCTGACGGTGAAAATCAGTTTATATTCAGTGCTTGTTTCCCTTATATTGGGATACCCAATCGCGTTAACGATGGCGAAGAGCTCTCCTAAAGTTCGGGGATATATTACTTTATTAATTGCTTCCCCTCTTTTGGTAAGCATTGTCGTACGTAATTTTGGATGGTACTTATTATTATTGCCGAACGGTACAATCAATCAACTATTAATGAATCTAGGCCTGATCAATAAGCCGCTAAATCTATTATTCTCTGAAGTTGGTGTTGTCATCGGACTCTCAAACGCCTATTTGCCTTTCATGGTTTTAGCGATTGTAACGAGCTTGTATAATATTGACCCTTCATTAGAGAAAGCGGGAGCCATTCTTGGTGCCAGTCCACTGCGGAGCTTTTTTTCCATTACCCTTCCGCTTAGCTTGCCTGGGATTGTATCGGGTTGTGTGCTTGTCTTTAGTTTATCGATGAGTGCCTATGTCACTCCTTCTTTAATGGGAGGAGCGAATGTTCCGATGATGCCAGTGGTTGTATACGATCAAATTAACAACCTTCTGAAATGGACGTTTGGTTCAGCATTGTCGTACGTACTCCTATTGGTTACACTTCTTTCCGTTTTCATCTTTACACGAGCATTTGAAAAAAGTAAGTTTCGGGAGGTGTTCCGTTGATGAAAGTACTTGGAAAGTTCCGAGTGATCCTTGCCACGCTCGGGATCATCTATATATTACTTCCATTAGTTGTTGTCATCCCTGCATCTTTTACAAGTGCAAGTTATCCAAGCTTTCCGCCAAAAGGTTTTTCTCTGCAATGGTATACAAAGATTTTAGAACGCACTGAATTCATCGAAGCCTTCTATAATAGTTTGCTATTTGCTTCCTTAGCAGCACTATTTGCTGTTATATTCGGGACGCTGGGGGCACTTGCGATTGCAAAGTATGATATTCCAGGAAAGCACTATATTACATCCATATTGACAGCGCCGTTAAGTGTACCTCAACTCGTATTGGGGATTGCCCTCTTAATCTATTTCACACCGATGATGCTTGCAGGTACATCAACAGGCTTTTTGATTGCACACACGATCATTTGTATCCCGTATGTGATTCGCTTGGTACTAACAGGGTTAAGCGGGTTTGATTACAATTTGGAAAAAGCAGCCGCGATTCTTGGGGCAAATCCATTCATTGTATTTTGGAAGGTAACCCTGCCGCTCATCAGACCGGCCATGATATCCGGAGGGTTATTCGCATTCTTGACATCTTTTGATAATGTCACCGTCTCATTGTTTATGATTTCCCCAGATATGCGAACACTTCCAATCGAGATTTTCTCAACGATGCAGGATGCTTATAATCCAATCGTCGCTTCCGTGTCAAGTGTGGTTATTTTCATTTCTGTTATCTTAATCGTAATACTTGAAAAAATCCATGGGGTTGGAAAGTTATTCGGCGGCACCCAGCATTAGGAAATGATGAGAAAAAACAACAGCCGGCATTTTGCTTGTTAAAGCAGAACAGTCGGCTGTTTTAAGTTCAAGAGGGATGGTTTTTTAAATAGTCTATACATCGATTCACAGTTGCTTGTGGAGCAGTAAGAATAGGAACAGAGGTCTGAACCTGATGGGCAACATGATCCATACTGTACTGAGAAAGGACAATGACATCCACTTTTCCGTCCATTTGCTGGATCATGTTTCGTACCCTTTCGTCATGTTCATCGATCCTTCCCTGAAAAAGAAGATGGATTATTCCCGGATCTACAAGAGATTCAATGATACAATCCGGTTTCTTTTCTCTTAAATAACTCATTAAGGCAATGGGTGTTTCTTTAACGGTGGAAATGAGGCCAATTCGTTCATAGGCGAGTGCTTCATCCAACATGGCCTCATCTGACCGAAAAAGTTTAACTGCATGCATGGGCTGCAAAATCGGTGTGATGTTATTAAAGGCTGAACAAGTCAATTGAATGCAATTTGCTTCCGATTCAGCAGCAAGGTTTACCAATGCTGAAAATCTGCGAATAATTTCTGGGGTTAAGCCCCCGGATTTTTCCATCATGGAAAGCAAATGGGTGTCCATAAAATGAAGCAGCTCAATTTCAGGGGCTGCTTTCTGAAAAGCTCTTTCAATCGGCATTAAGGCAGTGGTCGTTGCATGGATCAAGGCTACTTTCAAAATTTGTCATCCTCTTTCATTCTCATTTTGTTCATTATAACTATATTTCTATTATTTTTATATAAAATACTTTGAATATTCTGTCGATATATTTTTTAGAAAGGGAGGTTTGGGTCGTGATACATGCAGAAATAGAAAAAGAAATACGCCAAGTGGTCAATGACAAACGTAGAGTGCTTACAAATGAAGCGGATCTTGCCAGTTATTCCTATGATGCCTCTTTCGGCGTTTTTCCCCCGGATCTTGTGGTGCAGCCAACTTCTACGAATGAAGTGGTCGGAATTGTCAAAGTAGCCAATAAACATAAAACGCCGATTTATCCAAGGGGAAAGGGAACAAGCCTAAGCGGGGGCCCATTACCTGTTCATGGAGGGATTGTCCTTGATTTTTCTAAATGGACAGATACTTTAATTATTGAACCAGATGATTTAGTCGCCATTGTTTCCCCCGGAGTCATCACGGCAGATATTAATAAAATGGCCAATCAATTTGGTCTTATGTATCCTCCTGATCCGAGCAGCTCCCATGTGTCAACCATTGGCGGAAATTTATCGGAAAATGCAGGCGGTCCGCGTGGACTTAAATATGGGGTGACGAAAGATTATGTGCTCGGCCTTGAAGTGGTTACGGCTGACGGTGAAGTCATCCAAACGGGGGGAAGAACCGTAAAAAATGTAACAGGATATGACTTAACGAAATTAATTGTTGGATCTGAAGGGACTTTAGGGATTATAACAAAAGCGATTTTACAGCTAATCCCTAAACCACAGTCTACCGGAACTTTAATGGTCCTTTTTGATGACCTAGTCATTGCCGGAAAAGCCATTTCCAGTATCCTGACAGGTGGGATTTTACCATCTAAATTGGAAATTATGGATCAAGCATCTGTTGTCGCTGTAGAGCAATATGACCCATCAGGGTTACCTGTCGATATAGAAGCACTTCTATTAATCGAATTGGACGGACATCCCGCTGCCATTGAAGCAGAAGCCAAAAGGGTGAAGGAAATTTGTTTGGAAATTGGCGCGATTGAAGTGAAAATAGCAGAAACAAAGGAAGAAGAAGCCGAACTTTGGAAGGCGCGAAAACTAGTTTCTCCGGCAATCGTTCGAAAAAAGCCAACGAAGATTTCAGAAGATGCTACGGTTCCGCGCAGCAGGATTCCAGACATGTTCCAACGTTTAAAGGAAATAAGAGAAAAGTATAACATCGATTTAGTTGTATTTGGCCATGCTGGAGATGGGAATTTACATCCCAATATCATAGAGGATAAACGTGATAGCGAAGAAATGAAGCGAGTTGAAAAAGCTGTCGAGGAGATTTTTAAAGCTGCAGTGGAAATGGGTGGCACATTATCAGGAGAACATGGGATTGGAACGATGAAGGCACCGTTTATGGAAATGGAGCTTGGTGCAGCCGGTTTATCCATGATGAAACGGATGAAAGAAGCCTGGGATCCTCATAATCTCTTAAATCCTGGAAAAATATTTCCTGAGCCTGGACAAAGGTTTGTGTTAACAGATGAGTAGAAGTCATGGATTAGCCTATGAAGAAACCTTTGCCTGTGTCCAGTGTGGTCATTGTTTGCCAAAATGCCCAACCTACGAGACGACAGGTGTGGAAACCCAGTCCCCAAGGGGGCGAATTAATTTAGTGAAATTAGTAGCAGAGGAAAAAATTTCAATAGAAGCTGCAGCTACATCGATTGAATTATGTTTAGGCTGCAGAGCCTGCGAAACAGCTTGCCCAACCAATGTTCAATACGGAACCATTTTACAATCTGCCAAGGAATTAATCGCGAAAGAGAAGCCTGCTTCCAAAATGGAAATGCTGCTCCTTGAAAAAGGATTACCAAATAAAAAGTGGCAAAAGGTTGCAGGGAGAGGATTAGAATTCGTACAAAAAACAGGAATAGTATCTTTAGCGAGAAAAGCAGGCATCATGAAGGCATTCCCAGAAAGTATTCAGGCAATGGAATCCATCACACCTATGATCAAGATGCCGGCAAAAAAGGAAAGAGAATATCGAGTATTACCACCAATTGGGAAGAAGACCTATACGGTTGGATTTTTTGTTGGCTGCATTATGGATGTGATGTTTTCAAAAATCAATGATGACAGTATGAAATTGCTGCAGCTTGCTGGCTGTGAAGTCACCTTGATTGAAGAACAATCCTGCTGTGGAGCCCTTTTGCATCATAGTGGGAAAAAAAGCGAGACCATCGCACTGGCTAAAAAAAATATAGCAGCATTTGAACAATATGATTTTGATTTTATTGTGAATAGTATCGGTGGCTGTGGTGCGATGTTAGTGGAATATCCAGAATTATTTGAGGCCCACTCAGAATGGCATTCTCGTGCAGAAAAATTTGCCGGGCGGTGTAAGGACATTAGCGTTCTATTGGCCGAGAGTTCATTGCCATTTACCAAAGAAATTCGAAAAGTCGCAGCCTACCAACCTTCGTGCCATTTACGGCATGTTCAAAAAGTTGCGGATGAGCCTCATCAATTAATAAAGAAGATTCCGGGGATTGATTATCGCATTTTTGAAAAACAGGACATGTGCTGCGGATCTGCAGGAATTTACAATGTCGTCCACTACCATGAAGCGATGGAAGTGCTGGATCAAAAGATGAATCATATTGAAAAAGTGGAGCCGGATATCATCGTCACAAGTAATCCAGGCTGCCATTTACAGATGAAATTAGGTGTAGAGCGCGAAGGGAAAGCAGAAAAAATCAAGGTTGTTCATATTGTTGAACTGCTGGCAGAAGCCTGTGAGATCCATTCATTATTCAATAAAAATTGATATGGGGGAGAAAAAGATGAACTTAAATTTAGCAGGAAAGACAGCGATTGTGGCGGCATCTAGCCAAGGATTGGGAAAAGCCATAGCGGCACAACTCGTCATGGAGGGTGCTAATGTCATGTTAACCAGTCGAAATAAAGAAAAGCTGAAGGAGGTTCAAGAAGAGCTTCAGTCGTTGGGAGAAGGAAAAGTTGTCTATTTTCCCGCGGATATTACCAAAGCGGAAGAAATTGAAGCATTAGTCCAGCATACTAGGGAAACCTTGGGGAACATTCATATTTTAATTAATAACTCTGGGGGACCACAGGGGGGAGGTTTTGAAGAATTTCAAGATAAGGATTGGTATAATGCCTTCGAATTGAATCTATTAAGCTATGTGCGACTTGTACGAGAAGTTCTGCCAGATCTAAAGAAAGAAGGCGGCAGAATCATTAATATCGCTTCATCTTCTATTAAACAACCGATACCTGGCTTAATTTTATCCAATACCTTTCGGTTAGGAGTTCTTGGACTAGGGAAAAGTCTTGCTGAAGAATTGGCTCCGTACAACATTTTGGTCAATACTGTATCACCTGGTAGAATTGCAACAGACCGAGTAGCCTTTCTAGACCAGCTTAAGGCAGATAAGCTAGGAGTCTCTCCTGACGAGGTTGAGGAGGCTTCCAAAAAGAATATTCCTCTCGGCAGATATGGTAAACCCGAGGAATTTGCTAAAGTTGTAACTTTTTTAGCTTCAGATGCAAACACATACGTTACAGGAAGTTCATTGCTTGTGGACGGTGGTATGGTGAAATCTGTTTAAGTAACTCGGTGCAGAAACCAGGTGCCAGGCACCATTCAGATATATTGTAAACGGTTGAATTTAAACTAACGGAGCGTTAGTTAATAAGGTCTTTCTAAAATTACATTCTGTAAGCGGCGGCCCGATTGTCTCGATCTATTTCATTTATTTCTTCTACCAAAAAAGCCGGCAGAATCGCCCAATGGTTTTTATATCAAGCAAAAAAGGTTGCAGAGATTCTGCAACCTTTTACTATGGTTTTATAAAGTGATTATAACAGCCTCAATGCCTGTTCCTTGATTAAACTGCAGATTGATTTTCAAGTTTTCTGGGAGAAAATTATGGTAATCAGCAAGGTACACAGCTATACCATCAATTATATTCTGTTCAGTTAAATGAATGTTTTGAAATCCTCTTCTCATATCTCTAGCATCCGCTTCAAATCCGGTGGTTGGATTAAATTGAAGGTCTACATCTATATCTTCAGGATTACCGTTAACTCGTTGTGCAGCAAACACACAACAAGCGTCAATTACGTCTTGTTCGTTAAAATGCAATTTCATATTCTAATCTCCTTTAAGAAAGGGTATGTTACGCACGCCTAAAGAAAAGTTTACGTACAACCCAGATAATAAGTAAAATGACTAAAATATCTAATAAGACTCCACTTAAAGAAAATGCGGTATGTCCTCCTGTAGCATATCCTCCTCCAAACGGGTGAAACATACTTCCAAGCAATGTGCCCGCACCAAATGCTGCCACATGTGATAAGATCCCGCGAGACTTACTAGTTGGCTTTATTCCTTGGCCAGAGTTCTGACTTGTATGATTCGTTACATTTGAGGAAGGTGATTTATATCCTGAATGATAGGTGCTTCCGTTTGTTTGACTATTGTAGGAACCACTTGAATGATAAGTATGAGAATTTGTTTGAGAATGGTAGCTTGAATGGCTTACCGATCTCCCTCCACTAAATCCCTTTGCATATGCAGTTAAAGGGGTAATTACCATAATAACGGACACTAAAAATGGAATAATTTTTCCTTTCATTTTTAAATCCTCTTTCTTTCTTTAGAATAAAACAGATTATAATACATAATTGAAAAAAAGAAATTAAAAAAGCATTAATTTCTGTGAGGAAATCCATGAAAACCATGGGGACGTTTTCGCGGCT
The DNA here is from genome assembly GCF_001866655.1 of Bacillus sp. MUM 116. Taxonomy (GTDB): domain Bacteria; phylum Bacillota; class Bacilli; order Bacillales; family Cytobacillaceae; genus Neobacillus. Next base: position 9,873 of record NZ_MLYR01000064.1, on the reverse strand, counting down.
TTTTGAATCATGAGAAACTATTTTGAGATTTTGATACCTTGGAATCTATTTGGCAAACAAAAAATATTGTAAATGACAATTCAACAATCCATTAATTTTTAATTTTCACTAAGGATTTTTTTATTCTATTACTTGGTCCTTTGAGTATCACTAAGTGTGAATGTTAAATTAATTGATCTATGAATCTTTTGTTAATATTGGATCAAGATTTCGACAATTTCCTTGCACATCATTTTGAAGAAACCTGTAGATAAGAAGGGTTTGCTCGATTTCTAATCAATCGTTTGTGTAGAAGCCCAGTTTGTAGAAACTAGATCAATTTTGTGACATAAAGTAATTTTTTGAGAGTTTGGGAGATAAACCGGGAAAAGCTAAACGATATTATCGACAAAATACTTCCACGGAAACTGGACAATGTTCGTTTTCCAAAAGGCTTTCCGACAGTTTTAATCAAACGTTTGATTGAAAGGGAATGCGTCGACAGCTGTCGATTTGTAAAGAAAGGTGTAGGGTCTAACCATTTTGTTGGCTGAGCCATATCTCGTATATTTCTGCATAATATTGTACTTATAGAAAGTATTAGAATGGAGTTGCAACTGAATATTGGTAGGGTGGTTGGTTGTCAATCTTCTTTCCGTTTTCAGGAAAGGGGGTGACAATCGTGGAAACATTTCTTGATATTCTACAAGAAGTTCTGAAGGGAATATTGCGTGAAGTAGCAGCTTATATCCTTCGGGAAAATGTTCTAGAAAACAAGAAAACCACCCGCCGTCGCACAAGCAAAAGGGTGGTTCACCTAAAATATAAAACCGACAACTGCCACCCTGACGGTAACAGTTGCATGGAGAAGTGTTCGCGCACTTTTCTTTTTATTATATTCCTTTTATTCATGAAATAGACCTTTGAATAAACCGAAAAATTAGGGTCAGGCCCCAATCAGCATGCTTATTGTGTTAAAGCGCACGTTATTTTCATTACAATTCTTCACAATTTTCTTTAAATGAACTATAAGATGAAAGATTATTTTTAACAGAAATCTACAATCTAAATTTACCCACTAGATTTGTACTTTGACAAAATTAACAATACTTTTACAAATAGAGTTTACAAATCGACAGATCTCTACGCATTCCTTTTCAATCAAACGTTTGATTAAAGCCGCCTGAAAGCCTTTTGGAAACCGAACATTGTCCAGTTTCCGTGGAAATATTTTGTCGATAATATCGTTTAATTTTCTAACCATTTTGTTGGCTGAGCCACATCTCATATATTTCCGCATAATAGAGTTCATCAAATTTCTTTTCCAAAATGCCGTAAAAGTAAGCAATGGGTTTTTGGATTTTTTTGCTGGACTTCAGTTTGCTAATCAGCTGCTTGAATGAATCGATGGCGATTTCTAAAACACGTTCCTTTTCTTTTTCACGATTTCCCCGATAGGCTGCGATTTGCGTCATTCTCCAATATTCCTCAATGGTTGTGGCTTCGTTGAAAAAGTATTTTACTAGCTGGATGAATGGCTTTGGAACTCGATCGTTTGTAAAACTGTGATCTAAATTTAACGGTTCCTCATTACGTTTATCTATCTCTTGTTTTTTAGTTTCAGAAAGATTGCTAGTTTTATTATGGTGGTTCATTTCCTGCTGTTTAGGTGGTTCATTTTGTGGGAAACGATTAAATATGTATAAATTGCTGGACTGGGAACCGTTTTTTCTTTCGGTTTCATGGACGGTCATGATGCCGAGTTTGATGGCTTTTTGGATCATTCGCTTAAAGGTCGAGCGGGAAATGCCATGGTCATGGTATTCTTCATGGATGGCCTTTAACAATGTGCCGATTTTCGCATTGCAGACTCCAGGGATTTTGGCTGAAAAACGAACCAGCCGCTTTAAGCCTACTAATTCTCCCTTTGTAAATTCCTGCTTATGCTCTACTAACCACATCTCGATATGGTTGTTAAACTCTTTAAGATTTTTAAATTGAGAATACTCCGCGAGTTGTTGAATTTGGCCTGATTTTAAATTCATTTTAATGCACCACCCTTTCACCCCTTATATAAAGAGAAAGGAGGGAAAAGGACATGGTGGTTCGGTGGTTTTTTTGACAGATTTGTGACGAAGATTTTAATGAGAGGAATTCGGGGTCAGACCTAAAGGAGGGCTTAATCTACATTACTCAATTTGAGGTAAAAAATAAAACGGCAGTGAGTGCAGGGGATGGTTTAAAAATTATTTGTGTTAAAATATGGGGAATTAGTTTTAGGACCGTGAGTTTATGAATGAATTAAAGTAGAATTACATTATTAGAATGGCAGTATTGAAGATAAATAAACACAACGCAGAACTTTATATAGTAGAAGGTGAGGGAATAAACCTATGACAACTATCGTGCAATCAACCTTTTATAATCAAGCCTCTGATACATTACAACGTGAGATTGCCATAATGCTACATCGGGTTTGGCCAGATGCTTGTCCAATGCCGGGGGCAACGATTCCAGAAGCTCATGATAAAGAATTTAACGCACGGTCATTTTATTCCTACATAGATGGAAAGTTGGTAAGCTATGCCGGTGTGGTGCATAAGATTATCGAACACGATGGACAAACATACAATATTGCTGGACTCAGTTGTGTGGCTACTGATCCCGATTATCATGGTCAAGGTTTGGGTTTACGTACAGTCACTGCCGCAACTCAATGGATTGAAAAACAAAGTAACATAGATTTCGGCATATTCACGTGTAAACCACCTTTAGCTTCTTTCTATAATCGTGCTGGTGCTTGGCCTATCGTGCCAGATGTGGTGCTCATTGGCAATCGAGCTGAGGGTGCTTTATCTAGTGAATCCTTAGACGTTGTTGTTCTGATGCTTCTGTTTTCAGAAAAAGCTAAGGCTTATGAATCGATCTTGCGTCATACTACTATTAATCTAGATTTTCCAGATGGTCAGTTTCTATAACGAACTGAGAAAAATCTTCTACAATTAGGCGTATTTCTGGAGCAACGAGAAAAGCCCAATTTCTCAATTTTAATACTGAGAAATTGGGCTTTTTAATATTGTAATTTCTTTAACGTTGTAGATCCGCATTTTCCTGACGATACCTCAAAAGTAATATTTTCTTCAATATATAAAAAACTGCACCTCAATTGTTGAAATTGCAGGTGCAGTTTCTCTATGGTTTTATTTATTGCTATTCAAAACCTCTTTAAACTCAAGATAATGTAATTACTTCATATTTTGAGGCTAACTCAATAAAGTGGGCCATCCCGCTGATCTTCCCGGCTACAAGCTTATCATTTAGCTCATAATAGTCAACACATGTTTTACAAGCAAGAACGTCAATACCCTTTTCTTCTAGTTCTTTTAATTGGAGAGAAACAAGCGAACTTTCCGTTAGAGTAAACACGCCGCGGTTCATGCAAAAAACAGCAACAGGTAGTTCCTCTTTTTGCTTAAGAATAGTGAAGAAGGTTTCTAATATCCCTTCGCTTAGTTCTTTTTCGCCTTTGCCAAGCTGATCTGAAGCAAGTAAAATTACTTTGTTTTTCAATTTTTCCACCTCACTGATTTAATAATGTTATGTTAGCATATTTGAAGCATGAACCAACAATGTTATAAATTGTAATTTTTTACGTTTAATTAAGGCTGTTTTCGTAAACTTTGTCGTTAATGAACTAAGTGGTTGATTTCCACTCCAGGATGCTCGCTTTCCGCGGGGCGGGCGGTGAGCCTCCTCGTCGCTTTGCTCCTGTGGGGTCTCACCTGTCCCGCTGTTCCCGCAGGAGTCTCGCACCTTCCGTTCCAATCAACTTCTTTAGTAACAGTTTGCCCTTTCAAAACCTACTACAAAAACAACAATCCTTGAGAAAATAGCTTAACTAAAAAAAATAAATATAGAGAATGAATTCTTAATATATTGGATAAGGGTTGCCATTTTAAATATTTAATTAGGGAAGGGGAGGAAAAATATATTGAAAACAAGCAAAACAATAATCTTAGCCTATTCAGCAATGGGGATCGCACTAAACGTCGTCTTAGGCACAGTTGTTTCCTGGATGAAAATACCACTTTTGTTTCTTGATACGATTGGGACAGTTTTGATTTCCGTTTTATTTGGTCCTTGGTGGGGAGTCTTAACGGGAGGTTTAACGAATGTTGTTTTAGGAGCAACAACGGGCGCCTCAGCTATTTTCTTTGGTCTTGTCAATATAGCCATTGCATTAGCAGTTGGCTTTATTGCCAAAAGGTTTGACTTTACAAAATGGTACGTTGCTCTTTTGACAGGAATTCTTGTGTCGGTCATTGCCCCTTTAATAGGAACCCCAATTGCTGTCGCGGTCTATGGAGGACTAAATGGGAGCGGAATGGATTTGGTTGTTTTGTGGTTAAGAGCTTCTGGTGAAAGTGTTTTTGCATCGACCTTTATCTCAAGAATAACTGGGAACTTTATTGACAAGATTATTACTTGCATGCTGGTCATGTTCTTAATAGTCCGTCTTCCAAATTTTGCAAAAATAATGAATAAGGGGATTAATGATGCAGCGTAGTAAAAAGATTTTACTAGTTTCTCATTGTATCTTAAATCAAAATACGGTGATTGAAAACGAAGCAAGAGCAGAAGGAGCTATTTTGTCCGCTATAGAGTGGGCAATCAAGGAAGGATTTGGTTTTTTGCAGCTTCCCTGTCCTGAATTCACATTTCTTGGTTTAAACCGACCGCCCATGACCTACGAGCAATATAATACTCCTGAATACAGGAAACATTGTAGGGAAATCCTGGAGCCTGTCCTTAACCAGGCAAAAGAATACTTAAAAAATGGCTACGAAATAACAGGATTATTAGGAATCAAAAGCAGCCCTTCATGCGACCCTTCCAGGGGCATATTCATGGAAGAGCTGATTGCGCTGTTTGCAGAAAATGAGATTAACATAAAAACTTTGTGGTATTTACCCAACGACAGTAATCCAATCTTTAAAAGCAATTTACATTATATTAAAGACTGATACCTCCTTATACGACTTTTAACGATTTAAGGGTTATAATTTGGATTTCATGCCGATTGGACCATGGTGGACGGTTCTTTCGGCTTTTTTTGGTCCACGAAATGAATAAAATAGACTCCGAGAACCGCCCTTGTGTTTTTTTGTATTTATCACTTTTTAGTTGTTATTTTTCCCGTTCCCCGAACCCAATAGCCGTCATGAGGTTTAGAAATTTTTGTTCCTCCTTTCATGGTTTACTGTAACCTTTTGAAAGGACTTGGTAAATAATTCCAAATAACCAAATTTTGAAGTGGTATTTAAAGACCATGAGAAGACATGGGGACGGTTCGATTGGCTTTTTTATCCATGAGACAAACTGTTTACTTCTTAATTCTATCTTAGTCCATTCTTCTTTTGGAATGTCTCTATGTTTATAATCAACAACCTTAATTTGGCTACTTTTTATTTTAACCCTGCGACATTATCCTTTGTCCCTGTGGAACCTGTAGATATAACTTATGCAAGAGATCATAACAAAAGTGCCAGGTATCTTTGAAAGATGCCTGGCACTTTTTATAGAAGGGGGTTGATTAAGCTATAGCTTTGTCCTAGCTAATCTATTTTGGATAAAACAGATTAACAATAGTATTGGTTACTATTATGCCATTGAATAGTAAGCTAGGCCTCCGATCCGTCAACGGTTTTGTTGAATATTTTCCTCATAATAGGCTTTTTAAAATTGATCTTAGCAGCCAAGACACCTATTAAGATAAGGGCTGCCCCTATATATCCTTTTGTTGGGAGCGTTTCATCTACAAAAATAAAAGCAAATAATGCTGCGAAAACGGGTTCTAATGAAAATATAAGACCTGTATGCGTTGGAGTCGTATATTTTTGTGCTGAGGCTTGACCGATAAATCCAATTGCACTGCAAAATATGCTTAATGCCATGATAGAAAACCATGATTCTGTCGTGTTAGGAAGATGCGGCTTTTCAAAGAATAATGAAAATAGCAGCCCCCATGCCCCGGTAAAGCCGAGTTGCAGAATCCCGAGTGTGATGGAATCAACATTTTTCGTCAACTTATCCGTTACAATAATGAGAATGGCATAAAATACTGCACCTAAAATGATTAGGAAGTCTCCGGAATTAATCCTTAATTCGTTATTTAATGTTAAAAGAGCAATTCCTGTAATAGAGACGCACACGCCAAAAACCACTTTTTTTTCTGGTTTTTTTCTAAAAAGGATGGCTAATAGCAACGGAACAAATACAACTGAGAGACTAAATAAAAATCCAGCATTTGAAATAGACGTGAATTTTAATCCGACCGTGACTAGAGAAATTAATAAGAACAAGATGGACCCTAATAAAAATCCATAAAAACAAGTTTTAGAATCCATATGTATTAACCGTTTGTAAAATATAGCTCCGGCTAAAATAAAGGCTATGCCAAAACGTAATGCGATCAAGTTAAACCCTTGAACAGAATCGAGACCCATCTTCATAAACAAATAAGATGAACCCCAAAACATTGTAACGATCAGCATCGTGAAATCTGCTTTTAACTGAGTGTCTGATCCTATCCCATTTACGATCCCAGACAATTTAATCCGATTCATTTTTGATCACCTATCCTGTCGCGCATTGATTATTAATAAGTATAATTGTAAAATTAAGATTAGAAAAATGAATGTTTTAGAAGTACATCATGAATAAAATTCATGAAAAGGGAGTGGTCAAACTGTCGCTTGCTAAGTTTGAGATATTTAGTACTGTAGTGGAATTAGGAAGCCTTACGAAAGCGGGTGAAACACTTGGTTTAAGTCAATCTGCCGTGAGCCATGCCATTACCAGTCTTGAATCAGAATGGGGATTTTCCATACTCAATCGGGGACGTTCAGGTATCCATTTGACCAGTAATGGGGAGCGCCTCTTAAAATATATACGTGAAATTCTGAAGTGGAACGAAGAAATGGTTCAAGAAATAGCTAATATCAATGGTCTTGAAATCGGTACAGTACGGATTGGAACGATTTCAAGTGTGTCCATTCACTGGCTGCCTGAAATTATGAAAATGTTTAATGAGTACCATCCTTCTATCGAAGTCAAACTGCTTGAGGGAGATTATGATGACGTCGAGCATTGGATAGCAACTGGACTGGTTGATTTTGGTTTTGTGTCTCTGCCTACTTCGCAAAACTTTGAAGTGGTTCCCTTAAAAAAAGATAGAATGCTCTGTATTCTCTCTGATGAACACCCTCTTGCCGAACTAAATGAGATTCGTTTTGAAATGATCAAAGAGGAGCCTCTCATCAAGTCGAAAAAAGGAAGCGATAACGATTTAATACGAATTTTAAAAGGAAACAATGTTTCCCCTCATATAAAATATGAACTTTCAGATGATCAGGCGATTATTTCAATGGTTGGCAATGGTTTGGGAATCAGTATACTTCCCGAAATGGTATTACACCGGATTCCAACCAACGTTCGAATTCTTAAGTTAGAGGGAGAAAATTATCGTACAATTGGGATTGCTGCTACATCTTTTAAAACCCTTGCACCTGCTACGAAAAAGTTCATTGAATATCTGAAATCATGGTTAAGTGAGCCTGCACGCTTCAATACAATTTGAATCACAAGTTACTTCACAAAGGAGTAGCTTTGCTAAAAAAAAATAACCAAGGACCCATTGAGGTCCTTTTCATATTTCCCAATCTTCAACAATAGGGTGCTATCCTTAAAAAAATCCAGGTGTTTTTTAGTCATCTCTCTCAACTTAAGAATCTCTTAAGCTTCATTCAGTATATTATTTTCATCCGATGTTATTAAGAGATAAATTAGGACGAATTTACACTTTAAGCTAGGATGTGAAACGGGAAATTTTAAAGTCAGTCAAACATGTTGATTATTAAATAACCGAAAAATTTTTATGGAGCGTGATTTTTATGTATGTCATTGCTTCTTTTGTACACTTACCCCAATTAGAATCAGCCATCTCTTCACTTAAGGATAAAGGCATAAATAATGAGGATCTTAGCACCATACCTTTAAAATCTGAGACAGGGCATTCCTTTATTTCTAATATAATCCATCAATCTGATAAATTTAGTATATTTGTCGTTTCTGCATTATTAGGTGCTATTTTGTCAGTAATAGGTCCATCATTTGAATACTTTCTAAAATGGGAACAGATAACGTGGGATCTTATGATCTTTATCATTAGTCTAACGATATGTTTTGTTTCGGAATTCGTTATTAGCAGAAAAAAAACAAAATACCATAATAAAGAAAAAACAAATATTGTTCTAATTATTAAATGTTTTAAAAGCGAAGCCCATTTAGTTGAAAAGGAATTATATAAACACTCTGCAATTGAGGTTGTTTTATGCAATAAATGCAGCCAATTGCAATTTGAAATGGAGCCAATGAGGACATGACTTCCAAGCCAGGGAGCTTATATCTGGATGACCTTATCACACGAACGTAGCCAAAAAAGGCCCGATAAAAGGCCTTTTTCCTGTTCTATGCATCTTTTAGTAGAACATAAATGATGCACCAACGATGATAAGCAAAATGAATAATACAACGATTAACGCAAAACTATTTCCCATTCCGTCCATTTATTACACCTCCAGCATTAATCATTTTTTCCGCTAGATTGTGTGTTGATTAATTAATAAAAACAAGCAGTTCCAACAATAATTAAAAGGATAAATAATACAACGATTAAAACAAATGTACTGCCCCCGTAAAAACCGCCGTAGCCATAACCACCGTATCCAAAGCACATATTTATCACCACCTGTTAGAATAAATTAAATAAAATAATCACTATGTATAATATTTCATCAGACAAGATTGGCTTGGTCAAACATCCTATTAATAAAGAAAAATATACAATTTGCCTATAAATGCAAAGAAACGTCTGCTTTATAGGCAAACGTTTCTTAAATAAAAGAAGGAAATGTAAATATGTTGGTTTTATGCTGGTGGTACTAATTAATATATGTACAAGATAATAAAATGGAATGGACAAGCGCTGATTTAAAACAAATTAATTCTTGGTTTGTTCTTAAAAATCCCCCTAAAAAGGGCTTAACCGGTTGAATATTCGGGTTAAACTAATACATAGCCTAGAGTGTAGCCGAAAACCCAAATTCCTTCTTAACACATAGACTTGTTAGCGACAATCAAAAAAAGCCCAACTTGGGCTTTTTTGTATTTTTTAATACGTTCGGCTTAATAAAAGATAACTGACCCAACGATAATTAACAAGATAAACAATACCACGATTAAAGCGAAACCACCGCCAAAACCGAAGCCACCGCCATAACCGAAGCCTCCATAGCCAAATCCCCCGCAACCGCAACCACCAAATCCACCGTATCCAAAACCATCCATTTTCATATCCCTCCTCTTTAATATTCATTACAAATTATGTTGAGAAATTAAAGGGGTAAGGGCTATTTCACTAGGTTTTTAAATGGACAAAACAAAATTTTATGGGTGTGGAATATCGTTCATTTTCAATGCAGCGAATTTCTCAATTCAAAGATCGAACCGGCGCCTGAATGGGCACAGCAAAATACGGAAAGTGGTTTCCAAGATGAACATAAGGATGGTGAGGATGGTAGTGATAGTACAATGACAATGGGTATCCGTATCCCAAGTGGGTTCCAATAACAGGATATGGCATATATCCTGTTCCATAAGGATGATACATATATTTTCACCTGCATTTTTAAAGGGAATTGTTTAACCTATTTCATATTATGGTCTGTATACAGAAAGGAGCTTATCATTATTCAAATTGGGTTATTACCTACTATTACGAAAAAAATTTCAATTAAGTCTATTTTCGCATAGATTGTTGTTTTTCGTATAAGT
>NZ_MLYR01000063.1 GCF_001866655.1 Bacillus sp. MUM 116 | reverse complement strand
GCTGGACATTTCTCAAAGCAATTTATAAATTCTTATATCGCAAAATAAAAAACCCGTTAAACGGGCTTTACATAAAAATTTCCTGTATTAATCACCATTATACCATGAAATAACATCTATTATTCAAGAATTAAACGAATCAATTTTGAAATTCCTAAATCGACTACTTCAAAGAAAAGAGCAACAAACACAACGGTGGATAAAACAGTAGCTGTATATTTCGTTAATTCACCGCGTTTCGGCCAACTAACCTTTCTCATCTCGCGGACAACATCACTGAAGAATTTCTTTAAGCGCTGCATTCTGTAACCTCCAAAATCGGAATTGCAATACTAAAACTTTATCAAAATTACTTTGTTTCACGGTGTAATGTATGAGAATTGCAGGTTTTGCAGAATTTTTTCAATTCTAATCTCTCGGATTTTTCCTGTTTGCCAACCGTTGAGTAATTTCTTGAACCACAATCAACGCAGGCAAGAATAAGCTTTTTATTCATTTTGACACCTTCAATAATTGAGCTTAATATCTTTAAAAATGTATCACGGTGCATACTATATGTCAATAATAAGTAGGAATTCATTCACATAAATGCCATATGAATACCAGTAAACAATCACAAAGAAAACTCACGGATTTCGAGATATCTTTCCAGCTTTCGCTTTACTCGTTGCAGCGCATTATCAATGGATTTAACATGGCGGTTTAGTTCCTCAGAAATCTCCTGGTAAGATTGTCCATCAAGATAGAGCGCCAGAACTTTCCTCTCTAAATCGCTCAACAACTCGGTCATTTTGACCTCAATATGATCGAATTCTTCTTGATTAATGATAAGTTCCTCTGGATCCAGCACTTTTGTTCCTGATAAAATATCCATTAAGGTCCGGTCTGATTCTTCATCATAAATGGGCTTGTCCAATGATACATAGGAATTTAATGGAATATGCTTTTGCCTTGTTGCAGTTTTAATGGCTGTAATGATTTGCCGGGTGATACAGAGCTCTGCAAACGCCTTAAATGAAGTAAGCTTGTCCTCTCGGAAGTCCCGAATTGCCTTATATAGACCGATCATTCCCTCCTGGACAATATCTTCTTTATCTGCCCCTATCAAAAAGTATGATCTTGCTTTTGCCCGTACAAAATTTCGATACTTATGGATTAAATAATCCAATGCCGCGCTTTCACCCTGGTGCACAAGGTCCACAATTTCCTCGTCTTCCATTGAAATAAATTGTTCGTTGATTTTTATCCCGAAGTCTGTACTCACTAGATCCCCCTCCACCGAACAAGCATAGATAATTCAAGTATACATGATGATTTTTTTGACCGTCAATTCTTACTTTTCTCCTCTGCGCCATTTTTCGAAAATTTCTGCCATTTCATTACTAATCTGAATTTTAGCAGCAGGCCGTTTTTCTTGGATTTTTTTCACCTTTTTTTCTATGCCTTTTTCAATTGAAGACATTTCAATAAGTAATTCCCGGGCGGATTTCCTTAAGGCACCTTGTCCAAAAATGGCCCATTGCTCTGTGAAGTCAGATGTCGCTACATGAATTTGTGTTTTTCGATTATTTAGGGAAATTGCTAATTTCTCAATCCGTTCATCCGCTGTTTCATTTTTCTTGGTAAAAATCACTTCAACTTTGTGATTTTTATATTTTTTCTCTGTTCCGTGTACATACTGGGCATCAAAAACCACAATCACACGGTATCCGGAGACTGCTTGGTATTCTGCCATTTTTTCCACCAAACGATCTCGTGCGGCAGGCAAATCTCGCTCCTTTAACACTCTTAAATCCGGCCAGGCTCCTATAATGTTATATCCATCGACAAGCAGGATATCCATTTTTTATCCCTCAAGCGGATGCCTTTTTCGATATACCTCATACATGAGCAATGCTGCTGCAACGGATGCATTCAAGGATGTAACTTTTCCTGCCATAGGTAGATGTATTAAAAAATCACATTTGTCGCGCACAAGCCTGCCCATTCCTTTTCCCTCGCTGCCAATCACAAGGCCGAGCGGAATGGTGCCATCAAATTGCCGGTAATCCTCTTTTCCTTTAGCATCTGTTCCAGCTATCCATACGCCGCGTTCCTTCAACTCATCAATCGTACGGGCCATATTAGTTACACGGACTACCGGGATATATTCAATCGCTCCCGTTGAGGCTTTTGCGACGGTTGCCGTTAATCCAACTGCTCTCCGTTTTGGGATAATAATTCCATGGGCTCCTACCGCATCAGCCGTTCTCATGATAGAACCAAGGTTATGCGGGTCTTCAATTTCATCTAATAATAAAAAGAAAGGAGGCTCGTTTTTCTTTTCTGCTGCAGCAAATAAATCATCCATCTCTGCATATTGATAGGCTGCAACATACGCAAGGACTCCTTGGTGATTTTGATCGGTAATTTGATCAATTTTCTTCTTTGGGACAAATTGAACGAGCACATTTCCTTCTTTGGCAAGCTGTGTAATCTGCTGCATTTGTCCTCGCTGAGAACCTTCGGCAATCAGAATTTTATTGATATCCCTATTGGCCTTTAGTGCTTCAATGACTGGATTTTTTCCGATGATATATTCTTGGGTCATCTTGTTATTCCCCCTTTCTTTTCGTCTACATAGGAAAATGCCTTTAAAATTAATTCCTCTAACCGGTTCATGGCTCCTGTTAAATATAAATATCCCATTAACGCTTCAAACGCTGTACTGTACCGGTACGTTTGAACATCGGTATTCTTGGGAACCGTTCCTGATTTTGCGTTCCTGCCCCGCATAACAACAGCTGTTTCTTCTTCCGTAAGAATCTGTTCATCGATTAGATGGAAAAGAATCTGGCATTGCGCTTTAGCGGAAACATATTTTGTTCCTGCACGATGCAGTTGGTTAGGCCGAACTGTCCCGCTTTGCAGCAGGTGACGCCTTACATAAATTTCAAAAACGGCGTCACCCATATAAGCAAGCGCCAGACTATTTAATTGTTTTGCATCGACATGGTTTTCGTAGTCAAGCATGAATTATCCTCTTTTCCAGCGTGTACCCTGAGGTGTGTCTTCTAAAATAATATTCATCTCTTTTAATTGATCGCGAATTTGGTCAGCTAATTGGAAATTACGGTCCTTGCGGGCTTGAATTCGTTTTTCAAGCAAGGCATCAATTTCTTCATCCAATATTTCTTCTTTTTCAAGCGTTAAACCTAACACTTGGAATAATTGTTCAAACTCGCTCATGAAAGCATCAATCACAATTTTGGCTGTATTTTTTTCAAGCAGATAATAATTAGCCAATTTCGAAAGCTCGAATAAAACGGAAATAGCATTTGCTGTATTAAAATCGTCATCCATTTCTTTAATAAACTGTTCACGTAATTCTGTTATTTTTTCAAGCCATTCCTGATTATGATCTGTTAAATCTGTACTTGCCTCTTTGCGATGTTTTAAATTTTGATAAGATGTAGTTATCCTTTCAAATGCAGCCTTGGTACTTTCTAATAATTCTTCACTATAATTGATTGGATTGCGATAATGAACAGACAACATAAAGAATCGTAATACTTGTGGATTGTGCTTTTTAATAATGTCATGAACCAGAACAAAGTTACCAAGTGATTTTGACATTTTTTCATTATCAATATTAATATAGCCATTATGCATCCAGTAATTTGCAAATGTTTTACCGGAAAGTGCTTCTGATTGAGCAATTTCATTTTCGTGATGCGGGAAGGTTAAATCCTGACCGCCGGCATGAATATCAATCGTGTCACCCAAGTATTTTTTCGCCATTGCCGAGCACTCAATATGCCAGCCCGGCCGGCCGATCCCCCATGGACTTTCCCAAAAGATTTCTCCTTCTTTTGCCGCTTTCCAAAGTGCAAAGTCCAGATCATCCTGCTTCTTTTCACCAACCTCAATTCTTGCCCCTACTCGCAGTTCATCAATGGATTGGTGTGAAAGCTTACCATATTCATCGAATTTTCTCGTACGGAAGTAGACATCCCCTTCTGATTCGTAAGCATAACCCTTTTCAATCAACTGGCTGATAAAGTCAATAATGATATCCATATTTTCCATTACGCGCGGATGGACATCCGCTTTTTGGCAGCCTAATGCCGAAACATCTTCAAAATAAGCATTGATGAAACGATTGGCAATTGTCGGAACATCTTCTCCCAATTGATTGGCGGCACGAATCAGCTTATCATCGACATCCGTAAAGTTCGAAACATATTTCACTTCATAGCCTCGGTATTCCAAATAACGGCGGACGGTATCAAATACAATGGCAGGCCGGGCATTGCCTATATGAATATAATTATAGACCGTTGGGCCGCAGACATACATTTTTACCTTTCCTTCTTCTAACGGAACGAACGTTTCCTTTTTACGTGTAAGTGTATTATATAACTGAATGGTCATTCTTTTTGCTCCTTTCATTCTCCAGCTCATCTAAATGCTGCTTTAACCCATTAACCTCATTTTGGATCTCCAATAGACGATCCGAAATTGGATCTGGCAAATCGCAATGGTTAAAGTCCTTATTAATTCGCTTTCCGTCCTGGATGACGACCCTGCCGGGAACCCCTACAACGGTGGAGTTCGGAGGGACCTCTTTTAACACGACAGAACCGGCACCAATTTTAGAATTTTCCCCCACCGTAATCGAACCAAGTACTTTTGCGCCTGTGGCTATCAAGGCATTGTCCTTAATCGTTGGGTGACGTTTCCCCTTTTCTTTTCCTGTTCCGCCTAGCGTTACTCCTTGAAAAACAGTTACATTATCTCCTATTTCACAGGTTTCCCCGATGACGACGCCCATGCCATGATCAATAAAAAATCTCCTGCCTATTTTTGCCCCCGGGTGAATTTCAATACCAGTAAAGAAACGGCTTACCTGAGAAATCACCCGCGCGATAAAGTAAAATTTCCGTTTATAAAACGCGTGGGCAACTCGGTGTGCCCAAATGGCATGTAAACCGGAATAAGTTAAAACCACTTCAAAATAACTTCTTGCCGCTGGATCCTGTTCAAATACAACCTCAACATCCTCTTTAAATGTTTTAAACATATTGTTTCCCCCCTTTGTATGAGAAAAGCCTAAATTTATCTAATGCTGTGTTAAATTTGCCTGTTGAATTCCGCCTCCAATCAACATGGTTAAAAAATCAACAATGACCTTTACAAATAAAAAAACGTCTCTGTCTATAACGACAGAGACGCTTTAGCGCGGTTCCACTCTGATTAGACCAAAGTTAACAGTCATTTAAATTACTGCAAAACTTCAAAATGGTCTCACTCTACCTGTTAACGGAAAGGTTCCGCCCATTTCTACTCTAGAAAAATCCCTTTCGAAATGAGGCTCAGAGGTGCATTTCAAAAAATGAGCGGCCTGAACCACTTTCAGCCGGTGATGGTTCTCTCTTTAAGACATCATTTTTTTACTTATCCTCTTCTACACTTTATTGCATATGAATTTATTTAATTTTACTATATTATTTTTTATTTTCAATTGTTAACAAATAATTTTATTAATCCTTGATTGAACTTTTTCTTTTCCTAAAAGTTCAATGGCTTGAGGCAAATCAGGGCCATGTGTTTGCCCCGTTACAGCAGCACGAATCGGCATAAAAAGATTTTTCCCTTTTTGGCCGGTTGATTTTTGAACTGCCTTCATTGCTGCTTTGATCCCATCTGCTTCAAAGCTTGGAAGCTGGTCAAGCTCGTGGGAGAATGCTTTTAACACTTCAGGAACTTGCTCACCGGAAAGAATTTCTTTCGCTTCTTCTTCATACTCTGCCTCATCCTTGAAGAATAACTCAGTCAGTTCGACAATTTCTGCACCAAAACTCATTTTTTCCTGGAATAAACCAACAAGTTTTTTCGCCCATTGCTGCTCGTCTTCTGTCATATTTTCAGGCAAACGTCCTGCTTTAATCAAATGTGGAACAGCAAGCTGATAAATTCTGTCCAGTTCCACCTTTTTCATGTACTGATTATTAATCCAAGCAAGTTTTTGCTTATCAAAAAACGCAGGTGATTTAGAAAGGCGCTCCGCATCAAACAGTTCAATTAACTCCGCTTGTGAATAAATTTCTTCTTCCCCTGCAGGAGACCAGCCGAGCAAGGTAATAAAATTAAACAAAGCTTCCGGCAGATAACCCAATTCTTCATATTGCTCAATAAATTGAATGATCGATTCATCGCGTTTACTTAATTTTCTTCGGCTTTCATTTACGATTAATGTCATATGTCCAAAAATTGGCGGCTGAAAGCCCAGTGCTTCATAAACCGCGAGCTGTTTAGGAGTATTGGAAATATGGTCATCTCCTCGCAAAACGTGGGAGATTTCCATTAAGTGATCATCCACCGCAACAGCAAAATTATAAGTTGGAATTCCGTCTTTTTTAACAATGACGTAGTCACCGATTCCTTCAGATTCGAAGGAAACAACCCCTTTCACCATATCATCAAATGCATAGGTTTTTCCTTGGGGAATTGCGATACGGATACTTGGCTGACGGCCTTCAGCCTCAAGCTGGCTGCGCTGTTCTGCTGTTAAATGACGGCATTTCCCGGAATATTGAGGGTTCTCACCTCTTGCCATCTGTGCCTCACGTTCCGCCTCTAATTCTTCTTCGGTACAATAGCATTTATAAGCCTTGCCGCTTTCTAATAATTGCTTGTAATAGACTTCATAGATATGGTTTCTTTCAGATTGCCGGTATGGTCCAAATTCACCACCGACATCGACACTTTCGTCCCAATTCATTCCAAGCCATTTTAAATATTTTAATTGGCTTTCTTCACCACCGGCAATATTCCGTTTCTTATCGGTATCTTCAATCCGGATAATAAATTTCCCGCCCTTATTGCGTGCAAACAAATAGTTAAATAACGCTGTACGGGCATTTCCAATATGTAAATGTCCGGTTGGACTTGGAGCATACCTTACACGAACTTCATTTGACATTACATTATGCCTCCTGTTATCTTCTGTTATCACTTGATATATTTTACCACTGTGGTCCCAAAAGATTAAACATTTATTTTCTTTAATAACACCACTGCTTGTGCCGCAATTCCTTCTTCTCTTCCGGTAAAGCCTAGTTTTTCTGTTGTGGTAGCTTTTACATTGACACAGTCAGGAGCAGCTTCCAGCAACTCAGCTATCCGTGCTTTCATCTGTTCAATATAAGGAGCCATTTTTGGCTTCTGCGCAATGATGGTGCAATCGGCATTCACCAGTTCATAGCCTTTATCTTTCACCAGCTTCCAAACATGCTCCATCAGCTTTGCCGAATCAGCATCTTTAAAATTTGGATCCGTATCAGGAAAATGTCTGCCGATGTCCCCTTCCCCAATCGCGCCGAGACAGGCATCCGAGACGGTATGTAATAATACATCCGCATCCGAATGACCCAAGAGACCCTTTTCGTAAGGAATTTTGATTCCGCCGATAATGAGCGGCCGCCCTTCCGTTAATTGATGAACATCAAAGCCTTGTCCAATTCGATACATTTTTTAAAAACTCCCTTTTCTTTTTTTCAAAATTGCTTCCGCAAAAAATAAATCCTCTGGAGTGGTCAGCTTAATATTGTCGTAATCTCCTTCCACCATTGTCACCGGGTGGGGGATTCTCTCCACTAAACTTGCATCGTCGGTCCCCAAATAGTTTTCCCGTTCGGCTTTTTCATAAGCTTCGAGTAAAATAGACACGCGAAAAGCTTGTGGGGTTTGTACAGCCCACAAGCTGGATCGTTCGATTGTTCCCAGCACCATTTGTTTGCGTACTGTTTTCATCGTGTCTTTTACTGGTACACCAATAATCGCTGCACCAGTTTTTTCAGCTGTTTCATTCAGCCGGTTGATATGTTCTTTTTGGATAAAGGGGCGGGCTGCATCATGAACGAGAATAATCCCGCCGGCTTTTACCGTTTTCAAGGCATGATGAATACTGTGTTGACGCTCTTTTCCGCCTGGTACCAGGCTTTTCACTTTCGTAATATGATATTTTTTCAACAAGGAGTGAAATTCCGCTTCATCTTGAGGATGAATCGCCAAAATCAGGCCATCACACTGCTCATCTTCTTCAAACACTCTTAATGTATGGATCAATACAGGAATACCGTTCAGCTCAATTAACAGCTTATTTTTTCCTGCTCCCATTCTTTTTCCCTGACCTGCTGCCGGGAGAATGACCTGGTAGCCCATCATAAAAACCCCAATTCTCTCTATCTAGCTCCGTATTGTCTACTCCAGCGCCTAGCCCCTCGAGGTTGCTTCGGTCCTGCCGATGAAGTCAAAAAACGACTTCACCGGCAGGACCTCCAGCACTTGTCGGGGCTGACCAAGGCGCTTCCGCTTTTCTTTTCACAAAGCTTTTTCCAATAATTTCGGTTTGGCAAAAATCATTCTGCCGGCTGATGTTTGCAGTACACTTGTTACGAGGACATCAATTCTCTTTCCGATATACTCTCTTCCTTCTTCGACAACAATCATCGTTCCGTCATCGAGGTAAGCAACGCCTTGATGATATTCTTTCCCATCTTTAATGACCTGTACCGTTAATTCTTCTCCTGGAAGGACAACCGGTTTAACCGCATTTGCCAAATCATTGATATTTAATACAAATACGTTCTGTAATTCACAAACTTTATTTAAATTAAAATCATTGGTGACGAGGATGCCGTTCGTCAGCTTGGCAAGCTTGACCAACTTGCTGTCCACTTCTTGAATTTCTTCAAAGTCTCCCTCGTAAATCTCAACTTTTATCGCTAGTTCTTTTTGAATTCGGTTTAGAATATCTAAACCTCTCCGACCGCGGTTTCGTTTTAAAACATCAGAGGAATCGGCGATATGCTGGAGCTCCTCCAGCACAAACTGCGGTATGACAATCGTTCCTTCCAAAAATCCGGTCTGGCAAATATCCGCAACCCGTCCATCGATAATCACGCTTGTATCGAGGATTTTTAACGATTGGAGAGGGGCTTTTTCAGATTCCTCTTCCCCTGCCTTTTTCTTTCCAATCCGGTTGGTAAACAGATTTAAAAGTTCATCTCTTTTCTTAAATCCAACTTGAAAGCCGAGATAACCAAATAATAAAGTCAGTAAAATCGGAGCGACTGCATTCAAGATTGGCACCTGCACTGCATTAAGAGCAAAGCCGATCAAGAAGGCAACCAATAATCCAAAAATTAAGCCAACACTTCCAAAAAGAACATCTGTTACCGGAATCTTTATTAAAGAATCCTCAGTCCATTTAATAAATTCATGGACATAATCAACTGCCCAAAAGGTAATAAGATAAAAAATAATTGCACCTATAATAGCAGTGACATATGAGTTACTGACAATCGGAATGTCATTCATATTGATTAATTTAAGTAATGCAGGGATTAATAAGATTCCAAGCGTACCTCCGATAATGAGGAAGCAAGCTTGAACAATTCGTTTTAACATTCCTTCACCTCCTCTAATTCATTATAAACATATTCATCATTTTGAAACCTTCGTTTCATGATTATTTTTCCAAATTGTAACCATCTTGAAATATATTCCTTTTTTAAAGACGTCTTTCCGTGTACAAGCGGTCTTTTAACATTCGAAGGCCTTCTTTGATTTTCTTTGCACGTACTTCTCCAATCCCTTCAACTTCATCGAGTTCTTCGACAGTAGCAAAAGTAATTTTAGGGAGGGTAGCGAAACGAGTAACAAGATTTTCAATGATTACCGCCGGAAGCCGGGGAATTTTATTGAGAATCCGGTACCCCCGCGGACTTTTATTTTCATCAAGAGGAACATATCCCTGATAGCCCATTATTTTTAATAATACCATATCTTCAATCGTTTCATTATTTGCCAAGGCTTGCATTCGGCTAAGGACTTCATTGACTTTAATTTCTCGGTCAAACGTGTAATCCTTGAGGATTAACATCATTTCTTCCTCAAGCTCTGTTAAAATTTCATTCATTTGGAGCCGAATCAGCCGCCCCTCTGTACCGAGTTCATTTAAATAGGTCAGTAATTCGCTTTTTATTTTTAGCACCATTTCAAACCGATGCAAAACCAGTAAAAAATCTGTATAGGTGACAGACTCCTCAAATTCCAAAATACTTAAGTTCGCAATACTATCTTGCAATACAGCTTTATATTTCTCCAGAGTTTGCACCGCTTGGTTTGCTTTCGTTAAAATCACACCGATATCCCTAAGCGCATAGCGAAAATTCCCCTGGTAAAGGGTAATGACATTTCTTCGTTGGGAAATCGCAATGACAAGGGCTTTCGTTTGTTTGGCGGCCCGTTCAGCAGTCCTGTGGCGCATCCCCGTTTCTGAGGAAGGCACTGTAGGGTCTGGTGCAAGATGGGCATTGGCAATGAGAATTTTTGTTCCTGATTCGTTAAGAATGATGGCCCCATCCATCTTGGCAAGTTCATATAAAAAGCTTGGTGAAAATGTGCAATTTACTTGAAAACCGCCATCCACGAGACTTTTTACCTTTTCATTATACCCAACCACGATCAGTCCCCCCGTGTTCGCTCGAAGTACATTATCAATCCCTTCACGGATGGGTGTTCCCGGTGCAATAAATGGTAATACTTCACTTACAGAGTGCTCACCAAGCTTTTTAATTTCCATCGACTACCCTCCCAACGCTGCTTTTAATGCTTCACTTACGGATGAAACCCCAATTAATTGTATTCCTGTTGGTCCCGTCCATCCGCCTAAATTATTTGCGGGTAAAATCACCCGCTCAAATCCCAGCTTGGCTGCCTCTTGAACTCGCTGCTCAATTCTCGATACCCTTCTTACTTCCCCAGTTAAACCAACTTCTCCAATAATACAGTCCGTTGGTCTTGTCGGCTCATCGCGAAAGCTTGAGGCAATACTTACGGCTATCGCCAAGTCAATTGCCGGCTCATCCAATTTCACCCCGCCGGCTACTTTTAAATAGGCATCCTGATTAGCAAGCAGCATACCGACGCGTTTTTCTAATACCGCC
Organism: Bacillus sp. MUM 116; assembly: GCF_001866655.1. Lineage (GTDB taxonomy): Bacteria > Bacillota > Bacilli > Bacillales > Cytobacillaceae > Neobacillus. The sequence goes on along the minus strand of NZ_MLYR01000063.1, from coordinate 6,614 downwards.
ATTAAAAGCGGAACCCGGTTATGATCAATTCCTGTTGCCATTCGCCTTGGATTCCCAAAGCTGGTAGGTGAAATGAGTGCCTGAATCTCCACTAGTACTGGTCTTGTCCCTTCCATAGAGGCGACAACCGTTGACCCGGCTGCACCTCTTGATCGCTCTTCTAGGAAAATTTCTGAAGGGTTCGCTACTTCGTCTAGACCAGCCTCTTTCATTTCAAAGATCCCCATTTCATTGGTAGAACCAAAGCGATTTTTCACTGCACGTAAAATCCGATACGTATGATGCCGTTCTCCCTCAAAGTATAATACAGTATCGACCATATGTTCTAATAATCGTGGACCTGCGATCGAACCCTCTTTTGTTACATGTCCAACAATAAAAATCGCAATTCCTTTTGTTTTGCCGATCCTCATTAACTCAGCCGTACACTCTCGAACCTGCGAAACACTTCCCGGTGCAGATGTAACATCCGGATGATATATCGTCTGAATTGAATCAATAATAACAAATGCCGGATTAGCCGCCTCGATGGTCCGGTTAATTTCCTCTAAGCTGGTTTCGGAATATACAAGTAAATTTTCAGAGGATATCCCTAAGCGCTCCGCCCGAAGCTTCGTCTGTCTTAGAGATTCTTCACCGGATATGTATAATACTTTATTTCCGTTATGGGCAAGCTGCGAGGAAACCTGCAATAAAAGCGTTGATTTCCCAATTCCCGGGTCGCCGCCAATCAATACCAATGAACCTCTGACGATTCCACCACCAAGCACCCGATTCAGCTCATTTAAATTGGTTAGAATTCTTGGTTCACTGCCTGTTTCGATTGAGGTAATGGGCATCGGCTTCGAAAGTATCGCCGCACCTCCTTGGGCATGCGCAAACGCCCCTCTTCGGTTTGCACCCGTTACTTCCACTTCTTCAACCATTTTATTCCACTGGCCGCATCCCGGGCATTTCCCCATCCATTTTGGGGATTCATATCCGCATTCCTGACACATAAACTTCGTTTTTCTTTTAACCATAAATCCTACCTCTTTTTGCCTTTAAGTAGTTTATACCATTATTGTACATTAAAACATATAGTGGATAAATATGTAAAAAAGAGGTACACGGTTAAATACTATTCACGTGTACCTCTTGCATGTGCTTTAAGGTTGGTAATCCTTTATAAATTTATTTTACCAGACTTGCTTTTTCCGCTGATCTTACCACAAATTCACCATCGACCACATCAATGATAACATTCTGGCCTGTTAACAAATTACCTTTTAGCAGTTCTTCAGATAAGCGATCTTCAATATGCTTTTGAATGGCGCGACGCAATGGTCTCGCTCCGTATTCCGGATCATATCCTTCTTGAGATATCTTATCCTTAGCCGCTTCCGTCAGCTCAAGGTCAATATTTTGCTCTTTTAAGCGTTTTGTTAGCTGATCAGATAGCAGCGTAACAATTTCCTGAAGATGCTTTCTCTCCAATGCGTGGAAAACAATGATTTCGTCAATCCGGTTCAAGAACTCCGGACGGAAGGCTTTTTTCAATTCCTCCATCACTTTCCCCTTCATGTCTTTATAATCCTGCTCGCCATCCTGGATATTAAAGCCGACATATTTATTTCGCTTTAATGCCTCAGCCCCAACATTCGATGTCATAATCAAAACAGTATTTCGGAAATCGACCGTTCTCCCCTTTGAATCTGTCAAGCGGCCATCTTCAAGAACCTGAAGAAGTATATTGAAAACATCCGGATGTGCTTTTTCAATTTCATCCAGCAATATAACGGAGTAAGGTTTTCTTCTTACTTTTTCCGTTAATTGGCCGCCTTCCTCATAGCCGACATATCCCGGAGGGGAACCAACAAGGCGGGAGGTCGAGTGTTTCTCCATGTATTCAGACATATCAATCCGAATCATCGACTCTTCATCACCAAACATCGCTTCAGCAAGTGCTCTTGCAAGCTCGGTTTTCCCTACACCTGTAGGTCCAAGGAATACAAAGGAGCCGATTGGACGTTTTGGATCCTTTAACCCCGCCCGTGCACGGCGGACCGCTTTGGAAACGGCCTTAACCGCTTCTTCCTGGCCAATGACACGGGAATGTAAAATTTCCTCTAAATTAAGAAGCTTTTCTGTTTCCGTCTGTGCAAGCCTTGAGACAGGGACTCCCGTCCAACTGGAAACAACATTTGCAATATCTTCGACTGTTACTTCATTATTCTCTTTGCCTTGCTTTTCTTTCCATGTCTTTTTCGTTTCCTCAAGCTGTTCGCGCAGGCGCTGCTCAGTATCCCTTAAGGATGCTGCTTTTTCAAACTCCTGGCTTTGTACTGCAGCATCTTTTTCTTTCCGGACATCTTCAAGTTTTACTTCCAGCTCTTTTAAATTTGGAGGAGTTGTATAGGAACGTAAGCGTACTTTCGAACCTGCTTCATCTATCAAGTCAATCGCTTTATCCGGCAGGAACCGGTCAGAAATATAACGATCGGATAATTTTACAGCAGCTTCAATCGCTTCATCCGTAATCGATACACGGTGATGTGCTTCATAACGGTCACGCAATCCTTGTAAAATTTGAATCGATTCCTCTGCAGTCGGTTCATCTACACGAATCGGCTGGAAACGCCGCTCCAATGCTGCGTCCTTTTCAATGTATTTACGATATTCATCAAGAGTGGTCGCACCAATACATTGCAGTTCACCGCGTGCAAGGGATGGTTTTAAAATATTGGAGGCGTCAATCGCACCCTCAGCGCCGCCAGCCCCGATTAATGTGTGCAATTCATCAATAAATAGAATAATATTGCCTGCCTGACGGATTTCATCCATGACCTTTTTCAAACGATCCTCAAATTCACCGCGATATTTTGTACCGGCAACAACAGTTCCCATATCTAATGTCATAACGCGTTTATCACGCAGAATTTCAGGAACTTCATTATTTACAATTTGCTGGGCAAGCCCTTCTGCAATTGCCGTTTTACCAACACCGGGTTCCCCGATTAAAACTGGGTTATTCTTTGTCCGACGGCTTAATACTTCAATGACACGCTGAATTTCTTTGCTGCGCCCGATCACAGGATCAAGGCTTCCTTCCCTTGCAATGGCAGTCAAATCTCTGGCAAGGCTGTCTAGTGTTGGGGTATTGGCGCTGACAGACGCACCGCCTTGATGCCCGCCTGACTCATTGCTGCCTAATAACTGCAGAACTTGCTGGCGTGCTTTATTTAGGCTCACGCCCAGATTGTTTAGAACCCTTGCTGCAACTCCTTCCCCTTCACGAATAAGCCCAAGTAGAATATGTTCCGTCCCGACGTATGAATGACCAAGCTTTCTTGCTTCATCCATTGATAGTTCAATTACTTTTTTCGCTCTTGGTGTATAGTGAATCGTTTGCGGAACTTCCTGTCCTTTACCAATCAAGTTTTCTACTTCTTTTTGGATTTTGTCAGAACCTAAACCAAGGCCATACAATGCTTTTGCCGCAATTCCTTCGCCTTCACGAACCAGTCCTAATAAAATATGCTCTGTTCCAATATTGTTATGGCCAAGACGGATGGCTTCCTCTTGCGCTAAAGCTAATACCTTTTGAGCTCTTTCTGTAAAACGTCCGAACATCATATTCTCTTCCTCCTCACCTATTATCGGTTTCCATTTTTATTCGTTCCCGGATTAAAGTTGCACGCCTTATATCCCTTTCATGCGGTCTTAATGGTCCGCCCGCATATTGCTGCAAAAATCCCGGCTGGGTTGAAATCATTAATTCAGTTAATATATTTTGGGGCAAATTCGTGATATACTCCATATCAATTCCAAGTTGCACATCAGATAAACATTTTGCTGCTTCCTTAGATTCGATGATTCGGCTGTTGGATAAGACTCCATAAGACCGGAATACCCTGTCTTCTAATTGTATGTTTGAAGTTTTGCGTAATGCTTCACGAGCCGACCTTTCTTGTGAAATTAACTGACTAACGACCCCCTTTAAATCACGGCAGATATCCTCTTCTGATTTTCCAAGAGTAATTTGATTGGATATTTGAAAAATGTTTCCCAATGCTTCGCTGCCCTCGCCATAAATCCCTCTAACAACAAGACCTAATTGATTAATGGCCGGGATTATTCGATTAATTTGCTGTGTTAATATTAACCCTGGCAAATGCATCATCACGGAAGCACGGAGACCGGTTCCGACATTTGTGGGACAGCTGGTTAAATAACCTTGCTTTTCATCAAATGCGTATTGAATATGGCTTTCTAGCCAGTCATCAATTTCATTTGATGCTTCAAGGGCCTCTATTAACTGCAGACCTGGGAACAGGCATTGAATCCGTATATGATCCTCTTCATTAACCATAATACTAACTTCTTCATTTTCGGTTAAAAGAACGGCTCCATATGGTGAATCTTCTGCAAGAAGAGGACTGATTAAATGTTTTTCAACTAAAACTAACTTTTGAAGAGGTTGAAGGTCATTAATCTTAATTAGTTCCATTTGTCCAAACTTCGGAATACTTTCTATTTTTAATACTTCCTCCATATTGGCAATTATCTCTTTTGCTTCTTCATGTGAAAACAATGTTGGAAATTTGTAGTCTTCAAAGTTTCGGGCTAAACGGATGCGTGAACTAAGGACAATATCAGAATCTGGTCCAACCTGCCTCATCCACGAACTTAGGGCTTGGTTAATAAATCGTTCAAGCGGCATATTATTCCCCTCCCTCTTGAGAGCCCGTTAACTGTTTTTCGAGTGTACGAATTTCGTCTCGAACTTCTGCTGCTTTTTCAAACTCTTCATGGGAAATTAAATCCCTTAATTCATTTTTTAATTCGTCTATTTGCTTCCGTAGATGTATGCCACCACCGATTCTTTTTGGTATTTTTCCGGCGTGCGACAAGTTTCCGCTATGGAGACGATTTATTACAGGATTAAGCTGATCCTTAAATGTTTCGTAGCAATTTGCACAACCGAAGCGGCCGATTTTTAAGAACTGCTGAAATGTCATCGAGCAGTGGCTGCATTGAAGAATTTCCTCTTGATGAAATGGACTTTTATCCTGCTTTTGAAAGGAAGGATCAATATTCAGCAGCCCAGCCAATAAATTATTAAAGGCAAAGCTTGAGCCTCCATTAAACATAAACATATTACCTTTTTCTTGTGCACATTTTTCGCAAAGATGAACTTCTGTTTTTTCACCATTAACAATTTTTGTAAAATGGAGTGCTGCAGGCCTTTGATTACATTCCTGGCAAATCATTCTCATCACCCCTCCAGCTGACTTCATTATTTATATTTTAAGGTAGTTAACATTGCTTTTAACATTCTTGCCCGTAACTCATCACGGTAAGGAAGTTCAATATATAGAACGGACCGGTCAATTACACTTAACATAATTTTTGCTTCCCGGTTTGTAATAATTTCTTCTTGCACAAGTCGGAGAATGACATCTTCTGCACTTGTCTGGCTGATTCGATCCTCTATAAGAGATATCAAATGATTGATTAGATCAGCAAATTCGTGTGATTGTACCTTCATAATACGTATATACCCGCCACCGCCTCGTTTACTCTCAACAATATATCCTCTTTCGATTGTAAAGCGGGTATTTATCACATAATTAATTTGTGAAGGTACACATTGAAATTTATCCGCAATCTCACTTCGCTTAATTTCCACGAGGTCGTGATCGCTTTTTTCTAACACTGCTTTTAAATAATTTTCAATAATGTCGGAGATGTTCCTCATCTTCCCAACTGACTGCAGGCCTATAATTTATTTCATTTTGGTCCCGCGGCCAGGATTCACCCCCTTTTGCATGATTTACATTCTTTATTGATAATTAGTTGCAGTTTCTGACTTTGACTATATTTGACATTAATTATACTGAAAAGCGTTTGAAGTTTCAACAATCAGATACTAATGATTTTCTCCAAATCTCGCCATTGTGAAACATAGGATTATTTAAAAAAGTTATAAGGAATGGTACAGAATGAGAAATTTAAGGAGATTTGGGGGTAACCTGGAGGGTATTTTAAGTACTTTTCTTTGGTTTGTTTTTCTGTTACTGGCCATTTTTTCTGTTTACTGGACACCTTATACTTTTACTGGTCACTTCAGCATTTTTACTGGCCATTTCTTTTTTAGCTGCCATATTTCATCGATTAATAGATTCAAACTTGCTAATTCACCTTAAATTTTTAAAATAAATACAGCTTTGGGGCTTGTCTTTAAGGCTCTTTTTCGGTTACTAGTCACCTTTTGAGTTACTGGACATTTTATTAATTTTACTGGTTGCTTTTGCATTCTTACTGGCAAATTTCTCGTTTTACAGGCCACATCATTTTCTAGCATAACAAAAAAAGGACAACCCACATCAGGTTGTCCTTTACTTTGCCTGGCAACGTCCTACTCTCACAGGGGCAAGGCCCCAACTACCATCGGCGCTGAGAAGCTTAACTTCCGTGTTCGGTATGGGAACGGGTGTGACCTTCTCGCCATTATTGCCAGACTATTTACTTGAGGTATCATTCCCTCAAAACTAGATAATACAGAAGAAGTTTTCGTAAAAACGAGTTCACCTTAATTATGACTTGGTTAAGTCCTCGATCGATTAGTATCA
>NZ_MLYR01000062.1 GCF_001866655.1 Bacillus sp. MUM 116 | reverse complement strand
CATAATTCTTCCTCACTTTTATAACGACATTAAAATTGACAGGAGTTTTGCCATTCTTTTTTAATTGTACAATACTTATTCTCTAATATTAAAATTGATGTCAATTATTATGTCGATGTTCATAAAAAACCCCTAAAAACCTTTCTACTAGAATTAATTGGACTTGTGGATGGGTTTCGATGATATCCCCTTTCAAATTAAAGCCATGAGCTTGTTAACGATCTATTTAATCATTATTAATCATTATTTAACATTTAATTAAGACAGAATTAAGGTGGCTTTATTATAAATAATATGTTCGTAAAAATTTATACATACGAATGTACTTGTAAACTAATAAATTTTCATTTTATGAGGAGAGGAAAAAGCTATTAAATATATTGCCCACGACACGGTAATATTTTAGATTATGAAGATTTGTTATTACAACACATGGCAAACCAGCTGGAATATGTTATCAACAAGGAAAAATTCTGCAGCTGGACTAAGCCTTTGTTAATAATTATTGGAAGAAGGTCTACTATGAACAAACCCTTATCAGTCACTATGAATCAGGCAAATGAAATGTTTGCTAAGGTTCCCGAAATTACACTCTTCTTTTGGATTACGAAGCTACTGACAACTGGGATGGGAGAGGTGGCCTCCGATTATTTATTCGAGAATCTAAATCCACTTATCTCTGCACCTTTAAGTGTTCTTATTTTTGTAGCCGCCATGATCTTGCAGTTCAAAGTACGCCGCTATATACCAAGTATCTACTGGTTGGTGGTTGTAATGGTCAGTATATTTGGAACAATGGCTGCAGATGTCGTTCGTGTCGGACTTGGCATTCCCTACATCGTGTCAACCATCTTCTTTATAGTGGCACTTACTGTTGTCCTCATTACTTGGTTTTCCAAAGAAAAAACACTGTCCGTACACAGCATTTTCACCCGTCGCCGAGAGGTCTTTTATTGGCTAACCGTACTGGTAACATTCGCACTGGGTACCGCCGCAGGGGATATGACCGCGTCAACCATGCATTTAGGTTACTTCTCATCAGGTGTTTTATTTACTGTCTTGCTAGCTATTCCAGCTTTGGGTTACAAATTATTTGGTTTTAATGAAATTTTTGCTTTCTGGTTCGCTTATATCATGACGCGTCCGGTAGGTGCATCGTTCTCGGATTGGTTAGGGGCTGCTCAGAGCCATGGTGGTCTAGGGATCGGCAAAGGATTGGTTACCCTTGTTTTATTGATCTTTATTATTATCCTAGTTATCTTTCGGGGAGGCTCACCCGCAAAAAGCGCGGAAGTTAGCGAAAGTGAGGGAATAGCATCCTAGTAAATATTGGTTGAAAACAGCTATTGCTCTTCTTACCCTGATGTCAGCAAATGCAAATCTCCAATGAACAGATCACTTAGTCTCATAAAAGGAGCAAATAAATAAAAATCAAAGGAATCGCAAATTGCGGTTCCTTTTCTAAAAACTAATAAGGCTTACTCAAGCAAAAGCAATCCTGCGTTTTTGAAGAATTGCACCTTATTACTCCCAGAGTAGAAAACGATTCTATACTAAAAAGATTCATAGGAATCAATGGCATTCATTATTCCTTCATGATAAAGTACCTCCATTTCTTCAATTCTTCTATTCTGTAAAATCACTGATATGTTTAGAATGAAAGAAGAATTAGTATTTCTCCAAAAACTCCGTCACTGCATTGGTCATGTTTGCCGCTTCTTCGTTACGGGAGGTTCCGAGAAACTGGGTTAATTGGCTATGGGAATTGGTTTTGGCCTCAAAATATTTGACGATGTTACCAACCTTTTTTGTTATGGACATAAATGGTTCAACCGAAATTCTTCCATGTGCAATCAATAATATTGGCGGAAGATTTTTAGTAGCTGCATACGTAATCGGCGAGGCTTCTTGCCATACTTTTTGATGGTTTCCAAAAACCTTTTTATACTTTCCAAATCTTTTGATAAAATTCGTTAAATCAAGTGGTCCTTCTATGTTCACAATGGAATGGATTGTTTTGGATGAAAGTCCCACATTATTTAAATAAGTAGGATTTGTCACTATTAACATTATTAAATGACCGCCAGCAGAATGGCCCATCAGGTTTATTTTTGTCCGATCAAAATGATACTTATTGGCGTTTTCATAAACCCATTTGATCGCTTTAGAAACATCATTTGCCATTTCTTCATACGTTGCATTTGGAGATAAGCGATAGTTAATCGAAACAAATGCATAACCTTTTTTAGTAAAAAAGTCAGGTTTTGCTGCAACATTTGTTTTATCTCCGCCGCTCCATCCACCACCATGTGCATATATGATGACGGGGAGTTTCTCTCCGTTTTGGACTTTAGGGGTATAGACATCTAATATTTGCGCTGGGTTACTACCATATATTAGATTCGATTCTTTGATCTCTTGACCATTAGCATTCTGAAAAAAATAAAAAGTTGATCCTATGAAGACAATAAGGAACACGATTAACAATATAAAGAGTCTTGGTTTTAATTGTATTTTTCCTTTTTCCATCTTAATCTCCTTCCCTGCCCGGGTTGACAGTTACAACGGCTACGCCGGATTCCATACAGGTATTTAAATGATACAACCCGCCAAATCCACCTTTGTACTAACCTTCTGGTGCATCTCTCTGTTGAGACCTCGCTTGGCGCCTCACCATTTCTCTACTCCGGCAAAATCTCTAAAACTCACATGATGATTAATCACGATTGGTTACATACTTCAACCATAATCCACCATCATCCAGTTTTTCTACTTCTTTCAAGAAGAAATTTACTGGTTTCGATTTGTTTAGATAAGAACTCGTTTCAAATAGTGTCACAGAGTTAGATGCGCCATCTGCAATTGGGACTAAAATTAGGCTCAATTCATCAATTAATCCTTCATTCAAAAATGATCCATTTAAATAGCCCCCACCTTCTAACATTAATTTATCGATTGAAAATAGATTTTTTAGCTTTTCTACTACGACAGTAAAATTTAATCGTTCTTTTCCACCAAAAATATAAGATATTCCTATTTTTTTCAGATAAGCTAAGTAAGCATCAGATACTTGCTCTGTAAGCACCTCTACTATATGGTCCCTTGTTCTATTATCGTTCCACTCTGAAATGTAGTTTTTTGTCCATCCTAGCTTTCCAGATGGATCTACTGCTATGGCATAACTTTTAGCATCCTTATTTGCTATGTAATCAGTTCTCGGGATAGTAGGGATGTTATCTTCATTTAAGTCTAATTTATGTCCGAAAGTAAAGTGTTCCTCCATGGTAATCCTGCCACACATCCATGCGTTACATCCATAACGTCCATGAATTTTTTCGTATTCGTCTGAAAAATAAGCTGCTCGTTCCATTTTCAAATAATCTCCATTGATTTTCCCATCCAATGAAGTTGCCATGTGGCAAATAATATATGGTCTTTCCATACTTACAACCCCTTTAAACGATAAAATACTGCCCCCAAAATGTGTAAATGGGGCAGTTAATGAGTTTAAATTAACCAACTTGAACAGTTGGTCGAATAATCATTTCATTTTCAGTATTTAAGATGCCGAAGACCCCTATGATTAATATCAGTATAAGTAAATTATTTCCTTTAGTCATCCCCACCCTCCTTAAATTCATGTGATATCCTTCACTTTTGGATATTTTATATTGTTTGTTCTGCCCTTTTTTCCTGCCTTTGAATAAATTTCAAAGCATAATGTGTCCCACAAATATAGATTCCCATTATAGATTAAAAACCGTTGTCCTTGAATGGTTAGTAAATTACTTGACTCACCCAGCAAAGAAAAACACCATTGATTGATTAAGCAACATCTGTTTATAATTATAAAAAGAAACATGATGCATTCAATAGTTAAATGAGCGCATTTTGTTGTTTACTCAACAAATCGCCTAAATTTGTCGATAATCTTTAAGGAAGTCTGGTGATGAAACAATGCCGAAAATAGATAGAAGAGTACTCAAAACCCAAGAGGCGATAAAAAAAGCAATTCTTGAACTAATGAGCGAAAAAAAATTTGATGACATTACCATTCAGGATATTTCTGACAGAGCAAATGTGAACCGAAGTACTGTCTATCTCCATTACTTGGATAAATACGATCTACTAGATAAGATGATAGATGAACATATAAACGAGCTTAAGGAAACAAGTGAATGGGCATGCCAAGAGGAATGGGTAGCTGCAACCGAGATTTTTTTCGAATACTTTGAGAAAAATTATTTATTCTTTTCGACGATGTTAGCGAGTAAAGAAGCAACCCCTTCTTTTCGTAATAAATTCCTAGAGTATGTTATCGAGGGGTACAAGGATGAATTGCACAAAACAAATGGAAAAAATGAAGGTCTAAGTGAAGATATTATTGTTCAATTCGCTGCAAATGCTTATGTAGGAGTTTTGGAATCATGGTTAAAGGATGGAATGCCTTCTCCACCTAATGTAATAGCAAAAGAATTGGGGATTTTGCTAGAGAGGATTCTATAGTATTTCTTAAATTATCATTACTTTATGAGAGTGCCAGTTATTATGAGGTCTTGGTGCAGCTTCTTAAAACAGGAGATGTGGTGAACATTTCGCCGAATGGTTGCAAGTACTAGATTCATCTTGCTGCCATCTATGCGATTTCCCGTAGCACAAAAAGAACGCATTCACCTGCGTTCCTTGATTGAATAGTTAAACCTACCAAAGACCTTCTTCTTTCAGATCCATCCTACGAGGAATAAAGGTATTCTGCCAAACCATACATAAAAAACTCCACCCCTTTTATTTATTGGTTAACCTAAATTTTAATTTCCTGATTTCTGTAGAAAAATCGCAGCCTTAAGGCTCCATGTCTGGCAGAATACACAAAAAATGAACTTGGAGAAATCCAAGCACATTTTTAGGCTAATTATCCGTGGAAATCACCCGTATTTTGATTGACCGTTATAAGGATTATCTCCAGTATCAACTTCTTTAACCCAAACTTCCCAATTACCGTTGCCAATATTCTTGTAACGACTTGGCGTAACGTGATATCCCTCATATAATTCTTTCTCAAAAGTATCCACCCAAGCACCAGTCGGACGGTTTATAGCCTTGTCGGACGTATTGGTACTTGAACTTGTGACTTTGTTTGATGTTCCTTCTTTATTCACTGTTGAATCATCTGACGTAGATGACTGTGTATTATTCTTATTTGCGTCCTTATTATTATTATTAGATTTCGAGTCATCACTTTTCTGTGAAATGGTTGATGAGCCATTCGATTGAGATGTGTTATCAGACTGTGACTGATTTTTTGTTGAGTTATCGTTACTAGATGAAATACTATAAGCCGACAGTCCAACTAATAAAACAGGCAACAAAGAGGCTAAGATAAATTTTTTGCCTTGCTTCACTTTTACAACTCCAATTTGTCTTATATTGTTATTTTAAATTTACTCCACAGTAAGTTAATTACTTAGAAAAATCTGCTCTCTTTTTATAATTTATGATCGTGGATTTAATTTCCTCCAAATCAATGAACCAATTAAAAGCGCAGCACCAACAGAAGTTCCAATAATCTGATCTATTAAAAGTTCACCAGTTTTGAAATAGCGAATTGTGAAAGTTCCAGCAAAAATTACGATTATGATAATTCCTAATTGGATTAGATATAAGTTGATTTTCATCAACACCCCCCTTTTCTATATTTTACCATATCATTACATTTAAAATCTTTACTAAAAACAAAAACGCACTCTTAAGAGTGCATTATTTATGGCCTTATAATAAGAACATATAAGTATTCAGTTGGAAAATAATATTGAGGTGATTAGATGTATTGGAAACTTAGGACTTCTTTAGGGATTGCCATTTTACTGAAGTTACAGAAGTTTATGTTCATTGAACCAACAGGTGGAGCGGATGAAGAAGGACTAATTTTCCACTATTTGTTTATGGAAGTTACTTGATGAAGAAAGATAAGTGGCAGTGGTTATGGCTGCTCTCGGCAACAGTGTTGCTTGTAATATTGATTGTCTTGATTTTAAAGTGGTTCATTGGCTACAGATTACCTAGAATAAGCAGTAATGGTTACAACTTTCTTCATTTTATCTTGTGTAACCAAGGATTTGGAAGCCAAAAGGCAGTATTAATAGTGCTCCCTTTTTCAAACGTTTGTCAAAGGGTTAGGTACCGATCCAGGAAGGATAGGCATTTTTTTTCGTATAATCATTTTTCTCGACTCCACTTTGCATTGTATGGGACCCGACCGCACAAACTATATAGACAGAATACTAGGGAAGGTTTGTCGCAGGTGCAGAAAGTAAAAGTGTTTTTCAAAACTTTGATTCAAGGCTTTTTTCATCACAATATTATGTATTTAGGTTCAATCATTGCATATTTTGGATTTGCTTCGACTATTCCTCTTACGTTGCTGTTGATTTTTTTTGCATCTCTATTTATTGACGGTACAGCTGTTGAGCAGTTTCTCGATCATCTGTTTCAATCATTTATCCCTTCCATGCCGAAAGGTGAATCATTTGTTACGACCACCATCGATCATCTAACTCAATTCCGCACTGCGGTGGGGATAATGGGCATTGGTGGACTGCTGTTGGCATCTATTGGCGGTTTCCTGTCTTTGCAAACAACGCTCGACACGATTTGTGAAGTTCGTAAACACCGTTCCTTTATTAAGCAGTACGTAATTGGGTTCGTGATGCTGGGTTTTTTGCTTCTGTTAATTCTTTTGTCTTCTCTTCTATCGGCGGTTTCACCCGAAGTCGCCATGAGTATCGCAAAATTTGATGGATTTGAATGGGTTAACATTGTTCACACCATGTCAGGGACGTTCTTCTTGTTCTTCATGTTCGTAACCTGCTTTCTCTGCTATCGGGTTCTACCTTCGGCAGCCCTCTCGACGAAAGCTTTGTTGACAGGAGCGATTGTGACCACAATAGGTGTTTACGTTGCACGCCAGCTGTTCGTTATTTATACCCATCATTTAGGGAATTACGAATTGATATATGGGACACTAACGTTTACAACACTGGTCACGTTTTGGATCTATATTGTGAGCGTCCTCTTTTTGTTTGGCATGGAGTTATGTGTCACGGTTGACCGTGTTCGTGGGTTACACCCATTACATAAGGATTATCAACCACAATAAAGCATAGGATTTTTTTTTGTTTCATCTTCTCTGTCCTATCAGGTACATGCTCCTCAATAAGTCTATATAATGGATGGTACGGTAGGCAAATCTTTAACTATGTAAATGTTAGCGGTTGAAGGAATCAGAGTTATATAAAAATTATCAATAAAAGAAGTAGGATGCTACAAGTTGGCTCTTAAAGGGTGCTTTTGATAAAGATGGGAACGCTTTGGCGGTTCCCTTTTTGTTATTCTAAAGTTAGTTTTGAAGGGTTGCACTTATACTAACGAGTGCTTGAGTGAAATATCGATTTCCGGCAATGATCGCTGTAGCGTTCATTTTTTCTTGTTAAGCTAAATGGCAGGATAGCTCAAGAAGGAATAGATACATCGATGTATAATTTGTCTGTTAAATACTTAAAAAGGATTAATAATGGTAGCTTTTTCTCTTTTTAGGCGAAAAAAGAAATAAGCAAGATTGTGAAGGAATGTACTTAAAGTAACGGGTGCTTGAGCAAAAAAGGTTAGTTTGCTACGGCAGCCTTTTTCTTATTGAGCTCTAACGATTCAGTTTAATAAGATGCATAGAATAAACCTCATTTCTGAGGTTTATGGCTTAAAATTCAATAATCCCAAGAATTTGCTTGTATTGCCTTGAAATTTAAAGAAATATGGTTGGTTCTCATTGTCAAAAACCAATAAATATGGATTTTCTTGAACAGGAAAAATAATCATTACTTCATCTACAAGGTCATTGAACCATTGATTTTTAACCATAACAGTAGGTTCTAAAGGGATTTTTATCACAAACCCATTATTAGGATATGGATTCATTTTCACGTAAACCCCTGCTATTCCTTCAAGAAATTTCTCTACTTCTTGTTGTAAATCGGGGTTTTTTTGAACATTTTTTATAACTTTACCTTTTTTTATATCGATAATTTGTATTTGATGATTAGTTTGAGCCATAGCATTGGTTGTATATAGTATAAAAATACAAAAACTTATTAAAACCTTTTTAATCACTCTAATCACCTCAAAGTTATTTTCCCCAATAATTAAGGTGGTATTAAAATGACGATTATATAGCAGCAATTTTGAGTTTGTGAATAATTGTACTTAAACAAACGGGTGCATTAGTTGAAGATCACCAGCTGCCTCGGCGGCTTCTTTTGCTTGTTCCACTAACGTAAGCAGGTTAGATGTATCAAATTGGTTTGACAGTACAAAAAAGACATTCCTGATAAGAATGTCTCCTTATTGAAAGGCTTTCAGCTTGTTTAAAAAGTTTTGATTTTGGATAAGAACACTCATTTAGGCGGTGTAATACCATTCAGAAGATCCCATGTGTTTAATCCAAACGTATATTGAAAATGCGGATAATCAACTATAGTCTTAAATGTTCCTCCCCATTTAAGACCTAACTGCTCTCCTAAATGCCCCATAGTAAAATATTTCTGTGTATCATTTGATATCTGACCATTTTCAACAGGTGCGGCATCAAAGGCTAATCCCCAGTTGTGATAGGAGTCTCCTCCTCTGGCATTTGAAACAATTGGTCCAGGTGTTGTTCTCCCTTGAGCAAATAATCTGTCTGATTCGTCCCAGCTTCTGAATGCCTGAGTAATCTTAACATCTAAATTATGCGATCTTGTCAATTCCAGAAATCTTCTTGCAAGCATCGCAACGTGCGGTTGGAGTGAATTTATGTCATTTGAACTCGGACGCTTATCTATATTATCCTGTGGATGTGGATTAAACAATTTTCTTCGTGTTCTTGGGTCAACAATTCCTGTCGGGGAAAGTCCATTATGGTTTTGGAATTTTCGCACTGCATCTGTAGTATGAGAGCCAAACCACCCGTCAGGATATCCAGTATGAAAGCCATAGGAATTCAATAGTTTTTGTACAGCTTTAACATTTTCAATTAATAATTTCCAAGTAAGAGATCTTACAATGCCATCACTTTTTATTTCAAATCGGTCCTGAAAATTTTTTGTTGCATTACTTGTCTTTGAATCAAAGATACCATCTATCGTAAAGTTGTTATAATTAAGTGCTAATCCATTTAAATCCATTTGCAGTAGTTTTACATAATGACCTTTAGAACCTATCCCAATCGTTGGTAACCCCGGCATATCTCTACATCCTTTCATGATGTTAAACATGATATCGTCTAACAAAAGTGTATGGGAATGAAATTTGTCCTGTTCCAACAGTGCAGTTACGAATCTTATTAGAGTATTCTGTACAGCATCTTCAAGGGTACTTGCCCAAAGTTATCTCTAATGCTAATTAAACGGCTATGAATAATGGGGCTTTCAACTTGAAAAGCAGGATACTAATAGATTTGTGAACTATTTCACTTCAACAAACGGGTGCTTGAGTTTAGCAATGAGTCGTAGCTGTGGCTCTTTTACTTGTTCCACTACAGGGGGAGTTTAGTTGTATAAGAAATTGACTTATATTATGTCAAATTAAACTCATATTGTGCCTAAAGAAGCAAAAATCCATCCCTGAGAGTGCAGGGATGGATTTTTCATCAACAACCAAGATTCTTAAGAAAACCTTGATTTAATCATAAAAGATTAAAGTTATTAAAATTATTCGAATTGAGTGATAATTGAAGCAACAGTGCCGACAGCCCATCTGAATGAACTAAATCGATTAACTAAGTAGTGTTGGTATAGTGACAAATTCGTAGCCTTGTGCTTTCAAGTGATCAATGATTTGTGGTAAGGCTTGTAGTGTCCCATTCAGTTCCCCTGGATGACCAGCCAAGCAATGTTCAAGAATGATACCTCCTGGTGAAACTTCCCTTTTAACATACTGGAGTATGGTCGGAGCGGGAGTTCCTGCCCAATCTAATGTATCAACAGACCAGTCTATAACACGATACCCTAGATCATGGATCAGAGTCACTTCTGCTGGAGTCACCCTTCCATAAGGCGGTCGAAACAAGGTGGTTCGCTGACCAGTAATCTGCTGAATCTCATTTTGTGTAGAAACGATTTCTTGCATAACTTGCTGTTTGCTAAGTGTCCACAGTTTCGGATGATCCCACGAGTGATTCCCAATTGCATTTCCTTCCGCCACAATCCGTTTCACCATATCTGGATAACTCTTGGCTTGTTTTCCAACCATAAAAAAGGTTGCATGTACTCCTTTTGCCCTCAAAATGTTCAAAATCCTCGGTGTATAGTAGTTATCAGGACCGTCATCGAAGGTAAGCGCTACTCTTTTTTTCAGATTTGGATTTGGGTTCCCCTTATAGATAACAACATCTGGAAATTGTTGATTAAGATTGATCACCTGCTGTCTATGCTGTGCTTTTGATAATCTAAAATCTCCCTCATTCCAATTTTTCTGTGCTATTGGTTTTGGGGTTACATTTTCCTTTTTCTGCCCTACTTGTTGGTTGTTTATACTCTCCTTACCCCGTTCCGTTGTACAGGCGAAGAGAGAAGCCAGACAAAAAAGAAAACAGAATACAAATGTTATTTTACGTCGATTCATTGAAATCACCTATCCATTGGAAGTTTTATACCTGTATAGTGTATGTCCTCTAAGTCAAGTTAATTCTTGTAGCGAATCTGTTTCGACTTATAAAAAACTTATGGTACGGTAAAGGTGAGAAAAATGATTGTGAAACATTTTCAAAAGGGATAGTTTTTCCGTTCGTATGATGAACATTAATTTAAAATGTTGAAGCAACCACTTTTTCACCATAAAAAAAGCCCCAACAAATATGTTGCTGGGAACAATGGGCTAAAAGTCGTTAGGATTTGTAACCGCTTTTATAAATATATTTAATTGAAGTGCAACAAATTCATCAATAGCAAATCTCTTTTGAAGCCCCCATCTTCTAAATGACCACATTTCGCCACTAACAGTAATATTATGGGCAATCAACTCTGATTCTTTTTCCGAAAGGTTTAATTCACCATTTTTTACACAACTGTCAATAATGCTCTTAAACATATTTGTCATAGCAATTTCTTTATCCAAGACATAAGGAAGCGCATCTTTTGATAAGGATTTTGTTTCTTGATATAAAATTAAAACTTCGTCCTGCATTTCATCTATTACTTTAAAATAGATTTTCATTGCCTGTTTTAGACTCTCGATTGTTCCTTGCTTTGTATCAATCCCTTGCTCTAGTAGTGAATGTACTTGGTCATAGAGTTTATCACAAACCAAATAAAGCACATCCTCCTTTTGACGGATGTAATGATATAAAGTTCCGAAACCAATGCCTGCTGATTTGGCAATCTCTCTTGTTGTTGTTCTGTGAAAACCTTTATCTTTAAAAAGATTCACCGCCCCTTTAATAATTTGATCTCTTCTCATTTCAATTAACTTTTCATCCTTTACAGATGCAAGTACCTCGCGCTTTTTCAATTCTCCATCTCCAAACATTCAGGTAAGGTGCGAATCCAAAAATGGAACTGATAAGGTTGTCCCTTAATCAATTCTCAATGATATAAATTTAACATTTTAAAAACCTAATAACACGAACTATTTTTATATTATTTTTAAATTTATTTACTATTTTTTTAAAAATTATTTTCCTATGTAAAAGGAAATAGAAACACCACTGTCGAAACAAAAAGCAGCGAATAATGAAGGAGATTATGTAGTTTAAGAAGAAAATCAACAAAATTTTTTAATAGAG
>NZ_MLYR01000061.1 GCF_001866655.1 Bacillus sp. MUM 116 | reverse complement strand
GATTCGCGGGGTCGAATTCATTTCCATCACCCTCCAATTTTATTATATTTTATTCGACAATTCTAAAAAGTTTCCTTCAGGCAAAAAAAATTCTTACAGTGAATAATTTTTTATTCGAAAAAGATTTCAGACTTTTTGATTTACTTGATTTATAAACTATTAAAATATATTATATTAATATAGAATTCTTTAATGCGTAAAAGCGTTTAAGCAAAAAAGAGATTACTAGTTGAATTTAGAAGGGTAGGAGCATCTTGGAAAAAAATCATCAAGGATTAAAAAGAGGGTTATTACCGCGGCATGTTCAGTTTATGGCATTAGCCGGAATGATTGGGACCGGAATTTTTAAGGGAAGTTCTGATACATTAAATATCGCTGGTCCAGGTGTCGTAATTACTTATTTTATTGGCGGAATATTATTGTTAATCATTATGGCGGCTTTAGGTGAAATGGCTGTTGCCTATCCAAACTTAAACGTTCAGCATTTAGTTAATAAAGCATTTGGTTTCCAAGTATCGTTCATTGTTGGATGGCTCTACTGGATTAACTGGATCATTGTAACCGTTGTTGAACTCCTCGCTGCAGGAAGTTTCCTGAAATTCTGGTTTCATTCTGCACCATTATGGCTTCTAAGCCTGATATGCGGATTATTAATTGTGGGAATTAATTTATTTCAAGTTAAATACTATGGTGAGCTTGAATTCTGGTTTGCAGGAATCAAAATTTTCGCCTTAACAGCTTTTATTATCTTAGGAGCATCAATTTTAACAGGAATAATCCCAAGCTCCATTCATGACCCGTTCACCAATTACACGGCACACGGAGGTTTTTTCCCGCATGGCTTTAGTGGAATTGCCAGCGCCTTTCTAGTCGTCATGTTTTCCTACGGCGGAGCAGAATTAATTGGGGTTGCTGTTACCGAGACAAAGAATACTGAAAAAGTTATGCCAAAGATCGTTAAAGGGGCTGTTTGGCGTGTCATCATCTTTTATATCTTCCCAATCCTCGTTATTTGCGGCATGGTCCCATGGGACAAGGTATCGGGAATAGATAGTCCTTTTGTTCAAGTATTAAGTATTTCTGGGCTGCCTGGTGCTGCTCATATCATGAACTTTGTGCTCTTAACAGCCGTTCTTTCAGCTGCCAATTCAGGTATCTATGCCACTTCAAGAACCCTATTTTCAATGGCACAAAGTGGTGTCGCTCCGAAAAGTTTATTAAAGATTTCTAAAACAGGAATTCCTATAGCAGGAATTTTGATTACTGGTGCGTTTATTTTGGCAGGTGTCTTTCTAGCCTATATCACACCGGACCAGGTCATTAGCTATTTAATGACAATTCCCGGGTTTACGGTCATGTTACTTTGGATTAGCATTTGTGCAGCCCAGTTAAAGTTACGCCCTAATTATAAAAGCAAACCATTTTTCCGGGTAAAAGGATTCCCGTTAACAACAATCTTTGCGATTGTTGCATTAAGTGTAATTTTTATAGGATTTCTCTTAAATTCCAATAATCTGATTGGTTCAACTGTTTGTTTGGTGATTGTTGTCGTTTTGATTGTCCTTTCTTTTACAACACGAAAAAAATAAAAAACATAACCACCCAAAGGGTGGTTATGTTTTTTTAGGCTTGATTACCTTGACAGGTCCTATTGATTGATGGCTATCGTGCTCATCAGATTCCACAAGCCGCCTGAGCGCAGACAATTTATTTTCCCAAAAGATTTCAAAGTATTGAAGCCAATCTTTTAATTCGTATAGTGGTTCGGGTTCAAGCTTGTAACGGGTTTCTCTTCCTACCCTTCTTTCCTTGACCAGTCCGGCATCTGCCAACACTCTAAGGTGTTTGGAAACAGCAGTCCGGCTGATCGGGAATTGTTCACTGATCACGGTAACCGGGAGCTCTTGATGACTCAACAGCTTCAGCAGCTTTCGGCGCGTCGGATCAGCAACAGCCTGAAAGACATCATGCTTAGCAGTAGATGCTGCCATTTAGGCCTCAACATATCCTTGCAATTTTTTAACAAGCCCTGCCCAACCCTTGTTCATATTCTCGCGGATTGGGGTATGCGGTGCACCAAATTCAGTAACCTTATTCGCATCCCAACCACCATGGATAAGGGTAAATTCAGTTTTTCCTTCGAGTTCTTTTAATTCAAAAGTGAGCGTCCAATCTTTCCCCCAATTAAAGGAAAGACGATTTGGCGGATCGACATGTGTAACCTTACATGGAGACATCCCAAATTGTCCTGCATTTAAATGAAATTCATTCCCTTCGAACGGTTCCATATCATTTGGCATAAACCAAGCGGCAAGTCCTTCTGACGTTGCAACAGCAGCCCATACTTTTTCAATTGGAGCATTATAGATTTCTGTATACCTAATATCCTGTAATGTTTCGTTTGTCATTTTAAAAGACCTCCACAAAAATGTTATTGTTATTTTGCACGCACAATACGAAACCATTTGGTTTCACATAAAGAATAATATAACACCTTTTGGTTTCATGTCAATTTTTTTAAAAAATAATGGCTGTTTGCGCAAACTTTGTTGCTCTGAATAAGGAGAGTGGTTGATTGGAACGTAGGGATACTCGCTTTCCGCGGGGCGGCGGTGAGCCTCCTCGGAGCACAGCTCCTGCGGGGTCTCACCTGTCCCGCTGCTCCCGCTGGAGTCTCGCACTTTCCGTTTCAATCAACCGGTTTATCAACAGTTTGCATTTTCAAAGCTTATTTTAAAAATAACAATCTTTTAGAAAGAGCCAAAATAAAAAAGGCAATTCTACAATAAGTAAAGTCACCTTTTCTGAATCATTTCATACAGAAATTACGCTTGGGATACGCCTTGTTCGCCAATGTATGGGGCAAGCTGCAAAAATATACTTTTTCATGAATATGTTGTGAGGCAAAAATGCATTCTGTCACTCCTCGTTACTTTTTCTGTCTACCAATACTTACTTAAACCTTTTGGAAAAAGTTTCTTTTAAGAGGAGCTGAAATTTTTGGTACAATCAAAGTAAATTTTCTACTTGAGGTAATTTTATGATAAATAGTCAATACTTGCGAAGTGTACAATTAAAACGTTCTCAGGTTCCTTCATTTAAAGAATATCCTTTTAACCTTCCTAGTCTAAGGTCTTTAGATGAAATTGATTTCCACCCCAATGTTACCTTCCTTATTGGAGAGAATGGAATGGGGAAGTCAACTCTATTAGAAGCGATTGCGATTGCACTGGGGTTTAATCCAGAAGGTGGTTCACTAAATTTTAATTTTTCCACCTTTGATTCGCACTCACCTCTTGGGGACTATTTGAGAGTCATAAAGGGAATTAATCGGCCAAGTGATGGATTTTTCCTGCGTGCAGAAAGTTTTTATAATGTTGCTTCAAACATTGAGGAGTTAGACCGGGAAGGCGGTGGCCCTCGTATCATCGATTCTTTTGGGGGAGTCTCACTTCATGATCAATCACATGGTGAAGCTTTTTTCGCTACCTTTCTACATCGGTTCCGCGGAAATGGGATTTTTTTATTGGACGAGCCGGAGGCCGCCCTTTCGCCGCTAAGACAAATGTCCATGCTGACAAGAATTCATGATTTAGTTCATAATCATTCACAATTTATTATCGCAACCCATTCCCCGATTATTATGGCTTACCCAAATGCGAAAATCTTTGAATTTACGGAGGAGGGCATTTACGAATGCCCTCTTGAAGAGACGAATCATTATAAATTGATGAAGCAATTTTTTGAGAACAAAGATAGGATGCTTCATCACTTGTTAAATGGGTAATTTTTTTGCTTCATAGTCGGCAAAGCGACCGTTTTCCCGATTTTTTCATTTAAAGGGTCGCTTATATCCCTTTTAAGCGACCGGCTCCTCGGAATTTTTGCTCTTTCGGTCGCCTATCACACATTAACTCTTCCCAACTATTGAACAATATTTTTCCCATAAAAAATTTCGTCCATTTCCATTTTGATTCTTTCTGTGATTTCAATATGTTCATTAGGGGCTAGTCTTTCTTTTGTATATCCAAAAAGGTAATTATTTAAATCAAATTCTCGCAACTTGCATTTTGTGTGAAAAATATGCTCTTGGTAAACATTCACATCGATCATATCAAACATTTCGCCAACGTCTTCAGGAATATAATTTTGAATCGAGCTGATTTCATGATCAATAAAAAGCTTATGACCACTTTTATCTCTTGTAAATCCGCGCACACGGTAATCCATAATCATGACGTCAGTTTCAAACGAACGGATTAAATAGTGCAGCGCTTTAAGCGGCGAAATTTCTCCACAGGTAGAAACATCAATATCAGCCCTAAATGTACTGATACCTTCATCGGGATGATATTCAGGATATGTGTGAACGGTAATATGACTTTTATCCAGTTGCATAACGACCGACTCGGGGAGTGGTCCTGGTGATTCCTCAAATGATTCGGAAGGAGCGTGCTCAACCGGGCCTTCTGATACTAAAAGGGTCACACTTGCTCCTGCCGGCTCAAAATCCTGGCTGGCGATATTTAAAACATGGGCCCCAATGATGTCGGAAACATGCTTTAAAATCTTGGTTAATCGGTCCGCACTGTACTGCTCATCAATATATTGTAAATAGGCTTCACGCTCTTCTTTCGTTCTTGTAAAACAAATATCATACATATTAAAGCTAAGTGATTTCGTCAGGTTATTAAAGCCATGTAACTCAACCCGCTGCTCATGTGTCAGCTTCATGGTAAACTTCCCCCTTTTCAAAAATCCCAAGTAAATATTTATAGATTACCCACTGTTTAAGCTTGTTATTTGCTTTGGTGTTTATTTGTTTTTTATCACCTACTTATGGAAAATAATTGAAGGTGAAGTAAAAAAATGAAAAAAAGCAACCAGCTGGTTGCTTTTTCATTGCTATCTTATTTCACTTGATATTCTATCAATAACTCTATTTCCTCATCCGTTAACTCACGATATTCCCCAAGTTCCAGGGTCTCATCCAATTTCAGTGATCCCATCGAAATCCGCTGAAGGTACACGACTTTTTTCCCTACGGATTCGAACATTCTTTTAACTTGATGAAACTTCCCTTCCGTAATCGTAAGTTCAATATCAGAACGAAGCCCAGATTTTAAAATCTTTAACTCTCCTGGCTTCGTTTTATATCCATCATCAAGTGTTACCCCCTCCGCAAAAGCACGGACATCCTCCTCTGTTACCTCTTGGTCAATTACCGCAAAGTAGGTCTTTGGAACATGCTTTTTCGGGGAAAGCAAACGATGGGCCAGCTGACCGTCATTGGTAATCAGGAGCAGCCCTTCAGTGTCCTTATCCAGCCTGCCGACAGGGAATGGCTCATAAACTTGATCTTCCAGCTCCAGGAGGTCAATAACCGTTTCACAGGAATTATCCTCGGTAGCGGATAAAATTCCCTGCGGTTTATTCATCATTAAATAAATAAACTCTTTATATTCAATTACTTCACTGTTTAAGGTTACGGTTTCTTTATTTGGATCCACATGTTGCTTGGCGTCTTTTACGATTACATCATTGACCTTCACTGCACCACTTTTGAGAAGCTGTTTTACTTCCTTACGGCTTCCGTAGCCAAGGTTCGCCAGCATTTTATCAATTCTCATTCCATATGCCCCCTTTTGAGAAGGTTTTAGACTCTTAGATGCAGCTTTTGCTTGATCCGATCAACACGATCACCAAATAACCGGTTGATTAGTCCTGATTTTAAACCAAGATATAAATAAATTGCCGCACCAACTGCTGCCGTAACAACAATAATAATTAGAGATTGCCCCTTTGAAGCTGGTGACAGGAATAAGGTCAATCCCCTATAAGCGATTTCACAACCTGCCCACATACAACCAGCAAAAATAAAGATTAGTAAGCTTCTTCGAAAAACTAGCCCATACTGAAACCCTATAAATTTTTTAATGACAAATAAATTGATGGCGATGGCTGCCGTGTATCCAAGAGTCGTTGCAAGTACTGCCCCTTGTGGTCCCCACATTTGTATCAGCGGAATATTTAACGATAATTTTATTAGTAATCCTACAAGCAAGGTTAACACCGTAAAACGCTGTTCATTGATTCCTTGTAAAATGGATGCCGTTACGTAGTACATTGCAAACAAGATAGCGACAGGGGCATATGCCCTTAATACTTCCACACCAAGCATTTTATGTTCATAAAATACGGTATAAACCGGTTCCGCTAGTAAAGAAAGTCCAATGGCTGCTGGTAAGGTTAAGTAGAGCAGCACCTGAAATGCTTGATTTAATTGACGATTCAGCCCGTCTCGGTCTTCCTCAACAAATGCCTTCGTAATACTTGGCACCAGCGCCAACGAAAAACCTGTTGCAAGAGAGACCGGGATGATGACAATCTTATGAGACTCAAAGTTTAAAATCGAGAAGGCTGATTTCGCAAAATCCGTTGCCCCCAATGCACGGTAAAAAGTAAATTGATCGATAGCCTGGAATAACGGATTGTTGATTCCTACAAATACAAACGGTGCTGCATATAAAACGATTTCTTTATAAATTTCCTTCAAGGAAATATCGATTGTCCCTTTATCCTTTAGTAGAAGCTCATCTAAATAATGCTTCCTTTTAAACCAGTACCAAAATAACATCAATAAACTTCCGATTGCTCCCACAAAGGCAGCAAAAGTTGCGACACTGACAGCTTGGACAGTGCTGCCTTTAAACCAATTCAAGACAACATAGGCACCGGCAAGTGTAAACGCAATCCGGACAATTTGCTCAATCACCTGTGAAACAGCCGACGGTCCCATCGATTGATGACCTTGGAAAAATCCCCTGATTAAACTCATAAACGGAACCACGATTAAAGCAAAGCTGACAGCCCTGATAACAGTTGTGATATCTTTTAAACTTGATCCAACTTCCTCATTTTTCGTAAACATCATTTCAGCAAAAAGAGGTGCTGAAAAATACAGAATTAAGAAAGAAGCAAACCCGGTTAATAGCATGATGAGGAGGCCAGATTTAAATAATTTGCGGCCGACGGCATATTCCTCAAGGGCATTATATTTTGAAATAAACTTTGAAACAGCAAGCGGTACCCCTGCTGTTGCAATACTGATAAAAATGGTATACGGAACATAGGAATATTGGTAAAGTGCTGTTCCAGAGGACCCGACAATTTGATAAAAAGGTATGACATAGAATAAGCCAAGAACCTTTGATAAAATGGTCCCAAGGGTTAATATAAACGTTCCTCTTAAAAGCTTAGACGACATAGAATCCCTTCCTACTTCGAAAAGCGTAAGCGCCTTGTTCAGCACCGACATCTGCTTGCGGCCCAGACGGTGAAGTCGTTCTTTGACTTCATCTGCTTGACCGAAGCAACCTAGGAAAAAAGCAGTTCATTTTTTCTCTTGAGGGGCAGGACGCTTGCGCTAGACAGTATTCATGTTTAAAATTTTAAAATATGTTCTTTCTCAAAATTAATTCGACTTTTTTTGCACACTATAGTAGTTTACAACTGTTTGCGTTCTAACGCTACTAACAATCATATTAAATTTTTTTGAAATATTTATTTCGGTTTTCTTTTTCGAAAATATGGTAAGGTTTATAATGAAATAGTTTAACCAAAAATTACTAGGAACATAAAGATGGTGAAAGAATGGAATTTGATGTAATCGTTATTGGCGGCGGCCCTTCAGGCTTGATGGCTGCCATAGCTGCCGGTGAAAAGGGTGCGAAAGTCCTGTTGATTGATAAAGGAGACAAGCTAGGCCGAAAGCTGGCAATTTCCGGAGGCGGACGCTGCAATGTGACCAACCGGCTCCCCATAGATGAAATTATTAAACACATCCCAGGGAATGGCAAATTTTTACACAGTGCGTTTTCCATTTTCAGTAATGAGGATATTATTGCCTTTTTTGAAAAATTGGGGATTGCCTTAAAAGAGGAAGATCATGGGCGGATGTTTCCTTTATCGAATAAGGCCCAATCCGTCGTAGATGCGCTCTTACAAAAACTAGAACAATTAAAGGTTCGTGTATTTAAAAACACAGCCGTAAAGGATGTTATCTATGAAAACGGGCAGCTTGCAGGAGTTTTATTGAGGGATGGTCAAAAAATAATCGCTAAATCAGTTGTGATTGCTGTGGGCGGGAAATCTGTTCCCCATACAGGGTCAACCGGGGATGGGTATGCATGGGCGGAGAATGCGGGCCATACTGTAACCGAGTTATTCCCAACGGAAGTTCCTATCACCTCAAGCGAACCCTTTATCCAAAAGAAAACTTTACATGGTCTCTCCTTAAGGAATATCGAATTGAGTGTTTTAAATCCAAAAGGTAAGCCGTTAATTTCGCACCGAATGGATATGATCTTTACTCATTTTGGAGTCAGCGGCCCAGCTGTTTTACGCTGCAGCCAATTTGTTGTGAAAGCAATGAAAAAATGGAATCTTAAAGAGGTAACCATGAGCCTTGACATCCTCCCTGACAAAAAAGGGGAAACCCTTTTTCAAGAAATTAGTAAGCTTTTAAAAAATGAACCAAAGAAAAGTATTAAAAACACCTTAAAGGGGCTTTTACCTGAGCGGTATCTATTGTTTTTACTGGAAAACAATGAGATTGATCCTGCTGCACAGGGTGGGACCATTTCCCACGAGAAAATTCGCAGTTTTGCAAAAAGCTGCAAGCAGTTTACCTTTAAAGTAAACGGCACATTGCCACTTGAAAAAGCATTTGTTACGGGCGGCGGGGTTTCCGTAAAAGAAATCGAACCGCAGACGATGGCTTCAAAAATGACGAGTGGTATATATTTTTGTGGCGAAATCCTGGATATTCATGGCTATACAGGCGGCTATAATATTACCTCCGCACTCGTAACCGGCCGGCTCGCCGGAACAAACGCTGCCTTATTCGCTAAACAGGCCTGACGCATTGTCAGGCCTTGTAAATGATCATTGCCGAAAAACAATAGATTTGCTCTTCCTCTTCTTCCTCTGTCATCGCCGCCACATTATATTTAATATCTAACAGACTTTTTTCATCCAATCCTTTTAAAAACCGGTTCATTTCCTTTTCCAAGTCCTTCTCATGCTCCCGGTCAAATAGTTTAACCTGAATCATTTTACTCTCTCCCATTCCTTTTTTCCTTTATTATTTCCTTATTTTCAGAATTTTAAAAATCAAAGCTCGTAAAAATTTAAAATTAATTAAAGCTTCGGCTTATTAACAACTATCGGAAACAAGGAAAAGAGCAGTATAAGACCAAAAGAAAAACCGATTCCGCAGTGGAATCGGTTATTTGGTTTCACCAGACCAGTTCATCATGCCGCCAATCATATTGCGGACTTTATAGCCTTGGTCCTGCAAATAGTAACAGACATTTTCACTGCGGCGGCTTGAGCGGCAAATGAAGATATATTCTTTATCCTTATCAAAATAATCAAGGTTAGCCGGAATGTCTCCCATCCGGATATGTTTCGCACCCGGAATCATTCCTTCAGCAACCTCTTCATCTTCACGAACATCAACAAGTTCCAGCTTTTCCCCTTTAGCGAGCTTATTTTTTAACTCTTCCGGAGTAATAATTTGAATTTCTTCCACCTTAACCATCCCTTCATAAAACATCCCCCAGCTTTTTTAAACTGGAGGATGTTCAATTGTATTAGTTTGCAACAATATTTACTAGTTTACCTGGAACGGTAATCACCTTACGAACGGTTTTCCCTTCAATTTGTTCCTTCACCCGGTCATCATCCATGGCGATTCCCTCTAATGCTTCTTTGCTGGCATCTGTTGGAACTTTCAGCTTCGTTTTTACTTTCCCATTCACTTGGATGACAATTTCCACTTCTTCATCCACCAGCTTTGCTTCATCATATGCAGGCCATGTTTCATAGGAAATTGTACCACTATGGCCTAATTTTCCCCAAAGTTCCTCTGTAATATGTGGGCAAACAGGTGAAAGTAGCTTAACGAAGCCCTCCATATAATCTTTAGGAAGTACCGTTGATTTGTAAGCATCATTAATAAAGACCATCATTTGTGAAATCGCTGTATTGAATCGTAAACCTTCATAATCCTCTGTTACCTTTTTCACGGTTTGATGATAAATTTTTTCCAAATTACCTGCCTCTTCATTTGGCTGGATTTTTGGATTTAACTCTCCATTTTCTTCTACTAATAAACGCCAGATCCGGTCAAGGAAGCGGCGGGAGCCGTCAAGTCCATTTGTTGACCAGGCAATCGAGGCATCAAGCGGCCCCATGAACATTTCATATAAACGAAGTGTATCAGCGCCGTGGCTATTTACGATATCGTCCGGATTGACGACATTTCCTTTTGATTTACTCATTTTTTCGTTGTTTTCACCTAGAATCATTCCCTGGTTAAATAGCTTTTGGAATGGTTCCTTTGTTGGCACAACACCAATATCGTATAAAAACTTATGCCAGAAACGAGCGTAAAGTAAGTGAAGGACAGCATGCTCTGCACCGCCAATATAAGTATCAACAGGGAGCCAATGCTTTAATTTTTCTTCTGAAGCAAGTGCCTCTGAATTTTTCGGATCGATATAGCGTAAATAATACCAGCAGCTGCCTGCCCATTGCGGCATCGTGTTGGTTTCACGACGGCCTTTTTTACCTGTTTCCGGATCGACTACATTTACCCACTCTTCGATATTGGCAAGTGGAGATTCACCTGTTCCAGATGGTCTAATTTCCGTCGTTTTTGGAAGCATTAATGGCAGCTGGTCTTCCGGTACAGCAGTCATTGTGCCATCTTCCCAATGGATAATTGGGATAGGTTCACCCCAATAACGCTGGCGGCTGAATAACCAGTCACGTAAACGGAATGTTACTTTCTTTGTACCAATCCCTTTCTCTTCAAGCCAGGTAATCATTTTTTGAATCGCTTCTGCTTTATCTAATCCATTTAAAAAGTCAGAGTTAATATGTTCTCCGTCACCAGTGTATGCTTCTTTTTCAATATCTCCACCGGCAACAACCTGCTTAATTGGCAAGTCGAATTGCTTTGCGAATTCGTAATCGCGTTCATCATGAGCCGGTACAGCCATGATTGCCCCGGTTCCATAGCTTACTAATACATAATCGGCAATCCAGATTGGCATTTTTTCGCCGTTTGCAGGGTTAATAGCATAAGCACCTGTAAATACGCCTGTTTTTTCTTTTGCAAGATCTGTACGCTCTAAATCGCTTTTTGTTTTAACTTTCTCTAAGTAAGCCTCAACTGCCGGACGTTGCTCAGCAGTTGTAATTTTATCAACAAAGGAATGTTCAGGTGCAAGCACTGAATAGGTTGCACCAAAAAGGGTATCCGGTCTTGTTGTGAACACAGTGAAGGTTTCATCATGTCCATCGATTTGGAATGTAACTTCTGCGCCTTCAGAACGGCCAATCCAATTTCGCTGCATTTCTTTCAAGCTTTCAGGCCAATCAAGCTCTTCAAGGTCTTCCAGCAAACGGTCAGCATAGGCGGTAATTTTTAATATCCATTGCTTCATTGGGCGGCGTTCTACCGGATGTCCGCCGCGTTCACTTTTTCCATCAATCACTTCTTCATTTGCTAAAACGGTTCCAAGTGCAGGACACCAGTTAACCGCCACTTCATCAATATAGGCAAGACCTTTTTCCCAAAGTTTTAGAAAGATCCATTGTGTCCATTTATAGTATTCAGGATCGGTTGTATTTACTTCACGGTCCCAGTCATAAGAGAAACCTAGTGATTTAATTTGCCTGCGGAACGTGTTAATATTGTGTTTTGTGAATTCTGCCGGATCGTTTCCAGTATCCAATGCATATTGTTCTGCCGGTAAGCCAAATGCATCCCAGCCCATTGGGTGAAGAACATTATAGCCCTGCATCCGTTTTGTACGAGAAAGGATATCAGTTGCTGTATAGCCTTCAGGGTGTCCGACATGAAGTCCGGCGCCGGATGGATATGGAAACATATCTAAAGCGTAGAATTTTCTTTTTTCATACTCTTCGCTTGTTTTGAATGTCTTTTCTTCTTCCCACTTCTTTTGCCATTTCTTTTCAATTTGTTGATGATCGAAGCTCATTGTTTGTTGCCTCCTATAAAAAAATAAAAAACCTCTCATCCCAAACAGGGACGAGAGGATTGTATGTATCTTCCCGCGGTACCACCCACATTAGTGTGAAAACACTCGCTCATTCTCCTTAACGCGGTAAACGGCAAACATTACTCTTCTTTCGTGCCTGCAACTCCTAGGCGAGTTCATGATGTACCCGATTGACTTTCACCAGCCGTCAATTCTCTAAAAACGGGCAGGAACCATTACTATTCCTAATCCATGTTTTTCAATATAAAGATATACGGATATTGTATAAAATTTCCCGGCAATTTGCAAGAAAACAAAAGCCTAAATTCAGAATTGCCGCATTCCTAAAATTTTAAACATAAAAAGGACAAAGAGAGTGCTAAGCCCCCTTTGTCCGCGTGAGGTGGACAAATCCTTAGATTTGTCTACGAACGGTGCCTGTCACCATTACACGATCGTAGATGAATGTTGTGATGATGGCCACTATAAATAATGCAATTAATACGGTAAACAGTGTAGACATGCTATATAAATCGGCGATGATTCCGCCTAATAGCGGGCCAATCATTCTGCCTCCTGTGGCGGTGCTATTGACAATTCCTTGATAAAATCCTTCCCGCCCCTTAGGTGATAAGGAAAACGCAACGGTTGGCACCGCAGGCCAAATAAACATTTCACCAATTGTTAAAATAATCATACCTGCAAGAAACCCAGGAAAAGCACTAGAATTACCAGCTACGACAAAAGAAATAATAAAAATAATAATTCCAGTTACCATCTGTATCTTTAACGTAGTAGCCCAGCGCTTTAAAACACTACTTAAAAGTGGTTGACCTAGAACAATGAGAGCACCATTTATCGTCCATAACAAACTGTATTTTGATAAAGAAATATGGATTTCTTGTGTATAGGATGCAATGGTTGTGGTCCATTGGACATAAGCTACCCAGCATAGCAAGTAACCAGAACATAGGATCAATAATGCTTTTAGATTCTGTTTGTTTTTTACCTGGATAGGTTCTCCCGGCTTTATCTTTTGTTTTACAGGGCTTACAGTAATATTCCTATATCCAAACACTGCAATGAATAAAAAGATAATATACATAAGTGCATTTGCAAGAAAGATTAATTGCATGGAATATTCTGCAACAATTCCACAAAGAGCGGCCCCGATAGCTACACCAAGGTTTTGAGCAACATACACTGCATTGAAGGCTTTACGTCCACCCTCAATCCATACCGAGCCAGCCATGGCGTACATTGCCGGAAAAATAATTCCTGTCCCCAGTCCAATGATGGTCAAAAAGATCACATATTCTGGCCAACCATGCCAAAATGAAAGTCCAATAATCGCAAACAATGAAATACCAATGCCTGCTAGAATAGATTTATAACCCCCATACTTATCAAAAAAACTTCCGCCAATTAGGTTACCAATGACACTCGCACCAGAGTTTAGCATGAGAACAACCCCGGCCATCGATAAACTTTTTCCTAAATGATTGTGGATATATATTGTATTTAAAGGCCATAAAAAAGAAGAGCCAGTGGAATTCACTGCCATCCCGATAATTAACAGCCATAGTGCACGTGGCATGAAAATTCTCCTTTACATTTAATTATTTCGAAACCCTACATAAGTGTAGTTTACTTTTACCTGACGTGCAATCCTTTTTCTTAGCCTTATTTCGACGAAAAGATAAATACCCTCAACATACCGTTGAGGGTGTATAGACCAAGTTAGGATGATTGGTCTTATTCTTGATGAAATTTCGATTTTACAGGCTGGCCGCCTGATTTTTCATATTTCATTTTAGCTTGTTTTACCAAGTCCACATCCTGCCCTAACTCCAAATCATTATTGTTGATTCCATTACGTGTTTTTTGTTCCGGGTTTTGTTGTTTCGAACGTTTTTTCACCAGGTTTTCCTCCTCTTATGTTCACTCAAATATCTGTGTATTTTGATAGGGGCCCTGTAAAATCATTGTATTCTGTACCTGCTGCAGCTGCAGTCTCATTCTGTGGAGTTGTTCCCTCTGCTGTGAATTTGCGAATTGGGCCATTTTACAAATGTCCTGGTACGTTTCTTCAAGTCCTTGTAAGGCTTGTGTATAATCATCATTGTTGTAATGCTGTTGAAGGCTGCCTTCTCGATATTGCTCTTGAGCGAACCGAATAGCATCCTCACATTGCTGAATTAAATGACTCATTGATTCACGAGTAGCCATTTAAGAACCCCTTTCCTATTGCTGTTACACCTGAAGCGTACCGCTTCAATTCTTATTTTGTTCCCGATTCCTTTTCCTATAACAGCAAATAAAATCCATTTGGATATGGCTTTACTTCATGATAAAATTTATTCTATGTGCTTATATATAAATTTTTTATAAGGAGGTTTTCGTATGCTTGAAACGAAACCTTTTTCATATGCATTAGATGATAAGCGGTACCATACATGGAATTACCATCTACGCCAGCAATTCGGCCATAAAGTTTTTAAAGTGGCATTAGATGGCGGGTTTGATTGTCCGAACCGCGATGGTACGGTTGCCCACGGCGGGTGCACTTTTTGCAGTGCTGCCGGTTCTGGGGATTTTGCCGGTAACCGTGCCGAAACATTGGAAACACAATTTCGTGAAATAAAAGAAAAAATGCACACCAAATGGAAAGATGGCAAATACATGGCCTATTTTCAAGCTTTCACAAATACCCATGCACCCACCCGGGTCCTTCGTGAGAAATATGAGACTGTCCTCAAACAAGAAGGGGTTGTCGGTTTATCGATTGCTACCCGTCCGGATTGTCTTCCAGATGATGTGGTCGAATACCTGGCAGAATTAAATGAAAGAACCTATCTTTGGGTTGAGCTTGGATTACAAACGGTTCACGAACGAACAGCCCTGTTAATTAACCGTGCTCATGATTTTCAATGCTATGTAGATGGCGTAAATAAATTACGAAAACATGGAATACGCATTTGCTCACATATTATTAATGGGCTCCCGCTTGAAACAAACGAAATGATGATGGAAACTGCCCGCGCGGTAGCAAAACTGGATGTTCAAGGAATTAAAATCCATTTACTTCATCTTTTAAAAGGCACGCCTATGGTGAAACAATATGAAAAGGGCATGCTCGAGTTTCTTTCTCAGGAGGACTATGTAAACTTAGTATGTGACCAATTAGAAATTTTACCACCTGAAATGATTGTTCATCGGATTACCGGTGACGGACCGATTGACCTTATGGTCGGACCGATGTGGAGTGTAAACAAATGGGAAGTTTTGAACTCAATTGATGCGGAGCTAAAAAGAAGAAACAGTTGGCAGGGGAAATTTTTTCAAAGGGAGAATATCTGATGAAATTAGAGAGAATTCTTCCTTATGCCAAAAAGTTACTGACCAAAGCTGTAAAACCCGGTGATATCGCGATCGATGCAACACTTGGAAATGGCTACGATACCCTTTTTTTAGCTGAGCTTGTTGGAGAAACCGGCAAAGTATATGGCTTTGATGTTCAGGAAGAAGCGATTGCCGCAAGCCATGCCCGTTTATCCGAACATGGCTTGCTCGAAAGGGTTACACTTTTGCATGAAGGACACGAGAACATAAAACAAAAAATTCTCGCTGTTGATTATGGTAGAATTACAGGGGCAATTTTCAATTTGGGATATCTGCCAGGCAGTGATAAAACGATCGTAACGAAACCCAATACAACCATTTCGGCAGTAGAACAACTATTAGAAATTATGGAACCGGAAGGAATTATCATTATGGTCATTTACCATGGGCATGAAGAAGGTTCCATTGAGCGGGATGCCTTACTGGAATATTGCCGAAAAATCGATCAAAAGTCTGCACATGTCTTAACTTATCAATTTATTAACCAGCAAAATAACCCGCCATTTATTGTAGCGATTGAGAAACGTTAAAAACCAGGCTTTAGGGGCCTGGTTTTTTACTTTACAATCAATCTTGTTACAAATGTTGGTACCCATTTTTGAAAAGACCGGTAGGCCAGTCCATTAATATAAAAGAAATAACTAATGATTCCGCCGGTTTTGATGATTTCCTTTGCTAATTTGCGAACATTCTTTTGCTTCCTTACTTTGCTATCTGATAAATAAATCCCCAACAACCCCCGATTAATGAGCTGATGGAATTTCTTATGTGGAAGATATTCCGTATGCCGGTCCGCTTCTAAAACAAAATGCTTTAACCGTTTAAAAAGCTTTTCCTGATTTTCATAATAGAAACAAAAATTTAAATCTCCGCCCTTAATGTCTTCCTCTTGGTCAATAAAATAATCTAATAAAATATGCAGTCCCTGTATATAAGGAAAATACCCTTTACGAATATTATCCGCATCCTTTGCCTGGAAATCCTCCCGCATTGCATAGGAAACAAGACAAAAGATTCCAAGGGTCGAACCGGAGCAAGCGGAAAACTCATACCACTCCATGTCCGGAAGCTGATTTTTATAATGATCAAACCAATTTTCTAGCCTAGCTACACGTTCCTCTTTTACCACATGCTTGTGAATTTGCAAATCACAATAATAGCTGCAAAGCTCATGAAGATATTTCTTAATCAGCGGATAATTTTCCATGTCACTTAGCACTGAACGGCAGGTTGCGGCCAAATCATATAAATAATCATCATCATCCTGGTCTTCGCGCAGCCGATAATAATTTTTCCGTTTGACTTCTATAGTAAGTGCATCTGCCATGGATTCATGCAGGGCGGCAAAATCATTCGGATCAAGAGATGTGCTTCTGTCACAAAGATTGTCCAAATAATCGCTGATGGTTTGATAAGCAACAATAAACTTCACAGCTTTTTTATAATGCTTCCCTGCCGTTAATGCCAGAATTGCACCACCTTCGCAGTGGAATGTTTTATGTTCAATGCTGGCCAGTGCCTGGGTTCTTAATTCTTGATTAGGAATATTTTCCGCACGTTTTTTCCAATAGCTCAATTCTTGATGAACAGCTGGAATGATTTTACGGTATACATTCGACATTAGATTAATTGGCGTCATCGAGAAACTCATCATTCCACACCTCTTTTTAAACAATGTACCCAATTGCTTTTAATTGACTCGCAACAAAATCCTTTGCGTATTCAAATACTTCTTCCCGCTCTGGTTCATTGAATATTTCATGATATAATTTTGGCCATTCCTTATATCTTTTTTCAGAAAATGGCGCATGGTTAAACCAATTTTTCACCGCTTTATTATTGACAATCTTATCATCGCCACCTTGCATGACAAGGATAGGAACATCATGTGTCTTTTCTAGGTTCATAAATGCAAGTTTTATCGCCGCTGATAATTCTCGATACCATCGGACAGAAACCCTCGTAACATATAGGGTATCATTTACATCTGCTTCCCTGACATTCAAATTCCTTGTTGCCATTTCCACAGTTAAACCCGAATTGATTCGAAAGGAAGGAAAGATACTATTCATAACAAATGCTAGGAACTCTAAAAATTTGGATGGAGTTTTGACAAGCCCAAGGCAAGGGGAAGAAAGAATTATACCGGCTATGTTCATTTTTTCCTCTTGCAAAAGTCGAATTGAGATTAAGCCACCCAAACTGTGGCCTAGTAAAAATACAGGTAAATTATAGCTGGAAGCAGCATGTACCCATTCCTTTACTTCTATTATGTATTCATCAAAGGAATCAATATGACCTCTGCGGGATCTGGTTGTCATCCCTTGGCCGGGAAGATCGGCCATGATTACATGAAAGCCCGATGTTCTCCACATTTCAATCAGCCAGCCGTAGCGGCGATGGTGTTCCATTGCCCCATGCACCATCACAATAACCGCCTTAGCCTCCCCTTCTGCTTCCCACTTCCACATGACCCTTCCTCCTAAATACAAAAACATCGTCCTAATATTTATTTTATTTTAACATAAGTTACAAAAATGACATGCATTTACAGGTCATCATTTCATATACTTTTTTAGAAAAGCCCAGTATATAAATCACTGCAAACAAAAAACTAAGGGATAATGGTAAAGTTCCCTTAGTTTTTTAATACTGCCGGTTCTCTTTTAAAATTCCGCTGAAAGGCATACTTTTCTTCAATATAAACCTGGTGCCAAATCATAAACATGAGCACGGTCCAGATTTTTCGGCTGTAATCACCTTTACCCAGACAATGATCATCCAATAGCTTCAATAAATAACTTTTATTGATTAAATGGTCGGTTTCGCTTTCGTGGATAATCGATTTCGCCCATTCATTCATTTCGTCCTTCAACCAATGCCGGATGGGTACAGGAAACCCAAGTTTTTTACGATGTAACACATGGTCTGGTACAATCCCCTCTACTGCTTTTCTTAAAATATATTTTGTCGTACCATTCGCTGTTTTAAAACTCTCAGGGATTTTCGAAGCAACTGTAAAAACCGACTTATCTAAAAAGGGGACACGCAGTTCTAATGAATGTGCCATCGTCATTTTATCAGCCTTCAGCAAGATATCCCCGCGCAACCATGTATGAATATCGATATACTGCATCCGATCAACCGGGTTGTATCCAGTTGATTCTTGATATAAAGGCTTTGTAATATCTGTATAGTATATGCCCTCCTGATAAACATTTAATAACTCTCGCTTTTCTTCTTCCGTGAACATTTTGGCGTTGCCAATGTAGCGTTCTTCCATTGGTGTTACCCCGCGTTCAATAAAGCTTTTTCCCTTTGTTCCTTCAGGCATAACGGATGCCATCCATTTTAAAAATAATTTCACGATCCTTGGGATTTTAGTAAAAACTTCTAATGATTGCGGCTCCCGGTAAATATTGTATCCACCAAAAAGTTCGTCAGCCCCTTCACCTGAGAGAACAACCGTCACATGCTTTCGTGCTTCACGGGCAACAAAATAGAGCGGAACACATGCCGGGTCAGCGAGAGGGTCATCCATATGCCACATGATTTTTGGGATTTCAGCCATATATTCCTCCGGTGGAATCACATAGCTTATGTTTTCAACTCCAAGCTTTTCCGCTGTTTCTTTCGCTACATCAATTTCACTAAATCCATTCCGTTCAAAACCGACAGAAAACGTTTTGATCGCCGGGTGAAATTCCTTTGCTAGTGAAACAATAATCGAAGAATCAATCCCACCAGAAAGGAAAGAGCCGACGGGTACATCACTTCGCATATGGATTTTTACCGATTCAGTTAATACATCCCTTATTTCTTTCATTATTTCCGATTCCGATCGGTTTACAGGATGAAACTGAGCTCTCCAGTATCTATTGATTTCCATAGAAGAACCAATTTTCTTGGTAAAACAATGACCCGGCTCTAATTTTTTTATTCCTGATGATAAGGTTTCCGGTTCGGGGACAAATTGATAGGTAAAATAATGCTGCAGGGCATTATAATTCAGAACTTCGTTTTTCCGAGCCAGCAAAATGCTTTTTTTCTCGGAAGCAAAGAATGTTCTTTCTTCATCTTCATAGTAAAAAAAAGGTTTTATCCCAAACGGGTCCCGTGCTCCAAAAAGTTGCTGCTCCTGTTTATCCCAAATGACAAAGGCAAACATGCCGCGAAGTTTTTCAACCGCACGTTCTTTTAGATGGCTGTATAAAGCGATAATCACCTCCGTATCAGAGCTTGTTGCAAATTCCAGGCCTTCCTTTAAAAGATCTTCACGCAGTTCAACATAGTTATAAACTTCACCATTAAAAATAATCCAATAACGCTCATTTTCGTATGTTAACGGCTGGTGTCCACTTTCAATATCAATAATACTTAAGCGGCGAAACCCAAATTGGATATAATCATCATAGTAAAATCCATCATCATCTGGTCCACGATGTGTAATGATATCATTCATGGTTTTAAATTGCTGTTTTTGCTCTTCACTGCAATCTTTTGGTTGATCATGGACACAGCCAATAAAGCCGCACATTCTGTACTCACCCACTTTAATTTAGAAATTGGATAATATCCAGTTTTCACCTTTTTAGGGTGACTTAAACATCCTATTCTTTTAACTATTTATGTATGTGACGAAAATAAGAAAAGAGAGTTACGCGTTTCCCGTAACTCTCTTTCAAAAATTTATTGATTTGCTTGTTCTCTTAAAGCATCTGCTTTATCTGTACGCTCCCAAGGAAGATCTACATCTGTACGTCCAAAATGTCCGTATGCTGCTGTTTGTTTATAAATCGGACGGCGAAGGTCAAGCATTCTGATAATGCCTGCAGGACGAAGATCAAAGTTTTTACTTACTAACTCAACCAAGATATCTTCGCTCACCTTACCAGTACCAAAAGTATCAACAGAAATGGAAACCGGTCTTGCTACACCAATTGCATAAGCAAGCTGTACTTCACAGTTTTCGGCAAGTCCGGCAGCAACGATGTTTTTCGCTACATAACGCGCCGCATAGGCTGCAGAACGGTCAACCTTTG
This sequence comes from Bacillus sp. MUM 116, assembly GCF_001866655.1. Lineage (GTDB taxonomy): Bacteria > Bacillota > Bacilli > Bacillales > Cytobacillaceae > Neobacillus. The sequence continues at coordinate 48,998 of NZ_MLYR01000061.1, read as the reverse complement.
TAGGATCCTTACCGGAGAATGCGCCGCCGCCGTGACGGGCATAACCACCGTAAGTATCAACGATAATTTTACGGCCTGTTAAACCTGCATCCCCTTGAGGTCCGCCAATTACGAAACGGCCTGTAGGGTTAATGAAGTATTTTGTATTTTCATCAATCAGTTCTTTTGGTACTACCGGGTTAATCACGTATTCCTTCAAATTGCGTTGAATTTGCTCAAGACTAATTTCAGGATGGTGCTGAGTAGAAATAACAATCGTATCAATACGAACAGGTTTATCGTTTTCATCGTACTCAACGGTTACCTGAGTTTTTCCGTCCGGACGAAGGTATGGGAGTATCTCATCTTTACGAACCTCGGTCAAACGGCGAGCAAGCTTGTGTGCAAGTGAAATTGGCAAAGGCATTAGCTCTTTAGTTTCATTACAAGCAAATCCAAACATTAAACCTTGGTCCCCTGCACCAATTGCTTCAATTTGTTCATCGGACATTTGACCTTCACGTGCTTCAAGTGCCTGATCAACGCCCATTGCAATGTCTGGTGATTGTTCATCAATCGAGGTTAATACCGCACAGGTTTCGGAGTCAAAGCCATATTTTGCACGATTATAACCAATTCCCTTAATGGTTTCACGAACAATTTTTGGAATATCCACATAAGTAGAAGTGGTGATTTCACCGGCAACAAGGACAAGTCCGGTTGTAACTGAAGTCTCAGCTGCAACGCGGGCATTCGCATCCTTGGCTAAAATGGCATCTAAAATGGAATCAGAAATCTGGTCACAAATTTTATCCGGGTGACCTTCCGTTACTGATTCAGAAGTAAACAAACGACGTTTTGTTGACAATCTGTATTCCTCCTAAATTTATTATATGAGGTTATTGTGCCGGTTTCTAAAACCTTTTAACCTCGGGTTGATACGGTACTCATTCCCTTAGTAGTATGAAATAAATACGGGTATATTATGAGAAAAACAACCCATAGTACATTTTCAAGGGTAGAAATAAAAGATTATTGCACCAAAACAAAAAACCTTTCCAATTGAGGAAAGGTCAAGAGCATACTGTTTCCGCGCCTTTCACTCTTATCGTTCAAGGTCTAGCCTTGCCTCAGGTTTAGCACCTTTGCTTAGAAAATGACCAGTTAAAAAAGGAATATCCTTTTTTCGACTGCTTTCCTCATATAGCAGGTTGCTGGGTTTCATCGGGCCTGTCCCTCCACCAGCTCGGGATAAGAGAGTATCCGTTCAATTTTAAATCTTAACCTACTGTGTCGAAGGATGTCAATCAATTTTTTTAAAAATAAAACTTTCAATAATATCAGCTAAAAAATCAATTTTTGTAAAAAATAAATATAAATGTACAATTTGTCTAATTAAAATCATTAATTTATGAATACTGTATGATATGTAAGTTATTTTTCGAATTAGTATAGACTAATAAATTAAATGTGTTATACTTTTTAACAAGATGCAGTTGTTGCTAAAAAAAATAAAAAGGAAGGTCCCATCCAAATGAATTCTGTTCATATCCCAAATGAATTAACTCAATTATTAGCGGAAAAAAATATCCAAATCCAATTGTCCGTACCGCAATTAGTGGAGAAAGTTTTAAGTCGTAATGAAGGAACCTTAACATCATCGGGTGCCATCAGTGTGGCAACTGGAAAATATACAGGGCGTTCCCCTCTAGACAAGTTTATTGTGGTTGAGGAATCTTCAAAGGATAAAATCGACTGGGAAAATAATCAGTCTATTTCAGAAGAAGCATTCACTAACCTTTATAATAAAGTACTTGATTATTTAAAAACAAAAGAAGAAATTTTTGTTTTTAAAGGATTTGCAGGTGCAGATAAAAAATCCCGATTGCCAATTCAGGTGGTAAATGAGTATGCATGGCATAACCTATTTGCCCATCAATTATTTATTCGTCCAAATGCAGAAGAGCTTTTAACACATGATGCCGGTTTTTCTGTGATTTCTGCACCAAATTTCAAAGCAAATCCGGCTATTGACGGAACAAAATCCGAAACTTTCATTATTATTTCTTTCGAGCACCGCACTGTTTTAATCGGTGGTACTGAATATGCCGGGGAAATGAAAAAATCCATTTTCTCCGTTATGAATTACTTACTGCCTGAAAATAATCTTCTTTCTATGCACTGTTCTGCCAACGTGGGCCAAGAAGGAGATGTTGCTTTATTCTTCGGTCTTTCCGGAACAGGTAAAACAACTTTATCAGCTGATCCAAATCGCAAATTAATTGGTGATGATGAACATGGTTGGTCATCAAATGGGGTCTTTAATATTGAAGGCGGCTGCTATGCAAAGACCATTAATCTTACTCGTGAAAAAGAACCGCAAATCTTTGATGCCATTCGCTTTGGAACGGTATTAGAAAACGTGATTACTAACCCTGAATCGAGAATTCCTGATTATGATGATAACACATTAACGGAAAATACGCGTGCAGCTTATCCGCTACAAGCGATTGATAATATTCTTGACCCAAGCATTGCCGGTCATCCAAATACGATTGTATTTTTAACTGCAGATGCTTTTGGTGTCTTACCTCCAATTGCTAAATTAACGAAGGAGCAGGCAATGTACCATTTCTTGAGCGGGTATACCTCAAAGCTTGCCGGTACTGAACGTGGAATCACTTCACCGCAAGCTACCTTCTCAACTTGCTTTGGTGCACCGTTCCTGCCGCTTCCGGCTAAACGTTATGCCGAAATGCTTGGTGAGAAAATTCTTGAGCATGGTGCAAATGTTTTTCTTGTTAATACAGGCTGGACTGGCGGAGAATACGGTGTGGGCAACAGAATGAAGCTTTCTTACACAAGAGCAATGGTTCAGGCAGCTCTTGAAGGCGAATTAAATGAAGTTGAAACCATTCAGGACAAAATTTTTGGTCTGCATATTCCGCTTCACATTGCAGGCGTTCCGGACGAGGTTCTTCAGCCGAACAAAACATGGTCTGATGCTCATGCTTATGAGCAAAAAGCAAAAGAACTTGCAGAAAAGTTCCGTCAAAACTTCAAAAAGTTTTCAAATGTCCCTGGCAACATCGAAGAAAAAGGCGGTCCAATCGCGTAATATAGTAAAAGAGGAGCTTCAAATTATAGGAGCTCCTCTTTTTTTAACCCTCTTTTAGGTTCATCTGCGATAAAACCACTTTTATCTGCGAACCGTTTTTTCACATTTGAAAAAGCAGGTTGCATAAGCCCCCTGCTCAATTTGTCGAATTCAATGAAATTAATTGATAGGTAATTTGGGTTGTTTTCTCCTGCCATTCCACTTTCTTAATAACTGCCGTTCCACTGGAATCACTTTGAATCGTTTTTCGGACTTCAATAGGAATGTCAATTGGATAGAGTCTGTATCCTTCTTTTACTAAATGAAATAGGTTTTCTTCAACACGTTTTTCATTTCCTTTTGTTACAATCATTGTATTTAGCTCTAGAGGCATGCCCATATGATCCACTCCTCTGCTTATTGGTTACTTCCATTCTATCATCTTTTGATTTGATTTTTCATCCAATTCGATAAATCATGGACAATTTTTCTATTTTTTGCAGGAGGAAAGTAGTGGGTATACAAATCGAAATACCAAGACTCCACTTGCTTATTTAATGCTTTTAATCTTCGCTCAAGACGATAGGCGTGTTCAACCGAGACATTATGGTCGTTCACACCATGGATAATTAAAACAGGCACTTCTAACTCCGTTAATTGATATAGTGGAGTCCTTTCCTCATACCGTTCAGGAAATTTTTCAGGAGTACCGCCAATCACCCTTTTCATCATCCTCCGTAAATCAGTACGCTCCATATAGGTCAAGGCCATATCACTCACCCCTCCCCACGTAACCAGTGAAGCTGCTTCAGGAAATTGAATTCCTGTTAAAAGCGCCATCACCCCTCCTCGTGAAAAACCAAAAATATGAATATGCTTAACCTGTGGAAGAGATTTTAACAGGAAAAAGGCGGCAAAAGCATCCTCCCTGTCCTCACCGGCAAAATCCTCATTGCCCTCACCGCCTTGATTTCCACGGTAAAACGGAGCAAAAACAATAAATCCTTCTGCTGCAAATTGGGCAATCCGTGCCGGTCTGACTCTTCCAACATTTTTAATCCCGCCGCGTAAATACAAAAACCCCTCATTTGTTTTTTCATATTTTGGTTCAGCCAGCATTCCTTTTACCTTTAATCCATTTGAAAGGTAGGTAATCAGCTTCAGCTCCACATTTGGATTCGGAGAAGGAAACCGGCTTATCTCTATAATCTTGCCTATTTCCGCCATTCAGTACCTCTCCCTTCATTTTTTATTTCAAAAATATGTAACTGGGCATTCACACATTTTTTTCCACTTCATACGATAATGTAAGCAAAACCAGCCCAGATTTTTCCGAGATTAGGAGGTACATTATGAAAAAATGGTTAAAATTCAGTTTCTCCATATTGACGATTGCTATTCTTATCGTCTCACTTGCTGCCTGCAATAATAATACTACGAAGCCAAAGAAACTGGAAAAAGTTCGCTTAGCGGAAGTGACACGCTCAATTTTTTATGCCCCCGAATATGTTGCACTGGAAAAAGGATTTTTCAAGGATGAAGGATTGGATGTAAAGCTGACCACTACTTTTGGCGGCGACAAAACGATGACGACCTTACTCTCCGGTGGTACTGACATTGCCCTTGTAGGGTCGGAAACTTCGATTTATGTTTACACCCAAGGCGCCAGCGATCCAGTGATTAACTTCGCTCAATTAACGCAAACGGATGGAACCTTCCTTGTTTCCCGTGAAAAAATCGATAACTTCTCATGGGATATGCTGAAAGGAAAAACCTTCTTGGGCCAGCGTAAAGGCGGTATGCCACAAATGGTTGGCGAATTTGTTTTAAAGAAACACGGGATTGATCCGCACAAGGATTTAAAATTAATTCAAAATATTGACTTTGCAAATATTTCTAGTGCTTTCGCCTCAGGAACTGGTGATTTTGTCCAATTATTTGAGCCAACTGCAAGTATTTTTGAAAAAGAAGGGAAAGGCCATATCATTGCTTCTTTTGGCACGGAATCAGGTCATGTCCCCTATACCTCCTTTATGGCAAAACAAAGCTATATGAAAGACCATAAAGCAACGATTGAAAAATTCACAAGTGCGATTTATAAAGCACAACAATGGGTAAAAACGCACAGTACAGATGAAATCGCTAAGGCCGTACAACCGTATTTCCAGGATACTGACTTTGAAATCATTAAAATGGTGGTCGATCGGTATAAGAATCAAGGCTCATTTGCGACAGACCCGATTCTTGATGAAGAAGAATGGAATAATCTCCAAACCATTATGAAAGAGGCAGGCGAACTGCCGAAACAAGTGGATTACAAAACACTGGTCAATACGAGCATTGCTGAAAAAGTGATTAAAAAATAATTGTCTCCGAAGTCAAATTTTCAAAAAAATACTGAAGGAGCGGTCCGATGAGTTTCTTAACCATTAATGAAATCCATCATACCTATTTGACAAAAAAATCCGTGACCACGGCCCTCTCCGATGTTTCTTTAAAAATCGAGGAAGGAGAATTTGTCTCCTTCCTCGGCCCAAGCGGCTGTGGAAAAACAACCCTTTTGTCTATTATTGCCGGTTTACTCAAACCAACCCATGGAAAGGTACTGCTTGAAAATAAGCCTGAATCTACGAACATACATCAAATTGGTTATATGCTTCAGCAAGACTATCTGTTTCCTTGGAAAACAATTGAAGAAAATGTCCTATTGGGACTAAAGTTATCAGACCAGCTTAATGAAAAATCAAAGTCTAAAACGTTACAGCTTTTAAATCAGATTGGTCTTCATGGTGTGGAGAAACAATTGCCAAAACAATTATCTGGCGGAATGCGGCAGCGTGCTGCCCTTGTAAGAACTTTAGCAACAGAGCCTAAGCTATTAATGCTGGATGAACCCTTTTCAGCGCTTGATTATCAAACTAAGCTAAAGTTAGAGGATTTAGTTGCAGGTACATTAAGAGAGTTAAACAAGACCGCGATCCTTGTTACACACGATATCGGAGAAGCCATTGCCATGAGCGACCGGATATTTTTGTTTTCTTCTAAACCCGGCCGGCTCCATAAAACTTTTCAAATGCCTAATGAATTAAGAATCGCATCCCCTTTTGAAGCTCGTAACCACCCATTATATCCCAACTTATTCGAGACCATTTGGAAGGAGCTGGAGTCCCTTGAATCCTAATAAAGTAAAACAGCTTCACAAGGAATATCTGCGTGTCTTAAGGGTTGAAAATAGATGGGTGCGATTTTACCAGTTGTTAATATTTCTGTTATTTTTTATAGGTTGGGAAATTGCAAGCAGGCTCCATTGGATTGATCCGCTCATTTTTAGTTCCCCTTCAAAAATTTGGCTGTTATTTTTAGAAAAACTTCAAGATGGATCACTGCTTGATAATACGATTGTTACCTTAACAGAAACCGTGTTTGGTTTTATCCTGGGGACATTGCTTGGTACGATTATCGCTGCAATATTATGGTGGTCACCAATGATTTCAAAAATACTTGACCCCTATCTGGTTATTTTAAACGCATTACCGAAAGTTGCCCTTGGTCCAATTTTAATTGTGGCTTTAGGTCCCGGTTATCCTTCAATTATTGCAATGGGAGTCATTATATCTGTTATTGTAACAACCATTGTGATTTATACATCCTTTCGCGAAGTAGATCCGAACTATATCAAAGTCCTGCAAACATTGGGGGCCACCCGATTTCAATGCTTTAAAGAGGCGATTCTGCCGGCAAGTTTTCCAACTATTATCTCAACTTTAAAAGTAAATGTCGGTTTATCATGGGTAGGAGTAATTGTGGGTGAATACCTTGTTTCGGCGAAAGGTTTAGGTTATTTAATCATTTACGGTTTCCAAGTGTTTAATTTTACCTTAGTAATGCTGTCACTGCTGATCGTTGCGGTTTTAGCAACGGTGATGTACCAAATTGTTGATTTTATTGAGAAAAAATTAATAAAAGAATAGCGGAAAGATATCGCTATTCTTTTTAGTTTTTCTATTCAAGCAAAAACAATCGTTTTATTACCATGAACAAGTACTTTATCTTCAACATGCCAGGAAACCGCTTCGGCAAGAACCCTTTTTTCCACATGGCGTCCAGCAGTCTTAAGATCCTCAACCGTAAAACGATGATTAATCCGCTGTACATCCTGTTCAATGATTGGTCCTTCATCAAGATCATTCGTAACATAATGGGCAGTTGCGCCGATTAACTTCACGCCTCTGTTAAACGCTCTCACATAGGGATTTGCTCCAACAAATGCCGGTAAGAAAGAGTGATGGATGTTAATGATTTGATTTGGGTAATGAGAAATAAAATTAGGGGAGAGTATTTGCATATATCTTGCCAGGACAATAAAGTCTATTTCCCCATTTAACAGTTCTAATGCTTTCTGTTCGGCCTCATCTTTGGTTTCGTGCGACATTGGGATATGATAAAAAGGGAGGCCATACGACTCCACTTCCTCTTTTAAATCAGGATGATTACTGATTACCATAGAGATGTCTACCGGGATTTCCTTTGATTTCCACCGCCACAAAAGCTCGGTTAGACAGTGGTCCGCTTTGGAAACAAAGATTGCCATTCGCTTTCTTTTTTTATTGGTGCTTAACTGCCAATCCAAAGCATGATCCCGCCCCATCATATCCAGATCCTGTTCAAGTTTTTCAAATGAAGAATCTAATTCTTCCACTTCGAACTCAATCCGCATAAAAAATACACCTGAGTGTGGATCTGTTGTGTGTTGATCAAAATGAACAATGTTCGCTTTATGTTCTAATAAAAAATTCGTTACGGTTGAGATAATACCTGGCTTTTCTGGACAGGAAATTAATAATACTGCACGGTTTGTCTTTACTTTTGTGATCAATTCTCCCACCATCCTTTTGGCTGTGAATTATGTAGTTATCGTATTATGAATGAATTGCCTTTCCATCTACAGCTAATGCTGCTTCTCCGATTGCTTCGGCTAATGTAGGATGTGGATGGATTGTATGAGCAATATCCATTGCAGTTGCATTTAGCACACGGGCAAGACCAAACTCGGTAATCATATCTGTTACATGAGGACCCACCATATGCGCTCCTAACAGATTATTCGTTCCTTCCTCAACAACAAGTTTGACAAATCCGTCTGATTCACCAAAAACGAGGGCCTTACCGATTGCACGAAATGAGAATTTACCGGTTTTTACCTGAAATCCTTTTTCCTTTGCTTCATCTTCTGTAAGTCCAACACTTGCTACCTCAGGACTGCAGTATACACATTTTGAAACGAGAGTTGGGTCAAGTGCATTTGGACTTTCTCCAGCTATATGTTCAACAGCAATGATTCCTTCATGTGAGGCAACATGAGCAAGCTGCAAGCCGCCAATGACATCACCAATTGCGTATATGTTCGGTTCTTTTGTTTGATAGAAATCATTTGTTTTAATAAAAATTCCATTCATTTCAATGGCCGTTTTTTCAAGCCCAATTCCTTCTGTATTTGGCAATCTCCCTACGGATACTAAAAGTTTATCGGCAGAAAATAACGTTTCTTTCCCTTTATGCTCTGCCTTGATCGAAACACCATCACCTTTTTCAAGCGTTTCTGGGAGAACTTTTGCCCCTGTGACGATTTTTACGCCTTTTTTCTTTAGTAAGCGCTGAATTTCCTTTGAAACATCTTTATCTTCTGTCGGTAAAATACGATCAGCATATTCAAGGACAGTAACCTGTGTACCGAAGTCCACAAGCATCGATGCCCATTCAATTCCAATCACACCACCGCCAACAATAATGATAGAATTTGGAAGTGTTTCCATTTCCAGGGCTTCATCTGATGTCATCACATACTTTTCATCTGCCTCCAAGCCATAAAATGTTCTTGGCCGGGATCCTGTTGCAATTAAAATATTCCTCGGGCTTACAATGATTTCTCCGCCATCATTGTTTAATTCAACTAAAACATCTCTTGACTCCAAGATACTGCCTTTTCCATCATAAACATCGATTTTTCCTTTTTGCATTAGATGTTGGATACCCTTAAAAAGGCGGTCCTGAATTTCTTCTTTCCGGGCTTGTACTTTTGAAAAATCAAGTCCAATTTCAGGGGCAATGACGCCAAATCGCTCTGCATTTTTTGTTTGAGAATATAATTCTGCACTTCTTAATAAGGCTTTGGTTGGGATACATCCTGCATGAAGGCATGTTCCACCGATTTTTCCTTTTTCAACAACTGCCACTTTCAACCCTAATTGAGATGCACGAATGGCAGCCACATAGCCTCCTGGCCCGCCTCCGATAACCACAATATCATATTCTTTTGTCATTTTCGTTTCTCCTATTCACAATACCTATAATTCCTACAGGAAAACTATGATTATAAGTAATAAAATTAGATGGTGCTCATTGCATTTTAAATCATAATCAGGTCCCCATTAACCGATTTCAATTGCACAAGCACTTGAGGTAAAGCTGTCTCCTACTAGAAAACCCTGTTCGTCGAGATAATCAATTTCAGCTTCTTCATCTAAATAGCGTTTAGTAAAACGATCCAGCCGAATTTGTATTTCATCCATCTCGATGCATAAATCGTTTCGACGCGGTTCATCAAAAACAATTGAAAACTTAACGGACATCCCGCAGCCCCCTGTTACATCCGCATCAATCCGAGGAATTTTCCCTTCAGTCTCAATTAGCTCTTTAAGTTTCTCTATCGCTGCATCTGTCACTTTTAACTTCATAGAATCCCCTCCTCTTCTCTTAATCACCTATTTATCTTTATTGCGCATTCACTTTTGCTGCATTGACCTGTTCATCTGCATGATAGGAGGAGCGAACAAGCGGACCCGCTTCGCAATGACTAAAACCTTTTGACATGGCGATTATTTTTAGTTCTTCAAATTCTTGCGGACTCCAATATTTTTGGACTTTTAAATGATGTTTAGTAGGCTGCAAATATTGTCCAATGGTCATAATATCCACATTGTTGTTGCGAAGATCATCCATCGTCTCGAGAATTTCTTCTTTTGTTTCGCCAAGCCCAATCATAATGCTTGATTTTGTTGGAATAGCAGGATTCATTTCTTTTGCGCGCCGCAAAAACTCAAGGGAACGTTCGTATGTAGCCCGGGCACGAATTTTTGGTGATAAACGTTTCACCGTTTCAATATTGTGATTTAAAATATCCGGCTTTGCATCCATTAATGTTTTTAAATTTTCATATTTACCATTCATATCGGACGGAAGGACTTCAATGCTGCAAAATGGGTTACGTCTCCTTACGGCTCTTACCGTTTCTGCAAAAACCCCGGCTCCTCCATCTTTTAAATCGTCACGGGCAACAGCTGTAATCACGACATGCTTTAATCCCATCATCTCCACTGATTCCGCCACTCGTTCCGGCTCTTCCCAATCAAGCTCTGTCGGAAGCCCTGTTTGAACCGCACAGAATCGGCAGGCACGTGTACATACACTTCCTAAAATCATAAAGGTTGCCGTTTTTCTCGATGCCCAGCATTCATGAATGTTCGGACATTTTGCTTCTTCACAAACTGTATGAAGCTTTTTTTCACGCATCATCGTTTTTAAGCCAGTATACTGCTCATTCGTATTTAATTTTATCTTAAGCCATTCTGGTTTACGGACATACTCGGTGGCCATCCTATTCACTCCTATGTACGGTACATATAATCTGCTTAACTTGAAAGTTATCTGTGCAGGGTAACCCCCCGCACAGATAACTAGTTTTATACGTTAACAGTTTCTTTTTCTTTCACTGCCGATGCCTCTTTTGTATAACGCAAAATCGGTTGTCTCGCTGCCTGCACTTCATCCAATCGGCCAATCACCGTTGTATGTGGTGCCTCTAATACAATACCTGGGTTTTCTTCAACCTCTTTAGCAATTTGAATCATCACATCAGCAAATGCATCCATTGTTTCCTTTGATTCTGTTTCAGTTGGTTCGATCATCAAACATTCCTCAACATTTAGCGGGAAGTAGATGGTTGGCGGATGATACCCAAAATCTAGCAGACGTTTGGCCATATCAAGTGTTCTGACCCCCAACTTCTTCTGTCTTGATCCGGATAAAACAAATTCATGCTTGCAAACTTGTGAATACGGAGCTTCAAAATATGGCTCAAGCTTTTTACGAAGATAGTTCGCATGAAGGACGGCCCCTTCAGAAACCTCACGCAATCCAATTGGTCCCAATGTACGAATATAAGTGTATGCACGAACTAAAATTCCAAAGTTTCCATGATAGCCTTTTACACGGCCAATAGATAATGGATAATTTGAATTCAACACAAATTTATCGCCGTCTTTTTCAACGCGTGGAACAGGTAAATAAGGAAGAAGGAATTCCTTAACACCAACAGGACCAGCACCAGGACCTCCACCACCGTGTGGACCAGTAAATGTTTTGTGAAGATTTAAATGCACGATATCGAAGCCCATTGATCCTGGAGTTGTTTTTCCTAAAATCGCATTGGCATTCGCACCATCATAGTATAGTAATCCGCCTGCTTCATGAACTACAGCAGCAATTTCTGCGATTTCTTGCTCAAATAAACCAAGTGTATTAGGGTTTGTTAACATTAATGCAGCGGTATCACTATCAACATGTTTTTTTAATTCATCTAAGTTAACTAGTCCATTTTCGTTTGATGGAATCGTTACTGTCTTAAATCCTGCAACACTCGCACTAGCAGGATTTGTACCATGAGCGGAGTCTGGAACAAGAACTTTCTTTCTAACTTCACCTTTTTGCTCATGGTAAGCTTTAACCATCATTAATCCAGTCCATTCACCTTGAGCACCTGCAGAAGGCTGTAATGTTACTGCATCCATACCAGTGATTACAGCTAACTCTTCTTGTAAATTATATAAAAGCTCTAATGCACCTTGTACAGTTTCACTTGGTTGATATGGGTGAATACGGCTTAAACCTGTTAGACGTGCCACATCTTCGTTAATTTTCGGATTATATTTCATCGTACAAGATCCAAGAGGATAGAATCCATTATCAATCCCATGGTTTTTATTTGAAAGTGCAGTATAGTGACGAACAAGTTGAAGCTCGGATACTTCAGGTAGTTCTGCTGCTTCATCACGAATTAAATGTTTTGGAAATTTATCTTGTAAATCAACACTTTTAACATCACTTTTCGGAAGGCTGTACCCTACACGACCTGAACGACTGATTTCAAAAATTAGATCATTATATTCAACCATTTACAACAGCCTCCAATGCTTCTACAAATTTGTCTATCTCTTCTTTTGTACGTTGTTCTGTTACCGCAATCAGCATTTGATTGTCAAATCCGTAATCAATTCCTAAGTCATAACCACCAATGAGCCCTGATTCAAGAAGCTTAGTGTTAACTTCTTTAACTGGGCGTGGAAGTTCTACAACAAATTCATTGAAGAATGCTGATTTGTTTAAAACGTTAAAGCCTTTGTTTTGAAGAGACTTTGCCAAGTAGTCAGCTTTCTCAATATTTTGCTGTGCCATTTCACGAACTCCATTCTTTCCTAATGCTGACATGCAAATAGAAGAGGCAAGAGCATTTAGTGCTTGGTTTGAACAAATATTAGAAGTCGCTTTATCGCGGCGAATATGCTGCTCGCGAGCTTGCAAGGTTAATACAAATCCGCGTCTTCCTTGTTCGTCATGAGTTTGTCCTACAATACGTCCAGGAATTTTACGCATATATTTTTGTTTAACAGCAAAATATCCGCAGTGCGGGCCGCCAAAGGACATAGGAACACCAAGTGGCTGCATATCTCCGACAACAATATCTGCTCCAAGTTTACCAGGTGATTGTAATAGAGCTAAAGCAAGCGGGTTTGAACTTACGATGAAAAGAGCACCAACTTCATCAGCGATATTCTTAATTTCTGTTAAATCTTCAATAGAACCAAAGAAGTTTGGATATTGAACAATAACAGCAGCCGTGTCTTTATCTACTTGTGCTTTAAGTTGTTCTAAGTCTGTTACATCTGTAGCAAGACTTACTTCTTCAACTGAATATTCTTGACCCTTTGCAACAGTGTTTAAAATTGCACGTGATTCAGGATGAACAGCTTTTGAAATAACTACTTTTGAACGTCTTGTAGAAGCAACAGCAAGTGAGGCAGCTTCTGCAAGTGATGTAAAGCCATCGTACATGGAGGAGTTGGCCACATCCATTCCTGTCAACTCACAAACCATCGTTTGGAATTCAAAAATTGCTTGTAATTCCCCTTGGCTGATTTCTGGTTGATATGGTGTATAAGCTGTATAAAATTCTGAACGTGAAATCATATGATCAACAACACTTGGAATGTAATGATCATATGTACCCGCGCCTAGAAAAGTTGGATATTGATTTGCATTTAAATTACGGGCGGCAAGTTGGTTCATTTTCTTCATTAAAAGAGGTTCTGGATCCGCTTCTGGAATAGTTAATTCACCTTTTAAGCGAAGTTCAGATGGAATATCTTCAAATAATTCTTCAATTGAAGACATTCCTAAGAAATCGAGCATTTCCTTTTTATCTTGTTCCGTATCAGGGAGATATCTATAAGTATTCGCCATCTTATTCCTCTCCCTCTTCACTAATAAACGCTTGGTACTCATCTTCATTTAAAAGAGATTCCAGCTCTTCTGGACATGACATTTCCACTTCTATTAACCAGCCTTTTCCAAAGGGAAATTCGTTAATTGTTTCTGGAGCATCTTCTATCTCCTCATTGATTCGAACTACTGTACCTGATACTGGAGAGAAAATATCAGAAACTGCTTTAACCGATTCGATTGTTCCCATTGATTCATCCGCTGTTACTTCATCATCAACTTGTGGATTTTCAACAAATACGATATCTCCCAGCTGTTTTTGTGCATAATCAGAAATCCCAATTCGTACTCGATTGCCTTCTAATTGTAAAACCCACTCGTGTTCCTTGCTATATAGTAAAGTTGCGATTGCTTTTGTCATTATATTTTCTTCCTTTCAGCTGTTAATTAGGATTAAATAATATAAAAATCATTTTTTGTATAGTAGGAGGCTGCCTGCCGCCCGTTAGTGAGTTTTTCAGAGTATCTTATTACTCTATTAACCTCTTTTATAGAATGGTGTTTTCACAACAACTGCATCAATCAGCTTATTACGGATTTCTACTTTTAACGGTGTTCCTACTTCAGCATGTTCCGTTGAAATTAGAACAAGTCCAATGCTTTTCTTTAAAGATGGTGATTGGGTTCCCGATGTAACAACACCGATTTCCTCTCCAGTTTCCGAAAAAATCTTATAACCATGGCGTGGAATCCCGCGTCCTGTGACTTCAATCCCTACTAGTTTTCGTTTTAATCCCGCTTCTTTTTGAGCCACAAGCGAAGCTTTCCCGATAAAATCACTTTCTTTTTTCAGTTTTACGGCAAAGCCGATTCCTGCTTCGAGAGGATTAATATCACTTAACAGTTCTTGACCATAGAGTGCAAGTCGAGCTTCTAAACGAAGTGTGTCCCGGGCACCAAGTCCACATGGCTTTAAGCCGTCTTCACTACCGGCTTCTAAAAGCTTTTCCCAAAGAATTTCCGCTTGATTAGCAGAGAAATATAGCTCAAAACCATCTTCTCCTGTATATCCTGTACGGGATACGAGTACATCTGTAGCCCCGCCAAGGTCGATATGTTGAGCAAATTTAAAGGAGCCTATTTCAGCTAGTTCGGTTCCAGTCAACTTTTGTAAAATCCCTTCCGCCTTTGGACCTTGGATGGCAAGCTGAGCGATTTCATTCGAAATATTTGTGAGAGTCATATCTCCTTTTGCATGCTGCTTCATCCATTCAAAATCTTTATCGATGTTAGCTGCATTTATAACGAGTAAATATTTTTCATCCTCCAATTTATAAACTAATAAATCATCGACAGTTCCCCCGTCTGGATAACACATTGCGGTATACTGCGCTTGATTAATACTAAGCTTTGTTACATCGTTTGTAACCAGGTAGTTGATATAGCTCTCTGCATCTTTTCCTTCAACCAGTACTTCACCCATATGTGAGACATCGAAAAGGCCTGCTTTCGTCCGGACCGTCTCATGCTCATCTAATATACTGGAAAATTGTACTGGCAATGCCCATCCGCCAAAATCAATGACCTTTGCACCAAATTTTTTATACGTTTCAAACAGTGGTGTTTGCTTTAATGCTGTTTCAATTCCCATTGATTTACCTCCTATGTTCTCCTGCAAAATAGCCGTTCCTTTACCTGCTTACCAGTTTCAGTCGTTGCCAGACCTCCAAGAGCTGTCTCCCTTAGTGTTCTGGGCATATCTTTTCCAATCCTATACATCGCTCCAATTACTTCATCACAAGGAATCCGGCTTTCAATCCCCGCAAGGGCCATATCGGCTGCCGAAAACGCGATGGAAGTCCCAATCACATTCCGTTTAATGCAAGGCACTTCAACAAGGCCGGCCACCGGGTCGCAAACCAAACCTAAAAGTGACTTCATGGCAATGGCTGTGGCATTCACAACTTGCTGTGGTGTGCCTCCTTTTAACTCAACGATTGTTCCGGCAGCCATGGCTGTGGCCGATCCTACCTCAGCCTGGCACCCTCCAGCCGCTCCTGAAATGAAAGAACGGTTTGCAATGACTAACCCGAGCATACTTGCTGTAAACAATCCCATCACTAAATCTTTAAAAGGTGTTCCGTCATTTTTATGAAGCGAAAACAATACTCCAGGTAAAATGCCAGCTGCCCCTGCAGTTGGTGTCGCTACAATGACCCCCATCCGGGCATTATTTTCGGAAGTTGCCAACGAAAAAGCCATGGCATTACTAATATAATTTCCTGACAAAGCTTTTCCTTGATTCATATAATCATACATTTTCACAGCATCGCCGCCGGAAATACCACTTGGTGCAGCAGAATCATCTTTGATCCCGCTGTCAACAGCTTCTTTCATTTTGATTAATCGCTCTTCCATCATGGCAATAATGGTTTCTTTGTCTCTTCCTGATTTTTCTGCTTCTATCATCAACATCATTTCGCCTATTGTTCTTTGCTCTTTTTCACAAGCTTCAATCAGCTCTCTCATGGACTGAATTTCCATTAAATTGCCTCCATAAGTACTTTCTTAATCGGTTGATAAGGGCGGGCAAGCGCTTTAAAATCATCGCCAGCACTTAAACGTATATCCACCATCTTGTCGTTAATCAGAAAAATCTTAGATAAGCCGCCGCCAAGTGATACGCCGCCAACCTTAACAACATCATCTCCGTACTTTGCTGTTACAATTGTTATATTGGGGTGGTCATAATATTCGCACTCTTCAGCAAATTCAAATTGGTACTTCATGCCATATTCTTTAGCCCACACCAATGAATTTTTAATGCGCTGATCATCGGTATCCATCCCAAGTAATCCGCCAAGAAGCGCTTTATCTGTTCCATGGCCTTGATAAGTTTCGGCAAAAGAATCATAAAATACAATATTTGCTTCTTGTGGACAATCTCCCAACAGTTCGTAAATAAACTTTCCGATTGATACGACTCCAGCTGTATGAGAACTCGACGGTCCCACCATGATTGGACCGATAATGTCAAAACAACTCTGAAATTCCATCCCAAATTGCCCCTTTCTTACACTGGTACTGCCTGCTGAAATAACGGATAAGCGTCACAAATCGTTTTTGTTGTTTCCATTGCTTTCTCAAGTACGACTTTGTCCCCTTTGCTCTTCAGAACGGCGGCAATGACTTTACCAATTTTCACCATCTCATCCTGCTTCATACCACGTGTTGTTAAAGCGGCTGTTCCCATCCGAATTCCACTCGTAACAAATGGTTTTTCCGGGTCATATGGAATCGTATTTTTATTAACGGTAATGCCCGCTTCTTCTAATAATTTTTCTGCTTCTTTTCCGGTTAAATTCCACGGACGTAAATCTAAAAGAACAATATGATTATCTGTTCCCCCAGAAACAAGGGCAGCACCTTCATTTTTTAATGTTTCGCCAAGTGTTGCTGCATTTTCAATGACTTGTTTTACATATTCCCTAAAGCTTGGCTGCAATGCTTCATTGAATGCTACCGCCTTGGCCGCAATAATGTGCATGAGCGGACCGCCTTGTATCCCTGGGAACACCGATTTATTAATGGCTTTTATGATGTCTTCATCATTGGTTAAAATAATGCCGCCACGTGGTCCTCGGAGCGTTTTATGCGTAGTGCTTGTTACAACATCAGCATATGGAACTGGAGATGGATGAAGGCCAGCGGCAACAAGGCCCGCAATATGCGCCATATCTACCATGAATTTAGCGCCAACTTCATCAGCAATTTGTCTAAAACGTGCGAAATCAATTACTCTAGGGTAAGCACTTGCCCCTGCAATAATCAATTTTGGTTTTTCTCTTTTTGCAATCTCTTCCAGTTCATCATAGTCAATTAATTGAGTATCCTCTCTTACACCATAGGACACAATTTCAAACCATTTCCCTGATACGCTGACAGGACTTCCATGAGTTAAATGCCCTCCATGTGAAAGGTTCATCCCCATGACCTTATCACCAGGCTGCAGCAATGCATAAAATACTGCAAAATTTGCTTGTGCACCTGAGTGTGGCTGGACATTTGCATATTTAGCGCCAAACAGCTCTGTTAGGCGATCTATCGCTGTATTTTCTGCTATATCAACAAATTCACAACCTCCATAATAGCGCTTTCCTGGATAGCCTTCAGCATATTTATTCGTCATCACACTACCCATTGCTTCTAACACATCTTGGCTAACGAAGTTTTCAGATGCGATTAACTCCAATGTTTGAAGTTGGCGTTCCTGTTCTTTCCTAATTGCTTCAAAAATAGTTGAATCATTTTGTTGTAATCCCATTTTTAGTCCTCCTTTTAATGGTTCAACTACCCTTTGATGTTTCAAACATGGAATTAATCATCCGAATCACTGCAGATTTATTCCAAGTAAATCGATAGAAACACTCCTTTTTTTGCACGCAAAAAAGGACAGAAAAGGGTAGCATAAAGATTGCTTTACCCTTCTCTGTCCTTTTACCTGAGAGTTTAGTTCCGATTTATAAATCGAACCTTCCCCTTTGGTGGCATAATTGTATATGCGCTCTCCAGAGGTGCGTCCAATTGTGGTTCCATCTACCTGAGAGATTAATTCCAAGGGTCTTTTTGGAACTTGCTCCTTCGGTGGCGTGTTAAATTGCACTCTCCCACAACCGTCATCCGCTCTATTTTTTTGTTATTATCAGAATAATCGCTAACATAATCTTCGTCAAGTATTTTCTAAATTTTTTTGAAAGCGGTTAACAGTAGGATTTTTTTAAATTGCGATTAATTTTCCGCAACTTTTTTCAAATGATCAGGATGGTTTTCCTTCATATTCCGTACCTTATAAATAGCAATTAGCAAAATAAACCAAACAGGTGTAACGAACAAGGCAACACGAGTATCTTCCGCAAGTGCAAGCACGACAAGAACAAATGCAAGAAATGCAAGAATCAAGTAATTGGATACAGGATAAAACGGCAACCTAAATTTGTTTACTTTTGCCAAATCCGGTCTTACTTTTCGGTATTTCAAATGGCTGATAACTGTAATTCCCCAAATAAAGATGAAACACACAGTAGAAATACTTGTAATCAGTGTAAATACGCCTTCTGGCATCACATAATTCAAAATAACGGCAATGAGAATGACAACTGTTGAAAAAAACAAAGCATTAGAAGGTATTTGTCTAGAAGTTAGTTTCGCGAATGGTACAGGTGCATTTTTATCTTTTGCAAGTGAATAAACCATCCGGCTAGTGCTGAAAATAGCGCTGTTACATGCTGAAGCTGCAGAAGTAAGGACGACAAAATTAACGATACCGGCAGCAGCTGCGATACCAACCGCTACGAAGACTTGAACAAATGGACTTTTCGCCGGATTTATGGCATTCCAAGGATAAATACTCATAATGACAAACAGTGCACCAAGGTAGAAAATAAACACACGGATTGGAATATTATTGATCGCTTTTGGGATAACCTTTTCCGGGTCTTTTGTTTCACCGGCTGTAAGTCCGACAAGTTCAATCCCTGTAAACGCAAACACCACCATCTGGAAGGAGAGGATAAACCCATTTATTCCATTTGGGAACATGCCGCCATGGCTCCATAAATTTGTGACACTGGATGGTCCCGAATTTGTAGAGAAGCCTTTAATAATCATGACAAGACCGACGAAAATCAGAGCTAGGATTGCGATTACTTTGATTAATGCAAACCAAAATTCCATTTCACCAAAAAGTTTAACAGTTGTAAGGTTCATAATTAGTAAAATAACAAGGGCAATTAATCCTGGCATCCACTGTGGTACATTAGGAAGCCAATACTGCGTATAGAGACCAACTGCTGTTAAGTCTGCCATTGCAATGGAAATCCAGCAAAACCAATAGGTCCAACCGGTGATAAATGCTGCCATATTCCCTAAATAGTCTCTTACAAAGTCAACAAAAGAATGATAGTTCAAATTAGTTAAGAGTAGTTCGCCAAGTGCACGCATAATTAAAAAGCAAATGATACCCGTAATCATATAAGCAAATAAAATCGAAGGTCCTGCCAAATGAATAGATTTTCCTGCCCCAAGAAATAACCCCGTTCCGATTGCTCCGCCAATGGCGATCAACTGAACGTGCCTGTTCTTTAAACCCCTCGCTAATTGCTGTTCCTGCATAAATCCCCCTCTTTTCCTAATTTTTTTGAACTGTGAATGCACTCTCAAAATATTTCAGTAAATCCAACCTATTTTCCCTTTACCTCCTTTTTAACAACAAGGCTGTGTTAAACTTGTCTGTTGATTTCCGCTCCTGGCACTTCGCTTTCAGCGGGCGGTCCGGGGAGCCTCCTCATCGCTTACGCTCCTGCGGGGTCTCCCCTGCCCCGTACTCCCGCAGGAGTCTTCGTGCCTTCCGCTCCAATCAACAGGGTTAAAAAATATACAATGGCCTTTAACACAGCCCATAACAAAAAAAGGACAGAAGAAGGCAATGTTTCTACCTTCTCTGTCCTTTTACCTGAAAGTTTCCTGCCAAAAAGCAGATCCCCTTTGGTGGCATTTAAAGTACTATGCACTCTCCAGAGCTACGTCATGTACTGGTCCCTATTACCTGAGAGATTTATTCCAAGGATTTTATGGAATTTGCTCCTTCGGCGGCAACATTCGTTACTCTCTCCCAATACACTCAACCGTATAGTATTAAATTGTCGAATAATCGAAAAATTGAAAGCGGATTCACAAAGTAATATTCTCATAGACTCGTTTCTTTGTCAATTAAATTATAAATAAAATTTTGAATTTTTCCATTTTTAATAGTGCCGCTATTCTTTTAGTTTTTAGCTAAATTTGCCTGTTGATTTCCGCTCCAGGCACTTCGCGCACCTTAGGGCGGTCCGGGGAGCCTCCTCGTCGCTACGGTCTCCCCTGCCCCGTACTCCCGCAGGAGTCTTCGTGCCTTCCGCTCCACTCAACATAGTTAAAAAATCACCAATGGCTTTTAACATAGTCTAGTTTTTTATACCGTTATCAATGTGTTTGAGACATTCCTCTACTACTTGATCCTTCATGATGAAGCTGAATTCATCTTCAAACCGCTTCTGTAAAAGATCTCCTTTTATAAAAACTGGTCCATTTGTTTCGTAATATGTATTTGTTTTACTAATTGAATCTACGTTCCCGTGAAATACGGCTTTTACGAACTTCCCTTTTGGGTCTGTTACCCTGTATTCCCCGATTTTTATTAGCTCTCCAAGGACCGCTCCCGTTTCTTCAAAAACTTCTCGCCGTGCCGCATCTTCTAAGGTTTCTCCCGTCTCCATTTTACCTCCCGGAAATTCGAAGCCGCGCTTTTTATGATGAGTTAAAACCCACCCATCCTCATATTGGCAAATCACTAAAACATGTTTCGGGATCTCTGGAAAACTTTTTTCGGAAAATGATAACTCAACTTTATTCCCATTTTGATCGATAAACTCTATCATTTCATTACCGCCTATATCCATTGATTCTTTCATTATAATCAATTCTCAAGAAACAAAAAATCCTTATCTTTTTGCGGATAAGGATTTCCTTTTAGTTATTCATCTTTAGGTAAAATATTCATATTTTCAATATGATTCTTTGTTTCTTCATCTCCAAGCTTATAAATCATCCCATACACTTGTTGAATCATGCTGTCATACTGGTCATTTTCACGATCAAGGTGATATTCAACATAAGGAATATGGGCTCGAATAAATGTATCCCATTCGGTTGAATAGTTTTGATCAAATAATTTACGCAACTCGGAAATTTCTTTATCGCTTGCTTGAATTTTATAGCTCCATGTGGAGCTTCTGGCACTTTGAGTAATGTGTCCTGTACCAACATCTATATAATAGGTTTTCTTTTGATCATCCATGCTTTCAGCCCCTTTGTTCAGGCTATGCCCCTACCGTTTCAGAGGTGCCCGATTTTCTTCCCACTAATTATCATTTTCCACAAAGAGATAAATTTTATTCTTTTTTAAATTTTGATTTATGTTTTTAAAATGTTCACCAAAAATTACTAATTAAAAAACAGTTGACTTGCATTACCTTTTTCATCTTGACAGAATGTTGAATTAATAGTATTATCGATACCATATAAAGCTTATTCTATTATTATATTAAATTTTCCTTTAGCATTCGGTTAATACACTTTTATTGGCTATATGAAAAAGGAAAAATATAAATTAGTATCAGAATAAGTTGACTCGGAATCTTATTCCTTATGGGATGGAAGAGAAACTATATAAATTAGGTAGACTAATAAAAAGCCTGTATTGGGCTAGTTAAAAGTAAACCGACAATTTTCAGACTTTAATGGTTGGATTGCAAAACCATTAAATTGAAAAATTGTCGGTTTTTTTGTTTTAAAAATGCTATGTAGAAAGGAAAATGATGCAAATGGTTAAGAATTGTATTCTCGGAATTTTGGCTGCTTCTATCGATTCAATGCCATGGAGGGCAGCCAAATGCTAGTTTTCCAAAGCCCTAATTTACTCCCAACTATTTTTTTAATATTGCTTTCTGTTTCTTTGTTAAGCGGCTTATTCCTATTAATTCCTAAAGTTCCCTTGAATTTTGTTCGTATTCATACCGCGATTCTCACACTGCCACTACTTGCCGCTTTGACAGCCCTTATTTTTCATAATGGTAGTGTAAATTTCGGCCCTTGGCATTTAGATGCTTTATCATGGCTGCTTGCCCTATTTGTACTTACCATTAGTTTTATTGTGCAGCGTTATTCTGTTCATTATTTACTTGGTGAACATTCCTATAGGAAATATTTTGCCTTACTAACTATTACTACTATTGCCGATTCTCTTGCCTGGCTTAGTAATGACCTTCGTTTGCTGTTACTTTTCTGGGGAGTGACGCTTCTCGGATTAACCATCCTCATAGGTTTAAAAAAGGAATGGCAGGTAGCAAGGAATACTTCCGTAGTGTCCGGCCGTTTGTTTGCATTTAGTTGGATAATTCTTTTAACAGCCGTCATTTGGATCACACATGAGACTGGTCATTGGGAATTGTCGCAAGTTCTATCAACGAATAGTCTGAAGGAACTTGATTCATGGGAAAAAACCTGTATTAACCTGCTGTTAATTGCAGCTGTTGTTATTCCGGCGGCACAATGGCCTTTCCAACGCTGGCTATTGGACTCAGCTATTTCGCCAACGCCTATTTCTGCTGTTATGCATGCAGGTATCGTAAATGCCGGTGGAATTTTGTTAACTCGTTTCGCGCCAATATTCAGCGGGGATGCTGCGCAGGTTGTGCTGCTTATATTATCTAGTTTTTCAGTTTTAATGGGAACAGGTATTATGCTTATTCAGGTTGACTATAAACGACAGCTGGTAGGTTCCACGATAGCACAGATGGGCTTTATGCTCATTCAATGTGCTTTGGGCGCCTATTGGGCAGCGATCATTCATGCGATGTTACACGGCCTATTCAAAGCTACTCTTTTCTTGCAGGCAGGTTCTGCCGTTCATCACCATAAATCCACAATCCGGACTCCCCAGCCTTCGTCTTTGATTTGGACTATCATTGGAGCCATTGTGGCTCTTCTAATGGGAGGTGGATTTTGGCTGACTTCTCCTAAAGACGGATATCAATTAATCAGCGCCCTTATTTTAGGATGGTCAGTGTTACTTGCCTGGAGACAGCTTGTGGCGAATGGAAACGGCAGTCTTGGGCGTATAGCAGGATTGATTCTATTTGCAGGAGCGGGCATTGTATTCAACCTGGTACATACCGCCTTTTATCACATGTTAGATAAAACTGTGCAGATTGGAAAAGAATCTCCAGCACCGGCAACCATTATTCTTCTGTTTATCCTGCTTGCCGGCAGTGCTCTTGGCCTTTTATTCAATCGGTATCGTTCATCCACTTTCTTTACTGTCATTTATTTATGGCTCTTACGTTTAAGTGAACCGAAAAATAATTTCTTTGAAAGTCATCCTAAGTATCTTACACGATTACTGTCACAAGGAGGGAATGTACGGTGAGTACTACATTAACATTGGCTAAATCATACAGTTTGGAAAATGAATTATATTCCCAAAATCTTAACGATTTAGTAAAGGCAGCAAGTGAGGTTATAGCACCCCTCGGGCCTATAACCACATTTGCGGCACGAAATCCTTGGATGGGATTGGAACAGCAGCCATTTGAAGAAGTCGCACGTCGATTAAAAGATGTAATGGATGTAGATATATATCCTAATAATTCTATCCTGCAATCTGCACGTGATCGGGGTGAAATTCGTCACGAATTTCTGGATATCTTGCTGCAACAATGGCTGGACTCACAAACTTTAGGCATTCCTCATGATGTTGCGGAACGTTTCTGCCGTACTGCCCTTTCGATGGAACCATCACCTTCTAAAGCCTTGGAAGGGCCCGAATTAAAAAAATTAGTAAAAAAAGCAAGTCATTTAAGGTACCAAATTAACGGAAAGCGAGCTGTTAAAACATTCAGTCAGCGACTGGTGCAGCAGAGTAATAATACGATAGCGAAGGATCTCAATCGTCACATGATTAAATGGTGCAAATTGTTTCTGGATGAATCCCAAGCTGTCTGGTCCATGCCGAGTCGTGAAGATGGTTTCTATCAGGCGTGGCAGAGACTGATTAAGTTTGATCCAGCCTTAAAATCGACCGTACGTAAGCAGCTAAATGACGGACCTGAAAAAGCTGAAGATGCTTTAATGAAGGCATTGCTAGAACTGGAAATCCCGTTTTCAGAGGTCCAGGAATATCTTGAAGCCCATTTACTTGCCCTTCCAGGCTGGGCGGGCATGATGCTGTGGCGCTCCCAGCAATCATCCCAGGAGGATTCCCTGCTTCAGGAATATTTAGCTGTTCGGGTTTCGATGGAATCTGCATTGATGAAACCCTATCTCCCATTGCCCGAGCAAAAAATAGAAGATAAAGACTTCTTAGAACCGTTGGTCGCGGCTTGGGTTCAATGGGGTGACATGCCCATTAGCTTATTATCCCAGTTGTCTGCAACGGAACTAAAAGCACATTTGACACTTGCCTATCGTTTTGATCAGGCTGTCCGTCAGCGCCTATGGTTAGAAGCATGGGAAAAAACATACGAAGATCAAATAATGAAGATGATCACATCAAAACAACTGGCTTCAGGAAAAAAAGAAAATCCCGTAATGGCTCAAGTTGTTTTTTGCATTGATGTTCGTTCAGAACCTTTTCGCCGGAAACTTGAACAAGAGGGTCCTTTTGAAACATTTGGAGCAGCTGGTTTTTTCGGATTGCCCATTGAAACAACTAAGCTTGGCAGTCAACACAGCCATGATTCTTTACCCGTTATGTTCAAACCGCAAATGAAAGTAAAAGAAACTTCATCTGAGTTGGAGTTTGAGCAATATCAACAACGGGATCATGCTGCCAAATCACTTAGCACCACTTTTAAGACAATGAAACATAACTTGCCTTCCAGCCTGATTCTGCCGGAAATCAGTGGTCCCTGGCTCGGTCTGCAAACATTGGCAAGGAGCTTTATTCCACGAAGAGCAGGATCTGCTTTTCACAAAATCAAAAAAACATGGCTGCGCAAACCTTCGACTAAGCTCTCATTAGACCATGAACATACTTTGGATTGTGCGCTGCCTGTTGGATTTAGTGATACCGAAAAAGTATACTATGTACGCCAAGCGTTGAAAATGATGGGGCTTACGAAGCATTTCGCTCCATTAGTGGTCATTTGCGGTCATGGCAGCCACAGCACAAATAATCCATATTCCTCCTCGTTAGATTGTGGGGCATGTGGCGGTACATCAAGCGGATTCAATGCCCGGGTCCTCGCAGCCTTGTGCAATCTTCCAAAGGTTCGCCAATCTCTCGCGTTGGAAGGAATTTTGATACCGGAAGAAACTGTTTTTGCGGCGGCCGAACATATCACGACCGTTGATGAACTTAAATGGCTTTATGTTCCCGACCTTACCGAAACAGCTAGGGAAGCTTTTGATCAAATCGAAACGATACTAGTAAAAGTTAGTCAAAAAGCAAATGCTGAACGTATACCACAATTACCAAATATCAACTTTAATTATAAAGATCCGAAGGCAGAAGCTGAGCGATTTGCAGAAGATTGGAGTGAAGTACGTCCAGAATGGGGATTGGCACGTAATGCCGCCTTTATTATAGGTGAACGAAACCTTACCCGGGATTGCGATCTGAATGGAAGAGTGTTTCTGCATAATTATAATTGGCATGATGATAAAAATAGTGATTTGCTTGCCGCAATTATTAGTGGCCCGGGAACAGTATCCCAATGGATTAACTTACAGTATTATGCATCTACTGTTGCTCCCCACTATTATGGCAGCGGTAATAAAGCTACCCAAACGGTAACAGCCGGTATTGGAGTCATGCAAGGGAATGCCAGCGACCTATTATTTGGACTTCCTTGGCAGTCTGTGATGCAATCCGATAAGGAGGTATATCACGCTCCATTAAGGCTGTTGGTAGTCATCCAATCACCAAGGGACTATGTGAAAAGGATACTCAACCAAAATCAGGATTTCCGTCAAAAAGTTCAAAATGGATGGTTACGACTAGCGTCTATTGATCCGGAAGGAAATTGGGAAAGTTGGTCCTAGCCATTCTCCCATTCAGAAAAGCATAAGCGCCTTGGTTAGCCTCAGGCATAGCATAAGACAATCGAAAGGCTAGGATGCTTGCGCTGGACAATTCTCAAAGACGAAAATTTTTACTTTCTTTATTTTTAGAAAAAACATCCAAATATTCGTTCGTCTATACATGTAATTTTTTTAGAGAGAAGGAAAAGAAATCATTATGGATAAGTCAAAAGGAGCTTTTGAAGCCGAAATAAGTAAAGCTTTAACTCATTGGGAGAAAAATTATCTTGGACGCGGCTCTGTATCCGTTAAATCAGATATCTTACGAGATATGATTATCGTACTATTACATGGTATATTATCCCCCGCAGAATATTCGCTATGTCAGGATAAAGAGGGGCTATTATCAGTTAAAAAGACCCGAAACAGTTTAGTTGAAACGGGTATAGAAGAATTAAAGGAGATTATTTTCACGATAACAGGTGAGGAAGTTGTTAGTTTTTACACCGATATCAGTACACGCACCGGAGAACGGGTCATGGTTTTTAAACTTTCGAGTAATTTAGAGACCAAATTATCTTAATAAAAGGAATTAGAGGTGAAAGAAATGGCTATGGATAAAAAGAAAAAGTTGCTTTTTGTGATTGCAAAGGACCATCAAATGGAACGAATCATGAAAGAGAATTCCCAAATGAATCCTGAAAACACCTTAGTTTTGCAAAGTTATTTACCCATTACTTCTCCTTTCAGTGATACAATGAGAGACATCATTCTTGCTGTTTACAAAGAAAATGTTGAAGAAATCTTTGTGACGGCTACTGAAGAAGAAAACAAAAAAAATATTGAGGCAATCTTTAAAAAGATATCCGAAGATAAAAAATTACAGGACAAAATTCAAACATTTGATTATCTTTTTAAACATTGCAAGCCTGAGTTTCCAGAAAGGAATATAAAGGAATGGCTTGAGGGCAGCGGTACATTAAAAAACCATGTACAAACCTGTGTCAACGTCATTAGAAACCATCCGCTGATTCCTGACCATGTAAAAGTTAGAGAACTATTCATTGATAAGACAGAACTTGCTTTTTTTTAAAAACCAATCACTTCCAATAAAAGGGTAGTAAACAACTACCCTTTTCTCCAATTAACCAAATGATTACTTTCCACCAAGAAAAATTTTTTCTTTTTTTATTTTTGGTTTTACAAATGAATGCTGTTTAATTATCATAAAATTAAGCAAAAAGATTTTTAAATGGTAAAAAGGGGTAAAATAGTGAATAAGTAAAATTTTTTCTCATTGGAGGTGAACGGATTGAAATTAGTTGATGAACTATATGAAATGTACCGGAATAAATTAACTGGTGATGAAGAAGATATCGATATGCTTGCGTTTGCATTTCTTGAAGAAATGTCCCATGAAGATTTGCTTGCTTTAATCCAGGATATGGATAAACAGGAGCTTTACGATTTAATGGGATTATATCTAATCGAGAGTTTAAAGGGAAAATTTGCTCAAGAAGAATATGGCCAGCACCGAACACATACTTTTTCCCCTCGTAATATCCATTAAATTTACATATTACAATAAGAGAAATTGCTTTAAGGCAATTTCCTTTTTTTATACTCAGAAAGGTTGCTGCAATGCTACAATAGGGATGAAAGGGGGATTATGATGTACACGGTTTTCGTAGTATGTATTGTAATTGTAATTGTCGTTTTGCTGCTTGCTGTCCTTACCACATCAAAAGCCTATTCTTATAAACATACAGTCGATTCATTAGATGATAATCCTTATATAGAGAAAGAAAACAAGGAAAACGCAGAGCAAAAAAAACCATAAAAAAATTCCTATTCAAGTGAATAGGAATTTTTTTATGTTATGCAAAAACCTGCTTTAATTCTTCTTTGTTATTTTTTAGCCATTCACGCATTAACTCTTTAGCGGCTTCTAAATTATGAAGTTTAGCCTGACCACATTGTCTTTCTGTTGCAGCAGGAACTTCTGTTGCTTCAAGGCAAATTTTCATTGTATCTTCAATAAGGTCAATAATTTCTTCAACTGTTGGTTCACCATTGACAACCAAGTAATATCCAGTTTGGCATCCCATTGGCGAGATATCAATAATACTGAAATCATACTTTTCAGCTGCCTCACGAATATTATGTGCCAGCAAGTGCTCCAGAGAATGAATCGCATCTGGTTTCATTGCCACTTTATTTGGCTGGCAAAATCGGATATCAAATTTATTTACAACACCGTCGCTGCCCACCTTTTGGACACCACAGTGTCTGACATACGGAGCTTTAACAGCATTATGGTCTAAATCAAAGCTTTCAACTGAAGGCATTTCCATCACTCCTTTACATATCTGTTTCCTATCATACTATAAATTCCGAGTTTTTTCATCTACTTAGTTTAAATTAACTATTTAGACGTTATTTTAAAAATATGGTATGTTGTACATGATGATTAGGAGGTGAACTATATGTTAAAAAAAGCGTTTATTGGGCTGATTCGTTTTTACCAAGTGGGGATTTCCCCTTTAAAACCGCCAACGTGTCGGTTTTATCCAACATGCTCCCATTATGGCTTAGAGGCCATTCAACGTTTTGGAGCGATAAAGGGGGGATTGCTGACAATCAAACGTATCTTAAAATGTCATCCCTTTCACCCAGGCGGCTTTGATCCTGTTCCGGAAAAAAAGAAAAGGAATAATGGAAATTAATCGTCATATCCATCGACAATCAAATCAAGCTTTCCTGTCTTCGGATCAATCACAAGACCATGGACTGGCACACTTTCAGGCATTAACGGATGATGTTTTATCGTATTCACACTGTGAACAACACTTTCTTCCACATAGTCAAAGCCATGAAGCCATTCTTCAAAGTCAACCCCGGCATATTTTAACGTTTCAAGTCTTTCTTCCGAAATCCCCCGCTTTTTCATGCTTTCAATTACCGAATCGGCTTTTAATCCGCTCATGCCGCAATCATGATGAGCGATAACCATTACTTCCTCTGCCTGTAATTGATAGACTGCAATCAAAATACTGCGCATAATACTTCCAAAAGGATGGGAAACAATTGCTCCTGCATTTTTGACCAGTTTAACATCTCCATTATTTAGATTCAATGCCTTTGGCAGCAACTCCAACAATCGAGTGTCCATACAAGTAAGAATTACCATTTTCTTCTTAGGATATTTGGTTGTTTCATATTTTTCATATTCCTTATTTTCCACAAATTGCTTATTATAATCCAAAATTTCATTTAACATTTTATGCTCTGCCATACCCATCTACCTTTCGTATCGTTTTCCCTGTTTTTATCTTATTATAAATTCTACTACCAGCGGTAAAATTTTTGCCTGAAAAAAGAAGAAAAATTTAGCAACGTTAAAAACCGCATTCTTTAAATAAGATTCCTAATACTCCCATGGATGATTCAAAACATAACATCAAAAGCTATATCTGTATTACGAAATCAAATGGGAGTGATACTTTTGGCAAAAGATGTTTTATGTGAAGTCAATAACTGTACCTATTGGGCAAAAGGAAATAAATGCAGCGCTGAACAAATTTATGTAGTAAGTCATAAAGGAAAAACCGCAGACAATATCCAAGAAACA
The DNA here is from genome assembly GCF_001866655.1 of Bacillus sp. MUM 116. Classification (GTDB taxonomy): domain Bacteria; phylum Bacillota; class Bacilli; order Bacillales; family Cytobacillaceae; genus Neobacillus. The sequence continues at coordinate 19,119 of NZ_MLYR01000061.1, read as the reverse complement.
GATTGTCAAACCTTTGAACCTGAAGGCATGTAAAGAGAAAATCGGAAGCGCCCTGGTCAGCACCGACAAGCGTTGAAAGCCCTGACGGTGAAGTCGTTTTTTGACTTCATCGGCAGGGCTGAAGCGACTCGAGGGGCTAGGCGCTGAAGCTGGACAATTCTCGAAGAATGTAATACTTTATTATCTTGTAAAAGAACCGGGCATGCCCAGTTCTTTTTCGTTATTTTCCAAGCATTCTTCTTAAAAGCTTATTAGAAGCGTTCCTTGGGAGTTCTTCAACAAAATAAAAATCCTTCGGCACTCTATACTTCGCTAAACGTTTTAAACAAAATTGCTTAAGTTCTTCGGCCGTGCCGCGTTCATCTCTTTGGACAATAAAGGCAATGGGTACCTGCCCCCATCTTTCATCCTCCCGGCTCGTTACACCAGCATCCATAACATCAGGATGAGATAAAAGAACAGCTTCAATTTCAGCGGGGTAAACATTTTCCCCACCAGAGATGATTAAATCAGAACGGCGGTCTAAAACATATAAAAAGCCTTCCTCGTCCAAATAGCCAATATCCCCGGTAGAAAACCATCCATCATGCACCTTCTCCAACATAGCTCCGGGACGGTTTAAATAACCTGAAGTAACATTGGGACCTTTGACAAAAATTTCTCCGGCTTCTCCTTCTTTGGCTTTTTGACCATCTTCATGCTTTATTTGAACTTCTGATGGGAATAAGGGCTTCCCTGCTGAACCTAATTTTGAAATACTGTATTCGGGTGACAGGGTAACGATCTGCGAAGAGGTTTCCGTCATTCCATAGGTTTGGAAAACAGGAATATTTTTTGCAACGCAGGCTTCAAGTAATGGCAATGGAGCGGGACCTCCTCCAAGAAGAAAGCAGCGGAAATATTCCGGCAGCGGTTCTTCCCCAAGAAATTCAATAATCCTGGTTAACATATTTCCCACAACAGACATAATCGTTACTCGCTTGCTTTGAAAATCCTGAATGGTTTTTTCAACGTCAAAACTCTCATGTAGAACAACTGGCATTCCATATATGACACTCCGCATGAGGATCGAATACCCACTGATATGAAATAGAGGGACCGAACAAAGCCAGCAATCCGTATCGATAAATCCTAGGTTAAGTGCTGATCCAACCGAACTCCACCAGTGATTTCCATATGTTTGCATTACTCCTTTTGGATTACCTGTTGTCCCTGATGTGTACATAATGGTACAAACATCTTCAAGATTGATTTCCTCTAGTATATCGGGAATTTCAGTTGGAAGGCTGTCCAATTGTTCTTTTAAATGAGTAGGAAGGGTTGGAAGCATATCTCTAATTTCAAGTTCTTTATCGGCAAAACTTCCTTCAGTAATTAAAGAGGCTGCCTGAGAGTCTTTTAATTGCCAAACTAATTCGGAAGAGGTTAAACGGTTATTGAGAATAACTGCTCTAACTCCAAGAAGCTGAAGGGCAAATAATATCACAACTGTATCAAGATTGTTTTTTAATAAAACCCCAACATATTGTCCCTTTTGAATCCCTCGGCCTTGTAATTTACCTGCGGTACTAAGTGATTGATTGTAAAGTTCTTTAAAGGTTAGTTGCTTGTCATCAAAATAAACCGCTACCCGATCGGGCGTTAAGAATGCTCTTTTCGTTAAAAGATTTGGCATTAAGGCATTTTGCATTATCGTCACCAACTTTCCATGAATCACCTTTTAACTTCATTATTCCTAGACAACTGTCCAGCTCCAGCGCCCAGCGACTAGTAAAACAGCTTGATGGAGACCATCAAGCTGCGGTGAAGATTGTTTTTTACAATCAAGGAAAACGCGGGAATTGGCCGAAATTAGGCTTACGCTTTTCTTTAAAGGCATCGCGGCCTTCTTTTGCCTCATCCGTTGTATAGTATAGTAATGTTGCATCCCCGGCAAATTGCTGTAGTCCCGCTAAACCATCTGTATCAGCGTTCATGGCCGCTTTGATGAAGCGAAGAGCTGTTGGGCTTTTTTCAAGCATTTCTTCACACCATTTAATGGTTTCTTCTTCTACTTGCGCAAGTGGAACAACCGTGTTGACAAGGCCCATATCAAGTGCCTCTTGAGCATTATATTGACGGCATAAATACCAAATTTCGCGTGCTTTTTTATGACCAATAATTCTGGCAAGATATCCTGAACCATATCCGGCATCAAAACTTCCAACCTTTGGACCTGTTTGACCAAAAACAGCATTGTCTGCTGCAATTGTTAAGTCACAGACAACATGTAAGACATGTCCTCCGCCAATGGCATATCCTTTAACCATGGCGATGACCGGTTTTGGAATGACACGGATTAAACGTTGAAGATCAAGTACATTTAAACGCGGGATTTGGTCCTCCCCAACATATCCGCCATGTCCGCGGACCTTTTGATCTCCACCGGAACAAAATGCTTTATCTCCTGCGCCTGTTAAGATAATAACACCAACATCTGAATCATCGCGCGCATAGGCAAAAGCATCAATTAATTCCATTACGGTCTTTGGTGTAAAAGCATTATGTACTTGCGGACGGTTAATGGATATTTTAGCAATACCATTATAAGTTTCATAAAGAATCTCATCATACTTGCGACCTGCAACCCATTCAACTGTCATACATTACTCCTCCTTTTGTATTATTCGACAAAAAGTCACTTACTATTGTACCAAACTTTTCTGCATCTTCCACATGAATTGCATGTCCTCTATTTTCAACAACAACCCATGAAGCCATTTTTAGCTTTTGATACATCTTTTCCGCAATTCCACAAAACTTAAGATCCTTTTCACCTGATAGGATGAGGACATTACAATTTAGCAGCTGCAGATTTCCCCACCAAGAAGGCTGGGCGCCCGTTCCCATTCCAATTAAGCTATTTTCAAGACCGACCGGTGAATTCGTTAACCGCTGTTGTCTGATGACCTTCTTTGTTTTATCCGGGATTTGCTCCATGGTTGAAAACAACGGAATCTTCTCCCAATAATCAACAAATGATTCAATCCCTTGCTCCTTTATACGGTTTGCCAGTTTTAAATCATTCATGCAGCGATTTTTCCGTTCTTCTTCTGTTTCCAAGCCAGGTGAAGCACTTTCCAATATCAATTTTCTTACTTTTTCAGGATAAAGAATGGCAAAGCTTAAAGCAAGTCTTCCTCCCATCGAATATCCAAGAACGTCAACCTGATTAATACCCAATCGATCGAGCAGAAGGTTCAAGTCCCTTGCAGCCGACTCCATCTTATAGCGATTAAGGTCTTGGCTAATCTCAGTTTTACCATGTCCAATAATGTCGGGAATGATTAATTTTGAGTGCCCTCCCCAAACAGAACAAAAAGGTGACCATGTTGAGGAATCACCTGTAAACCCATGCAATAGCAGCAGTGGGAATCCTGTCCCACAAATTTCAACATGATACTGAAGATTTTCAACCATTACATCCATTCATGGTCACCTTTGACAAAATTTGATATTTCCCGGGAAACAGAACGCCAAAATTCGCGGTGTTCCTCTGTATTTTTCTCTCTATTTGTCACCATTTCAATTACTTTTAAACCTTTGGGGGGATCTGCTTTCATCATTGAATATAAATGATCCCAATCCGTAATTCTTGTAAATTCACCATGATACATCTTTACGGCGTGTTCAAAATCAATATCTATTGGGGTGCCGAACAGCAGCTCAAAATGAGTGGGATGCTCTGATTGTGGAAGAAAAGAGAATATTCCTCCCCCATTATTATTTATCACAAGAATTTGAATATCGATATTATGTAGCTTCGCCGCCAATAATCCATTTAAATCATGGAAAAAGGTTAAATCTCCTAACACAAGGTAAAGTGTCTTTGAATATAAAGCGGCACCTAAGGCAGTGGATACTGTACCATCAATGCCGTTTGCACCTCTATTAGCCATAACCGTAATCGATTTATCATTATTAAGGAAAAAACTATCCAAGTCCCGAATGGGCATACTGTTTCCGACAAATAAAGTGGCGCCTTCAGGAAGCATGTCTGCCAGCTGACAGAATAATTTTGCTTCGCTTAACTGTGGCGTATCCCTTATCATTGTCATATGATCCTTTGTTAACTGATTGACACTTTTCCACTTACTTAAAAAAGATGAAGCTGATTGTATTTCTACATTTGCTTGCAACTTTTCACAAAAGGTTGCTTCATGACAATAAATCATGTTGGTCGTTAAGCTTGCCGGATCACGCCAGCCGCCCCCGCCATCGATAACCAATTGCAATGCACTGTGATTTTCTTTTAAAAAGATGTTTAGCGCTTTTGAAACCGGCATAGCCCCAAAACGAATCACGATATCAGGTTTTAAAGCGTTTTTAGCATCGTCATTGCGTAAAAACGTATCATAGGTTTCAATGATATTTTCTTGACTGTGAATCCCGCTTCTAAGCTGTGATAACGGGTCAACAAGGATTGGAAACTTTAAGGTCTCAGCCAATTTTGTTACACGATCTCCAAATGTCTTGTCCGCAATATGACCGCAAACAATAATTCCTTTTTCTTTCCCTTTTAAAAGGGCGGCAATTTCCTTAAACTGTTCATCAGTAATCACAATGTCCCCATTAACAACCTTTACATACCCTTCAGGGCGTTCCGTCGTTTGAAACAGATCATCAGCTATTTTAGGAATTAATGGCTCCCTAAAAGGAAAATTCAAATGAACAGGACCAGCTGGTGCCTTTGCCGCAATGGATACAGCACGGGCACAGACTGTCCTTGCATAGCGGATCATTTCATCACTTTTTTCAGGTAAAGGCATCTCTGTAAACCATTTCACATGATGGCCATATAAATGAAGCTGTTCAATCGCCTGCGGCGCCCCTACGTCCCGAAGTTCATGCGGCCTGTCTGCTGTAAATACAAGTAAGGGTACCCTGGCGTACTTTGCTTCGACAATCGCAGGATAATAATTAGCGGCAGCAGTACCTGATGTACAAAGAATTGCTACAGGACGGTTGGAAGCCTTTGCAATCCCTAATGCAAAAAAGGCAGCCGAGCGTTCGTCCACATGGATATGTAGTTTTAAATCCGGATGTTCTGCTATTACCATAGCCATTGGTGTCGAACGGGAGCCCGGGCTGACTACCACATCTGTGATGCCGGAGAGAACCAGTTCCGAGACAAATGCTGCAATATAAGCAGTTAATGATTCTTGATGACTCATATTAATTTCCTCCAAGAGCACGAAGCATTGGTCTAAATTTTAAGCCCGTCTCCAAATATTCACTTTCTGATTCCGAATCCTCCACTACACCGCACCCGGCAAATAAAGAGACTTCCTTCCCCTGAATAAGGCCGGACCGAATTGCTACCGCAAATTCTCCATTTTCACGATAATCCATCCAGCCAAGAGGAGCCGCATAAAAACCGCGATCGAGTTTTTCCACTTCCCTGATTTTTTCGACTGCCTCTTTTTTAGGCAGTCCACCCAGTGCAGGTGTTGGATGGAGACGTTCAACAATGCGGAGCAAAGAAGCATCACTCTTGCCTTTGCCAACAACCGGTGTGTAAAGATGCTGAATATCTCTAATTTTCATTAATTGGGGTTTATCCGGTAGAATCATTTCTTCACAGGATTCCTCCAAGGCTTCCTTAATCATTTCGACAACATAACGATGCTCAATTAGATTTTTTTTATCAGTTAATAATGTTTCACCTAAAAGATGATCTTCTTCCTCTGTTTGCCCTCTTGAAATAGAACCGGCCAGACAAGTTGAAAAAATGTGATGATCCTGTTTTTTGATGAGCCGTTCAGGTGTGGCCCCGATAAAACAATCGCCATTGGATTCAAAAATAAAGAGATAACTATCTTTTTGCTGTTCAAATAAACGATTCAATACCGATTCCGGTTCAACAAAATCATCAAATAACAATCGGAGTTCGCGGGCAAGAACCACCTTTTTTAACGGACCAGCCTTCAAGTCCTTTACAACATCCTCCACCGAGGCTTTCCAAGACTCTGGAGAAATTTCTTCCGTTTCAAGAAGAATGGCAGATTTCGTTTCGTTCTTTTGGTTCATTGAACGTAAAAGCAGATTTCTTTCATCCTGAATTTTTGTAAATAATGATTCATCATCATTAGGGGTGCAAACAATATTTGTTGTTAAATAGGTCTGACCCTTTATGATACTTAGCATGTATTTTGGGATATGGAACAGTGAATCCGAAAATTTTGACCAAAGATTTGTTTTTGGTTTGTAAGGGTCAAAAGAAAATCCGCCAAACATGAGGGGGCCAATTCCCAATTCTCCATATGAATTATAAATAAAACTTTCCTTTAAAAAATTCTTCCATTCTTTGTCAACAAGAAAAAAGCGGTCAGTAGCCTGATCCGACTGAATTTGTTTTGATATTCCAATACCTGAAATCACCATTTCATCCGTTGGGTCCTTCCAGAAAAAGCGCTCACCCAGATAACGTTCCTTCCCCATCATAAAAAATGTAAATGGGTTCATCCCGGCTATTTTGTGCACTTCACTTACCAAAATGGACCGACCAAGCTTTTTCGCCCGTGAAAGAGCCAATAGACCCCTTTCCTTTAATTCTAATTCGTGAATGGTAACCAAAAAAATCCCTCCAAAACAGCTAAAAAAGCTGTTATCCATTCATTTTCAAGCCTATTTAACCATACTACTCCCATTGTAAAAAAGTCAATAATCCTTGCCTTTATCCTGCTTTTTTATTCCTTATTATATAAGAAAAAGTATCTTTCTTATAAAAATAGTATGTTTTAGTTAAAATAAACACGTTGTTCCGGCAAAACAGGTATTATCTTCTAGGGAGACTAATAAAATTCCATTGACACTGACCCGTAGATTTCTTACACTTAGTATTTGGAAAGATAGTAAGTCTTATTAGAAATTTATACTTGAGATATAGATAAAATTTTAAAAGGGAGAGAACAAGTATGCAGCCAAATATACAGCGTCCAGCTGTGGAATCAAACCGTGGTTTTCAAGTTTGGTGGCAAATGACCCGTCCTCATACGTTAACAGCATCATTTGTACCTGTACTTCTTGGTACCGCACTTGCATTAAAATATGGAAAATTCCACGCTGGACTTTTTATAGCCATGCTTATTGCCAGCTTGTTGATTCAAGCAGCAACCAATATGTTTAATGAATATTTTGATTTTAAACGCGGTCTGGATAATGAACATTCAGTTGGTATTGGCGGTACGATTGTCCGAGATGGAATTAAACCAAAAACCGTTTTAAATCTTGCTTTTGGTTTTTATGGAATCGCCTTATTATTAGGAGTATATATTTGTGCGAACAGCAGCTGGTGGCTTGCTATAGTAGGGTTAATTTGTATGGCCATTGGATATTTTTATACAGGCGGACCTTATCCGATTGCCTATACACCTTTTGGAGAGCTTTTTTCTGGTTTCTTTATGGGAATGTTGATTATTTTAATATCCTTCTTTATTCAAACAGGTACTGTGAACAGCACCAGTATTTTAGTTTCTGTACCGAGTATGGTGCTGGTTGGTGAAATCATGCTTTCCAATAACATTCGTGACCTTGATGGCGATAAAGAAAACGGCCGTAAAACTGTCGCGATTCTATTAGGTAAAAAAAGGGCGATTTATTTACTCGCCGGAATGTTTACCTTTTCATATCTTTGGGTTTTGGCTTTAATTATCGCTGGGATCACTCCTGCCTGGGTAGCACTTGTCATTATTAGTGCACCAAAAGCAATCAAGGCAACAAAGGGATTTATCGAAAACACCGTGCCGATCAAAATGGCACCTGCCATGAAAGCTACAGCCCAAACGAATACGATTTTTGGATTTTTACTTGCAGTTGGAATTTTTATCGGGCACTTTTTTTCATAAATAAAAGGGAGACTGAATTTTTCAGTCTCCCTTTTATCATTTAATCCCCCAAATATCATCCGCATATTCCTGAATCGTTCGGTCGCTGGAAAAATAGCCGGCATTTGCAATGTTCGCCAGGCTCATTTTTTGCCACTTTAATGGTTCCATAAAGGTTTTACCAATGACCTTTTGGATATCCACATAAGAGGCAAAGTCCTTTAAAACAAAATATTGGTCATTTTCCTCTAATAAAGAATCGAAAATCGGCTCAAATTCATTATATACACCCGAGAAGAATCCATTGACCAATTGGTCCACAGCCTGTCTGATACGCCAATCATGATGATAGTATTCAAGCGATTGGTAGCCGCCATGTTGATAATAATGCAATACTTCATCCGCCGTAAGCCCAAAGGTAAAAATATTGGAATCCCCTACTAATTCACGGATTTCAATATTAGCACCATCCAGTGTTCCGACTGTAAGCGCTCCATTAATCATAAATTTCATATTTCCCGTTCCGGAAGCTTCTTTACTCGCTGTGGAAATTTGTTCACTTACATCTGCAGCAGGGAATATTTTCTCCGCTAGTGAAACACGATAATTTTCCATGAAAATGACTTTCATACGATCACCGATTTTTGGATCATGATTGACCTTTTCCGCAACCGTATTAATCAATTTTATGATTTTCTTTGCATAATAGTATCCAGGAGAAGCTTTTGCTCCAAATATAAACACCCTGGGAACCATTGAAAAACTGGAATCTTCTTTAATCTGATTATAGAGATACATTATATGTAAAACATTGAGAAGCTGGCGCTTGTAGGCATGAAGTCTTTTTACCTGGACATCAAAAATAGAATTTGTATCCACAGCTACTCCTGTTTTATCATAAATAATTTCAGCAAGTCTCACTTTATTACCCTTTTTAATTTTGGCTAACTGGTCAAGGAAGGTTGTATTATTTTCAAAATCGTTTAGGCGAATTAATTCATTCGGTGCTTGTATCCAGTCTGATCCAATCGTTTCCGTGATTAAATTCGATAATTTCGGATTTGATTTTAATAACCAGCGGCGGTGGGCGATTCCATTCGTCTTATTATTGAACTTTTCTGGAAACAGTTCAAAAAACTGACTCATTTCCCGATTTTTTAAAATTTCTGTATGCAGCTTGGCAACACCATTCACACTAAAGCTTCCGACAATGGCTAGGTGAGCCATTTTCACCTGATCATCCCCAATAATAGCAAGCATTCCAATCCGTTCCCAATCACCCGGATAACGCTCCCAAAGCTCCTTGCAAAACCTTTCATTTATCTCTTCAACAATCATATAAATCCTTGGCAGCAGCGGTCGGAAAATTCTTATCGGCCATTTCTCCAGTGCCTCTGTCAAAGTGGTATGATTCGTATAAGAAATTGTATTTTTCGTAATATGCCATGCCTCGTCCCATTCAAAGGACTCCTCATCAATTAAAATCCGCATCAATTCCGGTATGGCCAAAACCGGGTGCGTATCATTGATGTGGATACTGACATTCTTATGAAGCTGCGTTAAATCGCCATGCTGTTGCCGGTAGGATTTAATAATCGATTGCAGGCTCGCGGAAACGAGAAAATATTGCTGCTTTAACCGCAGTATTTTTCCTTCATCATGAGTATCGTCAGGATATAAAAATTCCGAAACAGACTCTGTTTCTCTTTTATACCTTAAAATGTCATGGTGAATAGGAAACTGAGAGGGCTCAGCATTCCAAAGCCTTAATGTATTAACGGTATCCGTATGGTAGCCAACTACCGGCATGTCATGCGGCACAGCCGTAATGGTTTCTGCATTCAGATGCTGAAACAGAAGGTGGCCATTTTCCATTTTAGCTTCTACCTTCCCCCAAAATGGAATTTTAACAGCCAAATCCGCTTTCCGGATTTCCCAAACATTACCGCTCCGCAGCCATTGCTCAGGGAGTTCAACCTGGTATCCATCGACAATCTTTTGTTCAAACAACCCGTGTTTATATCGGATTCCATGTCCATGACCCGGTAAATTCAGCGAGGCCAGGGAATCTAAAAAACAGGCGGCCAGCCTGCCTAATCCGCCGTTTCCCAAGCCAGCATCCGCTTCAAACTCTTCTAACTCACCTAAATCGATTCCAAGCTCCTCCAGCCCTTCCTGGACCACATCCTCGATACCAAGATTAATCAAATTCTGCCGTAATAGTTTTCCTAGCAGATACTCGATGGACAGATAATAAACCTGTTTTCCCTTCGTTTCCCGGTACCGTTCATTTGTTTTAATCCAATCATTGCTAACATATTCGCGAATCATATTTCCAAGCGTTTGAAAATGATCCTGCTCCGAACTCTCAGCAAAACTAGTCCCGCATACCATCTCAACTCTTTTTAAAAAGGTTCTTTTAAACTCATTTTTATTAGAAAACATGAGTTTCACTCCTTGAGATGAGTTCTGCATAGAGTTGGTTATATCTAAATGCCGACTGTGCCCAGCTGTTATCCATCTCCATTGCCCTCTTGATGAGCATTGGCCATACATCCTGATCACGGTAAAAATGAATGGCTCTTCGGATTGTATAAAGCATGTCGTGGGCATTAAAATGACTGAATGAGAACCCGTTTCCTTCGCCTGTAATTTCGTTCCAGGACTGAACAGTATCATTCAAGCCGCCTGTTTCTCTAACAATCGGGATAGCACCATATCTCATGGCAATAAGCTGGCCAAGCCCGCATGGTTCAAATAGTGACGGCATTAAAAATAAGTCTGCCGCCGCATATAGCCTATGGGCAAGCTCCTCACTAAATCCGGTATAAACCTTTAACTTTTCCGGATAAACCCTTGAGGCCTGTCTGAAATATTCCTCAAATTCATAATCGCCCGTTCCCAGGATGATTACCTGTATATCCTCCTGGAGAATTTCCCTTAGAACACATTGAACAAGATCAAGTCCTTTTTGTCTTGTAAGCCTTGAAATCATCACCATTAACGGTGTTCCTGAGGATTGTGGCAGCCCAAAAAACTTTTGAATCTCACGCTTATTCACGGGCTTTTTCTCATGATTGTTAGCCGTGTATGTCTGATAAATCAATGAATCTTTTTCCGGATTATAAAAATCCTCATCGATTCCGTTCAGAATCCCAAAAAGATCCTCTTCTCTTGCCTTCAAGAGACCGTCCAACTTTTCACCATATGTTGGTGTTTGAATTTCCTGCTTGTACGTAGGACTTACAGTCGTAATTTTATCGGCAGCAACAATGGCGGCTTTCATAAAATTCACATTTCCGAAAAACTCCAATTGTCCGAAATCGTTAGCCTCCGGCTTTATTCCAAAAAAATCTTCCAAAACTACGTTTGAATAAATTCCTTGAAATTGAAGATTGTGAATCGTAAACACGGTGCGAATTTTACCGTAACCTTTTCGATTGTAATATTCCTTCCTCAGAAGGAAAGGAATCATGGCTGTATGCCAGTCATGGCAATGAAGGACATCCGGAAAGAAATTAAGGTGGGCTAACGTTTCCAGCACGGCCCGGTTAAAGAAAGCAAACCTCTCCCCATCATCATAAAAACCATAAAGGCTTTTTCGTTTAAAATAATATTCATTATCTACAAAATAAAAGGTTAGTCCTTGATACTCGAGTTCCTCAATCCCGCAATATTGCTTTCTCCAGCCTACCGAGACCGTAAATTCATTTATTTTTTTCATATCCTTCTTAAAATGATCAGAAATCGTGCCATATTTAGGGAGAATTACTCTGACATCGGTACCAAGACTTTTTAATTCTTTTGGAAGAGAGCCTGCAACATCAGCAAGCCCTCCTGATTTTACAAATGGACCACACTCGGAAACTGCAAATAATACTTTCACGAATTAATCAACTCTCCTTGTTTCGTACCTTTACGGATAACATATGGATTCTGAGCTGTCCCTGTCAAACGGGTACCGGCTTGAACTTTTACATCTTTATCTAAAATGACTGAATCTAGGAAACAATTATCCTCAATCTGACATTTCTGCATGATAATACAGTTTTTAATAACAGCCCCTTTGCCAATCTTAACGCCTCTGGAGATAATACTATTTTCAACCGTACCATTAATTAAGCAGCCATTGGCAATCATCGTATTTTTTACGATTGAGCCTTTAATATATTTCGTTGGCGGCTCATCCTTTACCTTTGTTAAAATCGGCTGTTCTTTTAAAAATAGCTGCTTCCAAACAGTTGGGTTTAAGATTTCCATACTAGTAGAATAATAGTTTTGGAAGGAATCAATCATCACTGCATATCCATCATAGACGTGGTGGCACACTGTATATTGATGATCAATCTCCATAACCACATCCTTCATACAGGTATATCCTGTTTCATTTCTTGTTTCAATTAATTTCATTAGCAGGGATGTTTTTACTAAGTAAATTTCCATTGGGCGGCCATCTTTGTGATGGAGTTCGGTGATATCACAACCTGAACGGATATGCCAATCCAAAAGAGGTTTAAAGTCCATATTAAAAACAGTATAGCAATTAGCAATAATTGCATATTCTTGGGTGCTGCGATAAAAATAGTCCATATTCGCAGCAAAATGATCAAAGGAACCGACTTTGTTTTGATCGCTTTCGAGATTGGGAGAAGGAAAAAAGAAAAGGCCATCTCGTTTTCGATTTAAATCCCAATTTTTTCCTGAACCTAAATGATCCATTAAGGAGCGGTATTGTAATTTCGGAAAAATCGCCACACTGCGAATTCCTGAATTCACCATGTTGGAAAGAATAAAATCAATCATTCGGTAGCGCCCGCCAAAAGGGAGAGCTGCAAGTGAACGGTGTGTGATTAAGTCCTCTAAATCTTCATGATAGGTTGTTGCGTCAATTACTCCTAATAGCTTTCTTTTCAAACCTTGTTCCCTCCCTAAATTTTTAAAGAACATGCAATTTTTTATATTTAGGCTGTGTTAAACTTGTCTGTTGATTTCCACTCCAGGCACTTCGCACACCTTAGGGCGGTGGTCCGGGGAGCCTCCTCGTCGCTTGCGCTCCTGTGAGGTCTCCCCTGCCCCGTACTCACGCAGGAGTCTTCGTGCCTTCCGCTCCAATCAACATGGTTAAAAAATCAACAATGTCATTTAATACAACCTATATTTAATAAGTAGGAAATAACCCACTTAACATCTCTTCGGTAACAAGAATAATTTCATCTTCATAGGAACGGATTACCGTTCCATCTGGAATTGTTACATCGCATGGTACAATTGCTTTTTCAATCAAAACATTATTGCCAATTATCGCATCAGGCATAATAACCGACTCTTTAATAATTGACCCATGCCCGACACTTACTCCTTGGAACAGAACCGATTTTTCAATTTCTCCTTCAATCGTGCAGCCTTCATTAATAAGCGACTCTTTCACAATTGCATTTTGAGCAATATATTGCGGCGGCTGATTCGGATTAACCGAATAAATTCTCCAATCATGGTCGAATAAATCTAATTCACACTCATTATTCAAGAGGTCCATATTGGCTTCCCAAAGGCTTTGCACTGTTCCAACATCTTTCCAGTACCCTTTAAACGGATAGGCATATAATTTCTTCTTTTCATCTAATAATAATGGAATAACGTCCTTACCAAAATCATGGCTGGAATGTGGATTTCTTTCATCCATTTCCAAATATTCTTTCAATATATTCCAGCTAAAAATATAAATGCCCATAGAAGCAAGATTATTTTTAGGGCTGTTCGGCTTTTCTTCAAACTCAGTAATCCTCATATCCTCATTCGTACTCATAATGCCAAAGCGGTTGGCTTCAGCCCAAGGCACCTCAATTAAAGAGATGGTGACATCCGCCCTTTTTTCAATATGATATTCAAGCATATTTTCATAGTTCATTTTATAAATGTGATCCCCGGACAGAATTAACACATACTCCGGCTGATATTGCTTAAGATAATTTAAATTTTGATAAATGGCACTTGCTGTACCTGTATACCACTTTACTTCCGACGACTCACTGTAAGGTGGTAAAACCGTTACCCCGCCATCCTTACGGTCAAGGTCCCAGGTACTGCCGATTCCAATATACGAGTTTAACAATAGGGGCTGATATTGTGTTAAAACACCAACAGTATCGATTCCTGAATTGGAGCAGTTACTTAAAGGAAAATCTATAATTCTATATTTACCTCCAAAGGGTACAGCCGGTTTTGCAAGATCCTTTGTAAGAGAATTAAGTCTGCTTCCTTTCCCTCCTGCCAATAGCATGGCTACGCACTTTTTCTTTCCCATTTCCTTTTCTCTCCTTTCGCTTTTTGACAGGTCTAATAATGAGGAATCCAAATGGTGGAATGGTCAGTTCAACAGAGTACTTCTGCCGATGATACGGCTCCTCTATAGAAATGATTTTCTTTTTATTTATCCATCCGGCACCGCCGAATTTTTCATAATCACTATTAAAAACTTCTCGATATTCACCAGTGAACGGAATTCCAACACAATAATTTTCATAACCTACCCCTGTAAAATTACAAATAACGATTAAATTCTCATCCAGTTTTTTACCTTTTCGAATAAAAGAAAAAATTGATTGGTGATGGTTATTAGCATCAATCCATTCAAAGCCATCCTGCAGGTGGTCTAATTCAAAAAGAGGCTTTGAGCGTTTGTAAAACTTTGTTAATTCTTTAACATATACATTCATCTTTTGATGCATTTCATAGTCCAGCAGGTTCCAATCAAGCTGTTCTTTATCCTTCCATTCTGAAAACTGCCCCATTTCAAATCCCATGAATAATAATTTTTTTCCAGGGTGGGCGAACATATAGCCAAGTAATAATCGCAATTGGGCAAATTTTTCTAAATATTCACCTGGCATTTTGTCTAATAATGATTTTTTTCCGTGGACCACTTCATCGTGCGAAAATGGCAGCATGAAGTTTTCTGAAAATGCATATAAAAGCGAAAATGTTACATTTGAATGTACCTTTGAGCGAAAATAAGGGGGGGTCTCCATATATTCCAGCATGTCATTCATCCAGCCCATATTCCATTTGTAATCAAAGCCTAAACCGCCATAACAAACAGGTGTGGTGACGCGCGGAAAATCAGTTGAGTCCTCCCCAATAACCAAGAAGGATGGATCATATTCGTGGATTTCTTTGTTTAATTTCTTTAAAAATTCAATTCCAAATGGATTTTCCACTTTTCCATCTGCATTTGGCCAATAGATGATATTGGCAACAGCATCCATTCGGAAGCCATCTATGTGGTAGTTTTGCATCCAAAACAATGCGTTCGAAATCAGGAAACTTTGGACCTCGAGCTTCCCTAAATCAAAATTGGCTGTTCCCCATACTGGATTTTCTCGGTCCTTTACATGACTATAGGAATAAACATGGGTACCATCGAACTGATATAAACCATGTGCATCTTTGCAAAAATGCCCTGGGACCCAGTCAAGAATAACCCCTATTCCCAGCTGGTGGCATTGGTCAACAAAATACATGAATTCTTCCGGTGTACCATATCTAGAAGTTACAGAATAATACCCTGTTCCCTGATATCCCCAAGAATCATCAAGCGGATGCTCAACCAAGGGTAATAATTCAATATGTGTAAACCCATGCTCAAGTACATAGGGAAGAAGTTCTTCTGCCAATTCCTTGTAGGACAAAAATTCTTTCGCCTGTTTTTTCATCCATGACCCTAGATGAACTTCATAGATTATGGAAGGCTCTGACAGGAAATTTCGTTTTCTCCTTTGAATCATCCACTGTTCATCCTGCCATTTATAGCCTTCTAATGAATAAACAATGGAGGCAGTATTCGGACGAAGCTCTGAATAAAAGGCATAAGGATCTGCCTTTTTAAGGACTTCACCTTTTTCCGTAAAAATTTCGTACTTATAAAGACAACCTTCAAAGTCCTGGTCCATAATGAGAATCCAAACACCCTCATCATTCACTTTTTGTAGTTCATATCCACTACCGTTCCAATTATTAAAATCCCCAACAAGCCTCACTTTCAGTGCCCGAGGGGCCCAAACGCAAAACCGTGTATATACTTTATCGGAATGTCTATAGATATGAGCGCCAAAAAGCTGGTGACTTTGAAAAAGACTTCCTTCATGAAATAAATGCAACTGGTAGTCAGTAGGAAAAAAAGTATTCACTGCCATGGCTTTTCACATCTCCATTGAAAATATGTATTACAAAATACAATTATAATTGTAATTATTGTGTTTTCCCGAAATACTTTTTTATGTTTTCTGACAATAACTATTATCAGGCACCATATTCTTCGAAATTCCACCACAATCCGACTGCATACGACAAAGAAAATTACGATTCTCGACAATATTTGATTAAATTTCTTAAAAAAAGTTTTATTTTGATTACGTTTACATCAGGAGGTAAAGCAAGTTGGAAGTATATAATGGAAAGTAATTGTTTTAGAATGGAAAATAAATTATTTCGAGTGGAAAATATTTTTCTAAATTATAATTGGATCTCCTTTGTTTAGTACTAAATTACGGGTTTTAAGGGCCTATAATCGTAAGTGGAAAGTAAATCATTCAAAGTGGAAAGTATTTTGCTTAAAGTGGAAAATAAACCTTCTAAACTGGAAAGTATTTTGTGGTTTGTGGAAAATAAATTGAAATCTTTAATAAAATTAGTGATGGAATGTGAGGGATTCCTCAAAATTATGATAGGATCTCCTTTGTTTAATACTAAATTACGAGTTTTAAGGGCCTATAAATATAGAGTGGAAAGTAAATCATTCAAAGTGGAAAATATTTTGCTTAAGTGGAAAATAAACCATTTAAACTGGAAAGTATTTTGTGGTTTGTGGAAAGGGCATCATAAATTTCATTACTGACCACATTTGGAACATTTTTAACCAAATTCATTCCATGCTCTCATTATCAAGAAATGTTTTTGTATTGAGGATGCTTAATACAAAAAGCTGATGAATAATTTCATCAGCTTCAAAATATGACCCCTACGGGATTCGAACCCGTGTTACCGCCGTGAAAGGGCGGTGTCTTAACCGCTTGACCAAGGGGCCAAAAAAAATATGGCAGAGAAGAAGGGATTCGAACCCTCGCGCCGGTTACCCGACCTACTCCCTTAGCAGGGGAGCCCCTTGAGCCACTTGGGTACTTCTCTATATGGCTCCGCAGGTAGGACTCGAACCTACGACCGATCGGTTAACAGCCGATAGCTCTACCACTGAGCTACTGCGGAATAATAATAGTTATTTTGCTCTCTCAAAAACCAATGGTGGGCCTAAATGGACTCGAACCATCGACCTCACGCTTATCAGGCGTGCGCTCTAACCAGCTGAGCTATAGGCCCATATTGGAGCGGGTGATGGGAATCGAACCCACTACATCAGCTTGGAAGGCTGAGGTTTTACCAGTAAACTACACCCGCAAAATTAATGGGGCGACTGATGGGAATCGAACCCACGAATGTCGGAACCACAATCCGATGCGTTAACCACTTCGCCACAATCGCCATTATATTAAATCTAGAAAATTAAATGGTGGCTCAGGACGGAATCGAACCGCCGACACAAGGATTTTCAGTCCTTTGCTCTACCGACTGAGCTACTGAGCCAACATATGGCGGTCTGGACGGGACTCGAACCCGCGACCTCCTGCGTGACAGGCAGGCATTCTAACCAACTGAACTACCAGACCAAATTGCGGAGGCAGGATTTGAACCTGCGACCTTCGGGTTATGAGCCCGACGAGCTACCAGACTGCTCCACCCCGCGATAATAGAAATGAAACTTAACATTGCTGAAGTTTAATAATATGGCGGAGGAAGAGGGATTCGAACCCCCGCGCGGTTTAACCCGCCTGTCGGTTTTCAAGACCGATCCCTTCAGCCGGACTTGGGTATTCCTCCATATTAAATAAGAATTACTGGTGGACCTTGTAGGACTCGAACCTACGACCGGACGGTTATGAGCCGTCTGCTCTAACCAGCTGAGCTAAAGGTCCAAGTTAAAGTGCAATTTGGTTCTAATTTCATTTGGTAGCGGCGGAGGGGATCGAACCCCCGACCTTACGGGTATGAACCGTACGCTCTAGCCAGCTGAGCTACACCGCCAAAGTATCAATGAAATTTAATTGGTGGAGTCTAGGGGGATCGAACCCCTGACCTCCTGCGTGCAAAGCAGGCGCTCTCCCAGCTGAGCTAAGACCCCAATATATAGTGAAGTAGATGGTCGGGAAGACAGGATTCGAACCTGCGACCCCTTGGTCCCAAACCAAGTGCTCTACCAAGCTGAGCTACTTCCCGTTCTTTTAATGGCGCGCCCGAAAGGAGTCGAACCCATAACCTTCTGATCCGTAGTCAGACGCTCTATCCAATTGAGCTACGGGCGCATTATTTATAAGTTATTTTACTTTTGCAAAAAACTCTGGTGCCGAGGACCGGAATCGAACCGGTACGGTAGTCACCTACCGCAGGATTTTAAGTCCTGTGCGTCTGCCAGTTCCGCCACCCCGGCAAAAATGGAGCGGAAGACGGGATTCGAACCCGCGACCCCCACCTTGGCAAGGTGGTGTTCTACCACTGAACTACTTCCGCATTTATATTTTGTTATTTTTCTATCGCAAAAAAATTTGGTGCGGGTGAAGGGAGTCGAACCCCCACGCCTTGCGGCGCCAGATCCTAAGTCTGGTGCGTCTGCCAATTCCGCCACACCCGCATATCCAATTTAAATGGTGAGCCATGAAGGACTCGAACCTTCGACCCTCTGATTAAAAGTCAGATGCTCTACCAACTGAGCTAATGGCTCAAACAAAGTGGTGCCGGCTAGAGGACTTGAACCCCCAACCTACTGATTACAAGTCAGTTGCTCTACCAATTGAGCTAAACCGGCAGGTTTATTGAAGATTTATTCGCTTTTGTGAAATAATAATGGTGGAGGATGACGGGATCGAACCGCCGACCCTCTGCTTGTAAGGCAGATGCTCTCCCAGCTGAGCTAATCCTCCATTATAACAGCCTGGCAACGTCCTACTCTCACAGGGGCAAGGCCCCAACTACCATCGGCGCTGAGAAGCTTAACTTCCGTGTTCGGTATGGGAACGGGTGTGGCCTTCTCGCCATTATTACCAGACTATTTATCAGACACTATTTTATTATAATGTCTTTTTGAAATTTTTCAAGAGGAAAATTTTTTTTTTTCATTCCCTCAAAACTAGATAATGCAGAAGAAGTT
>NZ_MLYR01000060.1 GCF_001866655.1 Bacillus sp. MUM 116 | reverse complement strand
AACTTTGTTGCTTTAGGACCTTAATAAGGGTCAAATACTTAAGTTTCTAGGCAATTTTCGCAAATGTTCTTACGAAAAGATGCCACGATGCATTTAGTTATCGGGTTGATGAACTTATACGAAAAACAACAATCTATGGGAAAAAACCTTTAATAATCGCTATTTGCCAGACGGAGATTGACTTTTGGAATCAATTTATCCAATTCTCCGATACTATCAATCACATAATGGGCGCCTGCATCTTTAAAACGCTTTGCCACAACTTCCATTTTTTCTGCTAATAAATCGGGATCCATTGAGATTACTTCTTCTTCTTTTAATCCCAGCTCGCTTCCGCCTTTAATCACGCCAACACTCCAAGCCCCGGCATTGACTCCTTCTTTAATATCACTTACCGTATCCCCAACCTTGATAATATGCTTCATTGGAAATATCCCTAAATTCATTGCATTTAAATAACACATCCACGGATAGGGACGACCCGCCGGTGCATCGTCGGGTGTAAACATATAATCGGGGGCATAACCTTGTTTCTTGGCTTCCGGAGCGACAACCGCCATCATTTCCGCGGTATATCCGGTTGTAGAGCCAATTTTAAGCCCCTTCTTCCTTAATCGCTCGACCAAATCAAGTGCACCCGGGATGGGGGTACAATAATTTCTTAGACTTGCGAACAACATCGGTTCAAAATCGGCATACAAATCATCAACATCTTTATCGATTGGCACTTTGCCATATTTCGCTTTCCACAATTGGGCAATCCGGTCCATATCACACATGGCGCGGATATGATCCCACTTTAGCAGTCCCATCGGAGCGCGAGCCTCTTCTTCTAGCACTTCTATTCCTCTTTTTCGAAATATCTCTAGAAATACATTCAATGGCGCAAAACATCCATAATCTACCATTGTTCCTGCCCAATCAAAAATAATTGCTTCAATCTGAGGAGACTGATTACTCAAAAGACGAACCTCCTTTATAACAACCAATATTACTTATTTCATCATTAACGTGATTATTGGCTGGTCGTTTTTTAAGGGCAGGCATTTACGAAATCATTATGTATAAATCCCGCCCATACGATTTAGAAAATTTTAAGCATTTATCGTTGTTGCTTCTTCAACACTTTCATCACCAACGCTGATTTCTTCATGAATATGGATCCCGCGTTTTTTCAGTTCCTCAAAAATGACAGTTGGCTTAAAAGCCTCTTCCGGAATTAATACTCCTGTTTTCGATACCTCGCCCTTGGCAATCATTTCAGCCGCAATCGCCATTGGAATCCCGACATTTCGAGTATAGGCACGTAATTTTTCCCATCCCTTTACCGATCCGTCACTTGCTGGATGTGTATGGAATAGGACATGGCGCTTTTTTACTCCATCCTTTTTACCGATCACTTCAATATGGAGTGAATAACCATACATCTCTGTTTCCTGACCCTCTTTTGATTGAAGCAGGTATTCACCGATTACATCCATGACACCAACTTCTTGGCCATTCATATTAACTTTTGGATTGCGCATGATTCCATAATCGTAAAGGGCACGGACCAGCTGCATATTCTGTTTTGGCCAGGTTCCCCGAACTTCAATAAGCTTTACGCCTTTATTCACAAGTGCTTTTGCCAGGGTGCGTGTTTCTGAATGCGGAATAATATATTGAATGGTTTCACCATATGGTTCTGGTAATTGAATTTTTCTTGGTCGTGCAAAAGGAGGGACTTGAACGAATTCGCCATTTTCAAAAACGATTCGTCCTGGAAGATCTGGGTCGTATTCATAGGTGGTGGTTTCAGTTATGGATTTTGAAAAAGCAATCGGGCGGAAAGAGCCATGGCTTACTCTTACAATCTCGACCTCATCCAATTGGTTGGCGGCATGCATTGCCATCATTTGCGTTACACCAGGAGTCATTCCAAAACCCGGTACCGCCGTCCGATTATGTTTCTTAAAGATTTCGGAATATTCATCTTCCGCGCCAAAACCGTTTAAATTGATTCCATGACAGCCGGCTTCGGCAATACAAGCAGTTGAAAGGCCATTTAAGGTGATGGTCGTTCCATCCATGACAATATCGTAGCCCCTCATTTGGTTAACGGTTTCCTCATGATTAAAAACATTTACCTTTACAAAGTTTACACGGGGATCATTCAGTTCTTTTACTAATTCGAGGCCAAGCTCCTCATTAAAATCACCAATGGTGATCACGTCAAAATCAGAATGCTCGACAAGATCCAAAACGGCTTCGCGGCAAATTCTTCCTGCACCACCTAAGCAAAAGACCTTCATTAAAAACCCTCCTGACAAAATTTAAAATATTCACTCAATTGATGAGTTAACTTGATTGTATCACAAGTATTTTGGATTGTCTTGGTTTTAATTGTTGTTTTTTATTTTCATCTTTGGGAAAATTATTGGTTTTAATTTGTGGTTTAAGCAGGTCTAGCCAATAGAAAAAACGGGGTGTCCCAAAAGTTCATAACTTTTAGGAGCACCCCGTTTTTGGCGTATCGTTCTTTAAACTTGTCCGTTGATTTGCGCTCCAGGCACTTCGCTTTCCGCGGGCGGTCCAGGGAGCCTCCTCGTCGCTACGCTCCTGCGGGGTCTCCCCTGCCCCGTACTCCCGCAGGAGTCTCCGTGCCTTCCGCTCCAATCAACTCTGCTGAAAAAATTAGTAGAATTTTTGCACAAAAAAAATAAGAAAATCATTCCATTTGGTATAATGAAGTTACCACACATCACAACACCAGAAAGGAAGATTTTCAAATGTACATGAATTATATCACGTCAGGACAATTAGTTCTACCTATGGATATTGGAAGTCCTCATCCCCGAGCATCATCTATACCGAATTGTAGATCTGACTGTTGAAAAGATGAATCCAAACATTCTTATTTCTCTTCATCCAGGAGGTGGCCGTCCTCCTTACCACCCAAAAATGATGTTAAAAGTCATAATGTATGGCTATGTTAATCCCATCTACTCTTCTCGTCAAATTGCGAAACAACTTGGTGAAAATATTTATTTCATTTGGGTTTCCTGCAATCAAAAACCGGACTTCCAGCTTAATAAGTCCTTCTTGACAAAGTAAATCCACAATCGGAAAGAATGTTTCGTAAATGATATCCTTCATATGGTTTGAACGGAATCGATTAATCGTGCGAATCTACTGAAGAAGGAGATAAAAAATATAGACAAAGAAAAACGGACGTTGAACCTGTCTTTGGCCAAATAAAGTACAACCATGGTTTCAACCGTTTTTCATTAAGAGGCCATTCCAAAAATACTACGGAATGGGGTCTTATTTGTGTTGCACACAATATTTTCAAGTGAGAATCTATTACCAAAAAACAAACAAAAATGGCCCAAGAATAAAGGGAATATCTCCACTTCGGAAGTCAAAAATCGGAAAAATAGACCAAAGATAATGTGAAAACAAAAAACTGACTCAAAAGAGTCGTCATTCAACAACCTTTTGAGTCAGCTTCTTTTTTTTAACCTGAACTTCTATGATACCCAGGTTTTCCTTCTTCTTTTTCTAGAGACGTGAGGTGGCGTTGTTCTATCGCATGGCTTATTTTTGCCAAAATAAACGTAATTAAAACGGAGGCAAAAACCAAGCCATAAAAGCCTGCTCCAATGCCTATCCCAACTCCGCCGGCAAAAAAGATCATCGCCGCAGACGTCAGTCCTTTTACTTGCAGTCCATCCTTTAATATCAAGCCAGCCCCTAAAAATCCAAGTCCGGAGACAATTTGCGCTGTAAGCCTCATCGGATCCATTCGATTATTTGGGTTAGAGCTGCCAAAAATCTCGGCGCTATAGATTGACACAAGAGTAATAAGCGTGCACGACACAGAAACATACGTAAAGGTTTTTAGTCCTGCCGGCTTGTTTTTGGCACTGCGATCCCAGCCCATAAACATGCCAAGCAGTGCGCTGATGACTAAGCGAAGGTAAATTTCAATATTTTTCAATAAATGCGCTTCGTATAAGACTCCCAAATGCTCCATACTGATCCTCCTTTACCGGGAGCTATTGCCATCGGATTAGAGAGTCTATTGATTGATAGGATTTATTTTTTGTCTGCAACCAGCCATTTTACATTATTTTCTTTTAAGAGATATTCCCAATCCTCTGGATGTTCTTTATCGGAAACAATGATGTCGATATCCTGCAAATCAGCCATCTTATAATGGGTGCGTTTCCCCACTTTTGAATGATCAATGAGGACAATTTGTTTACCCGAATGATCAATTAATTTTCGCGTAACCATTCCTTTCGAGGAATCGAAGCTCGTTATTCCTGCTTCTTTTGTAATACCGTCTGCTGAGATAAAATATTTATCCACATATAGATTTTCCAGCATTTCGATGGTAAAACTTCCCGTTACCCGATGATGTGTGGTGTTAATTTCACCACCAAGCATGATGATCTTCCCTGTGAAAATATTTTGTTGGTGTAAATCAATCAACACAGACAGCGCCGAGATGGAAGTAGTAAAAATCGTAATATTCCGCTTCTTTCGCAAGTTTTTAACGAGTTGAAGCGGTGTGCTTCCGTCATCAATCGCAATGACATCATTATCATTGATCAGATTGGCAGCAAACTCTCCGATTCGTTGTTTGGCTTCAGAGTAAATCACCTCTCTCTCTACAGTGGGAGGTTCCTCGTTAAAAAAGGAAATATTGATTGCCCCGCCATATACTTTTTTTAATTTTTCTTCCTGTTGCAGCTCATCTAAATATTTGCGAATGGTTTCAGTTGAAACCTTTAAAATTTCTGCAAGTTCGTTAACCTTAACTTTCCCGCTTATCTCAAGAAGTTCAAGTATCTTCCTTTTTCTTTCTTCTCCAGCTAATGACAACTCATTCACCCCACGATATAAATATCCATTATAATTTTACTATAACATTGGAAAAAGATAGAATGATTTTGTTTAAATATTCAAGTAAATACCCTATCATAATGGAACAGCAATCAAATTATAGTGAAAAACAAATCGATTTCGGGTGTGTTTATTTTTCCGGAATAGCGTCAAGCCAATAGCAGCTTTGTTCTTACCCTCACCTTCTTTGAATGAACTAATGGCGACATATAAAACCTCCTATTTTTCTAAATCTAAGCTACGACTGCAAGCGCTTACTTTACGTTGTAAATAAGAATATCATGTTTTCAGACAATTGTGAATAGTTTTATTCGATATTTAATTGGTTTTTATTTGTTTTAATTGGTACTTTTTAAAAAAATATAGGCTGTGTTAAACTTGTCTGTTGATTTCCGCTCCAGGCACTTCGCGCACCTTCGGGCGGTCCGGGGAATCTCCTCGTCGCTTGCGCTCCTGCGGGGTCTCCCCTGCTCCTTACTCTCGTAGGAGTTTCGTGCATTCCGCTCCAATCAACCGGGCTAAAAATCAACAATGTCCTTTAACACAGCCAAAATATAAAAGGGATATAGATTTTAATTTCTACATCCCTTTTATTTTTAACGCTGCTGCCAGGCCTGCGTCCGTTTTCTGATTTTCTTTGTGGCAAACTCATAAACGAGCCGAACAAAAATATTCGTTAGTACAATGATGAAAGACATCGCAGCTGCAGGTGCGGTATCACCTGCATCCGTCATGTTGACAATCGAAATCGAGGCGAGCTTTGTATCCGCTGTATAAAGGAATATAACCGCGGATATTGTGGTCATTGAATTAACAAACAAATAGATGCCAATCTCCAGAATAGCCGGAAGCGACATCGGGACTGTAACATTAAAAAAAGTTTTATAAAATGGAATATTCATCGATTCCGATACCGGTTCAAATTCCTTATCCAATTTTTTCAAGGCAGTAGTTGCAGTAATAAGATTGACCGAATAAAAGTGGATAATATTCGCAATGATGATGATCATAAATGTTCCATATAGGGATTGGAACGGATTCATAATGGTCAAACCAAAGAAATGAAATTCAGGCTTATTAAAGAAAAAGATATAAGCTAAACCTATCACTAGCCCAGGCAATGCCAGCGGTAAAATCGATAAAAAGTAGCTGATCTGTCTCGTTACCTTCATAAACCGGGTTTTTTCAATGAGATAGGCGCCTAAGAAAATGACGATCGTTCCAATGATTGCGGTAATCAAAGAAACATAAAGACTGTTAAAATAAGGTTCAAGGCCGTTTCCGGCAACATTTTTAAAGGTCAAATGCTCCAGTGTTAAGGAAAAATTATATGGCCAGACCTTCACAAGTGATGCGGCTACAATGGCACCGATTAAAGATAGGACACCGGCTGAAATCAAAAGGCAATAGGTAAAATACACCCTGTCACGCCAAGGACTTTTCCTAATTTTATAGGAAACAGATTTTGAAGAAAATGAGGCACTTTGTTTCCTTTGCATCATACGGTCTGCAAGAAAGGCTATCAAGGCCGGGATGATTAAAATAATGCCAACGGTAGAGCCCATACTCAAATTTTGCTGGCCGACTACCTGCTTATAGATATCCGTCGCTAGTACATTATACTGGGCTCCGACGACCTTTGGTGCTCCAAAGTCAGTGAAGCTTAAAATAAAGGCAACGAAAAAGGCACTGACCAAACCGTATTTAATGCTGGGAATCGTGACGGTAAAAAACTTTTTCATTTTCCCGGACCCAAGCGTTTCAGCTGCCTCATACAGTCTGTAGTCCGTAACCGAAATCGCCACCATGATGATTAAAAATGCTTGCGGGAATGTATAGATTACTTCCGAGATGACAATACCGACTGGGCCATATAAATGAATATCAATTCCCATAGTTGTTCCGAATATTTTTTCAAAAAAACCAAAAAACCCGGTTGTAAATACTCCTTTATTGCCAAATAGATAAATTAGCGCAATCCCGTGCATCATTGTCGGAGCGAACAAAGGAAGAAAAGCAATGTATTTAAAAAAACCTTTCCAACGGATTTGCGTCCTGGTTAACGCATAGGCATAAAAAAATGCAAGCACAACCGAAATAATACCTGTTACTATCGAAATAAACAAGGTATTATACATGGACTGGACAAGCGACGGGGTTTGAAAGTAATGAACAAAATTGGCCAGCCCGGCATATACCCCGTTTTTATCCTTAAGCGCTTCCAAAAGCAGTTGAAATAACGGCAAGACGATTCCGACGATAAGCCCTACTAGCATCAAAACAATGAGTGTCTTATGCAGCCATTCTGCTTTCCCGGTTTTTTGGCGGATTTTCTTTCGATACACATTGCTTTGAGCCGGCACCTCTGTCGGATTTAATACCTGTTCCTCACTAATCAAATTGATCACCTCTGCATTCTTTTCCACCTCTACTGTTTGCTAAATTGACTGAACCGCTTAGGCGTATGTAACGAGATGGTTTTGCGGCAATTCTGCATGTAAAACACTGTCTTTATCGATATTTAACTTTTTAATTAAAGAAGCAGGAACATCGACTGCCAATAATCCATCCGCAACCTGGTATTGAGGATCGGAAATATCCAAAAACAACCGATAAAAAGCCCCGCGAAATTCCATTGCTTTGACAACTGTTTGGATACTGCTTTTTGAAGAGGTTTCTAAAATTTGAATATGTTCAGGCCGAATCGCTGCCGTTGTACCTTCATGAGACAGCATATTGACTGTCCCGATGAAATCGGCAACAAATGGGGTTTTGGGATTTTCGTAAATTTCTTGCGGTATACCGATTTGCTCCAGTTTGGCATTATTCATGACGACAATTTTATCGGCCATCGTCAAGGCTTCGTCTTGATCATGAGTAACCATGATGGTCGTGATTCCTAATTTTTCTTGCAATTTACGAATCTCAATTCTTAATTTTAACCGGACCTTAGCATCAAGAGCCGATAATGGTTCATCCAGGAGGAGGAAGGTTGGAGATAACGCGAGAGCCCTTGCAAGTGCGATCCGCTGCTGCTGACCACCGGATAATTGGGCTGGATAGCGATCCTTTATATGCTCTAGGTGAACAAGTGAAAGGGCTTCACGAACTTTTTCATCGATTACTTTTTTCGAAAGCTTCTTATTTTTAAGTCCATAGGCAATATTTTGATAGGCTGTTAAGTTGGGAAACAAAGCATATGACTGAAAAACAATCCCAAAATTTCGCTTTGATGGCGGAGAAGAAGTAATATCCTTTCCTTCCAGCAAAATCTTCGAGCCTATATTCGGCTCCTCAAGACCGGCGATAATCCTTAGTAACGTCGTTTTCCCGCACCCGCTCGGTCCTAATAAGCAAACAAATTCTTTTTTATTGACGGAAAAATTGACATGGTCAAGGGCCACAAATTTTCCAAATGTCTTGGTTACATTTTGAATGTCTAGCAGCTGTTCCATTGAAAGTCCCCTTCCTTTTTAGTGGTCATATGGAAAAGAAAACTTCGCAAAGTGCTACTTTACAATTTTGCAAAGTTTTCTTATTTATTAAACTAGTTATTGTTCTTTTGGTTCACTCTTCGAATCATATCGTTTCGTCCATTCTTCCAGGATTGACTCTCTATGTTTTCCAGCCCATTGGAAATCGTTTTTAATCAGTTGTTTACCTAATAGATCTTGAGGATACCCTTTGGGCAGTGGATTCCCTAAATCTTCTGATACAACGGCAAAGTTTTTATTGACCAGTTGCAAGAAATCCTTTGTTGTTACCCAATCCATGAATGTTTTTGCTGCCTTTTTAATTTTCTGCTTTTTAATAAGAGCTGTTGCTTCCATTTCCCAGCCGGAACCTTCTTTAGGGAAAACGACTTCAACAGGTGCCCCGGATTCTTTTTCTTTAAAACTAGGATAATCAAACGAAATACCGATTGGGAATTCTCCTTCACCAGCTTGTTTGGCAGGTTTTGAGCCGGAGTGAGTATAAATGCCGATATTCTCATGCAGCTTGTTCATGTAGTCCCATGCCTGTTTTTCACCCATCAGCTGAAGAAGTGCCGAAACAGTTAAAAATCCCGTACCGCTCGAAGCCGGATTTGGCATAGAAATAAGCCCTTTGTATTTTGGATCTAATAAATCTTGGTAGGACTGAGGAATCGACAAGCCTTTTTTCTTTAATTCAACGGTATTGACCGCAAACGTAGCCATATACCCATCCATTCCCACCCAGTGAACAGGATTGGCCTTATCCTTAAATTCAGGAAGGATTTGGTCAATATTTTTTGGATTATATGGTTCTAGTAAACCCGCCTCATCCAGTGGGATTAAGCTTGTGATTCCTTGTCCCCAAACGACATCCGCAACAGGATTATTTTTTTCAGCTAAAAGCTTTGCTGCAATAATACCGGTTGAATCCCTGACTAACTTGACTTCGATATTAGAGTGGACTTTGTTAAATAAATCAATATAAGCAGGAATTTGATTATCTTCAATTGCCGTATAAACCGTGATGATTTCCTTTTTCCCTCCCGAAGAACTTTTTGAACTGCAACCCGCTGCGAAAATTGAAAAAGTCAAAATTGCCGTCATCAATAAAGCCAATTTTTTCATTGAAACAACCCCTTTTTAATTTTTTTATTTGTTTATAGTGAAAGAATTACAACCAATTTTAGGGAAATGAAGAATCTTGAAGAATGAATTTTCAGATGAATAGATTTCATGATTGGGATTCATGTAGTGGTTAAAATTTCCTATTTTTGTTTTAATAGAATTTAGACTTATACCATTAGGTGTGAGCGCTTTCATAATACTACTGAAATCTTAGCCGGGTGAGTCAAATTGACGAATTTTTATAAGCTGGAACATCCTTCATCCCCTCTTTCTATCAACAGATATTTAAATATTCTTAATATTTAATCTAAATATAAAACGAAAAACAACTAATTGCAATACATTTTATTTGTTTTCCCTTTTTTCTTTTTGTTTTATCATACTTTATCACCTCTATTAATAATCTAATAGTTACAATCCCTTAGCTCGACCTTAAAAACAGGCGAAATATTGTGAAGAATTGAGCAAACATGCCAAGCACCATGTGAAAAATTCCCGTATTACCTGGCTCTTGCCGACAATTCTATATACTCCATAAAATTAAAAGGCCCGCCTTTAATAATTAGCGAGCCCAAAATATTAAGAATGATTACACCCACCACATGGATGAAGGTTTTTCTTCAATTAAAACAGCTTTCAAATTACGAACTGCCCTCCTGAATCCTTCTTCAATCGACATTAAAGGATCCTCATGCTCGATGCTGACAACATAATCGTAGCCGAAAGTACGTAAAGCACTCATCATATCGGACCAATCCTGCAGACTGTGTCCGCATCCAACCGAACGGAAGGACCAACCTCTTGTCTGGACACTTCCATAAGGCTGCATATCTGTAAGGCCATACATATTGACATTTTCTTGATCAATATACGTATCTTTTGCATGAAAATGATGAATCGCATTTTCTTTGCCAAGGATTTTGATAGCGGCAGCCGGATCAATTCCCTGCCACCATAAATGACTTGGATCAAGGTTGGCTCCAATTGCTTGACAGGTTTCTTCCCGTAGCTTTAAAAGTGTATATGGAGTATGAACAAGGAAACCGCCGTGAAGCTCAAGACCAATTTTCACCTTTCGATCCTCTGCATATTGCCCCCATTCTTTCCAATACGGGATAAGCTTTTCTTCCCATTGCCACTTTAATACATCACCATATTCATTCGGCCATGGGACAACAGGCCAGTTTGGATATTTGGCTTCTTCATGGTCGCCTGCAGTCCCAGAAAAACAGTTTACAACAGGAACACCCATCAATTCTGCTAGTTGAACGGTCTTTACATATGTTTCATGTGAAGTTTTTGCAAATTCCTTAACAGGTGAAAGCGGATTACCGTGGCAGCTAAATGCGCTGATGGTCAATCCTCTTTTATCCAACTCTTTTTGATATTCCTCACGTTTCACCTTACTCTCAAGCAACCCATCAAGATCACAATGCGCATTTCCGGGATAGTTCCCAGTTCCAATTTCTACGGCAGTAAGACCAGAGCTTTGTACAAAATCGAGCATTTCTTCAAACTTCTTTCCAGCAAATAATACCGTAAATACACCAAGCTGCATTTCCCTCACCCTTTTTATTAAATTTCATGCCACTCCCATTCCAGCTTTACAAATTTCTCTAATTAAATGCTGTCTTTGTGTCCAACTTCACAATTAGTTTCGTTTCATTTGATTCAAGTGCTGCTAAAATAACATTTAGAGATTTCATTCCTTCTTCCCCTGTAATCGGAGGTTCCGAACTATTTAAAATACATTCAACAAAATTCTCGATTACATGCGAGCTTTGCTGTCCTCCTTCTTCGTTGGATTGAATTTTCCCAAGTTCATATTTTACGGTTTCACCATTTTTATAATGAACGATTAACGAGAAATTAGGGTCCTCCTCAAGTCGGAGAATCGCATTTTCTCCATATATGATGGTAGAATTATCCTCCTTCGACACATAAGACCAGCTTGCCGCTAAAGTACCTACGATTCCAGATTCCGTTTTAAGAATACATACTGCGTTGTCATCTACATCACTATTGGTTTTTGCACTGGTTTCAACAAAAGCGGCAACCTCCACAATTTCTTCACCAAGTAGATAGCGGATTAGATCAGTTTTATGGACACCCAGGTCACCCATCGCGCCAATAAAGGCCTGGTCTTTTTGGAAAAACCAACTCCTTGCACCATCAGCACTCCATTTTTCTGGACCAGGGTGGCCAAATGCCGTTCTAAAACTATAAATTTTTCCAATTTCTCCACTTTCAATCAACATTCTTGCCTTCATATGTGAAGAAACAAAACGCTGATTATGGGCAATCATTAATTTTTTTCCGTGAAATTTTGCCGCTTCAACCATCGCTAACGCCTCTTCTTGTGATGTTACCATTGGCTTTTCACAAAGAACATGTTTGCCAGCTTTTAATGCAGCGATGGAAATTGGAGCATGCAAGTAATTGGGGGTACAAACGGATACGGCATCAATTTCAGAGTCTAAAAGTAATTCATCATATTTTGTAAAAACTTTCGTTCCATATTTACGGCCAAGCTCTTCTGCTCTTTCCTTGACAACGTCACAAACTGCGACAATTTTCACTTTAGGATTTGCGGTATATTCAGGCAGATGACGGTGCCTTGCAATACTTCCACAGCCAATTACAGCAATTTTTAATTCACCCATCTTTATTTCCACTCCCTTTCGTTATTTCACAGAAATGACTTCCAATGGTTTTGCATTTCCATACACCGGTCTGTTTCTTTTCACCGGCTTTGCCCAATTCACTGCATTGACGATGACTTTTTGAATATCGGGATGATGATAAGTTGGATAGGTTTCATGGCCGGGACGGAAATAGAAAATCCGTCCTTTACCACGGTGATACGTACAGCCGCTCCGGAACACTTCTCCTCCTTCAAACCAACTGACCAATACTAATTGATCCGGAACCGGAATATCGAAATGCTCCCCATACATTTCTTCTTTTTCAAGTTCAATGGTTTCTCCAAGACCATCCACAATCGGATGACTGGGGTCAACTACCCAGATCCGTTCTTTATCATCAGCTTCCCGCCATTTTAAATCGCAGGAAGTTCCCATTAATTTTTTAAAAATCTTTGAAAAATGGCCGGAATGAAGAACGATTAAGCCCATGCCGTCCAAAACCCGCTGATATACTTTTTCAACAATTTCATCCGCTACTTCATGATGAGCAAGATGCCCCCACCAAACGAGAACATCTGTACTCTTCAGAACCTCATCCGTTAGTCCATGTACTGGCTCATCTAATGTTGCTGTTTTCGCATCAAATCCGGCAGCCTTTAAGAATCCGGCAATGGCACCGTGAATTCCTGCAGGATAAATTTCTTTGACATTCGGATTTTTTTGTTCATGGCGATTTTCATTCCAAACTGTTACATTCACCATTTCGTTCATCTCCTAATCTACTATTCCTTAACAGATCCAGACGTTAGCCCGGAAACAATTCTCCTTTGGAAGACAAGAACCATAATCACAAGCGGGATCGTAACAATTACTGTTGCAGCGGCAATCTCGCCCCATGGAATCGTAAACTGGCCTTGGAACATCGCTATCCCTATTGGCACGGTTTTATATTTTTCATCCGTATTGATGGTTAGCGCAAATAAAAACTCATTCCATGCTGCGATAAAAACAAGGATAGCGGTGGTAAAAATTCCCGGTATGGCAAGCGGCATGATGACCTTCCAAAATGTTTGCATAAGCGTTGCACCATCAATTTTTGCCGCCTCTTCCAAATCTAATGGAATCTTTCTAAAAAAAGTGACCAGAATCCAGATAGAAAGTGGAAGTGTAAAGGTCGTATAAGGAATAATTAACCCTAAGTATGAGTTTGTTAGACCAACGTTTTTTAAGAAAATATAAATTGGTGAAATCGTAGCAATTTGCGGAAACATCGATACAGATAAAACGATCCCAAGAATTACTGTTTTTCCTTTAAACTGAAGTCGGGCAATCGCATACGCGGCAAACGATGCCACAATAATGGTATAAACTGTTGTAATGGTTGCTACAACGGTACTATTCCATAAATAATGTAAAAATGGATGCTTGGCAAAAACAGATATGTAATTCTCCAAGGTTGGATGTGTCGTATAGGGAGTAAATGCTTTGTCTCCAAATAACTCTGAAGGCGGTTTTACAGAGCTAATGAGCATCCATAAAAACGGAAACATGACAACAAATACAAACCCAATGAGAAACACATAAAAGAATGGACTCGCTTTTTTCTGCATGTTAATCTTCCTCCTCGAAATAATGGTATTCAAAAAGCTCTCCCTTATCGGTCATTTAGCAGATCCCTGCCCAAAAACTTGATATAAATCATTGAGATGATCGCTACACAGATAAATACAATGACAGAAAGGGCTGAACCATGACCAAAATTCGTCTGAGAAAACATGACTTTGTAAGCGAGAATCGAAATCGTTTCAGTAGAGTTCGCTGGTCCGCCGCCGGTTAGAACCCACACTAAATCAAAAACCCGAAATGCATCGAGCGTTCTAAACAGAAGCGCAACTAGAATGCTAGATTTTAAAAGCGGTAAGGTAATCTTAAAAAACTGCTTCCATTTACCGGCCCCATCAATCGATGCTGCTTCATAGAGAGATGACGGAATCGTCTGTAAACCAGCCAATAACAACAATGCCATATATGGAGTTGTTTTCCAGACATCCGAAAAGATTACGGAAAACATCGCCCCTGTATCGGTTACAAGCAGTTTTTCCATCTTGTCTACTAACCCTAATGTTTCAAAAATCTTGGCTACAATACCATTTTGACCATCATATAAAAACTTCCACATCAGTGCGGATACAGCGGTTGGTATCGCCCACGGGATCAAAATACTTGCCCGAATAAGCCCTCTTCCCAAAAATGCTTTATTGATTAATAGGGCAATAGCCAGTCCAAAGACCAATTCCACAAAAACGGAAATGATTGTAAAAGTGGTCGTATTCCCGATTGCCTTCCACATTCGTGAACTTGTTAAATCATCTTTATAATGTTTTAACCCAATAAAATTCGGTTCAATAATGGCATCTCCATACCCAGAGGCTAAACCAAGCAGTTTCTTTTCTTGGGCGAATTTAACAGATTTTGAGAATTGGAGTAACTCACTGCTGATGGTTTGAGCTGTTTTCTTTAATTCCTCAGCAGTATTTTTATCAATTTTAGCAAGGCTAAGATCATCAGGGACCTGCTCGAAGTTCATTAGTTTATCATTTACAGCTTTGTATTGTTTTTTGAGGTTAGAATCGTTTTGGAGTTTTTGATCTAGTTTTTGCAGTTTTTCTTTAATGGCAGTTAGTTTATCAGGGGCATTTCCTTTCGTAATTTCATTAGTCAGTTCCCCGATAAAGAAAGGATAATTATTTAGGTATCGCTCAAGATCAACCTGGTAACTTAAATGAACCTCTGATTTAGCCGGATTGTTTAATTTTAAATCAAACAGACTGAAGTAAAAGGATTGGATGACAGGCCAGATGGCAATCAGGAAAATCAAAATCATAGCAGGAGCAATGAGATAATAACCCGCTGTTTTTTCTGTAAATAAGCCTTTTCGTTTCTTTGCAGCCGCAACAGATTTTAGCCTCGAGTTTTTTGGGATTCAGGTTCAATTCTCAGGGCTTATCCCTCCTTTGGATTTTTAAAGAAATAGGTTAGCCTTCAGATTGAAGGCTAATCCTATTTCAATAAACCTTATTGCCCTAGCTTTTCCTTCATTTCTTTTTCCATTTTTTGCACTGCCTGTTCAACGGTTTGCTCTCCGGCAATTGCTTTTGAAACATTAACTTGGATAATCTCCGAGATTTCAGGATAGTTTGGTGCAACTGGGCGGGAAATTGCCGCACTTAAACCGTCAACAAAACCTTTTTCTGCAAACGTAGGGTTGGCTTTAAGGATTTCCGGATCTTGATAAAGTTTGGTGATGGTAGGAGCATGACCACCGTATATGGCATCAATTTTTTGCCCTTCCGCTCCAGCCATAAATTTCAAGAATTCCCATGCTTCTTTTGGATGCTTGGAATACTTATTGATCCCGGCCATCCAGCCGCCTAATGCTGCAGCGGAACCTTTGTCGCCCGCAGGAAGCGGTGCTACCCCTACCTTACCAACAATTTTAGATTTTGTTTGATCGTTCGCACTTGCATACTCATATGGCCAGTTACGGAGGAAGACTGTTTGACCTTCAATAAAGGCTTGGTCGGATTCAATTTCTGTAAACGTCGTAACATTTCCAGGTACCACATTAGACTTTGCGATTTCTACCATTTTTTTAAGGCCTTTAATGGCTTGAGGACTATTTATAGCAACCTTACCGTCTTTATCAATAAATGCTCCGCCATATGATCCTACAAATTCTACAGCGTTACAAACAAGCCCTTCGTATTGTTTGGATTGAAACACGTATCCAAATTTCGTGTTGCCTTGGCCTTTTTTAGCCTTCGCTTGCTTCAATAAATCATCCCATGTTTTTGGTACTTCATTTGGTTTTACTAGGTCTTTTCGATAGTATAATAGACCGGCATCAACAAATTTTGGTAGCGCCCACTGCTTGCCGTTAAACTGCGCGGCACCTAGTGCACCCTGGTTATATTCGCTTAGATCAATTCCATCTTGCTGGATAAAGCGGTCAAGCGGGAGCACATAGCCTGCCTGGGCAAATTCAGCAGGCCAAATAACGTCCATATCAATGACATCAATATCGGAAGATTTCGCATTAAAAGCTGTTACATAAGCATCATGCTGCTGGCCTGTATCAGAAGGCATTTCACGGAAATCAACATGAATGTTCGGATGGTTTTTTTCAAATGCTTCCACCATTTTTACAGTTCCCTGAGTTACATCCTTACCGCGTGCATACACTAGATTCACTTTTTGCTCGGTTGCAGGCTTATTTTTATCACTGGAAGGCTTTTCCTTCGTAGTAGATGCTGAATCAGAACTACAGGCAGCTAGTGCCAGCGATAATGTAGCAAATACAGCTAAAAGTTTGGCTTTTTTCGACTTTTTCATGTTTTTCCCCCTATTTTGAAATCGATTTCAATTTTGACATGGTTGAATCTCTGATTACTAAATCAAAAGGTAATAAAATTTCTAAGTCGTTTTCTTGATTTTTATGGGCAATCATATCAATCATAACATCCACTGCCGTCTTCCCCATTTCTTCAATTGGCTGGCGAATGGTTGTTAATGCCGGTTCCACAACGCGTGCAATCGGTTGGTCATCAAAGCCAATAATAGCGATATCTTCCGGCACCTTTTTACCTAGGGCCTTTGCCGCCATAATCATTCCGGCTGCTACCTGGTCACTTCCGGTAAAAATAGCAGTTGGACGATCTTTCATATTCATAATCGTTCTTAATATTCTTTTTCCATCATCTAATGTTAAAACATTTGAGAACACCCATTCCTTCCGAATCGGAAGTCCACATTCTTCAAGAGCCTTTCGATAACCTGCCTGACGGTCCTTTCCCAGGTAACTTTTATCTCCGTTTGTACAGGCAATTCGTTCGTGGCCTTGTTCAATCAAATGCCTTGTCCCTATGTACCCTGCTTCAACATTATCCATTCGGACTATTGGCACATTCGCTGTTCGTTCATATTCATTGCAAAATAGCATTGGACCATAGTTTAAATAAGGCTCAATCTTTTTCCATTCATTTTCATACGCGGTTAAAATTAATCCATCCACTTGCTTTGTTCGTAATAACTCGAGAAAATCCAGTTCCTTCTGTTTGCTATATCTCGTTTGGCAAATGAGTAACTGAAGATGGTTCTGAGTTGCTACCATATCCATTGCTTCCAGTAGATACGCAAAAAACGGATTCGTCAGGACCGGAACTAAAATGGCAATGGTATCTGTTTTTTGATTCCGCAGCCGTTGAGCAGTTGTGTTTGGGACATAATTTAATGCCGCCATTGCCTCACGTACTAATCTCTTTTTATCATCCGTGACATTGGGATGGTTGTTGAGCACCCTTGAAACAGTTGCACGTGAAAGCCCGGCTTTTTTTGCTACATCGGCAATTGTTGCCAAACAAATCCCCCCTTCTCCCCCCTTTATTTAAGTTGGATTGAGCGTTGAAATCGATTTCAATAAATCGATACAACTCCACTTTAGCCCATTTTGAAATCGATTTCAATATATTTTTCAGAAAAATTTATCAATTCATAATTGTTCCCGTTTTCTAAACAAAATCTTGAACTGGATGATCTAATCTTGAAGAGTTGAGCAAAGTGCCTGTCACCTATGTTAATTTTTCACATGGTGACAGGCACTTTGCTTATATTAGTCTAGTGGTTTCATAATTCTATTCCCTTTTACAAAGGTGGCAATTTCTGTAACGCCTTTGTCCAGCAGTGTTTCTGTATTTACATCGATATAGGCGCCGATATCGTCGGGAAAATGAGAATCCGATGAGGTGGTAAAGCGAACTCCATTTTTGATTAATACATCTAGAAACGTTAGACTAGGACACATTTCTTTAACTGGATAGCGATAGAATAGCCCGGCATTTATTTCTGTTGCCGTATCCGTTTCCACCATTGCTTTTGCAATCTTCTCGTAATGTCCGAGCAGAAGACTTTCATCCGGTCGATAGTTAAATACTTTTAAATTATCCAAATGGGCAAGCTTGCTGCGAATAGCCTTATCAACCACATTGAAAAAATCCTCATACAAGGTTTCTAGGTCAAACTCTGAAAATCTCTGCTGTGTTTCCGGATTATCAAATCCCCAGCCATACATATAATGCACGGAACCAATCACATAGTCCCATTCAAAGGACCCGAGGAGTTCTTGCAGCAATTCCTCTCCACCAGGAAAATAATCCGCCTCAATACCCAGACGAAGAGTTATCCCCTCCGCCTCCCAGCGTTTTTTCGCTTCCGAGATTGCTTGAACATACTCTCCCATTGATTCTGTCATCACTTGGTCCAGCCATTTCCGCTGCAACATTCCAAGGTCTGTTTTCCTTAAATCCAAGAACTTTTCAAAATATGACCTTGATTCTTTAAAACGATACAGATGATCGACAATCCCCACTTCTTGCAATCCTTTGCGTTTCGCTTCCTTTAAATATAAATCAATCCAAGATGAATCATATGCACCCTTTTGGACACGTTCAGTTAAGCGGGCCATGCTTTTTTTCAACCACCCAATCGTGTGAACCCTCTCATTCATCGGGAAGAAATAATCCAATGCTTGGTTTGTTCGGTCAAGCCATCGTAATGAATAAGGTCCCTCTTCTAAATGTAAATGGTAATCAACCTTCATCTTCTTCCCCACCTTCTACTCGCAGCCATTTCAGCATTTTATCCAATCCGTTTTGTTTCCATGTAGCGGGTATTTCTTCATCACAAATAATCCTGTCTACCCTAGACAAAGAACAAATTTGATAAAAGGATTCATGAGCCATTTTTGTAGCATCGGCTAGAAGAAACACTTGATTGGCCCGCTCAATCATCGTGGTAGAAACTAAACATTCTTCAAAATCATAATCACTTACATCCTCTACAGTAAATCCGCCGCAGGATAAAAATAACTTGTCAAATCGGAATCCTTTTAACATATTACAAGTCAACGCTCCGACAATTGATTTTTGGGTTGGATTCGTGACGCCGCCAAGGACAATAATTTTCCCATCAAATTCCTGGTTTTCAAGCCGTGTGTTTAATTCTTCAGCTGCTGCCAAAGAATTCGTCACAATCGTCACGTCTTTAACACCAGAAATCGCTTTGGCAAGATGAATCGTTGTTGTACCGACATCAATCATAACTGTGTCCCCATCTTCAATGAACTCGGCTGCTTTTCTTCCAATTGCCTCTTTCGCCTTGGTTTTCACCTTCATTTTTTTTACAAAATGTGGTTCCTGGTTGTTTTGATGATATTTAATTGCCCCGCCGTGCACCCGCTTTAATTTCTTCTCTTTTTCCAATGTATCCAAATCACGCCGAATCGTTTCAGGAGCAACTCCCAACTCTCCTGCAAGCGTAGCGACAAGCACCTTTTTATCACGGTCCAGCTGTTCTAAAATGTATTGTTGTCGTTCATTTAACACTACGCTCATGATAAAGGAATCACATCCTTAGGATTAAGGTATAGTTTCCTCAGTTGATTTCTGTGTATAACTCCTTCATTCTGGTGTAAATGATCCGCCGTAATGGTTACCCCATTGGACACAAGCTCACACCGGGTAATATTCCCAAGCATAATAATGGTTTGGATTTCTCCCGTTACTTCATACCCTTCTGGAATGGAATCTACACTAAAAGCTTCCGGTCGAATTGCGTATAATGTATTGGAAAAAACATGCACGTTACCCAATACAGTTGAAAGTTCCTCACTTGTCAAAACATTATAGTTCCCGATGAATCTGGCAACAAATTCATTTGCTGGACGAGAATAAATTTCTTGAGGGGTGCCACCTTGGGCAATGACTCCTTTATTTAAAATATAAATATAGTCACTTACCGCCATCGCTTCTTCCTGATCATGGGTGACGAGAACGGTTG
The DNA here is from genome assembly GCF_001866655.1 of Bacillus sp. MUM 116. Classification (GTDB taxonomy): domain Bacteria; phylum Bacillota; class Bacilli; order Bacillales; family Cytobacillaceae; genus Neobacillus. Next base: position 9,809 of record NZ_MLYR01000060.1, on the reverse strand, counting down.
TCATATTTAGTTCCTGCTGAATGTCCCTCAGTTGTTTTTGCAAATTTTTCCGAATTTGGGCATCCAGTGCACTAAGCGGCTCATCCAATAATAAAACTTTTGGTTCTGTCACAAGCGAACGTGCCAGTGCTACCCGCTGCTGCTGTCCTCCAGAAAGTTCACGTGGATAAGAAGCTTCTTTTCCGCCCAGTTCAACTAATTCAACAATCCGTGCAACCTTTCTTTTAATGGTTTCCCGGTCAAGTTTTTTCATTTTTAAACCAAATTCAATATTTTCTTGGACCGTCATGTTAGGAAACAAGGCATATGATTGAAAAACCATCCCCACTTGCCGGTCTTTCGGCTTTACATTTGTCACATTCTTGCAATCAATGTATATCAAACCTTCTTCAGGCGTTAATAGTCCGGCAATCGAACGTAAAAGTGTACTTTTCCCGCAGCCACTTGGTCCTAGAAAGGTAACAAAATCTCCTTCATTAATCGATAGGTTGATTGAATGCAAAACCGTTTCTTGATGAAACGATTTTTTTAATTTCTCGATTGTTACATAACTCATTTTAGACGGTCTCCTTTTTCGTACGAGTCGCTTTTACCATAATCGCTGAAAGGATGCTGATTAACACAAAGTAGCAAACGACAATGGCACTTGCGATATGCCCGCTTTGGTTTAATTTTTGATATAAATAGACTTGAACGGTTTCAAAGCTGCCACCCACTAATAAATTTACGAGGACGAATTCTCCGAACAGAATGGAGAAGGATAGTAAAGCGGAAACAAGAATTCCCGACATAATGTTCGGTACGATCACCTTTAGAAAAGCAGTTAAGCGGCTTGCCCCTAGTATTTCTGCTGCCTCCATTAAGGAATCTGCTTGAATATTACGTAAAGCGTTCCTCGTCCCTTGGTACATGTAGGGAAGAATTCCGACAAAATAGGCACCCATTGTCACAATCACCATCGAGATGCCGCTATTCGAATAAGCACGGATTAATCCGACTGCTAAAATAATCCCCGGCATTGCATAGGTCATTATAATCAATGATTGGATTAGTTTTTCTAATTTAGGTGCATAAAGAACAATCGAAAAAATCGCTGGAACCATTATGACGAGCGTTATTACCGTTGTCCCTAAAGACATAAAGAGAGAACGGCCCAATGAATCGAGAAAGCGAGTATCTCCAAATAAATCTAGATACCATTTAAAAGTTAGCCCTTCAGGAAGAATCGTTTTGTGCCAGGAAGTCGCAAACGAATAAAGAAACGTTCCCACTAACGGGACCAGTAAGTACAGGAGAACAATGGCAATAGTAAAATAATGATAGAATGGTTTTTTCATGATAAATCCCTCCGTATCTTCCGGGTCAACCATTCATTAATCAGCAAGGCAATGACCAATGTGATGCCTAATATACAAGCAACAGCGCTTCCCAGTTCTGGTTTTGCAAAAATATCCCCTGTTGTTAAGGCACCAATCCTGATGGTAACAAGATTATACGTACTACCAGCAAGGGCATACGCCGAAGCATAAGCGCCCATCGCATTTGCAAAGAGAATGCTAAAGGTACCAGCGATACTTGGGCTGATGATCGGCGCACCAATTTTTAGCCAAAATTGCGCAGGCGAGGCTCCGAGCAGAAAAGCAGCCTCCTTCCACTGTGCCTGAATACCCTGATAGATGGGATAAAGCAGCATAACCGCCAGCGGCAGCTGGAAATATACATAAATAAGGACCATTCCCGACCAGGAATATAAATTAAAGTGGCTAAGCATGTCCCAGCCAAAATGTTTGAATAACAAGGTAAATAATCCGCTGTTTCCCAGCAAAACAATAAAAGCGAATGCGAGTGGTATCCCAGCAAAATTCGCGGTCATGTTTGCAAAAACCAAAATACGTTCTTGGACTTTTTTAGGAAAAAGAGTAATAGAATAGGTCGCAAATACTGCTAAAACAATTGCGATTAGACTTGAAAAAAGTGAGATTAATATACTATTTTTAAAGGCTTGATGATAATAAACATTTTTGAAGATTTCTTTATACTGATCAAAGGTAAACCCTGTTCCCCCATTCCCTTGAAAGCTGCTGTATATCATAAAAAATAATGGAACAAACAGGAACAGAAGAATGATGAGAAAAAAGGGAATGATGCTGGCAATCAGCATGCCATTAGGACGTCTCAATCGAAAAACTCCTTTCTAAAACTGTTTTTTACAAACAAACGCCTTCTTACAAAGAAGGCGCCCCTTTTAAAACCGGTATGGATAGTTTTTGCATCGCCGAAGACGGTTGAATCGATAATAGCTCACATGCTAAAGGCGCAATCTGAAGTTGTGGAATTACCTCATCATAGATTCCTGCTTTTACCCGCTCACTCATAATAAACAAAGGAACATCCCGGTCAGCTGAAGTAGTACCCCCGTGCTGCCCATCATCATTCATCCCATGATCTGCCGTAACAATAATCTGGTAGCCTGCCTCTAACCATTTTGGCAGCACACTTGCCAAAATTATATCGACGGCAATCGCACGGTTCCGGTACTCCGCAGAAGCGGCGGTATATTTATGGCCATCATCATCAATATTCATCGAATGGACATAGAAAAAATCCGGGCCATAGGTTTGCAGCAGGTAATTGGCATCAGCAAATAAATGTGAATCAGGATAATGATCCTCCCAGTAAAAAATCCCTTTTTCAATTGGTTTCTGACCATCTAATTGAATCCTGTCGGTGCTTGGATTAAATGGAGCTGAATTATACAGTTCACTTACCCAATAATAAGAAGCGGTCGCATTTTTTAAGCCATTTTTCTTCGTTAAATGAAACAAACTTTCTTCATGCGACAGCTTGACTGTTTGATTGGTAGTAATTCCATTTTTATAGGCAGGTGTCCCCGTAAGCAATACCTCATAAAGAGGACGCGATAGACTTGGCAGCTCGGATATCACCTTAAATCGAGCGGTCTTTCCTTTTTCAATCAAATGATGCATGTATCCCATCTGGCTGCATGCAGTATCGTAACGCAATCCGTCCAGCATGATAAAAATAAGCTTATTTGACATTTACTAACACCTGACTTTGCCATAAATCTAATAGTTGTTGAACCGTTTGTTCCCATGCCTTCATATCTTCAACCGGTCTTACATTTTTGTACATTTCATCAGGCAAGAGCTTCGCTTTGGCATCATCCGGAAGTTTTACATTTTGACGGATTGGCCGTGCATATCCGCGCGCTAAGTTTGCCTGACCGGCATCGGAGAAAATATATTCTCTCGCAAGTTTAGCAGCGTTGGGATGTTTTGCATATTTATTGATAACTGATGCATAACCAGACATGACAGAGGTTTCTTTAGGAATGACAACATCAAAACGTTTCGGATCAATTTGGTCACGATAGCCAAGGCCATTAAAATCCCACACTAAAGCTACGTCGACTTCCCCTTTTTCTAAAGAGGTTAATTTAGGATCTGTTGTAACCAAGCGGCCTTTTTTCGCTAAATCTTTGAAAAAGTCTACACCGGGCTGAATATTTTTTTCGTCTCCGCCATTAGCAAAAGCTGCAGCTAATACGGAAAATTGGGCTTGGCTTGCTTTTAACACATCACCAACGGTTACCTTATAATTTCCCTCCGCTAAATCCTTCCATGATTTAGGAGGGTTTTTTACATTTGTTTTGTCTGTAATAAAGGCGATGGTTCCGGTATAACCAACCATCCAATTTCCTTCTTTATCCTTCGCCCAATCAGGGACATCATTCCAATAAGAGGTTTTGTATGGGAGAGTTAGCCCCTTTTCTTTTGCCAGCGGACCAAAGTTAATCCCTACATCGCCAATATCGGCTGTAGCATTTTCCTTCTCCGATTCAAATTTTGCGAGTTCCTCTGCACTCGACATATCCGTATCAGTATGTTTAATATTGTATTTTGATTTTAAATCATCCCAGGTTTGTTTCCAGTTTGCCCATGCATCCGGCATCCCGACTGAATTGACCTCACCCTCTTTTTGAGCCTTTTTCGTAATTTCTTCAATCGATAGATTTTTACTACTATCATTTTTTTGTGTGCCTGATGATGAAGAACTGGAACATCCAGCAATCAGTGAAACTGAGAGTATTCCAACCGCAGCCATATTAAACAGTGACCTATTACCCATAATTAATCCCCCTCCATGTTTGTTGGTGCCTTTTAAGATTTGTTTTAAACAGTAAATAATACTGAAACAAAGTAAAAGCGGATGTGAAACAAACATTAATAATCTGTAATACTTTATTAAGAGATTGTAAGGAATATTCAATCTGATAAAAATAAAATGGCTATTTATTTTTAAAAGGGATAAACAAAAAGACTCAAGTGTTTTTTTATGCTGTGTGTTAGGAAGATAATGATAATATAACTCTGTTGATTGGAGCGGAAATCAACAGCCAAGTTTACAGAGCATTTTAAAAAAAGACAAAATAAAAAGGCGCATTCTGCGCCTGAGTTTCGTTTATTTACGGATCATTTTACTAGTTCCTTTTGAATTTTATTAAGACGGAATGGTTTGTGTGCAAAAAAGACCTTTGCAATCGCCATGTTATCACAAAGCGAACATTTTTTTTGATACGCTGCTTTACTATTATGTGGAGTATCCGTGAATGTTTGTGGATTGTATACCAAGGAGATCTAAAAAATAATAACGGAAATTCTTTTCTTTCGATTTCTGCTGGAAATCTAACATTTTTTTGTTCTGGACTTTTTGGACAACCTGCTACTCTTTAATTTTCTCTTTATTTTGCTTAACTGCTTCAATATACGCCTTTTTTGAGTTTTCCATATGGATTTTTGTCAAATATTCAGCCATTTCACTCTCTTGATTCATAATGGCTTCCATAATTTTTACATGTTCTTCCATTGATTTTACCGCTCTTCCCGGATTTTTATATCCAATTTTGGCGAAGGCGCGAATATAATCAGATAATCCACTCAGTATTTCATTAAGCTTGGAATTTTTGGCTGCTCTATATAAAAGATGATTATATTCACTGTGTAATTCAGAGAATCCATCTTCATTATCCAAGCATCCTTCCACCTTTTGAATATATGCAGCAATGTCACTTTTTGTTTCATCATCCAGCTTTTGCACAGCTAATTTGGCTGCCAATACCTCAAGTGATGAAAGAATCGTGAACACTTCAATAATTTCTTTTTCGGATATGTCAGCTACTATGACCCCTTTTCTTGGAACCGTTTTGACAAATCCTTGTGATTCCAAGCGAAATAAAGCCTCACGAATTGGAGTTCTACTTATATTTAATCTTTCTGCCAGCTCCCTTTCCACTAGCCGATCGCCTGTTTTAAATTCTCCTTCTAGAATGAGATCTTTAATATGTAAATAGACCCTCTCCCTTAATGAAATTAAATCTTCTGCCGCCCAATTAGAACTCACTGGCTCTCCTCCCTCCACTCTTTGTATACATTAAACCAATTATAACGTACCTTCATGAAAAACATCAATTGGTTTGGTTGATTTTACCACGGGGAAATAATCATTTTTTCAGTTTACAATTGAGTAAAATTATGCCTTAGTTCCTCGTAATCTGATATTCTTCGATCGGAAGGGTTATAATCCTTGTTACAATTTCGGAAAGCTTCATTACCGTATTTAATCTTGTCGTGTTCAATGACTCTATTGGATTATTTGGGTCTAAATAATTAACATATGCCTTCAAGTGATAGTTCCCTACACTCGGTAAAGCTTTATTAAAGGCTTTTCTGGGAAAAATAGCCCCTTTTTTCAAAACAATTAACCCTATTTGAGTTTCTTCCCCTAAACAAGCATCAATAGCAATAATAAACGGTTCCCTATGCGTCCGATAAATTTTTCAGAATCCTCTCTATATTTAACGTATGAACCGGTTCTTCTAATGTACCATATACGGGGAAGGGAATCTCTTTATCCTTTAACATTTTTCCCACTAATGGTCCGAAAGAATCACCAGTGGATCGATCAGTACCACTACATAAACAACTTCACCTTTCGTGTTTTCAAGAACCACTTTTAATTTATTTGCGATTTTTTCAATTTGTTTTTCCTCTCTTATTTCTTGTCTGGTAATAAAATCAGGACTTTCTATGTTAACTTCAGACTTTTTCTTACGTTTAAAAGGCCACATCCCATTCAACTCCCTCTAACGAAGTTTCAATTACTGTCCTAAATTGGAGCTGCCTTTTCTTTGCCCATTTTATTTATTTTATAATACATAGTAGTAGCGCTTCCATATCCAAAATGAAAAATTTAACGATAATCTCATTAAGTCCACAAATATGTAAAAAAAAGTTGCCCTGATTTCTCGGGGCAACTACATTCTACTTAATATAAATCCACATTCGGATTACTGCCATCTACTGAATCAGCGATCCCTGTTGGAGCTTTAAAGTTTGTAATTTTTTCATACTCCCCTTTTTGGAGTACACTCTTATCTCCTTTCATTAAATAGGTGTAAGCAATGATGGCGATAAACAGTCCAAACGTCCACGCGTTATCCCACAAGAAGCGGAGTCCTGGAATGATCAAACCGAGAACCGGAATCGCAACCCCGATGATAAGAGCATAAACACCATTTTTATTAAAACCACCTGTATAACTGTAACGACCGTTAACATCATATAACTCATGTAGAGCCATTTGCCTTTTACGAACCAGCCAATAATCTGCAATGGCAATGCCGTCGATTGGACCAAGTAAGGCGCCATACGTTCCAAGCCAGCCAAAAATATAATTACCGAAGTTCTCCATGATATACCACGGCTGGATTAATATGGCAAATAAACCAGTAACGAGAGCACCAATACCAAATGTAATTCGTCTTGGATTTAAATTCTCTATTGCACGTGCAGGAGCGACAACGTTAGCCCCAACATTAATTGTTAAAGAGGAAATAACAATGACTAAAGTACCTAGAAAAATGACATAAGGCGGGAATTTTGCTAGCAGTGCAACAGGATCCCAGAGAGCCTGCCCGAAAATGACCACAGTTGCAGAGGTTACAGCTATACCAATAAAAGAGAAAATCGTCATGGTAAGTGGAAGTGAGAAACTTTGTGCGACCATTTGCGATTTTTGATTTTTCGCATAACGGCAAAAATCAGGAATATTTAAGGCCAGTGTAGCCCAGAAAGCAATTACCCCGGTAACTGCGGGGAAAAACACTTTTAAAAATTCACTAGTGGTTTGAAATTTGGATGGAGTTGATAAAATTGGCCCCCAACCACCGGAATTAGTGAATGCCCAGATGAGGAGAATAATAGCAGAAATCCCTACTACAGGTGTAGCAATTAAACTTAAATACTTCATGGCTTGCGGACCTTTATATGCAACCGCTACGTTTAAAATCCAGAATAAAGCAAATACGATGGCAGTATGGCCCGGGAAGTTCCAAAAAGAGAAAGAAGCGGATAAAAGTGTGTCAATCGCACCGGTTCCGATCCAAGTGTTAATCCCGAACCAGCCTGCTGCAACAACGGCTCTCGCCATGGCAGGGATATGGGCGCCTTTTGAACCAAACCAGAGTCGTGCAAATACAGGGTATGGAATCCCAAATTTTGTTCCGGCATGTGAATTTAATAAAATCGGAATAAGGACAATTACGTTACCAATAAAGATGGTTGCAATCGCCTGCCACCAGTTCATTCCTAACGAAATCAATCCACTGGCCATTGTATAAGCCGGAATACATAAACACATTCCAATCCATAGCGTTGCAAAGTTCAGACCTTTCCAAGAATGTTCCTTCATGGTGGTCGGCCTGAGATCATCATTCCACAACTCACTGCTGCTTAAACTGTCTGCCGCTTCATTTGTCAAAATGACAATACCATTTTGCTCAATTTGCGTTTTCAATAAAATTCCCCCTTGTTTGGTTTTTCAAAGAACTTTAAAGCAAAACCAATGCTGTGCATTCGCTAGAGAATATTTATGAACATTCTTCATTTGGCAGATTCACTAATTTAAAGTATAATAGGAATATTCCGAAAACCGATGACACAAAATGTGAAAATTAATCTGTATTGACTTCTAAATAAATGTAAGCGTTTTAAAAGTTGGTTATTTTTCAAATCCAATCATCGCATCACCTCATTCAATAAATTTTTTTAATTTTTCCCGAAACGACCTCAATCGGTTTGGGAACAGTACACAACTGCCTAATTTATATTATATAGCATCAAATTAGGCTGTCATTGGACAAAAGGTAAAAAAATTCTCCCTGTATTTTTTATGTTTTGTAAAAGATGGCATTTCTCCACAAAATATTTATTAAAACTATCATTATTTTACCATTTTAAATCTTGTATCCAATGAAAACCTGTCCTCATTTTCCAACAAAAAACTACAAAAGGATTTTGAAGTTCAAAAAGAGCACTGCGTAAACACAGCGCTCTTTCAATGTTATTTTTGACTAAAAAATTTTTGTGGCAACAGGAACCGACGTTAACACATCTACCAACCGGTCCATTCCAAGCTTGATGTTTTCAGGTGTCGAATGGCTGAAGTTCACCCGGAAGGTGTTATGCTTAGGCTCGTTCACATAAAATGGTGCCCCCGGAACAAACGCAACGCCCTTTTTAACAGCTTCGCCCAAGAGTTGAGTTGTATTTATCTCACCCGGACCTTCCACCCACATAAACATACCGCCTTTTGGCTCTTTCAAAGTGAACAATCCGGAACCGACTTTATCAAAATATTCCTTCATCAATTTCATCCGCTCATAATACACACTTCTAATTAAAGCAATATGAGAGTCAAGATTAAAATCACGCAATAAATAATAGAGTGCTTGTTGGTCGAGCGAACTGGAATGCAAATCATTCATTTGCTTCGCTTGAACCAACAGCTTGATGACTTCGGCAGGTCCAGTTACCCAGCCAGTTCTTAACGCGGGAACAACAGACTTCGAAAAAGTACTTGTATATAAAACAATCTTTTTTTCTGTATCTAAAGATGCCAACGGTTGATAGACTACATCTTGATGGAATTGAATGTCTCCATATGGATCATCTTCAAGAATCAGAACTTGATTTTCATAGCAAAGGTCGAATAGCTGTTGACGACGCTCCTGGCTCCACACCTTACCATCCGGATTCGAGAAGGTTGGAATTATGTAGACAAATTTAGGCTGGTAGTGATTGATTTTTACTTTTAAATCTTCCGGTAACATCCCTTCGTCATCACTGCTAACTGCCACCACATTTGCCCCGTATGATCTAAAGACCTGCAGAGCCGCTAAATAGGTGGGATCTTCGGTAAGGACAATATCCCCTGGAGCAAGCATAATCCGTGAAAACAAGTCGATGACCTGTTGTGACCCTGTGGTCAGCAAAATGTTATCGGGATGGGAAGGAATTCCTCGCTTATCCATTTTGGCCTGAACTGCTTCCCGAAGTGGAGTAAACCCTTCAGTTAGTCCGTATTGTAAGGAGGATTTTCCTGATGCAAATACTTTTTCATATGCAATCTGCACCTGCTCAATTGGAAAAATATCTTCTGCAGGCAGCCCTCCCGCAAAGGAAATCACATGCCCTTGCTGGGTAACCTTTAAGATATCCCTTACGGCAGAAGATTCATAATTTTTTGTTTGGGGTGCAAATGAATAATTCATAACAAAGTCGCTTCCTTTTTCCGAAAATTATAAAAAAATATATTATATTAGATTTATTGTATATTATAGAATAACATTGATTACTTTGCAAAATATTTTGAAAAATTATTTTCTATATTTTATGATTCCTTTAAATCAATAAAGGATTAGAGAAATATGTTATAATATATTTATAAAG
>NZ_MLYR01000006.1 GCF_001866655.1 Bacillus sp. MUM 116 | reverse complement strand
CCTATAGGCTGCGGATATTAACAAAAGCCCCTGAACTTTAAACCATTCAAGGGGCTTTTTTTTTTTGAGATAAGAAAGAAAATTCGGCTTCGAGAATTGTCCAGCGCAAGCGTCCTGCCCACTCGAGGTCACAAGCCAATCCGTCCAAAAGGTTAAAGAACAACCTTTCGGCCGGCTTATCTTGTGCTATGCCTGAGGCTGACAAGGCGCTTCCGCTTTTTTTATTTAAAATAGAGGATTCTCATTGCGGCTTCAACGTTCTTGTCGTATCATTAAGTAGATAATTAAGATTGTTTATTATATCACAAATTAAAAAAGCGGAAACGATTGCTAGGCTAAGAAAAAAGAAAATGACTAGGCTGCGATAAACTGCTATAAAATAAGAAAAATAAATGTATCGTTTTAAGGAGAGTGTTGAGCGTGAATGTAACCATTTATGATGTTGCCCGGGAAGCGAATGTTTCGATGGCAACCGTCTCACGTGTTGTGAACGGAAATCCTAATGTAAAACCTGTAACCCGCAAAAAAGTATTAGAGGTAATTGAACGTTTAGGATACCGTCCGAATGCGGTTGCAAGAGGATTAGCGAGTAAAAAAACTACTACTGTTGGTGTCATTATTCCGGATATCTCAAATATTTTTTACGCGGAATTAGCACGCGGAATTGAAGATATTGCCACGATGTATAAATACAATATTATTTTAAGTAACTCAGACCAAAATAAAGATAAAGAATTACACTTGTTTAACACAATGCTTGGTAAACAAGTGGACGGCATCATTTTTATGGGTGGAAATATTACTTCTGAACATGTAGAGGAATTTGAGAAATCACCTGTACCAATTGTGCTTGCCGGCTCTATGGAAGAAACGGAAACAATTCCTTCAGTGAATATTAATTATGAACAAGCTTCGTATGATTCGGTTAAAGAATTTATCGATAAAGGTCACAAAAATATTGCTTTTGTAGTTGGCCCTTTATATGAACTAGAGAATAAAATAAAAGGCTATCAAAGAGCACTTGAGGATGCTGGAATTCCATTTAACGAAGAATTACTGGTTGAGGGAGACTACACATACGATTCCGGAATTGAAGCCTTTGAAAAGTTACTGGAAGCGAAAGAACGACCAACTGCTATTTTAGTGGCAGCTGACGAAATGGCACTTGGCGTTGTCCATGGTGCTCAGGATAAAGGATATAGCATTCCTGAGGACTTCGAAGTGACAACTTCGGATAATACAAGATTGGCTCTTATGGTACGCCCGCAGCTTACAACTGTTGTTCAACCATTGTATGATATTGGGGCAGTGGCTATGCGTCTGTTGACGAAATACATGAATAAAGAAAAAGTGGAGCAGCATATTGTTGTCCTTCCACACCGGATTGAGCACCGTCAATCAACAAGGTAATGTAAAAAGGACTATCCTTTACTCGGGATAGTCCTTTTACTATTGGCTGTAAACTTTTCTGTTGATTTCCGCTCCAATCAACAAGGTTAAAAAATCAACAATGTCACTTAACACAGCCTTACTATTAGATAGATTGACTCTTTTGCTGATTTCGAATTGGATATAGTGCTTTTTCAAGTGTTCTTAAATTTTTTTCGGTAATTTCCGCTTTTCTTGGAATCGGAATATAGAGATCGTACGGGTCGTCCCATTCTTGCGGCAATTTAACGGGTGAATCCTTCTGCCAAGCTTCAAGCCATTCAACAGGTAAATTACCATAACAATTGGAGTTTTCAGTCATCTCCATCCAAATAAGGGCCCATGCACGCGGAACCACTCTCCAAATGTCATACCCGCCGCCGCCAACAGCGATCCATCGGCCATTACAATATTGATGGGCAATTTCATGAGCTAGTTTTGGTATTTCACGATAGATTTTCATTGTTGAGGATAAATGTGTTAATGGATCATAGTAATGAGCATCAGCACCATTTTGGGTGAGAATAACATCCGGCTTAAAGAAATCTGCCACTTCCCTAATAGCTTCCGAATAGGCATGAATCCATGATTCATCTTCGGTAAAAGCATCAACAGGGATGTTAAACGAATAACCATAGCCTTTTCCCTGACCTCGTTCGGTTACATTGCCTGTTCCCGGGAATAAATATCTGCCCGTTTCATGAATAGACAGAGTACAGACATTTGGATCATCATAGAATGACCATTGAACCCCATCTCCATGATGGGCATCCGTATCGACATATAAAACACGTGCATGATATTTCTGCTGTAAATATTTTATTGCTACGGAGCTATCATTATAAATGCAAAAGCCTGAAGCTTTTCCTCGAAAACCGTGATGTAGCCCTCCTCCAAGATGAAGTGCATGGACTGCTTGTCCCGTCATTACCTGGTCTACCGCCTTCAATGTCCCGCCTACCAGCAGGGAGCTTGCCTCATGCATGCTTGGGAAAATTGGGGTGTCCTCGGTTCCTAAACCATAGTTTTCTGCAATTTCGCTTGGGAGCTGATCATGACCAGCCTTTTTTACAGCATCAACGTAATTCGGATCATGAATGAGGTGAAGTTCCTCTGTGGTAGCCATTCTTGGTGCTATAATTTGTGTTTCATTTAATGCATTTATTTTTTTTAGTAAGTCTACTGTTAATTTAAGCCGAAACTGATTAAAAGGATGATGTCTGCCGAAATTATAATTGAGCAGTTCTTCTGAAAAAACAAATGAACATTTATCTTTCATATAGATATCCCCGGCAGATTTGGCCATAGGACATGATGTCCTGCTTTTTTCAAATCTTCAATGAGCCCTATAGGGTTCATCATTTGCACGCGAATAACAAGTATTTTATATTGATCATCCCTTTTGTCCGGGTATACAAGCACGCTTAAAATATTCGCATTCCGTTTTCCGATTATACTGGAAATTTCGCAAAGCATCCCTGATTTATTCGGGACCTTTATTTCAATTTGAGACCCGGGCTGATGGGCGCCTGTTAATTCCACCATTGTTCTAAGCAGGTCTGTTTCTGTGATAATTCCAACTAGCTTTTTATCTTTAATAATTGGAAGACAGCTGATTTTATGCTCATAAAAAAGTCCTGCCACCTCCTCTACAAAATCAAGGGGATGGCCTGTAATGACCTCTTTTTTCATAATCGATTCAACCGGTTTTTGTAAATCTTCCAAATGTTCATTGGCATGAAATATCGATGGCATTGCATCACGGATATCTACGGCTGTAACTAATCCCACTAATTGATTGTAGGAGTCGATAATGGGAAGGTGGCGAATTTTTTTTGATTCCATTAAGCGTATGGCATCTTTAATGGAATCTGTTGGAAAAAGTGTTGCAACATTTGGTTTCATGATTTCTTCTACAATCATCTAGTAATCCCCCTTCACAGAAACAGTTTCAGTGTCTAGCTCGCCCTTAAAACAGGCGCTTGCGCTTTTCGTTTAAAAGTAAAGTAAGTATAAAATTTTCGTCTTTGAGAATTGTCCAGCGCAAGCGTCCTGCCCCTCGAGGTCATAAGCCAATCCGTCAAGAAGGTTAAAGAGCAACCTTCTCGCCGGCTTGGCTCATGCTTGTCGGGGCTGAACAAGGCGCTTGCGCTTTTCTTAGTACATAAACCGATTCATAAAGCGCAGGCGGTCAAAATTTTGGATCGATTCGTTATCGACTCTTTTTCCAATTCTGACCATTAAACAATTTGCAGGATGGGAGCAAATTTCCGGATCATCGGTTGCATACCACTCAAGTCCACCGGCATTCATCATTTTCTCCATCATCTTGCGGTATTCCCAAACATTAAGGCCAGTTCCCTTTAAGTCCCAGTGCCAGTAATATTCAGTCGTGATGGTAATATAATCCTCCATCGCATCATCCATCATTGAAACGATTAAAAGATTTTTACCTACAGCGCAGCCTCTAAATTGCGGAATGACTTCAATCGCACCTAATTCAATTAAATTATCTATTTTCCCTTCAGACCATCTTTCAAGTGGATCGGGATAGAGGTAGGTAACATACCCAACTATTGTATGATGATGTCTGGCGATGATAATCCTTCCCTCTTGTAAATCAGCAATGCCCACTAATGCATGGTGCTGCTGGCTGGGAGGGCGAAAAGCAATCAGATCTTTATGGAATTCATAACTTGCAAGTTTTCCTGCAGATATCGGACCTTCTATAATTAAATTCCCATAAGGAGTCTTTAATTCTTTTGCATTATACGTTTTTTTATGTTCCATTTGTTCACCACCTTGGAAAAGGTTTAAAGTATTGATTCTATTATACTAAAAATCTTTTCATTTAAAGCAATTTCACAAAATTTTTAGATTCTTTCTGTAAAACTGAAAAAAAGTAAAAAAACTATTCACAAAAAATAATTTTTAAAAATTGAGAATAGTCTCTATTTGTACTATAATTATATCAATAAAACTAAAGGGGAGATTTATAATGAGAGTGGAAGCGCTGCCAGTAGTACAGGGGAACTATAACTTAGAAAATTATGATGAAATGTATAAGAATTTCAACTGGGAAGAAGCAGAAAAGGAATTTTCTTGGCATGAAACAGGATTGGTTAATATGGCTTATGAGGCGATTGACCGTCATGTAAAAACCTTCCGAAAGAACAAAATTGCCCTTTATTATCGTGATGGTTTAAGAGACGAAAAATACACATTCAAAGATATGAAAGATCTTTCGAATAAGGCTGGAAATGTATTGAAAACCTATGGCGATGTCGAAAAAGGCGACCGGGTATTTATTTTCATGCCGCGTTCTCCAGAGCTTTATTTCACAGTTTTAGGGGCAATCAAACTAGGTGCCATTGTTGGTCCGTTATTTGAAGCATTCATGGAAGGTGCTGTCAGGGATCGCCTTCAGGATAGTGCTGCAAAGGTTCTTGTTACTACTCCGGAATTACTAGATCGTGTTCCTGTAAATGAATTACCTGATTTAAAGCATATTTTTGTAGTAGGTAAAAATGTTGAAGAGCAAGGACTTTATATTGACTTCTTGAAAAAATTTGAAGAAGCGGACAAAGATTTAAGGATTGAATGGGTAGAAAGAACAGACGGAATGATTTTACATTATACCTCCGGATCTACTGGAAAGCCAAAAGGAGTTTTGCATGTACATAATGCAATGATTCAGCATTATCAAACCGCTAAATGGGTTTTGGATTTAAAAGAAGACGATGTTTACTGGTGTACAGCAGACCCAGGCTGGGTTACCGGAACTTCTTACGGTATTTTCGGCCCGTGGTTAACGGGGACTTCCAATGTCATCATAGGCGGTCGTTTTAGTCCTGAATCGTGGTACCAAATGATTGAAGATTTTGGTGTGACTGTTTGGTATAGTGCACCAACTGCTTTCCGGATGCTTATGGGCGCGGGCGACGAAATTATAAAAAAATATAATCTTAGTTCCCTTCGCCACGTTTTAAGCGTAGGTGAACCATTAAATCCGGAAGTTGTAAAATGGGGAGCAAAGGTATTTAATAAACGGATCCATGACAACTGGTGGATGACAGAAACTGGTGCGCAGCTGATTTCGAATTATCCATGTATGTCAATCAAACCTGGCTCAATGGGTAAACCAATTCCGGGAGTAGAAGCCGCGATTGTAGATGACCAAGGCAATGAGCTTCCACCATATCGCATGGGGAATCTTGCGATTAAAAAAGGCTGGCCTTCAATGATGCACACCATCTGGAATAACCAGGAAAAATATGAGTCTTATTTTATGCCTGGAGGCTGGTATGTTTCTGGCGATTCAGCTTATATGGACGAAGACGGTTACTTCTGGTTCCAAGGACGAATCGATGATGTTATTATGACTTCCGGAGAACGTGTAGGTCCTTTCGAGGTGGAAAGCAAGCTTGTGGAACATCCTGCAGTAGCAGAGGCTGGTGTTATTGGGAAACCGGATCCGGTTCGTGGTGAAATCATTAAGGCCTTTATCGCTTTAAGGGATGGTTTTGAAGCAACGGATGAATTGAAAGAGGAAATTAGACAATTTGTGAAAAAAGGTCTTGCAGCACATGCAGCACCAAGAGAGATTGATTTCCGTGATAAGCTTCCAAAAACAAGAAGCGGTAAAATCATGAGACGTGTGTTAAAAGCATGGGAACTAAACCTTCCTACGGGTGATTTATCAACAATGGAAGATTAAATAGGAAAAGCAGTAGCGCCTTGGTCAGCCCCAACAAGTGCTGGAGGTCCTGTCGGTGAAGTCGTTCTTTGACTTCATCGACAGGACCGAAGAAACCTAGGAAAAAAGCAGTTCATTTTTTCCCTCGAGGGGCAGGACGCTTGCGCTGGACAGTTCTCGAAAATCATAAACTCATTTTATCTTTAAAGGAAAACCGCACCGAATCGGTGCGGTTTTTTCAGCTTTTTTATTTTTTTCCTATGTCCTTGTTTTGTTCTTGATCTTTATTTTGGTCAGTTCCACCAACCTCAACCAAATTAGATGGGGGTGATTCATTTCCGGCAATATCTACAGCCGTTACGTAATAGGTCCCGCTTGGTACCGAAAGAGAAAGGCTCGCACCACTTTTGATACTGGCAATTTTTGTTACTAAAAGACCTGCGTAATAGACTCGATATCCGATTACATCATTTTCAGAAGACGGCGACCAAACCAGATTTTTGGCATCAGCTTTAAGCGTTACAGCTCCTGGAGTCTTTCCGTTATCAACAATTCTAGCGTTAGAGACGAGAATATGTGCCCAGCGGCTTCTGTTTGGAATGAGCTGGCTAGGATTGCTAAAATTTCTGCCAACCATTCTGGCAATAAAATCGGGATTCAAAACAAGGCCACTTTGTGCAAATTCCGCCGGGGTTGAATCTAGTGCCAAATATTTTCTGTCGCCAATTGTAACGTATTTTCCTGATAACAAACTATCATCTACTTTTGTCGGAACGTATTTAGCGTTAAAGTAATCATTTTGGACTAATCCTGCATTTATACAAGCTGTTGATGGAAGAAGACCAGATACAGCACAGTAAGAACGCATCACAATCCCGTTTGGCATTTTAAATTGCTTTTTAGGAGCAATTAATGACGGATTAATCTTATAAGCGGAATTGATTAAATCAACCCAAAGATTGTTTGTCCGTTGACTGTAAGACATATAGCCATAGGACTGCAGTGATTTTGGTGTATCATACCCCGTCCAAATACCGAATGTAACATTTGGATTTGTTCCGACCAGCCAAGAATCTTTATAATCTTCTCCAGTTCCTGTCTTTCCGGCCCAATCCGTTCTAAATTTAAGTCTGTTGTTAATGCCGGCAGCTGTTCCCATTCTCATAACATCGCGCATCATATCTAATGTTAAATAAGAAGTTTGTGGCGTGAAAACCGTAACAGGTTTCACTTGATGCTGATAGATGACCTTCCCGTTTTTGTCGACGATTTTGTCAATCATGTAGGCATCAATAAATTTCCCGCCATTCGCAAAGGTTGTAAAAGCATTTGTGTTTTCTTCTACTGTGACCCCTTTGCTTAAGGAGCCAATAGCCGTTGCAAGGTTTGTATAATCTACACTTCTAAGTGAGGAAAAGCCCATTTTTTCCAAGTAGCTGGCTGGCCGTTGATTAATAATATCCCTGTATAATTTTACAGCTGGCACATTATAAGACCATGCAAGAGCGTATCTTGCAGACACTAAACCACTGTATCTCATGTCATAGTTATGGGGCCATGGACTGCTTCTGCCCGGGGCGAGGCTTAAAGCAACATCAGGAAGGACAGTTCCTGGTGAAGCTTTTCCCATTTCGATTGCAGGCCCGTAAACAAGAAGCGGTTTCATCGTTGAACCATTTTGACGAATTGCGCTGGTAGCGTGATTAAGCTGCTGTTTGTTATAATCTCTTCCGCCGACAAAGCTGATGATTTTTCCGGTTTTATTTTCAATTAAGATCGCGCCAACTTCAACAGGTTCCATGACTGTTTTGATTTTGCCGGTCTCCGGGTCCTTCTTTTCTTCCGGTTTATCAGGGCCATAATACGGATAGCGATCTTTTACTTTTTGCATGGCATCATAAATGTTTTTATCAATGGTTGTATGAATTTCGTAGCCATTTTGTTTTAAATCATGACTGGCCATTGTTTGGTACTTGTAATGAAGGTTACTATCTTTCTTTAATTCCTTTTCACTGATTCCATCTTTTTGGGCTATAACTGTTGCAAGGACATCAATGGAACGTTTTTCAATTTCAAATGTAAGCCATGGGTATTTCTCCAAAGGATTTGGACTCGGATGTGTAAAATCCTTCGTAATGTCGTAAGAAGCCGCTTCTGCATACTGCTTTTTATTAATGTAACCGCCATCATACATCCTTTTCAAAACTATTTTCATCCGGTTTAATCCCGGTTGAAGATTCTCTTTTACTTTTCCGTTTTTTGTAAAAGGGGTGTATCCGAAGGGACTTTGCGGTAACCCCGCGATAAAGGCTGCTTCCGGCAATGTGAGTTTATTGGCACTTTTCCCGAAGATTCCTTTTGCGGCTGCCTGTACCCCTGCAATATTTCGACCAGATGCATTTCGTCCAAAGGTTGAAACATTTAGGTAGGCCTCAAGAATTTCTTTTTTGGAGAAAAATTTTTCTAAACGAAGGGCAAGTAAGATTTCATTTGCTTTCCTTTGAAAGGAAACCTCATTAGTTAAAATTTGGTTTTTAATCAGCTGCTGCGTTAATGTACTGCCACCTGATTGAACAGCTGAATTAGTGACTTCCTGAAATAGGGCACGAAAAACAGCTTTTGGAACCACACCATTATGATGGTAAAAGAACTCGTCCTCTGTTGCAATAATGGCTTTTTTCAGATAATCTGAGACCTGATCCAATTTTACTTCTTCACGTTCAAGATCGGACCTTAGTTTTCCAAGGTAAACATTATCTGCAAAATAGAGGTCGGAAGTTTCATTATAATTATAAATATCTTTTTTCAAACTACTGTAAGAGCGGACGGGTTCATCCTTCACAAGCGAGGCAAAATATCCTGCACCAACACCGGTTGCAAAGGATCCCCCAAGAATGACTACGGTTAAAAAGAGTAAAATAAGATTCCAAACTACTGCATATGTAATTCGAGCACCTTTTACTGTTTTTTTATGTGTAATCAAGTTTAGGGAGGATTTTAAACTTTGCATCCATACCTGTAGTTTTTCCTTCATTAAGTGCATCACCTCGATTTAAATCACATACATTATAGCATATACATGTTCAAAAAAATGACAATGTTCTACATTTATCTTAATTTTCCAATTTGGGTTTGACAGAATACATTCAAATGTGATAAAAAAGGTATAATCAATATTATAAATTACTGCTGTGAAGGGAACCCAACAGTAGATTTTCTATCCCTGTTTTTAGAGAGTCAGCGGAAGGTGAAAGCTGATACATATAGAGAATTGAATTACGTCCTGGAGCTTTTTCTGCGAAAATTGGAGTAGCAGAGAACGGGTAAGCCGTTAATTTTATGAGGTGGAGGAAGTTTTTATTCCTCAAGCCGGGTGGTACCGCGTATTTATACGTCCCTGCATGTTTGCAGGGGCGTTTTTTATTTTTACGCTTTGTTAATGGACAATATTGATTTTGTAACCATGTTGATTGGAGTGGAAGGTGCTAAGACTCCTGCGGGAATACGGGGCAGGGAAGACCCCGCAGAAGCGAAGCACCTGGAGTGGAGATCAACAGCTAAATTTAACAGAGCCTATTTTTGACTAGGAGGACAATACAATGAATTTATTAGAGGATTTAACTTGGCGTGGGATTATTTACCAGCAGACAGATGAAGAAGGCTTAAAGGATATTTTAGCAAAAGAAAAAATTTCGTTATACTGTGGCGCAGACCCTACAGCTGACAGCTTGCATATCGGCCACTTAGTTCCGTTTTTAACACTTAGAAGATTTCAGCAGCACGGACATCGTCCAATTGTGTTAGTCGGTGGTGCGACTGGTCTAATCGGAGACCCTAGCGGTAAAAGTGAAGAGCGTAAACTGCAAACATTAGAAGCAGTACAAAAAAATGTGGAAGGAATCCAAAAACAATTAGCTGCCATTTTTGATTTTGACGGAGAAAATGGAGCAATTATGGTTAATAACTATGATTGGGCCGGTTCCATGGATATTGTTACGTTTTTACGTGATATCGGAAAGCATATCGGTGTAAATTACATGCTGGCGAAGGATACAATTGCATCCAGACTTGAAACAGGAATTTCATTTACGGAATTCACCTACACCATTTTACAAGCAATGGATTTCCAACACTTATACGAGCATCACAATTGTAAATTACAAATTGGCGGCAGTGATCAATGGGGGAATATTACTTCAGGGCTTGAATTAATCCGCAAAATGCAGGGTGAGGGCTCTAAAGCATTTGGTTTAACGATTCCGTTAGTAACGAAAGCAGATGGTACAAAGTTTGGGAAAACTGAAGGCGGTGCCGTTTGGCTTGACCCAGAAAAAACAACTCCTTATGAATTTTACCAGTTCTGGATTAATTCTGCAGATGCGGATGTGGTCAAATACTTGAAATACTTCACCTTCCTATCGCACGAAGAAATTGAGCAGCTAGAAAAGTCAGTACAGGAAGAACCACATCTTCGTAAGGCGCAAAAGGCGCTGGCTGAGGAAATGACTCGTCTAATTCACGGAGAAGAGTCATTGAAGCAGGCAATTAAAATTTCGCAGGCATTGTTTAGCGGTGATGTGAAAGATCTTTCTGCAGCAGAGATTCGACAAGGATTTAAAGATGTGCCTTCATTTGATGCTTCCGGATTTGAAGGGAATTTAGTCGATTTGCTAGTGGCAGCAGCTATTTCACCATCTAAACGCCAGGCACGTGAAGATATGACGAACGGGGCTGTTTCTGTTAATGGGGAACGAATCACAGATGCATCCTACACCCTAGCTCAAAATGACCGGATTGAAGGGCAATTTACCATCATCCGAAGAGGGAAGAAGAAATACTCTTTAATTAAATATTAGAATAAAATGGGCTCTTGGGAAAATTCCAAGAGCCCATTTTGCCACAATTAAAAAATATTTTGTTAAATATAAATAAAAAAAGAGCCCTGTGCAAAATGCATGGGCTCTTATATTCACAAAGATTAACGAGAGTAGAACTCAACGATAAGAGTTTCGTTAATTTCTGCAGGTAATTCAGAACGCTCTGGTAAGCGAGTGAAAGTACCTTCTAACTTATCAGCATCAAATGTTAAAAAGTCAGGTACGAAGTTGTTTACTTCGATTGCTTCTTTAACTACTTCAAGATTACGTGATTTTTCACGTAGGCTGATTGTTTGACCAGCAGTTAAACGGTATGATGGGATATCAACGCGTGATCCATCAACAAGGATATGACCGTGGTTAACTAATTGACGAGCTGCACGACGAGTACGTGCTAAACCTAGACGGTAAACAACGTTGTCAAGACGTGATTCAAGAAGAACCATGAAGTTTTCACCGTGTACGCCGCCTAATTTACCAGCTTTGTCAAATAGGTTACGGAATTGACGTTCATTTACTCCATACATATGACGAAGTTTTTGTTTTTCTTGTAATTGTAAACCATATTCAGAAAGCTTTTTGCGTTGGTTAGGACCATGTTGTCCTGGAGCGTAAGGACGCTTATCTAATTCTTTACCTGTGCCGCTTAGAGAGATTCCAAGACGACGGGATAGTTTCCAGCTTGGGCCGGTATAACGAGCCATGAGAGACTCCTCCTTCGTGTTTTTATTTTGGTAAAATAAAAACCGTTATGAAACAACGATGACAGCCATTTTGTTTTCAGATACCTTCGCCCTAGCAGCAGAGGGTTACAAGATACCCCATCGCAATTCTTGCGAGGAACAAAATGTGACTATTAAAGTGTTCACATAAGCTGCAATATTTTACACAAAGAGTATTATATAATTTTAATTACTGTGAAGTCAAGAATATTTTGTTATAATAATGTATAACCAAAATTTTGAAACCTTTATAAAAGTTAGAAATTATTCAAAAAATAATAACAAAAACCAATGGATTTTCACTATAATTAAGGGGAAGTGCATTGCATATATTTGGAATTAGGCCGGGAAAATTGGGTGAATGAATAATGAAAACCTTTGGTGATAGTTTGATTATGCAAAATGAAGAAAATAGATATAAGCGGCTATTTCATATAACCGAAAAATTCCATTCTTTAATGGACAAGCAATCCCTTTTGCGGGAAATTATCGTTTCTCTTGAGGAGTTATATCCCTCATTTACCTGCTATTTGCTTCTCTCTCAAGATTATCCCAACCAGAATGAATTACCTATTGTTGATTTTGAATATGATAGTGAAAATATTACAGCCATGGAGGCGTATGTTTCCGGGAATGTCAAAATGGAAAATTCAGTTGAAGAGAAGCGTTCAATCCTTTATGCACCATTAAAAGGGAAACAAGGTGTCTATGGAGTTCTGCAGATTATTGCTCCCCATATCCTTGTATTTCCCGAAGAGGAAATCGAATTTATCACCTTACTGGCAAATGCTGCTGGTGGTGCATTGGAAAATGCCAAACTATATCAGCAATCCAAACGGGTCATTTCCGATTTACAGTTAATAAATGAGACAACGCATTGTTTAAACTCAAATCTAAAACTTAAAGATATGATTGTTTATATGTCAAACCAAATTAAACATTCCTTCCAAGCAGAGGAAGCGGGTTTTTTTCTGATAACAGAAAATTTAGTGAATGTTACAGTTCTGCCGGGTTCCACTTCTTTCTTTTTTACAAAACAGGCACATCCCTATATTGATTATTTAAAAAATAAAATAATAAAAGAAAAAGAATCTCTTTTTTTCGGAGATTTAAATTTACCCACTGTTAATGAAATAAAGTGTTTTCGCTCGATTATGGCGGTGCCGATGATTCAAAGGGGCATACTTAAAGGATTCAGTATTGTTATGAAACAAGACCCATATTTTTTTTCGTTTGAAGCATTTAAGCTTTTACAGTCTCTTATCCATCATTCTGCCATGGCCCTTACCAACTCCCTGCTGAGGGAAGAATTGGAGCGAATGATTATTACCGATCATTTAACGAAACTTCATTCGCGAAATTATCTCGATGATAAAATTCAATTGTCAATGAAAGAGGATGATCAAGGAACATTTATCTTGATTGATATTGATAATTTTAAGGTGATAAATGATACGTACGGACATCAGGTTGGTGATGAAGTATTGGTTCAAGTGGCTAAAATTGTTCGTGTAAATATTCGGGAACATGATGTTGGAGCACGCTGGGGCGGGGAAGAACTGGCAATCTACCTGCCGAAAGTGACATTGGAGACAGGAGTAGCAATAGCAGAGCGTTTAGTAAAAGCTGTGGCTGAATGCTCGGTACCATCGATTACCGTATCGTGCGGTGTATCTTACTGGAATAAGGACCGATTCGATTCCTATACCAATTTATTTAAGAGGGCTGATGAGTGTCTCTATACAGCAAAAGGTACAGGGAAGAATAAAGTCATTAATCAAAATGATTGTATAAAAGCAAGTTGAGGCACCCATGGGTACATGGGGGCCTGCTTTCCTTCAGCAATTGTTTAAGTACTTTATTCATATCTATTTCATAATCTATATAAATGGAAGCGTTTGCAGTACAGGGAGGAGAAAAACTTGAAGGAGAAGAATTTGCGCTTTGAAACAGAGGTTATTCATTCAGGATATGTTTCGGGTGAACATCATGGGAGTCTTGTTCCGCCATTGTATCAAACATCAACCTTTACCTTTTCAACTGCCGAGCAAGGGGAAAAAAGGTTTTCTGGCAAGGAAGATGGATATATTTATTCAAGGTTAGGGAATCCAACCGTGAAAATACTTGAGGAACGGATGGCAGTACTTGAAAAAGGGGAGGCTCCCTTGGCTTTTTCATCCGGAATGGCTGCTGTTTCCGCTGCATTAGTAGCGCTTACGAAAACGGGGGATCATATTCTATGTTCACAGGGAGTGTATGGCTGTACCTTTGGGTTCTTGCAAATCTTAAAAGAAAAATATGGTATTAAACATGATTTCTCTGCTATGGACTCAACAGAGGCGGTTGAAAAGGCAATACTTCCAAACACAACTTGTATCTATATTGAAACACCGATTAACCCCACGATGAAGCTGGTTGATTTAGGGATGGTGGCTACAATTGCGAATGAAAAAGGCATACCGGTTGTTGTTGATAATACTTTTTGCTCGCCATACCTGCAAACTCCCCTTACCCATGGATGTGATGTTGTTATCCATAGCGCGACAAAATATATTTGCGGACACGGTGATGTCATTGCCGGTATTGTCGTTGGTGATAAAGAATGGATTCAAAAGGTTTCCAGAACAACTCAAAAAGATATTGGAGGAATCATTTCTCCCTTTGATGCATGGCTTTTGTTACGAGGATTAAAATCCCTGCCCATTCGGCTCGATCGTCATTGCGAAAATACAGAAAAAGTCTTTCGGTTTTTAAGGAATCACCCAAAAGTTGAAGCAGTTTATTACCCCGGTGACGTAGAGCACATTGACTATCAGATTATGAAAAAACAAATGAAAAAACCCGGGGGCCTTATTTCTTTTTCGATAAGAGGGGGAAAAGAAACAGCTCAGAGATTTATGAATGAACTAAACTTAATTAAAATTGCTGTCAGCCTTGGGGATGCGGAAACGTTATATCAGCATCCGGCTACGATGACACATGCGGTGGTCCCGGAAGAGGAACGAAATAAAATGGGGATAAGCGATAATTTACTCCGTCTCTCAGTAGGGCTAGAAGCCGGGGAAGATATTATAGAGGACCTTGAACATGCCTTAGATAAGATGTAAGAAATACAAAAGCACGCAAGAGTCATTCTTTCGTGCTTTTGTTATAGTATAAGAATTTATAAATTGCTTTGAGAATGGTCCAGCTCCGGCGCTTTGCTTGTTTAAATAAATTGAATTAAAATTTCGGTGAATTCTTCCAGTTTCTGTTGGTCAAGCTCATCGAAGCGGTTTTTTTCCGGTGAATCAATATCCAGGACACCAAGTAATTGTCCTTCTTTTATCAATGGTATGACAATTTCAGATTGTGATGCAGCATCACAGGCGATATGTCCCGGAAACTGATTAATATCTTCAACTCTAACTGTTTCCTTTAACTTTGCAGAGGTGCCGCAAACCCCTTTACCTACAGGAATT
This sequence comes from Bacillus sp. MUM 116, assembly GCF_001866655.1. Taxonomy (GTDB): domain Bacteria; phylum Bacillota; class Bacilli; order Bacillales; family Cytobacillaceae; genus Neobacillus. The sequence goes on along the minus strand of NZ_MLYR01000006.1, from coordinate 20,246 downwards.
CGAACACAGGCCGGGAGCCCTTGAAATGGCCCTAAAACAAGCTCGTTATCCCCATCCATTAAATAGAACCCAACCCAGTTGGTTCGGTCAAGAAATTGGTTTAATAAAGCGCAGGCATTACTCAGATTCGCAATTTGATTTGTTTCATCATGAATCAATGCATGTAATTGTTTTTTTACAAGCTCATAATTTTCCTCACGAGTGCCTTTATACATTTCGACGTTAAACATGTTTTTCACCTACATTTCGTTATTTTTTTATTTTTATTTTATCAAATTCCCATGAAATCAGGTAGAATTTGTCGATATTTTCATAAAGGAATAAAAGACGAAACAAAGAAACATTAGATAAGGGGTAAAAGATCGATCCACTTTCGAGGGGGAAAAGTATGAAAAAAAACCTGAAAGAAGCAATTATTGAAGCAGCGATTAAGTTATTTAATTCCAATGGGTATTCCGGCACCTCAATCAGGGATATTGCAGGCTATGCAAATGTTAACTCTGCAACGGTTGCCTATTATTTTGTCAATAAACTTGGTCTTTTAGAATATTGTTTTACTCATTTTTACGAACAATACCTCCGGATTATGGAAGAGGAATATGCCCTGATTGATCTTGGCGCCAAAGATTGTTTAAAACGAGTTACGGCCAAATTGCTCCATTATCAATGTGAAAATATCCAGCTGGCAAATGTGGTATACCGCGAGATGTCCTTGGATTCACAGATTGTTAGAGAAATAATGTCCACCTATAATCTAAAAGAAAAATATTATTTTCAAAAAATCTTTGAAAATGGGATGGAATGGAAAGAATTCCATCCTCACTCAAATCCCTATTTGATTATTCAACTCAAGGGTTTGCTCATGATGCCATTCATGAATTCTCATTATGTTCGGGAAGTATTGTATATTTTTCCAAATGAACGTTTCTTCGAACAAAAATATTTAAACGAACTGTATCATTGGATTGAAAATACCCTTTGTAATGGAGTTGTAGTGAAGAAAGAGGCTATTTTATGACGAGCCTCTATTTTTTTGATTTCTTTTTCAAAAAAATTGAAAATTATAGTCAAAAATTGTCGTTAACATGGTATCATAAATACATTGAATTGAACATATCGTGCTATTTTTACATAAACTGACACCTAAAATGTTTGAAAAGAGGGTTTTTGGAACAGGAGGCTTACATGTGAAGTATTTCATAGGATTCTTTATCCTGATTCTAGCTTTATTTGTATTAGGATATTTAATAAAGAAAAAGTATTTTAAAGAAATGGATCGTCTGGAAGCATGGAAAATTGATTTGATGAATCGACCGATTTTAGAAGAGATGTCCAAGGTGAAACAGCTTAATATGACAGGGCAAACAGAGGAATTATTCGAAAACTGGCGGAACCAATGGGATGATATTGTCACCGTGGAGCTCCCAAAATTGGAAGAAATGTTATTTGATGCGGAAGAATTCATTGATCATTACCGGTTTAATAAAGCTAAAACTGTTCAACGCAAGATTCATGATACCTTGCAGGAAACCGAAAATCAAATTACAAAGATATTGGATGAATTGCATGAGCTTGTAGGCAGTGAAGAAAAGAACCGGGTAGAAATTGAACAATTAAAAGAATTATACCGTGAAACCAAAAAAACGCTTCTGGCCCACCGGCATACCTTCAGCAAGGCAGAAAAAAGTCTTGAAAGACAATTGGAAGAGGTAACGAAAAAGTTCCAAGAGTTTGATGAAAAAACGGAGAACGGGAACTACCTGGAAGCACGTGAAATTGTTTTAACGATTAGTAACAATTTAGGAACGATAAAAAATGTGATGGAGCTTATTCCACAGCTCTTAATTGAAGTTCAATCGATTCTGCCTGCACAACTTTCAGATGTCCGTGACGGGTTCAAGGAAATGACACAGCAGGGCTATTACTTGGAGCATATTCAATTGGAAACGGAAATCAAAGCACTTGAAGAAAAGCTCTCAGAAGCAATAATCTTAATTGAGGAAACGGATTTGGATAAAGCGGTTGAAGGTGTGAAAGAAACCAAGGACCGTGTGGATATTCTTTTTGATTTACTGGAAAAAGAGGTCCATGCCAAGCACTTTATTTTAAAAAATGAGAGAATTACTTTTGATCTTCTGGTAGAGGCACAGGAAGAAAACGACCACCTTATGGATGAAGTAACGAATGTCCAGCAAACGTATCATTTAAAGGAATATGATTTTGAAACACAAAGACATTTGGAAAAAGAACTTTCAGTTGTTTTTAAACATTATGAAATCCTTGTTGAAAAGTTAAAGTTGAATGAAATTGCTCAGACTAAAATTAGTGAAGAATTAAACGAGATAAAGGAGCAGCTTGAAAACATCAGAGAAGAGCAGCGACAATTTGCTGATAAACTTCAATCTTTACGTAAGGATGAGCTTGAAGCAAGAGATAAAGTAAAAGAACTGACAAAAAAAGTTGGTGAAACCGTTCGGCTTGTTTCCAAAAGCAATGTACCCGGTTTACCTGAAGACTATAAGTTTTTGTTTGAGGATACGAATGAGAGCATTCAGAATGTGAAGCAGCAGCTTGAGGAAAAACCGCTTAATATTTCTGCCCTCAATCAATATCTGGAAATTGCTGTTTTAACAGTTGAGAAACTTACCATTTCAACAATGGAAATGATTGAGAATGCAATGCTTGCGGAGAAAGCGATTCAATACGGAAACCGCTACCGTAGAAAATTTCCAGCTGTAGCCAAGGGGTTAATGGATGCGGAACAAGCTTTCAGGCTTTATGAATACCAGGAGGCATTGGAACAGGTTGCAGCATTACTAGAAAGTGTTGATCCCGTAGCCTTAAAGAATATTAAAGCGGCAATTGAAAATGACTAAAATGTAAAGAAAAAACCGATTCAGCCTGCAGGCTAATCGGTTTTTACTTTTAGGCTCTGTTTAAGGACATTGTTGATTTTCAAACTAAGCCTGAGTGGAGATCAAATCAACAGCCAAATTTTTATTAAAACTCAAGTTTCATTTCTAAAGATAAGCAATATATGATAAGATTATTTTTTGCATAAGGTTTTTCGGATTTGTTAGGGGGAAAAATCATGATTTATTTTGATAATAGTGCAACAACCAAACCATATAAAGAAGTTCTGGATTCATTTATAACCGTTTCAAGTGAATACTTTGGCAACCCGTCCTCCCTAAACGCATTAGGGGGACAGGCTGAAAAACTGATGATAAAGGCAAGAGAACAGGTGGCAAATCTTTTATCAGTTAAACAATCGGAGATAGTTTTTACATCGGGCGGAACCGAGAGCAATAATTTAGCGATTAAGGGTGCCGCTTTCATGAATAAAAACAAAGGGCGTCATTTAATCACGACAAGCATTGAACATGCATCCGTAAGGAAGGCAATGGAGCAGCTCGAACAAGAAGGCTTTGAAGTAACCTATCTTCCTGTTAATTCAGACGGAAGAATTCAAATAGAAGACCTTAAAAAGGTCATTAGGAAAGATACGATTCTCATTTCCGTCATGCATGTAAATAATGAAGTTGGAACCATCCAGCCAATTCAGGAAATCGGAGAATGTTTAAAAAAATATCCTCATATTTTGTTCCATGTGGATGCCGTTCAAGCAATCGGAAAAGTACCATTTTCATTGCATGGAAACAGAGTGGATTTATGTTCATTTTCGGGACATAAATTTCATGGCTTGAAAGGAACCGGGGTTTTATATGTACGCGAAAGTGTACGGTTGTCTCCATTATTGGCTGGGGGCGGCCAGGAACAGAAGCTCCGCAGCGGTACAGAGAACGTCGCAGGCGCTGTTTCCTTATCAAAGGCATTACGAATGACTTTGATTGAAGGGAAAAACGGGATTGAAAATTTGAAAAAAATCCGGGAAATCCTAAGGAAGGGAATAAGTGAATTAGAAGAAATTCAAATTCATACCCCAATCGATCATTCTGCTCCACATATTTTAAATTTTTCCATTAAAGGGATAAGGTCGGAAGTTCTCATTCATGCCCTGGAGGAAAAAGGAATCTATGTCTCAACGACAAGTGCATGCTCATCCAAAAAGAAATCCCCGAGCGCAACACTACTTGCCATGGAGGTCCCGGATGAAATGGCTGAAAGTGCAATTCGTATCAGCCTCTCCTATCAAAATACAGAAAATGAAGCAGTTGCTGCTATTGCTGCAATTAAGGAAGCATCTGAACATTTACGAAAGGTAATGAACTAATATGAAATATGATCGAATCGTCATTCGCTATGGTGAAATGTCAACGAAAGGCCGAAACCGTAATAAATTCATCGATAAATTGAAAAAAAGTGTAAAATCGGCCCTTTCCACTTTTCCTAAAATTAAAATAGAGGCATCATGGGACCGGATGTTTGTTTTGTTAAACGGTGAAGATGTACAAGAAATTAAAGAGATTTTTAAAAAAATCTTTGGAATTCAATCTTTCAGTCCTGCTGTTAAGGTGAAACAGGACTTGGAAGAAATGAAAGAAGCTGCTCTTGAATTGGCAGGTTCGCTATACCAAGAAGGGAATACCTTTAAAATTACAGCAAAAAGGTCAGATAAAACCTTCGAACTTGATACGGATGGGATCAATCAACTTTTTGGCGCTCACCTGCTGAAAAACATCCCTGGATTAAAAGTAGATGTAAAAAAGCCTGATATTAATTTATTGATTGAGGTTCGCAAAGAGGGTGTTTATCTTTCATGTGAAACCATAAAAGGGGCTGGGGGATATCCGGCAGGCTCCAGCGGTAAAGCGATGTTAATGCTGTCAGGCGGGATTGACAGCCCTGTTGCCGGTTTCATGGCCATGAGAAGAGGCTTGGAAATTGAAGCCGTTCATTTCTTCAGCCCCCCATTTACGAGTGAACGCTCCAAGGAAAAGGTCATTGATTTGGCAAAAAAACTTGCTGAAGTTTATGGATATATAACGCTTCATATCGTCCCGTTTACAGATGTTCAGCAAGCCATTCGTGAACAAGTTCCTGAAAACTATACGATGACATCAACAAGAAGGTTTATGCTCAAAATTACTGATAAAATCAGAGAAAAACGAGAAGGGCTTGCCATTATTACGGGGGAAAGCCTTGGACAAGTAGCAAGTCAAACACTCGAGAGCATGTATACGATAAATGAAGTAACGAATACACCGATACTAAGACCGCTTATTTCAATGGACAAAACGGAGATTATTAAAATAGCCCATGAAATCGACACTCTTGAGATTTCGAATAGACCATATGAAGATTGCTGTACGATTTTTGTTCCTGCCTCTCCAAAAACAAAACCGCGGAGAGAAAAAGTCCGGCAATATGAAAGCTTTTTTGATTTTGATCCATTAATCGAAGAAGCAGTTACCGAAACAGAAACCATAACAATTAAACCAGACCGCGACACACAAACAGAATTTGATGAATTATTTTAAAAAAGTATGGCTGTGATAAAGGTTTATAAGCATGTAGCGTAAATCAACAACCAAGTGTAAAAGAGCCAAAGGAATAAATGAAAATTCTGTGAACAATTACCAATTGATATCAGGAATGAACCTTGTGAGTTCTACACATTATAAACTCACAAGGAGGTGATATCAAATGGCAAACAACTCTAATCAATTATTAGTTGCTGGTGTTGAACAAGCTCTTGATCAAATGAAATTCGAAATTGCTAATGAATTTGGTGTAAACCTTGGTGCTGATACTACTTCTCGTGCTAACGGTTCAGTTGGTGGAGAAATCACTAAGCGTTTAGTCGCTATGGCTGAGTCCCAATTAGGCGGCGGATTTGCTCGTTAACAAATAAATAATATGGCTAGAGAGAGCGGGAATTATTCCCGCTCTCTCTCTTTTTTTGAAAAGAGGAAAAAAGTTTTAAGGGAATAATAATTTAAAACTTTAGGGCAATTTTGTATAATAAATATGGATGTGAATTTTTATTGCTGAGGGGGAGAGGTATGAAACGAGAAGATTTAATCGCACCCGAGAATTACAATCTTGTTTCTGAAGTAGAACGCTTTGCAAAAGACCCGAACAAATTAGCATTAAAATGGGAAAACGAATCAGGTGAAACAAAACAAGTTACATATGAAAAACTGTTAAAAAAAGTAAATCAAGTGGGAAATGTTCTGATTAATAATGGACTACAAAAAGGAGACACCGTTTTAATTATTGTCCCAAGGCTTATTGAAGCCTATATGGTCTATTTGGCAGCTTTAAAAGCCGGCTTGGTAGTGATTCCTAGCTCTGAAATGTTAAGGGAAAAGGATTTGCAATACCGCATTATACATGGGGATGTGAAGGCTGTACTAAGCTACTATCCATATGTTGAGCAATTTGAAAATATTACGGCTGTTCAATCACTTGTTAAATTTTCACTAGGAGCAAAAGTGGATGGCTGGAGCCATTTGGATGAAGAAATGAAAGCGGCTTCAGAGGATTTTACCATTGCTGATACAAAAAGAGATGACATGGCCTTTTTATCCTATACATCAGGTACGACCGGAAATCCTAAAGGGGTTGTGCATACTCATGGCTGGGCATATGCACATTTAAAAACGGCTGCGCCTAAATGGCTGGCCATTGAAGAAGGGGATACTGTTTGGGCTACAGCGGGTCCGGGTTGGCAAAAATGGATTTGGAGTCCTTTCTTATCCGTTCTTGGGTCTGGTGCAACAGGGCTTGTATACAATGGAAAATTTGAGCCAAAAAAGTATTTAAGCCTGCTGCAAAAATATAATGTAAATGTTCTTTGCTGTACACCAACAGAATATCGATTAATGGCAAAAGTGGATAATTTAACCGAATATCAATTACCAAACCTTCATAGTGCAGTATCCGCTGGTGAACCGCTAAATCGTGAGGTAATTGATACTTTCAGAAAATATTTTCATGTTGATGTTCGTGACGGCTATGGTCAAACAGAAAACACCTTGCTTGTTGGGGTAACAAAGGGAATGCCGTTAAAACCAGGCTCAATGGGGAAACCAACCCCGGGAAATCGGGTTGAAATCATTGATGAAGATGGAAAGGTTTGTGCCGTAGGTGAAGTGGGTGATATTGCAGTTCATGTTGAAACCCCTGCGCTATTCAAAAATTATTATAAAGACCCGGAACGAACTGTGATGCAATTCCGCGGTGATTATTATGTAACGGGTGATAAAGCGAAAATGGACGAGGAAGGCTATTTCTGGTTTGAAGGGCGCGGCGATGATATTATTATCAGCTCCGGCTATACGATTGGACCGTTTGAAGTAGAGGATGCCCTAGTCAAACATCCATCTGTCAAAGAATGTGCCGTCGTCGCAAGCCCTGATGTAATTCGTGGCTTTATTGTAAAAGCGTTCGTTGTATTAAAAGAAGGTGTGGACCCGCAAGAACCTGAATTGACCAAAAATCTTCAGGAGCATGTAAAAGAGCTGACTGCTCCATATAAGTATCCAAGAAAAATTGAGTATGTATCGGATCTTCCGAAAACCACTTCCGGAAAAATCCGCCGTATTGAACTTCGTCAAAAAGAAAATGAAACTCTAAAAAAATAATGAATGGATAAAAAGGCAGTTCAGCTTGACTGCCTTTTTATAATGGGGCAAAAATTGGAGAATAAAATTTTCCCTTTTTTTAGTGTTTCACGTTATAATTATTTCGATACTAGAAAGAATAGGGGCTCGGAACAACAATGAAAAAATCAGAAATAAAAATGGGAGCCTTCCATGCTGGACTTTCCTATTTCTTATGGGGGCTGCTGCCAATCTATTGGAAGCTCATCGATCAAGTAAATGCAATGGAAATTTTGGCGAACCGAATCTTTTGGTCGTTTATTTTTATGGTGCTAGTACTTTTATTAACAAGAAAATGGGGTTTATTTGTGCAAACCCTCAAAGGTTTTAGGCAAAATAAAAAACAGTTTTTCGCCCTGGCAATTGCTTCGCTATTAATAAGTATTAACTGGCTTGTCTATATTTGGGCAGTTAATAGCGGTCATATGCTTGAAGCAAGCCTTGGTTATTATATCAATCCGCTTGTAAGTGTCTTATTGGGAATGATTGTTTTAAAAGAAAAATTAACTATTCCACAATATATTTCGTTTGGCTTAGCCGCCATTGGCGTATTGATTATTTCAATTTCCCATGGGAAAATTCCTTGGATCGCGTTAACTCTGGCCCTTTCTTTTGGATTATACGGTCTTGCCAAAAAATTAATTAATGTTGAGTCTTCCGTGGGATTAACACTTGAAACACTTGTTGTTTCACCGATCGCAATTGTATATATGTGTTTCTTATTTGTAAACGGCACGAATTCATTTTTATCAGCAAATACGGAAACTGACTTATTGTTAATCGGTGCCGGAGCAGCAACGGCTGTACCACTGCTTTATTTTGCAAAAGGTGCACAAAAAATTCCGTTATCCTTACTTGGTTTCCTACAATATATTGCACCTACATTAACATTAATTTTGGGGATTTTTGTCTATAATGAACATTTTTCGAAAGTGCAGCTCCTATCCTTTATCTTTATTTGGTCTGCTTTAACGGTTTATTCTTTATCTAAAACAAAGCTCTTTCTGGAAAAAGGATTGAGGATTCAAAAAGAAAAATTGAACGGATAAAAAGAGGCGATCAATTCGCCTCTTTTTTTATAAGTAAAGAAAGTATAAAATTTTGTCTTTGAGAATTGTCCAGCTCCAGCGCCTAGCCCCTCGATGGTCTACAGCCAATCCGTCAAGAAGGTTAAAGAGCAACCTTCTCGCCGGCTTGTCTTATGCTATGCCTGAGGCTGACCAGGGCGCTTGCGCTTTTTTTAAAGAAATTGTCTTTTTACTTTTTGCCAGAAAGAGTTGTCTTTTAATTTAAGTGTTTTTATTTTTTTACCGCATATTTTTAATTGAATTTTTTCCACATGGCGGATACTTAATGCTTCATTGTCCATACCCATAATTGGATGATCATTTCCTTCTGAAATCACCTTAAGTGTCAGTATCCGTTCCTCTCCCAAAATAAACGAAGATCCCAAAGTGCGGTACCGATTATTATTTAACGAGGCAATTTCACTAATTTGCATACTGGAAATTAACGGATCAACGACAGAACCATTTAAAGATTTATTATAAGCGGGGCTGCCTGTAGGTGTAGCAACTACAAGACCATCCCCGCTAAACGTTTCAAAATGTAGCCCGTCAATAAAGACGTCAATCACCAGCGTTTTAATAATAGAGGAACGAATGCTAAACTCGTTCAAACATGGGAACATGCTTTGTCCATCCACTGTCACTTCAAGAAGTGGATAACGGCGGACCTCGAATTGTTCGTTCACTGAAGCTTCAATCATTTTTGAAGTATCATCTATCCGAAAATCACAATACATACTTAAATTTTTAGTTGTCGAAATCCCCGCATAAAGACAGTCTTCTCTGAACCCGGTTTTACGAACGGCTTGCAGGAAGGTTCCATCGTTTCCAATGGTGGCAATAATATTGGCTTTTTGCTGATCATCAACGATTGTAAAGCCGTATTGTGCAGCCAATTCATATATATGTGAAGCTTTTGAAAGCATTTCGGCATCCTGTGTGTGATAAAAATAGATATTACGGCGGCTTTCCATAAATGATCCCTCCTGTAAAATGAAGAATGAATTTCCAATATTTAACCATTTTAAAAATTTCTTTTGATAAAATATGGATAATCTCATTAAGTTTAGCATTTTTTTGAAACAATATGAAAATACGGACGTAAATTTAACTGGATTGACACATGTGGGGGGAATACAAGATGAACGGAAAACGATGGACAGCACTTGGGATTGCAGCGGCACTATTTTTTGTTTCCATTATCATTAACTTTTTATCTACCTTTGCCTTTAAAGGAATGGAGACGAACGTTGGTGAATTTTTTTCAACAAATGACCAGCCGTTTACCGAAGAAGTGGTGAAAGACGGAAGTGAATTAAAAAAAATTGCTGTTCTTGATGTGGATGGGGTGATTCAAGATTCAGGAGAGCCTGCATCATTATTACAAAGTTCCGGATACAACCATCAGGAATTTATGAAAAAATTAAACTATGTCAAAGAGGATGACACCGTTAAAGGAATCATTATTAGAGTCAACTCTCCCGGTGGCGGGGTGGTCGAAAGTGCTGAAATCCATGATAAACTGAAGGAAATCCAAAAGGATACGAAAAAACCGGTCTATATTTCTATGGGCTCTATGGCGGCTTCAGGAGGATATTATATTTCAACCGCAGCCAAAAAGATTTATGCTAGTCCGGAAACATTGACGGGTTCGCTGGGAGTCATAATGGAAGGAATCAATTATGAGGGATTGGCTAAAAAATATGGAGTTGATTTTGTCACGATAAAAAGCGGAAAATATAAGGATATTATGAGTCCAACTAGAAAAATGACCGAAGAAGAGCGGCAAATTCTACAAAGAATGATTAACAATTCGTATGAAGGATTTGTCAAAGTCATCTCTGAGGGCCGTCATTTAAGTATTGATCAAGTAAAAAAGTTAGCTGACGGCAGAGTTTATGACGGGCGACAGGCTAAGGAATTACACTTAATTGATGGCTATGGATATTTGGATGAGACAATCAAGAAAATGAAAAAGGATGAAAATTTAAAGGGTGCAAAGGTCATTCGCTATTCGGAGCACTTAGGAATCGCTTCAATATTCAGCATGCAGGCGCATAAATGGCTGGGAGAAAATGCTGAAATGGCAGGAATGTTAAAGATTCTCTCAAAACCAAATTCACCAAGGCTCATGTATCTTTATGCGGAATAGGGGCGGAGAAGATGGAAATAAATCATAACCAAGATAATACGAATGAAATGAATCATCAAAGCTCTGAAGAATCCATTATACATCATGAGGAAAAGGATAAAAGCGATGTTGCCTCTGAACAAGAAAATAAAAGGGATACAGTAGAATCACCGTCTGGTCCAATTCGATATGCAGGATTTTGGATGCGCTTTTGGGCGTATTTGCTTGATTTAATTGTTGTTGGGAGTTTGGTAAGACTTTTAGTTAAACCGGTTTTTCGAATGCTGGACATCTCCTTAACAGATTTTAATATGTTTGCCCCAATATCCATTGCTTCAGCTGTCATTTTTTATTTATACTTTGTCCTAATGACGAAATATTTGCAGCAGACGTTGGGAAAAATGGTGTTTGGAATAAAGGTGATTAATTTGAAGAAAGAATCATTAACATGGGGAACAGTTTTGTTCCGTGAATGGATCGGACGCTTTATATCCGCGACAATCATTGTAGGTTATGTAATTGCTGCCTTTCTTCCGAAAAAGCAAGGATTGCATGATCTATTTTCAGACACAACTGTCATCCATGTCGAGAGATGAAAATAAAACCTATCAACATTATGTTGATAGGTTTATTTTTTTTCCTATAAGCCATACTAATAGGCTGAAAGGCAGTGAATAAAATTGATTTGGATCCTTTTAATCTTGTGTTTCCTTTTGCTTTTATTCCTTATTATTATTTTTACAAGGCTGTCCATTCGGGTGAGTTATTTTCATCATAATGATAACGATGATTTAAACATTGAGTTCAGAATTTGGTTTGGACTGATTAAATTTAAAAAGCATATTCCATTAATCAAAATTGATGATAATTCCCCCAGTATTGTTGTAAAAACGAAAAAGAAAAAAGACCATTCTTCTGAAAAAACTTCCGATACCGGAGTACATCAAATTACTTCTGACGATGTAACGACGAATTTTAAAAATGTAAAAGACATCCTTGAGCATGTAATTCAAATGCATGTAATCATTCGCAAGTTTTTCAAAAAAATATCCGTAAAGCAGTTTGAGTGGCATACACTGTTTGGGGTGGGAGATGCGGCGATTACAGGAGTGTTGTGTGGGGGACTATGGACGATTAAAGGAGGCATCACTGGTTTACTTAGTAACTATTTTAAGTTAAAAGAAATGCCGGTTTTAACCGTTACACCACATTTTCAGGCAACCGTTATTCAAACTCAAGTTTCATGTATTTTTCAGTTTCGTATCGGGCATGCTATTTTTGCAGGATTAAAGCTAATTAAATTCTGGAAGGGCGGGCGCCCGAAACTGAAATCAAATACAAATTTATCAAAGGAAAAAACTAAATCCGTTTGAAAAAGGAGGAAACGAAGATGTCTGATCATCCAATTCAAGGTTTGATGACAACTGCAATGGAAAGCTTAAAAGAAATGATTGATGTAAATACGATAATTGGAGATCCCGTTGAAACCCCTGATGGCAGTGTCATTTTAACAGTTTCAAAGGTTGGTTTCGGATTTGCGGCCGGTGGAAGTGAATTTAAAGCAGAAAGTGGAGGTCAACAGGGACAAGGGCAAAATCAAGGTCAGGGGCAAGGCCAAGGTGGACCAAAGCTTCCATTTGGTGGAGGAAGCGGTGCCGGAGTTTCCATCACTCCTATCGCCTTCCTGATTGTCAATTCTCATGGGGTGAAAATGCTCCATTTAGACGAAAGTACACATTTGTATGAGAAGATTTTGGAACTGGCGCCACAGGCAGTGGATAAAATCCAGCAAATGTTTTCGAAAAAAGATCAACAGCAAACAGTTAGTCAGCAAAATATCGAGCAATCCCATGTAAAACATGATCTTGATTTATAAAGAAAAGGTTAATCTTCCAAATAAGGAGGATTAACTTTTTTCATGGAATTGAGTGAATTAATTGCAAAAAAGATTCTGAAAAGATATATTTACACTGTACATATCATAGCCTTAAGCTTATTTAAGATTGGAATGTGCTTAAGTTTGAAATTAAAAGGAGGATGTTAATAATGGCAAATGTAACATTTGGCGGTAATCCGGTAACATTACTTGGCAATGAGGTAAAGGTAGGGGATAAGGCTCCTAATTTTACTGTTCTTGCAAATGATCGTTCAGAGGTAACTTTAAATGATACAAAGGGACAAGTGCGTTTAATTACCTCTGTACCTTCTTTGGATACTGGTGTATGTGATGCTGAAACACGTCGTTTTAATGAAGAAGCAAATAATTTAGGGAATGTAAAAATCTTAACTATTAGTTGTGACCTTCCATTTGCACAAAAACGCTGGTGCGGAGCAAATGGAATCGAAAACGTACAGACATTATCCGATCATCGTGACCTTTCTTTCGGTGAAGCATATGGTGTAGCAATTCAAGAACATAGATTATTGGCACGTGCAGTATTTGTGGTTGATTCCAGCGATACTGTAACTTATGTTGAGTATGTTAGTGAAGCAACTCATCACCCTAATTATGAAGCAGCAATCGAAGCAGCTAAAGCAGCGAAGTAAATAGAAAAGCGGAAGCGCCTAGGCGCTGGAGCTAAACACATATCTAAGTCTAAACAGCAAAACTAATATTATAGAGGCCTCGTCAATGGCGGGGTCTTTTTCGTGGAAAGTGGAGGTTATTCGATGAAAGTTTCTCCAGTTGAAGAGCTTTTTACGGTGTTCAATCAGACAGCCCTTGTTATTCAGGAGGAATTGGAATGCAGCTTTTTGGAGGCCTTGGCTGAAACAGGGGAGAATCTGTTTCAAGGCTCTATTCTCCAAGAGGAGTTAAGCGAATTAACTGTAAAAAGATTAGAAAAACATTATGAAGAAATCCATCTTGGCAAATATTCAAATGAAGAAATTCGAAAAGCATACCAGCTTGTTATTCTTAAAGGAATGCAGGAAAATGTGCAGCCAAATCATCAAATGACACCGGATACAGTTGGAATGCTCTTTGGTTTCCTCGTTCAAAAGTTTGTTTCAGCTCAATCATTACGCATGCTTGATCTTGCAGTGGGAACGGGGAATTTGTTAACCACGGTATTGAATCATTTACAAAAAGACATTATTTCAATCGGTGTTGATATTGATGATCTTTTAATAAAGCTCGCCTATGTAAATGCCAATTTACAAAAACATCCTGTTGAACTTTTCAACCAGGATAGTCTTGAACCATTATTTATTGATCCCGTTGATGTCGCAATTGGGGATTTACCAGTTGGTTATTATCCGAATGATGTTCGTGCTGCTGATTATCAATTACATGAAAAGGAAGGGCATTCCTATTCACACCATCTTTTTATCGAACAAAGTGTCCGGCATACAAAAGAGGGAGGGTATTTATTCTTCTTAATTCCAAATACACTCTTTGAAAGCGAGCAGGCTGGGGAGTTACATGAATATTTCAAGGAAAATGTTATCATTCAGGGACTTCTCCAATTACCAATCAGTATGTTCAAGAATAAGAACACAGCAAAAAGTATTTTAGTTTTGCAAAAAAAAGGAGAAGGAGTTCAGCCTCCAAAGCAAGCATTACTCGTTAATTTGCCAACTTTATCAAATGCCGCAGAAATGGATAAAATTTTATTAAAAATGGACAAATGGTTCATCGAGAATAAGCCAAAAAACCGGTAGTTTATCGGTTTTTTATTTTTTAATAATAGTACAAAAACTTTGAATAAAATTATATTTTGGATGTAACCGCTGACACTTAAATTACTCCTTGAAATGTTATAGGACCAATGTTTAAATGAGTATTTGAGAGAAATATTCCATGTTGGTTTACACAAGCTAAAGGTGTGCGAAACAGAGCCTTTGCAAACTGATGTTGTTATAGATAAAGGAGCGGTAGCAAAATGTCTAAAATTATTGCAATCAATGCCGGTAGTTCTTCTTTGAAGTTTCAATTATTTGAAATGCCAAGTGAAGATGTTATTACAAAAGGATTAATAGAGAGAATCGGATTAAAAGATTCTATTTTTAATATTACAGTACACGGTGAAAAAATTCAGGAAATCATTGATATTCCCAATCATGATATAGCTGTTAAAATGCTTTTGGATAAACTTACATCGCTTGGAATCATCCAATCGTTAGATGAAATTGAAGGAATCGGGCATCGGGTAGTACACGGCGGTGAAACATTTAATGATTCTGTTATAATAAATGATGAAGTATTGGCGAAAATAGAAGAGCTATCTGAATTGGCGCCGTTGCATAATCCGGCAAATATTACGGGTATTAATGCATTTAAATCGGTATTGCCAAACGTACCAGCAGTTGCTGTCTTTGATACTGCCTTCCATCAAACAATGCCGGAAAGCTCATTCTTATACAGTCTTCCATATGAATACTATAAAGAATATGGAATTCGGAAATACGGTTTCCATGGCACATCCCATAAATATGTATCACAGCGTGCTGCTGAGCTTTTAGGCCGTCCTATTGAGCAGCTGCGGCTCATTTCCTGCCATTTAGGGAATGGGGCAAGTATCGCAGCCATTGAAGGCGGAAAATCGATTGATACTTCAATGGGCTTTACTCCACTAGCAGGAGTTACGATGGGAACCCGTTCAGGAAATATTGACCCTGCCTTGATTCCCTATATTATGGAAAAAACAAATAAAACAGCAGAAGAAGTCCTTGATATTTTAAATAAAAAAAGTGGAATGCTTGCTGTTTCCGGTTTTTCAAGTGACCTGCGTGATATTGAAATTCAGGCGAAACAAGGAAATGCACGTGCAAAGCTTGCACTCGATGTATTCGGAAACCGGATTCACAAATACATTGGTTCTTATGCTTCCCGTATGTACGGTGTAGATGCGATTATTTTTACTGCGGGTATCGGTGAAAACAGTGATGTGATTAGGGAAAATGTCCTTAAAGGTCTTGAATTCATGGGAGTTTATTGGGATCCTGCCCTTAATAAGGTAAGAGGGAAAGAAGCTTTTATTAACTATCCACATTCCCCTGTTAAGGTAATAATCATTCCGACAAATGAAGAAGTAATGATTGCCCGCGACGTCGTTCGTTTGGCAAATTAATTGATTGAAAAGGCAAAGTCTCAAAAAAGGGATTTTGCCTTTTTTTGAGTACGGAAGTATTCAAATTCGGCTTCGAGAATTGTCCAGCACAAGCGTCCTGCCCCTCGAGGTCACAAGCCAATCCGTCCAAAAGGTTAAAGAACAACCTTTCGGCCGGCTTGTCTTGTGCTATGCCTGAGACTGATCAAGGCGCTTGCGCTTTCCTGATCATTCGTTATACTAAAAGAAAGATTTGGAAACAGGAGGAATGTTTTCATGCCGCTCTCAGACAGGGAGAAAAATGTCTTGAAGGAAATAAGGGAATGGGAAAATCGGTTATTAAGCTATGAAGCAAATGATTTTCAATTGACTTATGAAAAATACCTGGAACGTTCATTTTTACTTTTACCCAAAACGGTCCAAAAAAAGTTTTTTCTATCCATTGATAGCTGGCTTTTTCATCTTCATGGCATGATTCAAGGCTCACAGCTTCAGATGGACGCGAAGGAAAGAATACTTTCTTTCGGAAGGATTTTTTACAAGGACTTAGAAAAGATAGATGATCTAAAAAAATTGGATATCAACCAGTTACAATACATAGCCCACCAGCAAATTGCCAAACATCGTCTGTATTCCTTTACACAAGGCGGATTAGCGGGAACAGGTAGTACTTTGCTTTTAGGAATGGATATACCGGCAATGGCTGTTATTAATTTGCGGGCAGTACAATTAATTGCGATGACGTATGGATTTGAAGTTAATACTCCTTTTGAAATGATGACCTCTTTGAAGGTTTTTCATACAGCTACACTTCCTCCAAGAATTCAGAAGGACGGATGGGCTGCTCTTATGAATGAATTAGACGGAAACGATGATTTTTATTTTTATCAAGGTAAAGAAGAAATCACGGATATTACATGGCTGGAGCAGCCTGTACAACAGTTTTTAAAGGCATTGGTTATCGCATTATTTCGAAAAAAATTAGTTCAGGGTATTCCGCTTGTCAGCATGGCAATCGGGGCAGGGGCGAATTATCAGTTAACCAGGAAAGTCACGGAAGTTGCCCATAAGTATTATCAGCTTCGCTATTTAAAAGAAAAAGAGGAGCATTCGGATGAGTACGAAAGAACATAAAAAAGAAGCACCCAAGACCGTTCATTGTAAGGTGATTACGGTTAGTGATACTCGGAATGAAGAAAGTGATAAAAGTGGGAGACTGATGATGGATCTCCTTGAAAAAGAAGGCCATAGGGTCCTTGATTATTGTATTGTAAAAGATGAACAAACCCCTATTCAAGAAGCAATCTTAAAAGGGTGTGAGCGGGAGGATATCGAGGTCATTCTCACAAATGGCGGCACAGGGATTGCCAAAAGAGATGTGACGATTGAGATGGTTCAGAGGTTAATTGAAAAAGAAATCGTTGGGTTTGGCGAATTGTTCAGAATGTTAAGCTACCAGGAGGATATTGGCTCTGCAGCAATCCTTTCCCGTGCGATTGCTGGAGTGGTGAAAAATAAAGCGGTTTTTTCTACGCCGGGATCATCCGGTGCCGTAAAGCTGGCAATGGAAAAACTAATTCTTCCCGAACTTGGTCATGTTGTAAGAGAATTGAAGAAAGATTTAAAATAAAAAGCTCCCTTTCAATGGGAGCTTTTTAATGGTGCATTTTAATAGAAACATCCTGGTTTGTACGATACCAAATCCATAAATCATTGATAATGGAAGCGAGTTCCGCAATTTCGCTGTTGAGCTTACAGGAACGCGGGAAGTCGCTTTCATCTGAAAGTTCCGCTTGTTTGCGATTAATCGTATTCTCCAGATCTGCAATGCGGTCTGGAATGGTACCGCGGATTTGTTCCCAATAGAACAAAATAGCTGCCTGGGTTTCGAGGGAAAATTGTTCCCAATCTAGATGAATATCAGGGAGTTGAATTCCTAGTCGTTGATCGAAAGAAAAATGATTTTCCATACATTTGCCTCCACATGTATAGTTATTGTTATTTTACTACACAATTTCAGAGCTTTCACTGGAAAACTATTAATCTAAATTTTAAATTAAAGAACAACGCAAATGAAAATACCCATATGCGTTATTATTATTTCTAGGAATCTTTTCCGGTGCGGACTACAAGAACATCACAAGGAGCATGACGGGTAATATTTTCAGATACGCTTCCGATAAGGAAACGTTCAACTGCATTCATTCCCGTAGCACCGCAAATAATTAAATCTATTTTATGTTTTTTAGCTATTTCCTTTGGAATGATGATTTTCGGTGAACCGAAATCGATTACATACTCAACCTTTTTTACCCCTGCCTCTAAAGCAATTTTCTGATATTCCTGAAGAAGTTCTGTTGCCAAATTATCAGCTTTTTCAGCTATAGAGCGGTCATATGCCTCTACCATTGCAAAAGTTCTTGTATCGATGACATGTGTTAAGAGAAGACTGGAATTGTTTCGCTTCGCCATTTCAATTCCTTTTTTAAAAGCCCATTCCGCTTCTTTTGAACCATCAATTGCGACTAAAATACTTTGATATTTAAGTGCCATGATTCATCATCTCCTTACCTAAATTATACAGCAAGAAAAGATGCATAGTTGTGCCAATTTTTCGAACAATAATGAGGTAATAACTACTGAAGGGGGATAGCTGTAATGAGCAAGCGTGAACCGAATAAGCAACATATTTTTGAATTTGATGAAGAGGGGACAAATGAGGTAAGTGAACAAATACTAAATTCGTATAACAGCGGATTTATCGGTGAGGGAATTGAGACGGTTGATAGTAGTACATTTAGCAGTACAGAAGGTTAGGCTGAAAGCCAGGAAGACTGTCATAACGGCAGTCTTTTTTCTATACATTCGTCTAGAAAATTTAAGATTAATGGGGCATCCGATATATGTCCAACATATTCTTTAGTGTATGGTGGTATAAAAGATAAGAAGAACATGGGAAAGCATTCTGCATGACAAGTTTTGACATTATTAAGCTTGCAGATGGATATAATAATAAATATGGATGATTAAAATTGGAGGTCTTATTTATGCGGATCGGCGTACCCAGAGAGATAAAAAATAATGAAAATCGAGTTGCGATGACACCTGCAGGGGTAGTAAACCTATTAAAATTTGGTCATGACGTATATATTGAAAAAGGAGCAGGGGTTGGCTCCGGTTTTTCAGATGAAGACTATGCTTCTGCCGGCGCAAAGTTAGTAGAATCTGCAGCAGAAGCTTGGTCCATGGATATGGTAATGAAGGTGAAAGAACCGCTCCCTAGTGAATACTCCTACTTCCGTCCGGGATTGATCTTATTTACATATTTACATTTAGCTCCGGAACCGGAATTGACAAAAGCCCTCATTGATAACAAAGTGGTTGGAATTGCCTATGAAACTGTTCAGCTTGCAAATAGAAGTCTGCCATTATTGACACCCATGAGCGAAGTGGCCGGAAGAATGGCTGCGCAAATTGGTGCTCAGTTTCTTGAAAAAGTTCATGGCGGCAAAGGTATTTTACTTTCCGGTGTCCCAGGGGTTCACCGAGGCAATGTAACGATTATCGGCGGTGGAGTTGCAGGCACAAATGCTGCAAAAATGGCCATTGGATTAGGAGCAAAAGTTACGATTATTGATTTGAATCCTGATAGGCTTCGTCAATTAGATGATATTTTTGGTTCAGATGTGACCACATTGATGTCCAACCCTTATAATATTGCCGAAGCTGTTAAGGAATCAGATCTGGTCATTGGCGCAGTTTTAATTCCAGGGGCAAAGGCACCAAAGCTGGTATCGGAAGAAATGATTAAATCAATGAAACCAGGAAGTGTTGTCGTTGATATCGCGATTGATCAAGGCGGTATTTTTGAAACAACTGACCGGATTACGACTCATGATCATCCGACTTATATAAAGCATGGGGTGGTCCATTATGCAGTGGCGAATATGCCGGGGGCAGTGCCGAGGACTTCTACCATTGCTTTAACAAATGTAACAGTTCCGTATGCTTTGGAAATTGCAAATAAAGGGTATAAAGCTGCTTGTCTTAAAAATGAGGCATTATTGAAAGGAATTAATACACTTAGCGGTTATGTAACCTATGAGGCCGTGGCAGAAGCGCATGGTCTTGAATTCCAGGACACAAAGACATTGCTAGAAAAGGTATAAACGAAATAAGAAAAGCGCAGGCGCCTTGATCAGCCTTAGGCATAGCACAAGCCAATCCGGCCGAGAGGTTGTTCTTTAACCTTTTGGACGGATTGGCTTGTGACCTAGAGGGGCTAGGCGCCGGAGCTGAACCATTCTCAAAGCCGAATTTTCTTTCTTATCTCATAAAAAAAGAGCCCCTTGAATGGTTTAAAGTTCAGGGGCTTTTGTTAATATCCGCAGCCTATAGGCATTCATTGCCGTTTCGCCTAAATGTTTGA
>NZ_MLYR01000059.1 GCF_001866655.1 Bacillus sp. MUM 116 | reverse complement strand
TTGTTCAAAAACGCTGTTCATTTCGAAATTACTCATTAATTCCATGTTTCTGGAAGTGATTTTTAGCAGTTTGACGAGTTTATTATCCTTGGTGATTAATAGGTTTCCATGTACCGCTTTTAATGGAATGGAGTTTTGCGCTGTTTGTTTTTGTTTTTGTTCCTTTGTTTTCAATTTTGGAAACAGATTCAGCATGATATCTCTCCTTTTGATAAGAAAACTGTTTTTGACGTAATTCGTATCGAATCCATGATTTCAAATGGTATAAAACATTAATGTTCTTCCTAACTGGACGGTCAGCAATCAAATATCCTGGTATCAAAATTAAAACCGCTGCAACTCCTAATTTGACGAATGGATTTATAGGAGTGTAGAAAATCCCCGCTGATAATAAAAGAGAAGGAGTCAATGTTTTGATTAACTCCATTGCTTTTATATCCCCGAACAATTTGACTCCTTCATCAATATTTTTTGGTATTAGAAATTCCTTCTTTTCAATCATGGGAAAATCCCTCCATTACTTAACCAAACTTGCAATCCAATTTAATAAAATTCCTGCTGTTAATACGAAAATCAAGATTCCTGCTGTTCCTTTGATTGAGTCGATAATTTCCGCTTTCTTATGAGCGTTCGTTCCTGCAAATTTGTACATGAGCGCATACACAATGCAAGCACACACAGCTGCAGGGATGGATAAACCGATTAGTAAATCTGCTATTCCATCAATTACCGCTTTATATTTGGACTCTGGAGACGAAGCTGCAAAAGCAATACTTGGGGTCACAATTGTTAAACCTGATGTGAAGATCTGCATACTTTTACGGAAAATTTTGTTTGCTTTCAAACCCTCGATTAGTGATTTTTTCATTAAAATACATCTCCTTTTTAATCATTTTAAAGTATAAATGATTATTTATGGTGTTTTAAATACTCAATTAGCGCATGCTCCACAATTTCCTTTTTCTTCATACCGCTTTTAACCGCAAGCAGGGACATTTGTATAAATACTTCCTTGTTGATGGTTACCGCCAAGTTTGCTGTTTCCATCTTTCTACCTCCTTTTTGATCATTTAAAAGTATAAATGATTATAATGTAAGTATACTTGGTTCCATGCTTACATGTCAACATGTAAAGTGTAAATAATGGAAAAATGTTAATTTGTATGAGCGAAATCCTTTAATATCAAGGTTTGTAATTCTTATAAGAATGTTTTCATGTTTACATGTACCCCCCCCCCCGGTCTTTTAGAAAAAAGGTAGAAAACCGAAAGGACCGGAATGTAGGAAACTCTCGAAAATATAAATCCCCATAACTCAAAAAATCTGAGTAATGGGGAAAAATTTTTTTGTATTGAGGACGACTTGGTCCTTTCACCTAAAACGGTTTTTTTAAAAAACCTAGGGTGGCTATTGGCAATCATCACAATAATCATTAAATTCAAAGATCCTATTGTCACCCATGAAAGCATTATAAATACAGGATTCTATATAAAAATGTAATGTCACACCCAAAGCAGACGATTGCTCCAATGCTCGTTCATATATATGACTGGGTACATTATATGATATTAATTCTCTTTCGCTTTCCTGCATTTTAGGAATGCCTTCGTATTTTCCATTTTCAATGGATTGTGTTATCATCCAACCCACATTTTGATATTTTTCCTCAGCATACCGATATAACAGATCCTTTAGTTCTTTATGTACTGGAAGTGAAAGTTTCTTGGATTCCCCTGCTGTTTCTGTTTGAACATCTAATGGAAGGTTTTCAAAATAATCGGATACCAAAAGACCGATAAACGCACCTTTTTTCATATCAAAATCATTTATATATTGTTCAACTTTATCCGCTAAGTGCTTGGGCATGGAAATAGGAAAATGTCCATGTTCCAAGATGATTTTATTTTCAATATTAAGTAACTGTTCCTGAGTAATTCCTTTTTTAAATTGTTCTGAAAGTGCGTACATAATCATGCTCGCCTGAGATACACTCAGATTTTTCGCTGTGGTCATTATTCGTATTTTTGCTTCGCTGGATAACTTGACGGAAACACGCATTGTTTCTCCTCGGTTTAATCGTGGCATTTCATCACCTCTTTTTCTTTCATCATTTATCCTTCAATTAGAGTATTCTTAACCGCTTTTTAAAATCCTTCGTGACCTTGAAAATCAAAGTCAAAAGAGCAAAAAAAAAGGGAAAAACTACACCAAAATTCCCCCTCTGTGGAGGGTGGCAGAGATAAAAGCAGTCATACGCCTGCTTTAAAACCTTGCTACGCAAGGGTTGATGATTATTACATATTTTGGTTGCCTTTCATAAAATAATCATTTATACTTGGTTTTAAGCATAGTATACCTTATGACAGGGAGCAAAAACGACAGTTCCTTTAATTTTTATCGATTTTAATCAACTATGCTTTAAAATGACTAAAAAGGCAGGTGTTCTAATTGGGAGTCAAAGAGAGAAAAACATACAATTTAGATTCAGGAGTTGTTAAAAAGTTCGAGACCATTTGTAAGAAAAAGGATGTTAAATATTCGGAACAATTAGAAAAAATCCTCGAACATTTCATAGTAAAGGATGAAGAAATGTTCGTTGATGAAATTTTTGCTCCCAGAATAGAAGCGTTGGTTGAAAATGTATTAAATAAACATACAAATCGAATGGCAGCCATGATTCATAATTCTCATGTGGATTCTAAAGCCGCTTTAATTGGATTGCCGATAATCTATAAAAAATTAATCGGTGTCATTGAAGCGAGCATACAACTTCATATGAATGCTGAGTTGTTGAATGATGTTGAAACAACTCTCCAAAGCAAATACGGAAGTGAAGCGCTCGCCTTGAAAATGATTGGTGATTGGCGCACTAATGCCAAAGAAATGGTGATTGAGGAAAGTAAACAGGCACGACCGAAAAAAGGCGTCTTGTAAGAGTTTAAAATGGGTGCATATGTCCAACATGAATATTTTAAAAATCTAAACGATGCAAAAGGAAAAGCGAAATACATTTGTTATCGTGAGCGACAAGGAGAAATGGAAAAACTCGGTGTATTCAGTAAAGACAATGACCATGCCAGTTTAAAAGGATTTCAAAAACTCCTTGATGACAAGAAAACACAACATCCTTCCGTAGCAGTTGCCCATGAATTAATGTTCTCCATGAGTCGCGATGAATGGGAAAAGAGTGGATTTCAACCAGGAGATTACAAAACTTTCATCCGTGAAGTAATGTCACGGTATGAATTAACCACTGGAAAAAGATTGGAATGGATAGCTGCTGAACATTTGAATGACAGTAATCCTCATGCCCATGTGATGATAAAAGCAGTTTACCATGACCGTGACGGTGTGCCATTTCGTTTAAAAATTGAGAAAAGCGAACGTGAAGTATTTCGAGATCTCTTCCAAGAAGTCAAAAATGATATTCGAGGATTTGAATTGGAGCCCCCGCAAAAAGAATATGAACGCTCCAAGGAAAAGGATTCCAATAAAAATAAAATGAAAAATACTGCCAAACCTTTACTGGAAAGCATTAAAAGGCGAATTGAGGAAGCCCGAAGACAAGGCGAACGAGAGAGAGAAAACGATTATGATTATAGGAGATGATGAAATGAAATTCGATAAGAAAAGACTTGTTAAATCCAGCGTTATTAATGGATTGCTAGTCGGTGTTTTAGACTATGGTGTCATTTCTGCTAAGGAATATATACCAAAATATCTTCAAGCAATTCCTGACCCCAATAAAGTTGGTGCTGTAACTCATTCATTTATGAATGATTGGTTTCTAAATCCATTACACATGCTATCGACAGCAACGAATCAACCCCATTTCATACCCATTCAACTTGGAACAGCAGGTGTCCTCCTCGGATTAATCGCAAAGGACTTTTGGAACTCACGGAAAAATGAAGTTGAGAAAGCGTCCGATTATGGAGCATTTGGAACCTCAGAATTTTTGAAATTAAAGGAAATCGAATCCGATAAACAAGATTTCTCCTTGGATTTGAAAACCTCAGGAACCATACTTGGCATGTTAAACGGAAAACCTGTTATCCATTGTGAGAAGAGTTACAAGAATCGTAATGTCCTTGTGTTCGGTGCTTCTGGAACTCAAAAGTCAAAATCCTATATCATTCCCAACATTTTAAATACTGATAATGATTCCATTATCATAACCGACCCTAAGGGTGAATTGTACGAAACAACGAGCGATGCCAAACGAAAACAAGGTTATAAAGTCCATTTAATCAATTTTGACATCAGGGAATCTGGAATTTCTGATAAATACAATCCACTGGATTATGTTAAATCGGATGTAGATGCTGCCGAATTAGGGAACACGCTCGTTATTAATGCAAATGGTATCCCTGCCAATGGCGAGTCCTTTTGGATAAACTCAGAAGCAGGAGTAATTGCCACACTCGTATTATATGTAAAAAACTTCTTGCCAAAAGAACAACAGCATATGGGAAGTGTTTATAACATCTTGGTTACGAACCCCAAGACATTACATCATATGTTTAAAGAAATTCCAGACAGTCACATTGTGAAACGCTCTTATAACGGTTGTATTGGCAACAAAGAGGAAAAAATGAGGAGTCAAATAATGGGAGGAGCTGCAACAGCAATTGACCTATGGAAATACGATGAAACAAGACATTTAACATATCAATCTGATTTTAATTTGCAAGATTTTGGGAAGGAAAAAACGATTATTTATGTAAAAATGCCAGTTGGGAAAAAGTATGCTCGTCCTTTAATTTCAACCTTTTTCAATCAACTCTTCGAACAGTTATATATGTTGGCCGAAAATAATCATGGATTGTTACCTAGACCAGTACGGTTGCTTTTGGATGAATTTGCAAATATCGGTCAAATTCCGATGTTCGAAGAGCGCCTTTCCACGACTCGCAGTTTAGGAATTTATGTAACTCCTGTCTTACAATCCTTGGAACAGTTAAGAAATCGCTATGGTCGTGATACAGCGTCTGAAATCATGGATAATTGCGATACTCATATTTTTCTAGGAACGAATGACAAGGACGCTCAGAAGCATTTCTCTGAAAAATTAGGAATTACAACTATTCGAATACAAGGAGAGTCAGAAACCAAAAATGACCGTGGGGAATCCTTGGGTGAATCGAAAAATTATGTTCAACGCCCATTAATGACAGCAGATGAAATAAACCGATTACCAGATGATAAATCAATTGTATTCATGCGTACCAAACAACCCATGATGCTCGATAAAGCGTTCTACACCAAAATTAAACCATTAGCAGGGTTGATGATAAACAGAGTCAAATTACAAGATTATGAACCTTCTAAAGCAGGGGTTTATGATGTATTTATACCGCCAGTAAAAAAAGAGTCTAAAACACAGACTACTATTGATAAAGCAGTGAAAAATATTGAGGACTTACAAGAATTACAACCAATGCCACCACAAAACCCACCAAGGAAAAAATCTAAAACAGAAGCGTTGATTGATGTATTCGATATTTAACTTCATCATTTATACATTAAAATGACTATTAGGAGGTTTCCTCATGTTAGGAGAATGGATTAATGATTATCTTATTGATTTGATGGAAGGATTTTTACAAGGTGCTTGGAAATGGTTGGATGTGTTTATGTTAAGTCCCACCAGTTTCACAAATCAGGAAAACGGAATCATTGGAGATACTCAGCAATGGATTATGTATTCTGCTGTAGGAGTTTCGACCCTGTTCATGATTTTCGCTTTCATGAAAGAACTGACAAAAAAAATTGGAGGATATTCCAACAGGTCCAACAGTGAGATCCTTTCGAAAGGAATCGTATCCGTAGCATTTGCTTACACTGCTCCGTGGATGTTAATTGGAATCCTTCTTACAACTTCTAATGCCATCAGTGCTATTTTCTTAAGCAAAAATATTAATGTCGATACCCTAAAAAAATTAATGGATGTTACAAACGATGTATCTTCCGCTTTAGTAATTACTGTTTTATTTATGACAATCACCATTCTTTGGATGATGTTTCAATATATTGTCCGTTTTGGTCACATGATGGTTTTGTGGGTAATGGCACCATTCGCCGCTTCAACTATTGTCAATGAAGAAATGAATATATTCCCTGCTTGGTGGCGTGAAGCATGCGCTCTTGTATTCATGCAACCCTTACAACTCATGATTTTATATTTCATTGTAAATCTAGTAGGTGGAGGAAAAAACATAGAAGATTATTACTTGGCAATTGGGTTAATGATTGTGCTTATATTCTCGCCAGGATGGTTACGAAAATATCTTTTCTCAACTGGAAGTGGAAAGACAATGATGAATGCAGCTGGAGGCGCTTCAAGAATGGCAATGTACCGATTAATCATGAAACGATAAGGAGATGAATCGAAAATGAAGATTATTGAAAATAAAAGCCAAGGAATTATCCTTGGTTTTCTTATAATATCTGTTTCATTAATGATAGTGATAGCGTATAACGCATTTGCTGTGGTCAGCAGGGTTAGTAATCAATCGACTAATGGTAATACCGCCCAAACCGAAATAAACGCACAGGACACGCAAATTGTAAAGGATATAACGCATTCCTTCTTTGCTAATTTCAAAAAAGGAGTTCCGCTAAATGAGCACCGGTTCACCGATATAACCTATCAATATTTCACCAAGGATTTTCTTGAAAACACATTCCCAATGGAAAAATCAAAGTTATTCGGAATCTATGGATATGGGAAACTCACGCATTCATATACAACTGTTGACGGATTGCAGGAAGAAGGAGGAATTAAATCATTCGAGATCACGAGCATTCGCAAGGATAATGTAAATAATATTGTAACCGTATATGTACGCATGGATGCTTTGGAGCCAAACACTGTCCAGTGGATTGAATGGAGGAATGTTCCAAGTGAAGGATGGAAGATAAATGCCATTTCATTTAACGGAAATATTGAGGAATTAAATCAATAAAAGTTACATTTTACTAATTGGAAATATTATCATGGCTTGTCTACAATGCTAATTTTAAAAATGATATAATAGAAATAGGGACGAGAATCTCGCAAATTCTCGCCCCTGACGTATTGGTGTACCTCGCTAAAAGCACACATATTAAAAATATTAAATTCGTTATTTTTATTATAGCAGGTACTCCAACAAAAATTCAACTGTTGGAGGAATGGAAAATGAAGTATTTTACAGATAATGATTTAAATAGTTTGGTATTTTTTCAAGTGCCGAAGGTATTAATATATGGCGAAAAATACAAGAATATGAAACCTAATACCATGAAACTTTACATTGTCCTGTCAGACCGAATCAAATTATCCATGATGAAAGGTTGGAAGGAAGATGGAAAATATTATGTCCGCTTAAGTGAAAAAACAGCAGAGAAACTCCTAGGATTATCGAGATCAACTTTCATGAGATGCAAAAAGGAATTGGAAGAATTGGGATTATTGGAGCAAAAACAAGAAGGATTAAACAAAACGAATAAATTGTTTATCGGTCAATTGGATTTCACTGAGGACGATGTATACAAAGTCAACAGCGAAATTGATGATATGCTTGAAGATGCCGAAGAAACAGCGAAAAACATTGATGAATCACGGAAGGTTCAAAATGATACTTCCGGAAGTTCCAAAATGAAACATCAAGAAGTTTCAAAAAGATACTCTATTAATAATGATTCTATTAAAAATGATTTAAATAATAATAATACAAATATTGTTAACAAAGATCTCCTTGTTAACAATTCTTTTAAAAATTCATTTGATAACTCTTCTAAGGATTCTTGTAACAATTCGAAGGATGAAGAAATCATTTACAAATTAACAAATGAATATCGGAATAAAGGTCTTAGCAAAGAAGTTTGTTTAAGGGTTGTACAAGAAGCGCAACAAAAAACCAATGTTAAAAATTTCGGTGGATATTTACGAACCTGCTTAGAAGGAACATTACATAAGAGCCAAATGAAAAAAGGAAAATATGAACCATCGAAAAACCGAAAACAAATTGAAGCAACTGATGCTGTTCCATTTTACAATTGGTTGAAGCAATAAAAGGTTAATTTAAACCGTTCAGGGCGTTCCTACACACGTTTTTAAATCATTCGTGACATTTACTATTAAAATGATTTTAAAACATTGTTGCGTTCGTCCTGTACGTTCCTATTACATTATCAATCAACTTTAAATGCTGTTATAATACTTACAAGACCTTACGGAAAAGGAGTTGTAAGAATTGGAAGAGTTCGAAATGTATTTAAATGTTGATAGTGCTGCTAAAAGATTGAATATCCCCTCCAATACATTTACACGCCATTATTTGGATTTTGAAGAGCACGGACACAAATTTAAACGAAGTCCTGAAGGTAAGTTGATGTTTTCGGAAGACGATATTGAATTGTTTAAGGAATTTTTGGAATTGAAAAATCAACCGAAAATGACCAAAAAGAAAGCAATCGAGCAATTGATTTCAACTCCTACAAGTCTTGTAACTGTACAAGCACAAGACCTTACAACTCTTATAAAAACATTTGAATCCAAATTCGAAGAGTTACAACAGCAATCTAAACAGGGGTTACAAGAGTTAAAAGGGCAATTACAAGAGTTCCAAGAATCTCAAGGGCAATTACAAGGGTTACAATTGCGCTTACAAGAATTTGAAGAGCAAAAAGTAAGCGAACGAGACGAAATGTTAATGAAATCAATCCGTGAAACTATGGACACTAAAAAAATGTTGCTCGAAATCCAAAAGCAAAACGAACTCATTATGAAGGAGATTGCAGTTGCCAGGGAAGAAAATAAAAAACCTTGGTGGCGATTTTGGAAATGAATTGGATATACAACATTACTTCGTAGTAATTTAATTTTACGTAATAATGTAAAAAAAAAACGTTGATATATCAAGGTTTCTAAAATTGTATATTAACATTCAATATACAATTTTTATACATTGTTGATTTGACGGGCTTTTTGGGTAGGTCGTGAAACGCGACCTACCTAAATTTCTGCATAAAAAAGCACCAGTTTAACGTATATATACTTGAAAGAATATTAAAAGATATAAAGACTGTTTCTGATGATTCAAGAAATGAAGTTTAAACAATGCTCTTTTTAGGCTTCCAAACAAAAAGGGTAAGGAAGTTGAAATTCCTTGCCCCTCATTTCTTTAATCCTCTAATTCATTTTTCTCTATCTCTATCCATGTATTAAGATTCCCCTCAGATGGATAATAAAAACCTTTCTGATGTTTAAGAACATCTAAAAAGTCCTCTAAGACTTCATAATGTTTTAGATTACCTATTACTTTTTCAGGCTGCCAGTCTTCTTTCATTTCTTCAAAACTCTCATAAGCAAAAGTATGTGTATTATATTTATCCCAAATATTAAGACACCAATAATCTGCTAATATCTTACCATTTATATTTTGATTCTGAACCTTTTGAAACTGCGCATACATTAAATTAGCCATTACTTCTTAAACCCCACTCTCTTGATTTCACATATATTTCTTAGACAACATAAGTTTGTCGATGTTCTTCCCCCTGATGTTTTAGAAATAAACTTATATATTTGGCTAGTTCTTTCTCAACAAAAAAATTTCATTTCTTATAATCGTAACTTTGAAAAACAATTAATTGTCTAATCAAGATCAAGAAGCCCAAAAATCCTGCCTTTACTCATTATTGAATAAGTAATAATTTTAATTTGAATGAATAATAAGTGTTATCTAAATAGTACAAGCCTGGAAAAGTTTAGAGAAGGGTTATTTTTTTGACCCTCCTATATCCCAAAAATATATGATATAATTATATTTTACGCTCTAAACGGGGTAGCATCAGGAAAATGCGTATTTACCACGATAAGGAAGTTTTCCCCCATAAAAAAAGCCGATTTCCACTTCAAGGAATCGACTTTTTTAAATTTAGCTTGTTTCACTAATGCACCCGTTAGTTTAAGTGTAAAAATTCACAATGTTTTTTATTTAAATTTTAACCTTTAGACTTCCTTTTTTATATGAAAAATCCAACTCTAACTTTTTAAGTAAGCAAGTAGTTTGTCAGCAGGTGCAAGATGTCCAAAGGCATTAATATTTGTCCGAATTACTTTATCATCTGATGGTACGGCGTCTGAACCATAATAATTCCCTACGAAGTTCTCAAACCCTTCATCAGGCGATGGAACTAAATCGAAACATACTGGAACATAATTTTTGGTGTCATAGAGATAAACTAAGTAATCACCATTTTTCTTAGTAATTTTATAGTCTACGACAAGCTTTAATGCATTTAATTTTTTTGTTTGTCTTGAGTTATTTAATTGTAGGATTTTTTGGAATTTCGGATTCTTTTTAGTAATCATCGTAGAGATTCCATTGTGCAAATACACAAGTTCATCTGGTGTATGCAATTTTGTAATATCTGAAACATCCTGTCCCTTAAAAACTCTAGTGTTCTTTAGATTGGTTGAAGTAGAACTAGATGAAGCCTTCTTCGATGATTGATTACTGGTTTGACTACAAGATGTAAGAAAAAATAGTAGGAGACACATACTAACTAAAAACGCACTTTTCCTCATACATTTACCCTCCTAAATAATTAAATTCAATTTCTTGATTTAATTTTAAGTGGAAATATATGTTAAGACAAGCTGTTTTCTGTATTAACCTTCTTCAATTAACCTGCCCAATTAGCACAATAAGAAAGAGCTCCCGTTATGGCAGCTAGGTCTTCATTTATTACTTATTTGAATGCTGTATTGCTTCTAAAATTGTTCCAAAAAACATAAAAAGTGGAAACCAAAAAAGTAACAGAAGATTAAGGGCGATCAATAAGTAAGAAGAATTTCCAACTTTACTTTTAAATTTAATTGCAAATACGAGTCCAATTACAGCTAATGGAATAGCACCGTATAGACCAATTCCATCTAAAAAAGGTATACCTAGTTGTCTGGATTCTGGGTAAGCTGGATTAAGAAAATATAAATCAATAACTACTAAAATTAGTCCAATAAAGAATGAAAGTAAGGACACAACTGAAAACGTAATATTTTTTTTGATTTGACTCTCCCTCTCTTTTTAGGAATCCGGATTCAATCACTAATAATCCTTTTGATTAGATAATTCTACACATAAAAGATTTCTTCCTTCTTCAATTAACCTGCCCCTTTAGTTGAATAACGGAAATGAAAAAGAACTGCCGAAACAGTCCAATTGTTGTGAAAGTAAAGCACCCGTTAGTTTAACAATCTTCATCCAATATTTTAACAACAGTTATCACTGTTTTTCTTAATTACCTACCTGCCCCGTTACATTGAATAAAAAAAACAGTGGAATGTACTTTTTCCCAATCTTCGACTGCCATTACGTCCCTCCTAAAAATCGAACAAATCCATTTGTTTATCATCAAATTCTTTCATCACAAAAAAAACGGATATCAGTTGATATCCGTTTTTGTAATATACAATTAAGCTAAAACTAATTTGAAGCTTCTATTTTGCCTTCGCTCATTAAGCTTTTGCTTCAATCCGTCAGGTAAAGTGGCCTTCGACAATAGATCATTTAACACTACACTAAGCATTTTAGCAACATCTTGCAAACGGAAAAGGTCCTCTTTTGGAAAAAAGTCTTTTACGGTTTGTAAAGCTGTATCTAGGCTAAAAAATGGCTTCACATCTTTCACTAACTCCGCAACTCTCAAAGAAAGTTCTGCCGTTTTTTGTCTGTAGCTGGTTGCTCCATCATTCAGATAAGAAACTTCTTTTTCCAGTTCGCTACGGAATTCAGTGAATGTTACAGATGCGGCGAATGTTGATCTCATGTGAATGCCTCCTTTCTGAGTTAAGTTTATTATGGTCAACTATTGATTAGTTTAGTATATATCTGTTTAGTACAATTGGGAAGCCCTTTGTTTGAGAATCTCCTCTATTTGGTGCACATTTATGTCCCTATCATTAGGATTCAGCATATAGCTTTTATAATCCTCGATCAGATCACGGAGAATATCTAGGTCACAAAAATCCAAAAGTTGAGACCTTTGAAGGTCGGTTAAATCCTTTGGTCGCTTGGAGAAAATTTTTGTGCACGCCAGCAACTCTGGTGTAGGGACATACACTTCAATGTTGGTGAACTGTGCCTCCACTTTGTATTTTTCCTTCTCCCTGAAATCCTCTATTGGTGGGAATTCCGCGACCCCTCCTACAATATGGATATTCGCTTCTTTAAGTAGCCTGTAAAGTTCATTCATATCATTCGCACTTAATATCTGTACGTCAACATCTCTTGTTGGCCTAAAATCCTGCTTAAAAATCATCTCCAATAAAAGAAGAAGGCCTGAACCTCCGATGATGATCAACTCTGCATGTACACCCTCGTTCTCACACATGATATCTAATTTGTCCAATTGATCTAAAACGTGATCCGCTTTCGATAATTCCACATTAATCTCCTCCGTAGTCTCTCCAATTTTTTCTCTATGTAAACGTGATGCATGAAAAAAAAGTTGTATATAAAACAACAACTTTACATATACTCAGTATAAGGCAATAGAAGGAACTGTTGGGAAATTAATTAAAGTCGAGCAAATATAGGCGAAGATTATATACATCTTCACCTATATTTGCTGCCGGATCTGGCTCTCTCTGAATAGATAGAATCTCATTCAAACTGAAGCGCAACATGGTTTGCCCGTGGTTAAAGTCATCCAGCTTATCTAAATCCGCTTGTCTTATCCTTCTTCAAGTAACCTGCCAGTTAGTGTAAGTAGAAACCTTCACAATCTCAATAGAGTAAAGCCTATTGGTACATAATCAAATCACTATTAAATTAGAGCTTCATAATGTCCCATAAGACTCGTATCAAAATGCTTATAGTTGTAAATACGCATTTTCCTGACGGTACCCCTAAACTGTGAAATCATTTTATTTGTCTTAGTTTATATATTTCATCTTTGATTTGACAGCACTACACATACATTAGAAAAAAGTAAAATAAATTGAAGGAGCTTGATCACCCCTTCAATTTATTTTACTTTTTATTATTTTCAACTGCCTTTTTATCGTTTCAACGGATTTGTATAGCTTTTGAGCGATTTGCACTTTGTTTAGACCCTGTTTATTTAGGTCATAAACTTCTCGCTCTGTAGGAGTTAATACTTTTATTTTTCTTTCTTTCTTAAGCTCACTAATAAGTACAGTCGAAACATCAGCATGAATACTAACCTTATCATGGTACGCCGCTCTAATAGCATTGGGAATATCTCTATAAGAAGATTTTGTTATGTAATTCACAGCCCCTTTATCAAAAGCTTCTAGAATAATTTCTGTTTCATCCCTCGATGTTAGCATAATAATATTCTTTAAACCCTTTTCAAATAATTGTTGAGCTGCATCAAGTCCACTTAAATCCGTATCATCTTCTGATAATGTTAAATCCATTAACACCACATCAACATTACAACAATGTACTTTTAATGCTTCCTCCTTGTTAGGAGCTTGTTTCACAACCGTAATATCATTTTCTTTCTGAATATAATCCGATATTCCTTTCATCCAAACAGGATCATCTTCTACGATCATCACTTTAATGTCATTCATAAGCTATTTCTCCAGACGTATTAGATAGGTTTATGTGGGTATCCAAAATTCGTTTATTTGGTAGTGACAGTGTGATAGTTGTACCTTGATTTTTTTTGCTTTTTATCGAAATATTCCCACCGTGTTTTTGCATTACATTATAACAATAAGATAATCCTAATCCATAGTTTCCTAGTCTTCCTTTTGTTGAATAAAACGGATCCAACACAAGTGGAATCTTATCGTTTTCGATACCTTTCCCGTTATCAATAAAGTCAATATGTGTAAATTTTCTAGTTTTATAAATTTTAATCAAGAGTTGCCCGCTGCTATCCATTGCTTCAATTGCATTCTTAAATATGTTTAAGAATGCCTCTTGAAGGTGTATAGGATCTCCATACACCTGCACATCAATTTCATATTGTTTTAAAACAGTAATCCGATTTAGATCAAGCCGAAGTAATCCTAATGCTGAATCAATGATGTTACTTATCCAAAAATGAGTTTCTTTTAACTCCATAATGTCCAGCTTACTTTGAATACGTGTAGAAAGCTCTAATAGGTGATTCGCTGAGTTCAGAACTAAATCAATACTTTCACTATCTGGAACTTGTTCCTTTAATTGATTAACTAATAAATCAATTTTAGCTATTTCATTTTTTATCGTATGATTCAAAAGAGCTGATCCAGATGTTACAGCTTTCATCGTAGAATCACGCCTTTGTTTTTCAATTCTTATTCGTACGCCAAGAACTCCATATTTAACCGTGAAATAAACGAATAATGAAAATTGTATTCCGATCATCCAAGGATTGTAATTCCATACCCCACTAATCCCTAATGCTTCTAAAATGATACCAGTAGTTAACGCAAAAGAAACCATTGGTACTACTAATAAAACAGTTAATATTCTTTGCCTTTTTATACTTGGCCTTGTTTCTCTCCATGCTGAGTAAATCAATAAAATATTTGTTACAACAACATAAGGTACAACCCAAATTGATAATATAACATAATTTGTTTTAAATTCAGGAAACACCTGAGAATGAAAGTACATAATGATAGTCGGAATAAGGAACAAAAGTTTGCATAATTGCTTTTTTTTACGATTTTTTATGGTATCTGAATACAATAGCCCGAAAATCAAGATTGCATACGGAGTCCACAAATGTCCTAGAGATGAAAATAAACCGTCTAAAAGCAAGATCCAATCGGGACGGTCTAAACCTGAACCAAGCAGAACACTTAAACCTCCGCATCCTCCAAAAAAACCAATGAGACATGCCCATCGAATTTTTTCATTTCTGGGGTTCGTAAGAAAAATAATTGAACTCATTAACCAAAGTAATGTAACTAGTACAATCATCGTTTTTACCCCGTTATTTTGTCTTTAAGAAAAGAAAGTGTGTCAGTTGCAATTTTTTTACGATTAAGAACAATACCAGCATGTCCGCAATTATAGATATACCTTGCAGGCCTTCCCCAAGACTCCCATAAGTAATTAGTATCTTCCATATGAACATATTGATCATATTTAGCAGAGATTAATAAAATATTGTCCTTATTTATTTTGGGAATAGATTGACTAGGTTCTGTAATCCGCCAATACCTTATTAGATCATCGTAATTAACACCATGATGTTCTAAATCAGCTTTTATAAATTTACCTGGAATGGTATTCCATATCGAATAAGAAATACGATTAGCATAAAATATTGAAACCAACGCATCAATTTGAGGTTCAAGAGTAGCAGTTAGATTCGTAATAAATCCACCTAAGCTAACACCTATTAAAACTACTGGTCCTTTTTTATTTGACTTAATCCATTGAATCAGCGCTCGTAAATCAACAACGGCCTGCCTAGTAGATTGAACCGTTCGATTAATATCGGCGCTTATCATGTGCTCCCCGCTATAAAGTGATCGTTCTGGTTTTCTTTGAAAATGGTAGGGAAGAGTGAAATAATACATATTCCATCCAAAATCATTCATAATCCGGTTGTGAAACATTTTCTTAACTCGATCAAGTGAATCCATTCGCCATCCATGTACAAAAACAACATTAGCTGCATCTTCATTCTTATTTAAAAATACCTCTCCTGTTAAATAGTCATTAGACGGATCCCCAGATGGAACCAAACTTTTGAATTGAAATGTTCCAGTCTTATAATTCTTTATCAAATTAGACGTGTCAAAAGAGACATCAGCCGGATGTGCTTTGTAAAATATTTCACTGTCTTTTGTTTCAGGTATCTGAGCAGGAATATATGTAAATTGAAACTCTTTACTTCGAGTCTTGTGTAAATCATTTAATGCGTAATGATCTATAATTTTTGAAAAGATCACATTGATGTCCCCCTAACCACTGACAATTCTTTTAAATTCTTTTTAATAACTAGAATGATAAATTATTTATTATTTTAAAAGGAAATATTTCCAATTTCCAAAGGAATTTGAACGAAGTTTATCCCAATATTTTCTAAAAACATCAAAAAAACAGCTAAAAGCTGCTTAATGTATGAAATGGCTATACGTATTTGAGTGAAAATGCTCGCTATGCTCCATGCAAGGTCGGGTAGTATTTTTTTCAAACCGCGCTTCGCTGAAAAAAATCTCCACGCCTACCCTTGCATTCCGCATTTTGAACGATTTTGACTTGATCGCCAAGCCGAGCGAACTCAAAAACAAGGTTTATCTGCTCGACTTGTCTAAATAGTGTAACCGTTCAAACCGCTTAAATTTGTGCTTTTTCAACCAGCCTCACACCTCAAAAACAAGGGGAAAAAACAACCGCAAAGTCCTTAATCATTGATTTCCCATTTCTTTTAATCTCCCATATCCTGCAATATGTTTCGTCCAGTATCCATCTAAAGCGCTGTATGTAACACCATTATCATTGGAATTATACATTCTTCCATTCCCAACATATATTCCCACATGACTTATATTCGCATGAGAAGCAGTGCCGGTAAAAAATATAAAATCTCCTGCTCGTAATTGGTCTTTGCTAATGCGTTGAGTGTATGCGTATTGCTCTTGAGCAGTCCGTGGGAAGTAGATCCCCAGTTGTTTTAAACTCCACTCCCATAAACCGCTACAATCGAATGAAGTTGCAGGATTATGTCCTCCCCATTGGTATGGCATTCCTTGAAATTGGAGAGCAATTTTCATGACATTTTCGAAGGTTTTTGTTCCAACTCCTCCAACTGGAAGTCCTGTTGTTTGATTATAGTATCTGAGTACATGGTCAACATAATTAATATCTCCGTAAGAATCCCAACCCATTTTGGCAGCCATCATATTAGAAAAATCAATTGCCACTTCTTTGGAATATCCTCCATGCTCTTCGGCATATGGAATGAATCCCCCTCCAAAGTTGTACGATTGCAACGCCAATTTAATATCCCCATGTGCTGTTTTAATGAGTTTCGAAAAATAGCGAACTCCAACTTTTATGGAATACTCAGGGTCTGTTATTGAATTTGGTGGAAGTCCCAAGGACTCACTGGATTGCATTACATCGGGCAAGGTTCCTCCTGATTCCTGTTGCATTTTCGCTAGTAGAATTGGAACATATTTTTCGACACCATACATTTGAGCATATTTCCGTACTAACGGTTCATATCTCAGAACAGCATCACTTACTTTTGCGCTTCCTTCTACAATACTGGAATCGGATTGATTATTGTATTGTCCGAAAATGCCACCAATCATAATTAAAGGAATCATAAATAAGAAAACTGACGCTATAAGAACATAACGCCAGTTTTTAATTAAAAATATCGGTGCATACATGGATTAAACCGCCTTTCCATTGCCATAGAGTAATTGATAATTCTCAGGGTCAATGATTTCCATTTCTTCGGGCGTGTGGTCTACCTGTATATGCACTCTATCAGTATCAACAACGTAAATTCCTTCTCCTCGTTTTGCTTTTAGGAGGATAGTTCCTTCCTGCTCCGATAGGTCCAATACTCGGTGCTGTTTTATATCATCCAAATCAAGTGAAGACAATCCCATAATCATTTGACAAGTGGAATTTGCTATTATGGCCTCACCATAATTTCGATTACCCTCAATAGCACTCAAATAATCCGCTATTTGTTGAGTTGCAACAGTGGCACCGCCTTTATATTTCCGTATCCGTTTGTATATTTGATACAAGAATTTCATTGCTCGTGGATTTTGACTGTCGCAAAGTACATGTGCTTCATCAACATATAACCGTTTCAATCCTTCTCGTTGCGTGATTTCATCCCATAAGAACGATAAAACATTATACATGGCTGCCTGTTTGGAATCGCCTTCTTCCTCCAAGTTTTTCAAGTCAAAACAAATCATATCTCCGTTTAAATTAACATTGGTATGACCATTAAAAAGGCGCTTATTGCTCCCATGTACATACATCCACAGGATTTCTTTAAATTCTTTTAGTTCTGGATGTTCCTTTAAATCAATTTTGTTGTAGAAATCTTCTAATGTGGGATAATCGGTTGCTGTAAATCTACTGAAATCGGTATCCAGTTTCATTGATGGGGAATTTTCCTCGTATGTTTTAAGCAAATACCGCTCAATCAAGGCATTTTCTAGAGGTGTTATGTCCTTTTTGATTAATCGGAAAAAGATTTTTAACCGCTGTATTTTCTGATATAGCAAGTGAATGTCAACTTCTTCATCATCGTCACGGTTTAAATCTGTTCTATCGGCAAGAAAACGAATTTCCATTGGATTAATAATGGTGTTGGACATGACTGATAAATATATGACCTGACCGCCTAACCGTTTAATGACTTTGGAAAATTGACGCTCAGGGTCAATGGAAAACACTTGGACACCCTGCATCCAATAACGCATCATATCTTTGAGCATGTAGAACGTTTTACCTTTGCCAGTACGCCCCACAACAAATTCACTATGGCTGTCCAATAATCCGTATTGGTCAACAACAATCAAGGATTCTGTTGTTTTATTTTTTCCTTTGATAACTCCTGTTGGGTGAAAGATTTCGGATTCATCAAAAGGAAATAAACTTGATAACGCTTCCGAATCCATTGTCCTAAATGTCCATTGAGGTAAAGTATTATCCGTTGTCGGTAAAACAGAATAGAACGCCTTTAACATTTCGAATTTTGGAGTATACCCTTTTAATCCTGCTCGGGACAATATCGCTTGCAGTCGGTTTGTTATCCTGTCCAATTGTTGTAAGGATTCCGCTTGTAGGTGCAGATACATGTGAACGAGAAAAACCTTTGATGTGGTGCCCGATTGGATTTTTGTAAGTAATTCCGTGGAGCTCTCCATTTCCTGCTTTGTTTCAATCTCTCGTTGGGGTGTTAATGCGTTCCTGCCTTGCAATCTTGTTTGTAAATCCATAATTGACCGGTTCAAACTGTCAATCATTTTTTCAGGCGAAGTGGGTTCCAAATGATAAGAAATTGATATGTTTTCCTTGAAACGGTATAGTTTTGTTAACCAATTTCCTTTTCTTTTATTTGGAAAATCCACGACAACCAGTGTCCTAACATAATTTTCTCCCAGTTTGATATATTCCAAGTTTTCCTCGATGTAGGATGGTGCTATGGCATCACGAACAGTCATGAAATCATGACCTTTATCCAACCACGATTCTTCATTTTGTTTTTTCCTTTTGGCAAGAATGTTCTTAGGCATGGGATTGACCTCCAATTATCATTTGTGGGATTAATTCATTTTGGATTGGGAACAATTGCGCTGAATGATAATCAAAAAATGTATGGAAATATTTGATAATTTCTTTATTGGTTACCTCGTCCGCTGATAATTCCAATTCATGCAAACCCGATGTAATATACAGGGTTTTTTCCTCCAAATCTTTGACCGCTTCGAAATATGATTCTTCCGTGCCATCTTGGATTTGAACGCCATAAATGATGTACCGTTGGCGTTGAATCATTTGCTGTGACTTGGTGAAACTTTCCGCATGGTCAATATAGGTTTCTAGTAATCTCCTTTTGATGGGATTTGGAGTATTCTTCAACATTTCTTTTTGTAAATTGATATATTGAGAAAGGTCTACAGGTTGGGAAACGATTGTCTGCTGAATGGGAAACTCCAAACCTGTTAAAAAATCTTGATA
>NZ_MLYR01000058.1 GCF_001866655.1 Bacillus sp. MUM 116 | reverse complement strand
GCCCACGTGTTACTCACCCGTCCGCCGCTAACCAAAAGAGCTGCGCTCCTATTGATTCGCTCGACTTGCATGTATTAGGCACGCCGCCAGCGTTCGTCCTGAGCCAGGATCAAACTCTCCAAGAAAGTTGATTTAGCTCGAAAATTTACGTTGGCTCGTGTTCTCTATATAATAGAAGAAACACGATTATTATTGTTTGTTGACGTTTTTGTTTGTTTAGTTTTCAAAGAACAATTTTTCAAGACAGGATATTAATATATCATCTTGCCTTTCAAATGTCAATTGTTTTTTAAGAGTTTTATTTATCCTTAAAACAGCGACATTCATTATCATAACAGAACCATTTACTTAAATCAACTTTTTTTGAAGTTAAGTATTTTCTGTTGGTGACAAGTAAATATATTACTAGGTTATCCCACTTAAGTCAATAGTTAATTAATAATTTTATACAGATTCTTCAACAAAGATGATTTACGGAGTATAGGATAACAATGCGCCCACTTGAGTGCCAATTAAAAAGAGAAGTGCTTCGAACACTTCTCGCTAAAGCCTCTTCCCTTCAGGATGGCAGTTTCATATTTTTTAAAGCATTATTTCACTACAGTTATCGTCCTTGTTGCGCTGATCTTTCCTTTTTGATCCTTCGCACTTACATACAGTTTTTTGCCTGCTTTTTGCTTTGGAATCGTGACCTTATATTTGCCGGTGCTGCCGGCCTTTGCTGTATAAGTCTTATTCCCAATCTTCACCATCACAACTGCGTACTTTTCCGTGCTCCCTGTCACAGCGGATGAGGTAGATTTCACTATGCCCACAGTCGGCATATTCGGCGCAACTCGAATCACTTTAGCGCTTATTGCAGCACCTACATTGCCAGCACTGTCTTTTGCTTTGACAGAAACAATCGTTCCTGTATTTTGTATCGGTATGACGATTTTGTAATTTCCGGAAGCATCCGCTTTTCCGCTATAGACCTTCCCTTTGATGGTTAAAATCACTGTTGCCTTTGCTTCGGTTTTTCCGGATACTGCATTTGCCGTATTCGTCACCGTATTCACTTTTGGAGCTAGCGGTGCAGTTTTATCTGCTACAATGATGGTTTTAACAGGGCTAAAGGTATTCAACTGATCCTTATAGCTTAAAGTGAGTTTGGTCCCCGCCTTTTGAACAGGGATTTTAGCCTTGAAATTCCCGTTTGCATCAGACACGATACTGCTAATCAGCTTCGTTCCATTCTTGATTTGTACCATGACCTTCGCAGGAGCCTTGCCTGATAGATACACATCACGATCACCCACAGAGTTGACTACAGGTAACTCTAGCTTTCTACTAATATAAGCAGAAGAAATATAACCTTTTCCTTTTTGATCTGCCGTTTTAACCGGGTACCAAACAAATTGGTTTTTACTGGTTTTCGATTGGTCATATACAAAATTTCCAGTAATGATTAATGTAGTACCTTTCGCAAAAATGGTAGCCGTACTACTACTACTTGATTGTGACCTTACTTTCACTCCATCATTCGTTACAACTACCTTATCTCCCGTTTTAAAAAGGTATCTAGAAGCATGCATTTGGTCAGTAAGGGTGTATTCTGGCTTTTTGAAAACAATATTATCTCTTTTAAGTTTGTCATATTCAAAGTCATCTTTGCTGAAAGGGAACCGCCCTAATTTAGTACCCCCTAGGAAACTGTCATTAAAAATATTTGCAAAGACTTTTTCCTGGTATGCGTTCGGATTATTTTTTCCAGTTGAATGATCCAGCGGACTGTTAACAGGCTTTGTGCCATTATAGGCCATTACAGGAAAGTACCAATTTTCAATGACTTCTGGTCCCATTTCTTTTATTTTTGGCAAATCTTTACGATCATACATACTCTTAAGAATCTCGACGCCTGCCTGAATATTGTAGTTAATATTGGTTTTCAATTGCTGTTGATCATAGCCTGATTTATTCGTAATTTGCATGAGGCCGATTCCGTTATCAGGTGAAACAAAAGGCTGACCTTTCGCATCAAATTGTCTCCAGTCACTTTCTTTTTTAGCTACAGCTTTTACCACCTCAGGAGGAATTTTTGCTTCTAAAGCAGCGTTGGTCAGTAAGCAATTGATGTGTTGTGGAGAGGGATTTTGATTTGGCTTGACTTTACCAAATGATGTACATTTATCTGGCCATGTCATAGCGGCAGACGCTTCTTGATGAGACCATCCTAGAAGTAGTAAACACGCCAGCAGTCCCCCTCTTAGTAAGATTGATTTCATTCTCTCATTCTCCCATCTAGTCATTTTTAATACGAATATTGTATCATGATAGATTACTGTATTACTAATATTTAGGAGAATGACTATAGAAAGAACCAACGCTTCCATACTCCAGCACAAAGGCCTTCGAGCTGAAGAAGGGCAGTCATTGTATCCTCCCATACGGCTTTTGTGAGTATAAATTAGAAGGGAAAGCGGAATTTATTGTTTCGTATGCATAACCAGGGTACCTTATTTCAAAGCTACCCTTTCAATAAACCGTAAATACGGCTAACCAATGTGTTATGAGCATTTGTTATTTTACGGACAAGGTCTGGAGTAAATTACTCTCGACCTTTTTATTTTGCTTTATAAATAGGTTGTCCTGTGGAAATCCTGCCCTTTTGTCTAAAATCCGAAACTTGTGTGGATATAATTGGAATCCATGTCGACATCCTTTAAAAAAGTGTTGATATAATCCAAATTTGTGTCGATATCCTAATACAAAAACTAATTTTTATAGAAATTACCTTTTGTAGTTCATGAATTTAATGGAACAAACGGGATATATTGGTATAATATAAATTTCACAAAGTAATATTTGTAATAAAAAGAATGGAAGCTCTAAGAGGTGCACTATTAGGCTTTTTGCATTGAAAAGGCCATCAAATAAGCATTATTTTCTGATTATTCAACTATTTCCGACATGTTATTGCAATATAAATGCCATTAAGGTAAACAATTTAACATCTCTCTGTTCTTTGTTTCAGAAAAATTCATGATACGATTATGAAAACTTAGCAACCAAAGAAAACGGAGGGTAAAAGAATGCTTAAAAAAATGATATCAATGATAGCAGTTGCTGTACTCTCAGTAACTGTAAGTGCTAATGTATCAGCCGCAACAATTACTGTACATAAAGGGGATACTCTTTGGGATCTATCACGTGTACATAATACATCAGTAGACAATATTCAAATGTTGAACCATCTTACCACAGATCTTATTTATCCTGGTGATAAACTAACGATTGCACCGGAGAAACATTATACAGTTAAACAAGGCGACACATTATGGGACATTTCCATGGAACATCATACATCGGTTTCATTAATTAAAGAATGGAACCATTTAAATACCGATCTCATCCATCCTGGATTAAATCTATTAATCTTTGATGGCATTAATACTAATAATACTGATGTAACAGGAAAAACAATGAAGCTTGCTTTACAAGAATCAAAGGAAAATGCACCTGTATTTAAAACTGAATCAACCTCAAATGAAAGTGCACCTGCTGTAAAAGCTGCACCAGCACCGAGAGAAAATACACAAACTCAAAAGGAAAGCGCACCTGAGGTAAAAGCTGCATCCACAAGTGATTCAAGTTCAAAGGAAATTACCGTGAAAGCTACTGCTTATACAGCATCGTGTGAAGGATGTTCCGGTATCACGGCAACTGGGATTAACATTAAAGCAAATCCTAATAAGAAGGTTATCGCCGTTGACCCATCTGTTATCCCGCTTGGCAGTAAAGTTTATGTAGAAGGCTATGGTGAAGCGATCGCCGGAGATACTGGCGGAGCGATTAAAGGAAATCGAATTGATATCTTTATTCCTTCTGAACAAGATGCAGTCAATTTTGGAGTGAAAAAATTAAAGGTAAAAATATTAAACTAAGACGCATAAAACCAGCTGATCCTCAGCATACAAATACTGCACCCCCATCGTACATGATGGGGGTGCAGTGTTTTTTTGTATCATCTGCCAACATTTTCAATCGTATATACCTCTTCACTGTCGCGCTCATTTTTGTTGATTAATACTTTTTCAAATCTCGGCATCATTCTCGATGAAATAAACGCAACAATGGGTACGGTCAGGACAACACCAAAGCATCCGGTAATCCCTTGAATCACTTCGATCGTCACCATATTCATGTTGGTCAATTGAGTAAAAGGCACTTTCATCGCATACAAAATCATCAGCGAAGAGAGTGTTGTGCCAGTAAAGGCAAGGAGCAAGGTATTAGCCATCGTCCCCATCATATCACGGCCAACATTGATGCCCGATAAAAATAGTTCCCTCTTACTAAGAGTAGGATTTGCCTGATAGACTTCATAAACGGACGAGGCGATGGAAATACCTACATCAATGATGGCACCAAGAGAAGCAAGCATAATCCCCGCGAACAAAATCCCTTTGAGCTGCATGCCGGTTTGCTGGGAAACAATCAGCAATACTTCCACTTCTTTCGTATTAAACCCGGAAATTTGCAATAATTCACCGCAAATGTAGGCAAAAACTCCGGTTATGACGACCCCAACAGTTGTACCCAGTATGGCCGCCAAAGATTTTGAACTCCAACCGTTCAATAAAAGCAAGGTGATACATGTCGTCAGGACTCCAACCACCACCGTAGCAAAAATCGGGGAATATCCCCTATAAAGCATCGGAATAAACAAATAAAAAATACTAGCAAACGTAAAGAGAATACCAGCCACCGATTTCAATCCTTTTTTCCCGCCAATCGCCCATAGAATTCCAAAAAACAACAGAATCATAGAGCACATGATGGGTGCTCGGTAATGGCCGTATACCGTTACATAATAATGTTTATGATCGGCAGAATCCACGTTCACCACAATGGTCTGTCCTTTTTTTGTAAGAACGTTTATATAGGGGCTCAAATAGTTGGTTATGGTATGAACTTC
This sequence comes from Bacillus sp. MUM 116, assembly GCF_001866655.1. Lineage (GTDB taxonomy): Bacteria > Bacillota > Bacilli > Bacillales > Cytobacillaceae > Neobacillus. Next base: position 86,507 of record NZ_MLYR01000058.1, on the reverse strand, counting down.
CCCTTTATGTTCCCCGGAAAGAATTTTGACCTCCAGTTGCTGCGTCCCGTGATACAATCCACCATCTGTCGGATCCTTTGCTAAATCCTCTCTGATGACCCGCAATACTTTTGCCCTTTCATAACTTGCATAAGAAGTTCCGCCCTGCTCATTATATGCTTTTTCAGGACTTTGATAAAAAAAATACATCAATGCGGTGATAAGCAATAGTACAGCTGTGAAAAGAGCCGTTCCTACTTTCTTTGATGTGAACATATGAGACCTCCATGCCATTTTTCAAAAAAATATTCTATTTTTCTACTAATCTAACAGATGAATGTTAATAGACCGTTAACAAAATTTCTTCTTTTTGTAAAAATATGGTTTACAAGAAATTAACTGGATTCCTATATTCCATTAACAAATACTTCTTAAGATATAGCTGTACTCTCAAACAACCATGCGCGCGGTGAGAGAAAAATAATGTAGGAGGATGATTTTACTTGTTTAATGTATTGAATATGAAAAAGTCAACGAAAATTAGCCTGGCAGCTACGTCGGTACTCCTAGTATTACCATTGCTGACAAACAGTTTTACCGGTAAAAGCCATATAAATCCAATGGACATTGCCAAAGCAGATGAACTTCCATACGTTTCTAAGGACATCGCACTCAATCCCGGCAGTAATGAAAGTGAACTGCGGTTCACGTGGTATTCAACTGTTAATCCAGATAAAGCAATCGTCCAGATGGCCAAAAAATCAGATATGACCGGCAATGAATTCCCTGCTGATAAAGCGGTAACGTTTACAGGAACAGCTTCACCAGCAGCGACAGTCGGAACAACCGCTTATTATTCCAACAAAGTGACGGTTACCAGCCTTGAACCATCTACACAATATGTGTACCGGGTAGGCGACGGCAAAAACGGGGACTGGAGCCCTGTTTACAACTATGCAACGCAACGAACAGATCAATTCAGCATCATATTTGTAGGAGACCCGCAAATCGGTGCATCGGGCAGCGTGCCGAACGACCAGGCTGGCTGGACAAACACGCTGAATAAAGCGGTGGATAAGTTCCCGAACCTAAGCTACATTATGTCAGCAGGCGACCAGGTGAATACGGCAACAAACGAAGCGCAATATGACGCTTTCATGAGTCCGGACGTACTCAGAAGCCTGCCTTTAGCATCGGTTGTCGGTAATCACGATACCAGTGTAAATTACAAATATCATTTCAATCAGCCAAATGAGTCAACGAAATACGGCGTAACCAATGCAAGCGGTGACTATTATTATACCTATGGAGACGCTTTGTTCATGGTCTTGAACACGAATAATACGGACGGAGCTGCACACGTACAATTCATGAAAGAAACGGCCGCTAAAGTTCCAAGCGCTAAATGGAAATTTGTCACGTTCCACCACGACATTTATGGAGCTGGACCTCACTCTACGGAGTCCTTGATTACAAACTTACGAGCTGCTCTTTTCCCAACATTTGATGAGCTGAATGTTGACGTCATCTTCATGGGGCATGACCACTCCTATGTCAGAACCTACGTAATGAAAGGGGACATCCCGCAAAAAAATCAGCTGATTGACAACCAAGGAAGAGTCGTAAACCCAACAGGATCAATGTATATCACAGCAAACTCTGCAAGTGGAAGTAAATATTACGAATTAAAGCCGACTCCGGAAATATACTCCGAGGTGAGAAGCCAGCTTAAAGTTCCAACCTTCTCTACCATCAATGTCAACAAATATAGTGTTTCGGTTGATACCTTTAGAACAGATACGATGGAAAAGGTAGACACATGGTCGATGGTAAAAACCAGCCTCCCAATGCTTCAGGGATTAGTAGAAGAATATAGCGCAAAAGAGGAATTGAAAGCGCCACTCTTCAGTCAATTGACAAACAAATTAAAACAAGCGGAACACCAGTTAGAGAAGGGCTCCAAGGAACAAGCGGTTAAATTTATCCAAGATTTCCTAAAGCATTTGGATAACGAGGCCATGGTGAAAAATATAACCCCGTCTGCCAGGGATGTCCTTGCAGATGATGCACAAGAACTTATCTTGTACTGGTCAGCACAATAAAGAAGTTTTCATCCCACTGGCTTTTGTGGTCAGTGGGATTTTGTGTAAATGTATTATCTGAAAAAGTCGAAATTTGGAGGACAAACAAGATGGTTAAAAAATGGGTCATGTTGATCGTTGTATTGTTTGCGATTTTTGGGTTCACGGTCCCTGATACGTTTGCACATGCCAACGACAGCGAAGCTTATTCAGACATCTCGGAAAAGGACGGAACCATTCAATACGTACTGCGGATGAATATGGACCAATTGAGGATCGTAATCACCCCGAATGATCCCGATATCAGCAATCATGCAAAGAAAGTCATAAACCGATTTCTGCGGGATTCAAAAACAGATGTGGAATCCTATCTACTCTCCAATATCAAACTCCATGCCGACGGTTTACCGTTAGAGGGAACCTTGACCCGGCTTCAAGCAACAGAAGTGAACAAAAAGCTTTATGCTGAAGCAATACTGGAGTATCCGATAAAACAAAAGCCTGAGCAATTCATATTATCCTATAACCTGTTTTTTGATGATTTAGACCAGTGGCACACAAATTATGTCACACTAGACCTCGACGGAAAAAAGCAAAATCCAGTGTTGACCAATGATTCGCGGGAAATTCAACTTGGCAAATTGAGTATTATCCATACCGTTAAGCAATTTTTATTGCTTGGAATGGAACATCTGATTACCGGTTATGACCATATTTTATTTTTGGTCGCTTTACTTATTGGAGCTACCTCGATCAAACAGATTCTTAAGGTGATTACTGCATTTACCGCAGCCCATACGGTGACTCTGGTTTTAGCCACTATGCATATCGTGACACTGCCTGGTAGGTTTGTTGAGTCTGCCATCGCGCTGAGTATCGCTTATGTCGCCCTTACTAATCTGTTAAAACAGAACACGAAGCACAATGCATGGTTAGCCTTCGGTTTCGGGCTGATTCACGGATTCGGGTTTGCCGATATATTATCAGAAATGAAGATGGATGGAGGACAGTTTGCTTCTTCTCTATTGACGTTTAATATGGGGATCGAAATCGGTCAAGTTCTCATCGTGTTATTCATTTATCCCGTTATTCAATATATCCGTAGAATCAAATGGTCGCTTCCTGCCATTTCGACCACAATTACCCTCTTCGGGGTGGTCTGGTATATCGAGCGTGCGTTTTTTTAGGATATTGGTTTAAAGTGGGATCCAGGAGCATGGCTCCTGGTATTCACATATAAAAATTCCGAATCAAGCAAAATGGTTATAAAAAAGATTCAGACGGGCAGTTATGGTATCAATCCTTTTTTATGCATGAGAAAGGATAAAAACAAAAAAGATACATTCTCCATACTGAGTGCCTTTGGTTTATTTTCCGAAATAAAAAGCCAGGATTTACTCCTAGCTTGTGCTTTTCTTACTGTCCAGAAGTTATTTTAACGCCAACAGCTCCAATTATAATACAAAGAATTAAAAAGATTCTTTTACTATCTTTCGGTTCATTAAAGTAAGCCATTCCTATTAAGACACTTCCAACAGTGCCGATGCCAGTCCAAATTGCGTAAGCGGGTCCGATTGGAAGAACTGTTAATGCAAGCGAAAGAAAATAAAAGCTGAAACTTCCGAACACAAGACATACAACAGTGGGAAGAAATTTTTTTAATCCTTCTGCACGTTTTAAGCTTATGACACTGCCAATCTCAGCAAATCCAGCAAGAAGGAGTAACAGCCATGCCATCTACTCATCACCTAACCTTGGACAAATCATCTACTTCTTGTTGATCATCAATTGACACGATTTTTAGTCCAATTATTCCAAAAATCATTAAAATGACAAAAAAAAGTTTTAGCAGATTGATAGATTCCCCCCAAAAAATCGCCCCAACAGCTATTGTTCCAACCGTACCCAAACCCGTAAAAATGGCATACCCTGTTCCTACAGGTATTAAACGTAAAGCCTTTGACAATAAAAAAAAGCTGAAAATGGTAACCCCCACTGTTAGTACACTAGGTATGAATTCAGTAAACCCATGCGAATATTTAAGGCCTATAATCCAGACGATCTCTAAAAGACCTGCAATCAAAATATAAATCCAATCCATTTAAAGATTCTCCCTTGTGAGTAGACGCCATCCTATCCTAATACGTGTAATTACTAACCTGCTATTTTAATAGATTATGTTATGGTTGTATTACTAAATTATCCACGTATTGATAAATGGCATGAGCCACACCATCTTCATCATTTTTAAGAGTGGCCATTGTACAAATATCTTTTATCTCACCTTTTGCATTTCCCATCGCAACGCTATATTTCACCTTTTGGAACATAGATCGATCATTGTCGCTGTCTCCAATTGCCATTGCATGGTCTAAACTGCAATTTGTCAAAGAACAAAGTTTTTCAAGGGCAATTCCTTTTGATGCATGTTTGCTCGTAATTTCAATATTATGATGAGCAGATGAAACAACTGTTAACGGACCAAATTCTTTAAAGTGTTTCCGGCTTTCTTCTAACTTCTTTTCATCAAAAGAACACACTACAATATTATAAAAATCTTCTTTTTGTTTTAGAATATCATGATAGTTTTCAACAAAAACATACCCATACTGATCAAGTTGTCTTTCTGCTTCCTCCACTAATTCTTTCCTATCACAATCTAACTCAGTTCTTTTCATCCTTTGAATCTCATGATTGAAATTTTCCCTGTCTTTTCTGATTGTATAAATGGCTGTGTTTGTAAACACCTCATAGTAAAAATTCCGTTCGTCTAACCATTGAAGAATAGATTGCACGTCATTTTTCTCTATTGCAGCAGCAGACAAAAGCTTCTCATCTTTTGAATGAATGGTGGCACCGTTTGTACCAATTACAACGGTAGTAAGCCCAGCCTTCTCACAAATTCTCCGCACATCAAAATATGCCCGGCCAGTTGAAATGACTACTTCAACTCCATTCTTTTGGGCATATTCAATTGCTTTTATATTTTCTTCACTTATTTCTATTTGATGGTTTAATAACGTCCCATCTAAGTCTATTGCAATTAAACTCATGTTCTTTTGCTCCTTTCATCCACTTCTATGCTTTTATCCAATCGATTTCGTTTAATATCAAATCATTCATCCAAGGTTCCGGAAGTGGCTGGTCACACACAATGATATCTATTTTCTCTAAGGGGCATATTTTACAAAATGTATCAACGCCAAATTTTGAATAATCGGCTAACAAAATAATTTGTTTTGATACCTTAACCATGGTTCGGGAAACCAAAGTTTCATTTAAATGAAAATTACTAATACCATTTTCAATAGAGACACCGCCTGCTGAAATAAATGCCTTATTAATATTGAATTGATTTAATACCTGCTCCGTAATACCACCACTGACCGATTGCTGTTTCGGATCAATTTGCCCTCCTAACAGTAAAACCTCTCCTGTGAACTTTTGTTGATTAAGAGATTCCGTTAATACAGCTGATACTGGGATAGAATTAGTTAAGATCGTTATATTTTTTTTATTTTGGATAGAATGGGCAAACTCCAGTGTAGTGGTTCCAACATCAATAACAATGACATCTCCATCGGATATAAGTTCCGCTGCTTTTTTACCAATTTGAATTTTTGCTTCTTGATTCACTGTCGTACGCTGGGTAAACGGAGGTTCCCCGGATTGGAAGGTTGTTTTTATTGCCCCGCCATAAACCTTTTTTAATAACCCATTTTCCTCTAATTGTGTTAAATCCCGACGGATGGTTTCCTCTGAAACATTGAATTGTTTGGCCAAATCAATGACTTTTACCTTTCCGATTCTTTTTAACTCATTTAAAATTTCATTTTTTCTTTCCTCTGGTAAGATTAACATTTGATTACCCCATTACTAATTTATAAAACAATGCATTCTTTCTTTGGTATAAGGATACGAATAGGTGAGCCCTGATCCAGTTTTCCTCCTTGATGGTGAAGAGAATCCACATGGAAGATGGAACCATCTGTTTCAACTTCATATCTTAAAACATTCCCAGTCATCGAAATATCCCGAATCACACCTCTAACCGACCAATTATCTTCTAAAGGCATGGTTTCGTGTTCAACTGGCGTTAATTGTAATACTTCAGGGCGGATCGCCACTTCATTGCCTTTTAATTCCGGACTTCGAATCAGTTTATTAAATACCTCGACATTTAGAACATTATAATTCCCGATAAATTTTGCAACAAAGGTATTGACTGGGGAAGTATAAATATCTGAAGGAGAACCTGATTGAACAATATTGCCTTCATTCATAATAAAGATCTTGTCTGACAAGGTCATAGCTTCTTCTTGATCATGAGTAACAAAAATCGTGGTGATCTCCAATTCTCTTTGTATTCTTTTTAATTCCCTTTGTAAATTCTTCCTGATTTTTGCATCCAATGCACTTAAAGGCTCGTCCAAAAGCAGCACTTTCGGTTCCATTACAAGAGCCCGTGCAAGTGCAACCCGTTGCTGCTGGCCGCCGGATAGCTGATGCGGATAAGATCCTTCTTTTCCGGTTAAATCAACCATATCAATCATATTTTGCACTCTTGATTTGATATTTGATTCTTTTTTCATTTTAAGCCCATATGCAATGTTATCGAAAACGGTCATATTCGGGAAAAGGGCATAAGATTGGAATACCATGCCGACCTCACGCTGCCGGGGTGATAAATGAGTAATATCTTTTTGATCTACCAAGATCCTTCCCTTATCCACTTCTTCAAGTCCAGCAATGGACCTGAGCAATGTACTTTTTCCGCATCCGCTTTGTCCAAGAAGTGTAGCAAATTCTCCTTTTTGCAATGTTAAAGATATATGATTTAAAACCACTTGGTTTTCATATCGCTTCGTCACTTGATCAATGGTTACATAGCTCATTAATTATCACCTTCCAAAAAAGTAATGTTTTTAGGAGACTGTTTCTTAAAACTTGAAAAAATCCGCTTCTTTTTTAACATATATGGACTTTTTTGGTTTCTGAACGTGGCTTTTAAAACGGCCCATGTTAACAGCAAAATCACTGAATAATACGTAATAACAATTGCACTTGTTAAATGACCGCTCGTATTTAATTTGTTGGAAAGATAAATTTGCAGGGTTTCAAACTGTCCTCCAACCAGCAAATTGGCAAAAGAAAACTCACTAAATAAAAGAGCAACGGATAACAGTGTAGAGACTAGGATACCGGATAGAATATTAGGAAACACGACGGTTCTAAAAGCTTGAAATTTTGATGCCCCCAATAACTCAGCGGCATCTACAAGTTCCACTGCATTAATGGTCCGCAGACTGTTCCGGATCCCTTGATACATGAATGGCAAAATAGTAACAAAATAAGCACCAATCAAAATCCAGGGTGTTCCGGAAATTTGAATCGGTCCATTCGAATATAACTTGATTAATCCAACAGCTCCAACAATTGGAGGGATTCCATAAGGAAGCATCGCAACCGCTTGAAGGAGACCTTCCAATTTACGAAAATAGATCGTGATAGTGAAAATGGTCGGAAGCATAATAATGATACTAAGACCAACAGACATCACAATCAGAAACAATGTGTGCTCGAAGGCAGTAAAAAACCTTGCATCTTGAAATAATTCAATATACCACTTCATGGTAAAAGACTCAGGTAAAATGGTACGATCCCACTTGCCGGCAATAGAAAATAAAAATGTCCCGATTAGCGGTATTAACAAATAAATAATGAGTAACCCAACAGCCGCTTTATGGAAACGCAGTGAAGATTTCATTATAAATCCCTCCTGAAACGACGCATCATGCGCTGATTAAACCACATCGCCAAAATCATCGTCGAAGCTAAAAGAACACCTAATGCACTGCCCAGCTGCGGCTTTAATGCAACATCACTAGCAACGAGAGAGGCAATTTGCAAGGATAGTAAATTATAATTGCTGCCGACTAATGCATAAGCCGTAGCATATGCGCCCATGGAATTTGCAAATAAAATACTGAATATACCTGCAATACTTGGCAACAGGACAGGTAAACCAATATGAAGCCAAAATTGCCGCTTTGAAGCCCCTAATAATGCTGCAGCTTCTTTCCATTGCTGTTTTATCCCTTGGTATGAGGGATATAGAAGCATAATAGCCATTGGAATTTGGAAATAAACGTAGACAAGAATTAACCCCGTCCAAGAGTATAAGTTAAATTTCCCCAACACATCCCAGCCAAACTTGGCAAAAAGCAACGTAAACAGACCATTGTTTCCAAGCAAAATAATATAGGAAAAAGAAAGAGGAATTCCTTCAAAATGCGAAGTCATATTGGCAATCATGAGTAAACGATTTTGTGCTTTCTTCGAAAATTTTGTAAACGAATAGGCGATGCCAATCGCCACGATGATCGAAGTGGTGGCCGAAAAAAATGAAATAAGGACGCTGTTTTGAATGGCTTGTAAGTAAAACTTACTTTTGAATATAGTTACATATTGCTCAATTGTCACCTTAATTCCATCGTCAGCATAAAAGCTATTTTTCAACATCGTAACTAATGGTCCAATTTCAAAACCAACAATAAGAATAAGAAATGGCAGTAAAAGAGCTAATAAATACAGTTTTTGTTTTTTTAGTTTTTGCAAGATTTTTCGCTCCTTTAAAAATGGCTAACAATCCTTTGAATCGATTTGGCCCTAATTCCAAATCGATTCAAATTTTCAAAGAATACCTTATTTATAGACTATAAGCCTATCCTAATTAAAGAGTGACCGCTTCTTTCAATCCAGGAAATTTATAAGAAATCATTTTGTCAGACGGTTCAATACCTAACAGTTCACTAACAAGTGGAGCAAACGCCAATTGAGGAATGGTTTCCTCATGTATTCCTGTTTCAATTCTCGGGCTAATGACAAAAAGCGGTACATCACGTTCACCATCGGTTATGCCTCCATGGTTCCCATATTCACTCATCCCATGGTCGGAGGTAATTAAAATATGGTAGCCGGATTTCATCCAAATCGGAAGAAGCTGCGCTAACAAGCTGCCCATTTTTAAAATTTGTTCACGATATTCTTTCGATTCCGAACCGTAATTCTCCCCTTTTACATCCACTCCCATAGGATGAATGTATAAAAAGTGCGGATCATGCTTTCTGCGCAAAGACTCCGCATCCATCAACAAATGGCTATCCGGATAATCATCATCCCAATAGAATAATCCTGATTGGATCGGCTTAGACATATCTTCTTGTATACGGTCTTCAATAAAGTTGAATGGCGCCCGATTATATAGTTCGCTTACCCAATAATAGGCTGCAGCAGCATTTCTTAATCCATTTTCTTTCGTAAGATGAAAGATACTTTTCTCATTAGATAAACGAACCGTTTGATTGGAGGTAATTCCATTCATGGATGCTGGCGTACCGGTAAGTAATACTTCATACAGCGGACGGGAAAGACTCGGAAGCTCCGACTTCACTTTGTATAGTGCTGCCTGATTTGTTTCAACTAAATGCTGAACATATCCCAGTGCTTCGCACCCCTTGTCATATCTCATTCCATCAACAACAACGACAATCACTTTATTTAACATTTACTAACACCTCTTCTTGCCAAAGCTGCGGTAAAGTTTTTGCTGTTTCTTCCCATGCTTTGTAATCTTGTATTGGTTGTGCATTTTTGTATTCTTCTTTTGGAACCAGTTTGGCTGCTACCTCTTTTGGAAGTTGTACATCACGAATCGGGCGTGCAAATCCTTTAGCTAAATTAATTTGACCTTCATCACTTAAGATATATTCTCTAGTCGCCATCGCCGCATATGGGTGCTTCGCATATTTGTTAATGATGGTTGAATAAGCACTAACAACTGAACCTTCTTTTGGAATACTTATATCAAATTGCTTGCGGTTGATTTGCTCCGCATAACCAATTGCATTGAAATCCCAAAGAATGGCTACCTGTACTTCCCCTTTTTCAATGTTAGCCGGCTTTGCATCTGTTAGACTAAGACGGCCCTGCTTGGCAAGCTTGGCAAAATATTTTAGACCTGGTTCGATATTTGACTCACTTCCGCCGTTTGCAATCGCTGCAGCAAGAACGGCCATTTGATTCTGTGCTCCGCGTTGAACATCACCAACTGTTACTTTGTAATTTCCTTTTAAAATATCAGCCCATGATTTTGGCGGGTTCTTTACCAATTCTTTATTAGTTAGAAAGGCAATTGTTCCTTGATATCCGGCAACCCAGTCTCCATTGTCATCTTTCGCCCATTTCGGTACTTGATCCCAATAGGAGGTTTTATACGGTATGGTTAGGTTTTTTTGTTCAGCAATGGGGGCAAAAGAAATCCCCACGTCTCCGATATCAGCTGTGGCATTTTGCTTTTCGGATTCAAATTTGGCAATCTCTTCAGCACTGGATAAATCTGTATCATTATGGGTCAATTTGTATTTTTTTGTCACGTCTCCCCACGTTTCTCCCCAATTTGCCCATGTATCCGGCATACCAACGCTATTGATGGCCCCTTCTTTTTTGGCTTTTGACTCAATTTCCCCAACTTTTAGTGAATTAGGATCTTTCACAACGGGAGCAGCGGATTTTTCATTTGTTCCACAAGCTGCCAAACTTAGTAAACTTACACCTAATACCCCAGCTTGAATTGACTTCATTGTCTTACTCCATTTACGTTTCATCAAAAAATCCTCCTACAGATTTGGTTTGTTTAACGTTTTTGTTGATTCCTTACTGTTTCAGGATAATTCACGAATGTAAATCCCACATTAAGCCAATGTTAAAGTTTTGTAATGTTCTGCTCATCCTCTAGGAGCAAATTTCTTTTCACAAAAGGCTCTTTTCGTAAACTTTGTTGCTTTTGGACCTTAATAAGGGTCAAATACTTAAGTTTCTAGGCAATTTCCGCATATGTTCTTACGAAAAGATGCCACGAAGCATTTTGTTATACGGGTTGATGAACTTATACGAAAAACAACAATCTAAGCGAAAATAACCTCACAAAAAAAACTACTGAACCGGACAACATTTTATTGTTTGGTTCAGTACGCTGCTTTTTTGTAATTAAGATAGATCCTGAGTCTATAAAATGTATTTATGTAAATCCATACAGAATTTTTGATCAGACTTTTTTCCGAATGTCTTGAATAGTGAAATAGAATTTTATTTATCACTAACGACAAAGAGGCACCCAAAAGATTCGGGCGCCTCTCAAACTCAACTTTCAAAATAGTCAAAATTTCACTCTTAAACAAACACATCTAAAATCAAAACAAGAATAAAGGCAACAAAAGAAAGAAGCGTTTCCATAACTGTCCATGTTTTGAATGTTTCCTTTACCGTTAACCCAAGGTATTCCTTAACTAACCAGAAACCAGCATCATTCACATGTGAAAACATTAAGGAACCGGCGCCCGTTGCAATAACTAATAATTCCAAGTTAACCCCTGACATATGCGCCACTACTGGAGAAACAATTCCGGCTGCGGTTGTTAACGCAACCGTTGCCGATCCGGTAGCGATACGGATTAACCCCGCAACGAGGAAAGCTAGGACAATCGGTGACAAGGACATTTGTTCAGACATGGCTGCAATCGCGTTCCCGACACCACTTTCAATTAAAATCTGCTTGAACGCTCCCCCTGCCCCAATAATAAGAATAATCGAAGATAATGGCAATAAACATTCATCCGTTAATTTTTTGATTAAGGATTTGTCCATACCCTGACGGTAGCCCAAGAAGAAATACGCTGCAAAACAAGAGATTAATAGAGCAATAACCGGACTGCCAATAAACACTAAGAATTTTTCAATCGCACCCGGTAATGAAAGGAATGGAGCAATGACTGTTAACAACATTAAGATAACAGGCAGTAAGATAATGAAAAACGAAATTCCCGTACTTGGTAACCCGCTTGACTTTGTCTCCACACGGATTAATTCTGGTTCACCAACAGGTATGACCCGTTTTTGGATCCATTTTGAAAAGATCGGTCCTGCAATGATAGCCGTTGGAAAAGCAATAATAAGTGAGTAAAGCAGAACTTTTCCAAGGTTTGCATTATAAATGCCGATCGCCGTCATCGCACCAGGATGCGGAGGGACTAATCCATGAACAATCGACAATCCAGCTAGCACCGGGATACCAATTAATAAAATGTTTTGTTTAGTAGATTTGCGAATTGAGATTACTAAAGGAAGCAAGATTACTAGACCGACTTCAAAAAACACAGGAATCCCAATAATAAATCCAGAAAGAAGCATCGCCCATGGCAGGTATTTCACGCCGAATTTTTTGATAAAGAAATCGGCTACTTGCATCCCCGCCCCTGAGTCAGACATCATTTTACCCAAGATGGTCCCCAACGCTAGAATTCCAATCAGGTGTCCTAGGACGGCCCCCACTCCTGTTTCATAGGCGGTAACAATCTTGTCCATTGGAACTCCAGAGAAAATCGCAAGAAACAGACCGGCGACCGTTAAACTAATAAACGCATGCCACTTCCACCACGATACTCCCAAAATAACGATCACAATGGCAACCAACGTAATTCCGATTAAATATAAACTCATATTTTCTCACTCTCCCCAGAGAAATCGCTTACATAATAGGCAAAAAAGGGGGTTACTGCATGAAATCATTATACGTAACAATATAATTTTGTTTTCCAGTATTATAGTAACCCTCACTATACTCCAATACATTTCCTTCATCATCACTGGAACGGCGAATCCGTTTTAATACCGCTGTGTCTTTTTCCAAGTTTAATCTTTCACTCACATGACTTGGTGCAATCGAAACGGCAAACTCATCTCGGAATGACTCCAGCCTGATGTTATGCTTTTCTAAAAAACGGTACAAAGAGCCGATCTGAACCTCTTCCAATTCTTCCTCACTCATGTCTAATAAGATGTAATGAGTGAAAAAAATATACGGCTCGTTATCCAATAAGTAGATTCGTTCAATTTGAACACAGTGGCTGCCAAATAAAGAATAAAGTTCAGAGTCCGGAGACAATTCCGCCCGCTTCATACCTACCACCTTTTTGGTGATATGGTGGCCTTCTTCTACTAAAATTTCTGTAAAGCGTTTCCCCTTTGAAAGCTTGGCAGTCGAAACATTGGCGATGACCTTTGTTCCTTTACCGCTTTTCTTCTCCAGATATCCTTCTTGAACCAGTTCTTTAATGGCATTGCGCACCGTAATTTTACTTACATTAAATTCTTCTTCTAATTGAGGCTCAGAGGGAATGTTGGTGTGAATCGCATAAACACCATGTAAGATACGATCCTTCAATATTTCTTTTATTTGTAAGTACATTGGCCCCTTATTTCGATTCACTTTCATTCCCTATTCGCTCCTTCATCTCTTTATATCATCAATGGTTCCGGCCATGGCAGATAAAATTTCAGACTCCGTTGACATTGGGGTATCCCCTACAATCGTGCATGCCAGCATTCCTGCTGCAGCAGCAAATCCGACTGTTTTCTCAGGTGAAAACCCAGCCATCTCGCCATGTAAAATCCCGCTAGTATAAGCATCCCCGGCTCCAATTCGATCATATACGGAAAAAGAAAGCTTTTCTGAGAAGTGAAACCCCTCATTTTTATATAAAAATCCCCGTAAAGAATGGGTGTTATCCCCATTAATCCCCCGGTGTGTTCCCGCGATCGTTTGAATATTGAAGTGTTTTGCCACCTTAGGAATGAGGTCCTTCAGCTGTCCTTCCCGAGAAGTTTCTTCCGTCTTCATTCCTAAAATATACATCGCATCTTTTTCATTCATCATGACGATATCAGCCAAATTCAGCATGTCTTCATAATGAGGTTTTGCATGAGCGTAGCCTCCCTCCCATAAGGAAGGGCGGTAATTACAGTCGAAACAAACCAATCCGCCTTTTTCTTTCACTTTTTTGGCCAGCACTTTCATACTATCACGGACCCCATCCGTCATGGCAAGCGTGATGCCGCAAAAATGGATGATATCTGCCTGTTCCGCAACCAAATCGAGATCATAATCTGAAACGTGAGCGGTATTAAAGCTGCTTTCTAGCCGATTCGTATAAGTAACACGGCTCGAACGCTGCCCAAAGCCATTTTCGAGAAAATACAAGCCAAGATATTTGCCGCCCCTGGAGATAAATTTCCGATTGATTCCCAAGCGCTGTAGGAAAGAAATCGCTGCATCGCCTAAAGGGTTTTCCGGTAATCTCGTTACAAGATACCCGTCGTATCCCAGCTTGGTCATCGCAGAAGCAACATTTACTCCCGTGCCTGAAAAAGAGTATTGTAATGTGTTAGCCTGAGTCAGTAATTCATATCCCGGCACCTGCAAACGCATCATGACTTCCCCGAAAGCAACGATTTGTTTAGGCATGTTTTTCAACCAATTTTTTCGTAATCGCGAGTAATGTCCTCACATCTTCCGGATTGGTTTTTCCCGTTTCTTTATTAATAATAGAAGAATAAACGTGAGGAATAATTTTAGGCACTTTCGCTTCCAATGCGATATCTAAAATCGTCTCAAAATTATCTAAATCAATTCCGCCAGTCGGCTCAAGGGCGAACCCTTCTTCACCGCAGGCCTTCGCAACAGCACGGAACTCTTCCTCATGCTTTAAGCCTTTCATTGGAAAGTATTTCAAGGCATTTCCGCCCATATCCCGCACTAACGCAATCGCCGCTTTAATCGGAACAATCGCTGTTTCACTTGCTGCTGCACTGACAGGACCAGTAGAAATATTCACATAACCTACTTTTCCTGTTGGAGACACTAGAGAATTAATCCAGCTGTCTTTCTCCCCTAAATTGGCATGTGTTGCCCCAACCGCAGGAAACACTTGATTGATATGACTGCCAGGATAGTATTTTGCGATCTCCGCTACCACAGCCGCTTGTTTATTATCACCAGCACCTAGGCCAATCGACACAGCTTCATCGATGGCTGCCCCGTATTCCTTCATCGCCGTAACAGCAGCTTCTACCGTTGGATAATCCTTTGAAAGGACTCCTACTAATACATGTCCTTCTGCAGCTTCAAAAACTTCGACGGCATTTTCAATGCTATTAGCAAGAACATTCAATGCGACGCGGTTTTGATAAAAACGTTTTTCGATGTTTGTCATGATTAGTTTCCTCCCAAAATAGCTTTTAACTGGGCTTCAATGACATAAATGTCGTCGCCCTGTAATGGTCGTGGATCAATATCGAAAAAGCCCTGGCGAATACCGTAATCACGGGTATAAATCGCAATCTCACCATTTCTTAGCTTGTCATTTACTTCCTTCGCCGTAGTTTTTGTCACAGCCGGGGCAATTTGAATGCGAGCTCTGAAAATGGCACGGCCAGCTTCATCCTGTACAATTGTTACACTTACACCATCAATGGATTCGAGTGATTTGAGAATTTCCAGGTTGGCTTTTTCTTTTTCACTATTGTCGATTTTGACAAAATACTCATCCAACGCCTGCAATAATCCGAATGTGGTTTCTTTACCAACCTTCATGCTTCTGCCAATACAATGCAATTGAACCTTGACCCAATCGATATATTTTTGTTTTCCGGCTACGATCCCAGACGTTGGACCTTCAATTGCTTTTGAACCGCTGTAAATCGCTAAATCAGAAACTTGTACATATTTTTCCAAATCTTCTTCTGCAGCCGCATCAACAATTAATGGAACTTGATGGGCTTTAGCAACTTCCCATGCTTCCTCAACTGAAATCATATTTTTTTGAACAGCGTGATGGGATTTGACGAACAAAATCGCTGCGGTATTTTCAGTAATCGCATCCGCAATATGCTCCGCTTTGCCCTCATTGGCATAACCGACTTCCACCAATTTTCCTCCGCCGAGGAAAACCATCGTTTCAACCGGAGCACCGTACTGAACGTTATGGCCTTTCAATATAATGATCTCATTTTTTTGAATATTTTCTTGATGAAGTCTTTCACTTTTCCTTCTGTTTCCTTCAGTGACAATGGCCGCTACGGAAAGGGCGATTCCACTTGATGCCGAGTTCACAACAACAGCGGCCTCCGATTGAAGCAGACCAGCGATATGCTGTCCTGCTTTATCGACTAAATCAGAGATTTCCACATAATTTTGGCCGCCGATTTTCATCGCTTCCATCACAGTATCGGTTGGAGCCGAAACACCCAAGATACTCATCCGGCCGCTTGCATTGATCACTCTCTTTAAACCATATTTAGCATTCAATGTATTCTCCATTGATCACCACTCCCTTTACCACAATTTTTTGCTCTGGGATTCGTTCTTCCCCTTCAGAATCCAGCAACGGAGTCACGGCATCCTCTATCGAAAATAGAGTGAGGTTCGCCAAATCCCCCGACGCAATTCTTCCAAGTTCCGGCTTATTCAACCAATTTGCCGCATTTACGGTTACGGCATCGATGATTTCTTGTAAGGGATATCCTAAATACAAAAATTTCGATAGAACGCTGGCCATATTGTAAACAGGACCGTGCATGCGATTTTTTCGATAAATATCCGTGCTGATCGTATCAAAGTGGATGCCATGCTCTTTCGCCTGTTCTGCCGTTTGGAAGGAAAAGCTTGCATTCCCATGGCCGACATCTAAATGTACTCCTCGGTTAATGGCATCCAGCAGCTTAGGAAGAGGTTTTCCAGCTTCATCAAATAAATTATTGGCTTTCCCATTTAAGTAATGGGTGATAATATCCTTTTTCTCAAGTAAATCAAGGACTTCATTAATATCCGGAGGACCGGAACCAATATGAACCATTAGTGGTAAATCCGTGTCCTTCGAAAATTTGCGGGCCACTTTTAACGGTTCCACACCATTTGGACCGACCACACTTTTACTAATCCTTGCTTTCAGTCCAACGATAAAATCTTTGTGAACTGCAACCGTCTTTTTCAGCGCCTCTTCATCCAGCCATGATAGATTGGATAGCTCATCGATTCGCTTTAGGCCAATTCGTGAAATATTTAAAAAGGCAAAAACATTTGTTTTTGAATTTTTACAGCTGTTAACTAAATCGGGCAAACGATCAGCGCCTGTACTGCCGGCATCGACAATCGTTGTGACCCCTGTTTTATAGCCAATCTCATCCACTTCATCTCCATATGGATCAAATTCTGGAAAGGCATGGACATGCATATCAATCCAGCCACTGGAAACGAATACTTTATGCTTAAAGTCCATTACATATTCGCCAGTTCCTGTACCAGCCGGAACTATGCTTTGGATTTTCTTATTTTCTACGATGATGTCTACAGAATTTCCATTGACTAGTTTTACATTCTGTAATACAAAACAATTTTTCATTTCCCTCATCCTTTTCGGTAACCCTAATAAAGTGAAACCCCGTTTTGACTGGGTTCATCCTGCATGTTTAAGCGGGATAAAATGGGTAATGATATCGGTTACATCTACCTCTTTTGTTTTTCTTACAAGCTTAGGTTACCACGTAATTTTCTATCAGTCAATATAACATTATAATGTTATAAAGTTCGATGATTCATCTATTAACGGTATCCATACAAAAAACGCTCATTCTGAGCGTTTTTTTGTATTCATTGATATGGAATTTCAGCTTGTGACTGCCTAAAATTGGATTAGGATCGTCTCCTCCGATTACGCAGGAACGATGGAACATCCATAGGGTCTTTTGCCTGTTCGGTGTATCGGTCATAATTTTCTTTTGGCGGTTCAGAATACCGATCATAATCTTTCCTCGTGGGTTCAGAGTATCGGCTATAATCTTCCCTCGGAGGCTCGGAATATCGGCTATATTCCTCCCTCGGAGGTTCGGAGTATCGGTCATAATCTTGAACAGGTTCGCTTCGGTATCTCGGCTCACGTTGTCTACGCTGCAGTCGAGGTTCCCTTTGATACGGATTAGAAATTTCTTCCATCGAAGGCTGAGAAGAAGGTTGTTCAGATCGAATCTCTTCCTGTTCTTCATTAAATCCAGTAGCAATGACCGTTACGATGATTTCATCATGTAAGTTTTCGTTAATGACCGACCCAAAAATCATATTTAATTCCGCGTGAGAGGCTTCTGCAACGATATCGGCAGCTTCCTGTACTTCAAAAAGACTTAAATTATGGCCGCCCGTTATGTTCATGATTACACCTTGTGCACCATTAATGGATGTTTCCAGTAACGGACTATTTAGGGCCTTTTGTGCAGCTTCGGCAGCACGATTATTCCCTGTGGCAATCCCAATTCCCATAAGCGCAGTTCCTTTATGAGACATGACCGTTTTCACATCCGCAAAATCCAGATTGATTAAACCTGGCACCGCAATTAAATCAGAAATCCCTTGTACACCCTGCCTGAGAACATTATCCGCTTCACGGAAGGCTTCTACCATGGGGGTCTTTTTATCTACAATCTCCAATAAGCGATCATTGGGAATAATGATGAGTGTGTCGACAGCTTCCCTGATGGCGTTAATTCCAAATTCAGCGTTTTTTGCACGTTTTAGACCTTCAAATTTAAACGGACGTGTTACCACCCCGATGGTCAGGGCGCCAAGCTTGCGGGCAATTTTCGCAATGGCGGGAGCTGCCCCTGTACCAGTACCACCGCCCATTCCAGCTGTAACGAAAACCATGTCTGCGCCTGCTAACACTTCTTCAATCTGCTGCCTGCTTTCTTCTGCAGCTTTTTTCCCAATTTCCGGATTGGCACCTGCTCCTAAACCTCTTGTCAATTCTCCCCCGATTTGCATCGTGATCTCTGCTTTTGATTGATTAAGAGCTTGTGCATCCGTATTAACAGCAATAAATTCTACTCCCTCAACTCCGGCCTCAATCATACGATTCACCGCATTGTTTCCCCCGCCGCCAACACCAATAACCTTGATGGTGGCCAATTGGTCAATATTTATATCAAATTCTAACATGTTGACTCCTCCTCCTTTATCCCAATTGCATTGAATTTCCTAACGAATGTTGCCTGATGAAACTTTTATGTTGTTAAAATTATCCGCCTAATTTTGATGATTAGTAAAATAGGAGGTCCATTTAAAATTGCTAGAATGACTCTCTTACCATACAAAGTTGTTAAACATATGATGTAGTTTTTAGTCTACTTAACCTTAATTTTATTGTCTAGTTAAGTTTCACCTATTCAAAAAGTTGAAAAATGGGAAGAAATGCACACTCTCTATTAATGAGATTTTCCTAACTTCATTTTTTCACAGAGAAAATGAAAAAGCAGAAGGTGATTTTTTGCCTTCTGCTTTCCGTAACTGAGGGGTAAGCCTTTAATGTGCTATCCTCTTTCATATTAAATTGGTTTATTCATGATTACACAGATTGAGCTTCTTCGTTTACAGATGATTGAACCGCTTTGCTTCTTGTAACTAGACTTACAATGATCGTAGTAGAAACGTTTACAATGAGAGCGATAATCCCCGTGTTTAATTCCTGCACCGATTGAGGCAAAAACGGGAACAACGTGCCAATGGATGCCTTGGTAAGTGTGATATATCCTACTACCAAAACTCCTACTATCATCCCAACAGCTGCACCTTGTTTCGTAACAAAGTTATTCTTCATTAAACATGCAAGCAGTGCCGGGAATAATTGTGTAACAAAACTATAGGCCATTAAAAGTAAAGTAACAATTCCGTCTCCGCCATTTAGCGTAAAATATACTGAAATGAGGGCGATTACAGGAACGAACGCTTTTGAAAGAGTTGCTACTTGCTTATCTGATGCTGATGGAATCATCACTTTATAAACATTCTTTGCTAGTGCACTAGAGGAAGTCATTAACATCATCGATCCAGGGACTAATGCTGTTAATAAGCCCGCTGCCCCGATTACTCCGACAAACCATGGATCAAATGTTTTTATGGAAATTTTGAGCAGAGCAAGATCGGATGCAGGTCCCTCTAAACCAGGAACTTGACCGATTGCGGCAAAACCGACAAAGAATACGAAAAGCAGCATTACAACATAAAGTGGTGTGAATATTGCGTTCTTTCTAATTGCTTTTGCGCTCTTGGCAGAAAATGCAGAAACGAATATATGAGGCCACATGACCGCACCAAATACAGTCATAAGAACGGTAGAGATCAACCAAGACATGCTTAATCCTTTATCAGGTATCGTTAAAAATCCTGGATTGGCTGCATTAATTTTCTCAAACATCGGCTGGATTCCTCCATAATAGTGAAAAGGAATATATAATCCGATAAAAACAACAATCCCAAAAATCATAATATCCTTAACAATAGCTGTCCAAGCAGAGCCGTGAATACCAGAAATCGTTACATAAATGGTCACGGAAATGGCTGCAATCCAAATCGCAACAGTTGGAGAAATGGTTCCATATGAAGCTTCTGAAACAATAATCCCAAGCCCTTTTAATTGAAGGACAATATAAGGGATCATGGATAACACACCGATAAAGGTTACAAGTACCCCAAGATATTTACTTTTGTACTTGCTAACAAAGAAATCGGATTGTGAAACTGAATTATGGTCTTTTGCATACTTCCAAACAGCTGGAAATACCCAGTAGATTAAGACATATATAAGGCTTAAATAGGCAAGAATATATAGAGCAGGCCCTCCTTTTCCATAGGCCCAGGAACTTGCACCAAGGAATGTAAAAGTCGTGAATGATTCTCCCGCCATTAAAAGAAAGACAAAGATTGCCCCAAAACCTCGTCCGCCGACTGCCCACTGCTCAAGGTTCATATCTTTTCCTTTTCTCGCTTTGATCCCTAAATAAAGCGCAAAGACTAAAAATCCAAAGATTACTAAAAGGGCTGAATTCATCCTATATCACCTTCCTTGTTCTTAGGGTCAAGTTTATAAACAATTGCTAATATGACTGATGTCAAAATAACCCAGACAATAACCCAGAAAAACACAAATGGTAATCCAAAGACATACGGTTCTACCTTGTTTACAATTGGCAGAAATCCTAGCATTCCAAGAAACGGAAGTAAGGAAAGCAGTGTAATAACAGGTTTCATTAGTATTCCCCCTTAAAAAAGTTGAACGCCACGCCCTCCCTGGGGTTGGCAGACCCCAAGGGAAACGCCTGCAAATCTTCTAGGATTCCTGCATAACTGAACTAGATTGTGTAGCTGAATGTTCTGAGAGATAATCCATAACAGCACTGATGAACAGTTTTCCAATATCCAGCATGGCCCGCTCATCCACATCAAACTTTGGATGATGATGTGGGTAGATAGCATTGATTTCAGGGTTAGCGCCGCCGACCCAAAAGAAAGTTCCCGGTACTTCTTTCACATAATAAGCAAAGTCTTCCATTCCCATCATTGCTTCTATATGGTGGACATTGCTATCCCCAAACAATGAGGCCGCCAATTTTTCAATTCTCTTCGTTTCCTCTGGGTGGTTCCAGACAGCAGGGTAGCCTCGAGTGTATTTAAAGCTGGCAACTGCACCGACCCCTTTGCAAGTGGATTCGACAACTTGTTCCATTTGTTCCTCGATCATATCTCTTACCTCTTCATCAAACGTCCGAACGGTTCCGATGATTGATGCCTTATCTGGGATCACATTAAAGCCACTTCCACTATTGAATGCACCGACTGTAACAACTGCTGCTTTAATAGGATCAACTCGCCTGCTGACAATTTGCTGCAAATTCATGACAAGCTGGCTGCCAGTCACAACGGGGTCAATCGTTAAATGAGGTGTCGCGCCATGACCGCCTCTTCCTTGAATCTCAATTTCAAATGTATCTCCACAAGCACAGATGTAACCTTCTTTAATGCCAATGAATCCATACGGGTGCATAGAAGAAACGTGTGCTCCAAAAATCACATCTACTCCTTCTAAACAACCGTCCTCAACCATTGATTTTGCCCCGCCAGGAATCACTTCCTCGGCAAACTGATGAATAAACACAATATTTCCTTCAATTTTGTCTCTCAATTCACTTAACACCTTGGCAACACCAAGTAATGCGGCAGTATGGATATCATGACCACATGCATGCATCACGCCAGGGACCTTAGATTTGTATTCAACATCTTTTTCGTCTTGAATCGGCAAGGCATCGAAATCAGCCCGCAATGCAACGGTTTTCCCAGGTTTTCCACCCCGAAGCAATCCGGTAACACCTCTTCCGCCAACTCCCGTTTTCACTTCCAAACCTAAATTAGTTAAAAATTCCGCTACTTTCTTCGGTGTATTCACCTCTTGAAACGACAGTTCAGGATTCATATGTAAATCCCTTCGAATATTGACCAATTCCGAATAAAGTTTTTCCAGCTTGTCAAAAAGATGTTCTTGCATTTGAAAACCTCCTTTAACTAGATTACAGCGTATTGAATCTTCATACTTTTCAAAACTTTAATAAAATTATAAAATGATTATAAAGCGTTTTCAATGGAGGTCTTTACTAATTATTTTAAATATTATGTATGTATTTACACCAGGAGGTTGATATGGAAGTGATAAAGTCAGCTCTATCCCTTTTAAAGAAAGTGCTAAATGAAACCCCATTTCAAATTTGGGCAGGTCAGCAGCAGGATCAAAAACATATTTATAGTAACGGCAGCGAGATTCCACTTTCACCGCCACTTTTTTCCCTTTTGAAACCTCATAAGGAGTATAGGATGAACAGTCAAAACGGGATGACCTTCGTCCATTTTTTTTATCCGGAAGAGTTTCATATCTGTCTTTGCATTTTTAAAGAAAATTTGCTGCTGCCTGATGAAACACTCGAACTGTTTCACTATTATTTTTATCCTTTATATAGCCAGGAACTGATTCAAAAGAGAGACCTTGAATGGAAAATGGTGATGGAAACAACGAGGTCAATCAATTCATCCATCAATACGGACGAGGTGTTAACAAATATCGTTCGAAATGCCATTAAGGTGATTCCCGCCGCCGATGCAGGGTATTTACAGCTATTTGACAAGGAGCAGGAACGACTGGTTATAAAGGCCGCAGTTGGTTTCAATGAACACATTAACCACTTCCAGCCGAAAAGCGGCGAGTCGATTACAGGAATGACCTATCTGGATGGAAAGACGAGAATTTACTATTCTCGAAAGGAAATTTTGGATGCGATGAGCGAACAAAAGGTTACAGAGGAAAATTATCATCATATTATGTCTTCTTCCGATGAGCATTTTCTAAGAGGAGGGATTTGTGTAGCTGTTTCCGTTGGGGAAAAGCGAATTGGCGTCATGATGGTGCACCAATTTTTCACTGAAGGAGGTTTTACAAACCGGGATATCGATTTATTACAAGGGTTTGCTGACCAGGCAGCCATTGCCATTCAAAATTCAATGCTTTTTTCAGAAATAAAGAATAATATCGCTGTACTAACCGAACTAAGTGAGCAGTTGAAAGAAAAAAATGCAGTGTTAAACAAACGCCATCAAGTTCATGAAACATTAACGCAAATTTCATTAGAAAATAGAGGAGTTAACACAATTATTTCGGAATTAGGCCAAATTATGGAAGCTCCCATTGCCTTTTTTGATTGTATTGAAGATGAATTTTTTTGCAGTCATCGAAGCCAGCTCCACATCTTTAATGAGGATGAAATGAAAAAAATTATTCTTCAGAATCAAGGCCCTCACTACACCGAAGTTTATAGCACTGAAAATGGCTCTTATTATCTCTATCCGATTCATAATGGTACCGCTTTTTTAGGGTGCTTAATTGTGGCAGCTGCTAATCTGCTTAGCAAAATGGATATCGTAACGATTGAACAAGGAGGTGCGATCCTTTCATTAGAATTAGTAAAAAAACATACATTGACAGATATTTACTATAAGAAAACCCATGAATATTTTACTGCGATCATTAAAAATACAAATCACGAGTCGCTCTATGAACATGCAAAAGATCTTGGGCTCATTCCATCCTCCTTTATAGGTGTTGCCTTATTTGAAATAAAGACATATCCAGACTTGCAACTTTTAGAAGCAAACATTCACCGCTTAGTTTCTTTTATTAAAAAAGGTTTTCCAGAGCTCCATTTAGTAATCTATGGTTTTCATAATAAAGTCAATCTTCTCATTTCTACGGAGCATCCAGATGCTCAAGCGAATATAACAGAAAGGCTCACAAGCCTAATAAGGATGTGGGGAAATAAGGATGGACTGGAAGTATCGGTTGGTATTGGTTCCACATATAAAGGAATTGAATATATTTCAAGAAGCTATGAGGAGGCGGAAAAAGCGCTCGCATATTTAGCCAATCGGAAGGAACAGAACATGATTCATTACGAAAACATTGGGGTAAACCGCCTATTTATCCATCAGCAGCCACAGGAAATCGAACGTTTTTTAGAGGAAACCTTCACATCGCTCTTGTCTGAAAAGAACCATCACGAACTAGAACATACACTCTTTACTTATATTCAATTGAATAAGTCTGCGATCGAAACAGCTAAAAAACTTCATATTCATATTAATACGCTTTACAAACGGTTAAAAAGAATTGAAGAATTATTAAATATTAATTTTAATAATCCAGAAGATAACTTAAAAATTCAATTAGCCTGCCACCTAAAAAGCTTCGTACAAGCTTACTAAACATTTGAAAGCAAAAAGGATTATCAGGATCATTTACAAATAATTAATTCATAGTTAATACGTTGTTAACGTCGAGTTAACATCCATTTAAAGTTTGACATCTATTCTTAATAAGAACAAATCAAGATCACATAAA
Source organism: Bacillus sp. MUM 116 (assembly GCF_001866655.1). Classification (GTDB taxonomy): domain Bacteria; phylum Bacillota; class Bacilli; order Bacillales; family Cytobacillaceae; genus Neobacillus. The sequence continues at coordinate 61,786 of NZ_MLYR01000058.1, read as the reverse complement.
ACTTTAAAAAATTCAACAAGGAGTGGTCAATATGTTCTCAAAAATTATGAATTGGTTTTCCGGTAAAGATTCAAATATAGAGCATGATGAAGTTGAAAAAGAACGAGATGGTAAGGAATTGGACGAAGAATTTGAAGAGGACGATGCTGAAAGGAAAATAGATGACGATTTTGTACCTGAACGAATATCGATATTAAAGGAAGAACTCAAATAGGGTTCTTTTTTGTTTATGCCGTCCCATAATGGATCTCTCCAATTAGAAAAGCGCAAGCGCCTTGATCAGCCTCAGGCATAGCGTAAGACGAGCCGACGAGAAGGTTGCTCTTTAACCTTCTTGGTGGATCGGCTTACGACCTCGAGGGGCTAGGCTGCTTGCGCTAGACAATTCTCGAAGTCGAAAACTTATACTTTCTTAATCTTTAAAAAAAGAGAAGTGCGGCCAACACTTCCCCTATAGCGGTACCAGGCAACTATCATGGACGCCGTACGGACTCCCTGAAATCTGCAATCCCACGAGCAACATCTTCCATCAAATGGGTAAGATAATCTTCATTTGAAAGATTTTTATCCTCGCTTGGGTTGGTCATGAAGCCCATTTCGATTAAAATCGCTGGGACCTGGGACCAATTAGTACCAGACAAATCATCTCGAAGGGAAATCCCCTTTACTGTGACATTCCTATTCTTCTTTACCTCATCCACAATTAATTGGGATGCCTGTAAACTATCCTTATAGATGGTTTTCGTATAAGGATTCTTGCCAGAAGGCGTTAGAATCGAAAAACCCCTGACATTCCGATTGGTTGATCCGTCCGCATGAAGGCGAATAAACAATGCCGCCTTACTCTGGTTGGCCATTTCCGCTCTTTCTTTATTACTTACATTCACATCATTCGTGGTTCGTGTATACACGACTTTAAAGCCTTTTTCTTCTAAAATTTTCCCCAAAATCATAGAAGCTTCTAATGTTAGTTTATATTCAGGTATACCTGTCGTGATTCCCGTAGTTCCGCCTGTCACTTTCGTTTTTTCCAGGTTTGACCCCGGACCGATTTTTTCAGTTGATAAGTCAGCCTTTTGCTGGTGACCAGGGTCAATACAGATGACAAGAGGTGTGCTTTTTGGCTTTGCTGCTAATGGCGATAATGCCTTTTCCTTTTTTTCAACTCTAGCTGGAGATTCATTGTTTACAACCACTCGAAAACAAACAATTATGATTAAAACAATGACTATAACAAGGAAGAATATGATAGAACCATATTTTTTAAAAAAGCGGTTCACTATAGACTATCCTCTCTCGCCCTGATGGTTGCTATATTTTTTCTTTCTACTTCACTTAATGAGCCATCAAAGGAAGGGTTTGGATGATACCACGATTTACTTGAAAAATACTTCTCCAAATCCTTTGATTTAAATACATAGCCATGGCGGGCATAGATTTCATTTCGGGCGATACGCAGCCTCCATTTTGGAATAATATCAATGTCAACTAAACTTAACACCTTCTTATCACTATCAGGCAATATATAATCGGAAGAGGGCTGAGTTGAGTTTTTGTCTGTTGATTGGTGAGCTTGGCTAGATTCATTATTAGATGGTTCAATCTTTTTGGTTGCGGCTATATTTGTTTTAGTTACCGGTTTATGAAACCCTTTAAGCATGAAGGGAGTGACGCCAACAACAGCCAGCACCCCAATAATGGAACCAACCGCCATTAATTTCTTATTCTTTGATTGGGATTTCTTTTTTTCGATGCGCGATGTTGGAGTTGGGGATATATTCTTGGAATCTTTTCCGATCCTCGAACCGCAGTTCGGGCAGATTCCACTAGATTCGTTAAATTTATGACCACAGTTTTTGCAAATATTCATGTAAGATTCCCCCTTCTATTAGAAAAGCGCAAGCGCCTTGGTCAGCCCCGACAAGGCTTTAGGTACTGGCGGTGAAGTCGTTCTTTGACTTCATTGACAGGACCGAAACAACCTAGGAAAAAAGCAGTTTATTTTTTCCCTCGAGGGGCAGGACGCTTGCGCTGGACCCTTCTCAAAGCGATTTAAAATTCTTATACTATAAAAATTCCTTTAAAGGACATCTAAAAATCTATTATCTTACATTATTATAGAACAAAAAGAGGGGGTAATTTTTTTCAAACAGATTAATTTGATGTGACATTTGTACGAATTTTGTAGATATCCCTCGTAAGTGTCGATATAGTCGAATTTTGTGTTGATATCCTCCAGCAGCCCCCACTTCACATTCAAAAAAAACAAAATGACCCTTATCGATCCTTGATAAGGGTTAATCCGTTTTTATTTTGAACAATACTTTGACGGTGTTTTTGACGATTTCTTTGTAATTCGCTTTGTTTCCATATATATTTTTGCATATACAGCCTAAGAACATCTTTCATACACTTTCCATTTTTTTCAACCGCATCCCGAAAATCATCGCGGATATTTTCAGGAACTTCAATACTTAATCGAACCGTCTTCGTACATTCTTCCTTCCCATGTTTTTCCGTATCGTTTTGCTGCATGATGGACCTCCTGTTAGATTTAAATAATTTTTAAATTAATTACAGAAGCGTAAATATTACAAATATTTTCAACATAACCCATCTTACCAACTGAAAGCGGATACAAAGTAAAATAAATTTCGTCAAAATTCGACAAAATTCAAATAAAGTGACTTGATACTATCATCCACCCTATGGACAAAAAGAAAAGCCGCTTCAACGGCAGCTTATTCTTAAGCTCTTGAACTTATTCAAAATCAATCCCATACAGAATATAAGGAATGACGGATTTAATAAATTCTTCCGGTAGTACCTCACGATTTCTTCTCCATTCCACAGAAGCTCCGTAAATTCCCCAACTTAAAAGGACAGCTGTTCTCTTTAATGCCTGATTCTCGTCCGTTGCATGTTGTTTTAACAACATTTTGTAAAAAATAATTTCTAGCTGCTCCCTTATAATGCGGGCAATCGTTTCCTCGTACCCGCTATGGCAACGATTGGATAAGGAATTTTGAAAATTGGTAATCGCTAAGAAGATTCGAACAAGCACTTCTTCATTTAGTTCGTTGTGCGGGGTGAGGTCAAAATTCAAATTGATTAATAATACTTCGGATAATACCTTTTCCAATAAGTCATATTTATCTTCAAAATGGTAATAAAAAGTCGCACGGTTGACCATTGCCTCTGTTGTAATATCTTTTATGGTAATATCCTTGAATTCCTTTTTACCTGAAAGTTCAATAAAAGAATCCATAATTAATTTACGTGTCCTTAGTATTCGGGGGTCCGTTTTGGATTCAGTCATTTTGTTATCCCTCCTAACTTTTACGACAATTTATTAAATATGTTGTATATACGATAAAACCCGTAAAGTATTGGTATTGGAGTTTCTCATAATGTACTAATATACAATTGTACAACAAATATGAACTTAAATCTAAAAGGCCAGTTCCTTGTTAAGGAGAGGATTTTAATATGAATGAAAAGAATAAAATGATTTGTGATTTAGAAACAGGGGTATGCGGTGCAGTGGGCGAGGAAGATATGGAAATCATTAATTTGAATCCACCAAAGAAAACCATTGATCTATATTATGTATCCGACCCGATCTGCTCTCATTGCTGGGCACTCGAACCCGTTCTTCGCCGTTTTGTCGAACAGTATGGACATTATTTTAACCTCCGTACTGTTATGGGAGGATTGCTGGAAAAATGGGGGGACGGTCCTGTTGATCCTGCAAACGGAATTTCAGGACCAAGTGACGTTGCAGGTCACTGGAGAGAAGTGGGAGAATATACGCGGATGCCAATTGATGGGACACTTTGGTATGACAATCCTGTTCATTCTTCCTTTCCACCTTCTCGTGTATTTAAAGTGATTCAAAAACAAAACGAAACTTTGGCAAGTGTATTTTTACGCCGGATGAGAGAGGCCGTTTTCGCCTTTAATCAAAATATCGCAGATCATTCCGTCTTAGTAAAACTCGTGAATAATCTAGGGCTCGATGGCGAAGCAATTGTAAAGGAAGCGGAACAGTCAAGCGGACAGCAGTTATTAAATGAAGATTTTGGGCTTGCAGCAAACTTGGGTGTGAGAGGCTTCCCAACAATTATCATGGTTAATGAAGAAAATATCGGTGTAAAAATTGTTGGTTCACGCCCTTTAGAAAACTATGTTTCCGGGCTAAAGCAAGTTCTAAATCAACAGGAACTTCTTTCAAAACAACAGCCATCACTTTTAAGCCTGCTTGAAAAAGAAAAACTTTTATTTTCGAAAGAAATTGAAGTGATGTACGATGTTGAAAAAGCCGACATGAACGCTTTTATCGAAAAAGAACTTTCAACAAGCTGTTATCAAGAGAAGGAAATTCTGGGAGAATCATATTATATGACAATTGATTAACAATTCGACAAAATTAGGGTGGTGCCTGTGCATCACCCTAATTTTGTCGAAACTACCCCTCTTCAAAAGAAAAGGCCTTCAAAATTGGCAGCCCTATTACTCTGAGAGTATAATACGAATAATGTCATTGAATCCTGACATAGGTACAAAGACTAAAGGAAAATAGATGTATTTACTTTCCTCTTGAATCTCTTAAAATACATAGATGGAGGTATCGCAGTATGTTCAAAAGAGCCATTATTCTTGTTGTACTCTCTTCTGTTTTATTCACGTTAATCGTAATTAAAAATCATACAGCTAATCCTGTAAACAAAACCGTTTCCAATGACACGGCTTCCTCAGAGTACATTACGAAAGAATACACAATTAGTAAAATTAAAGGTAATCACTACTATGGTAAAAATGAGAATGGGACAGGGATTCGTTTTGCAGATAAAAGCATTGTTTCCGGTGATAATATAAACGTTAATGATGTGGTCGTTTGTTATTTTGAAAAGGATAATTTGGGTAAGGGCATCGTAAAAGTGGAGAAGAAATAATTCTGCATCTTGGGCCGCTCCTACCTATAAAATAAAGATGCACTATTTTTTAGCTAGATGAATGGCAAAGGAGTTAAATGAATGAAGATTTCTTTATTCGACCTATTATTCATTTGTGTAGGATTCATATACGGTGGGTACGAAATTTTTATCAACCATGAATATCGGTTTAGTTTTAAATTCTCCGGAATCCTGTCGATCATTTTAGCAATATGGATGTCTATTTCATGCTTAAAATCTTTAAAAGATAAAAATAAAACAAAATAAAAGCTGCCAAAATTGGCAGCGGAATCTTTACGCCTTCATTTTTTTGTTTCTCCATTTCAAGAGAAGATAAATGCAAGCCACAATAATGGCGATAAAAATTGCTGGGGTGACGAATGGTTTCGCAGCGGTATTGATTTGTTGCCATTTTGACCCTAAATTCATTCCAAGATAAAGGAATAGAACAGACCATGGAATAATCGCAAGGACGGTGTAAAGGCTGAATTTAGCAAAGGACATTCTTGCTATACCCGCCGGAATGGAAATCGCATGCCGAACTACGGGAATAAAACGAGCCGTGAAAATCACTCCTGAGCCATACTTACTGAACCATTTTTGGGCAACATCGATATGAGAAGGACGGATGAAGATATATTTTCCAAACTTGTCCAGAAAAGGCCTTCCCCCATATTTTCCGATCCAATATAAAAACCATTGAGCAATGACTCCCCCAATCGTACCTGCTACAACCGCTCCGATAAAGGAGATCTTCCCAATCGAAATCAAATAGCCGCCATAGGCCAAGACAATTTCACTTGGGATGATTTCGACCATTAACCCTAAAGCAATACCTAAATAACCTAGATTTGAAAGCATATCAAAAATGGTTTGAATGAAATGGGACATAATTCGTAAAACCTACCTTAACTAATTTATAATTCATCAACTCTTACACAAGACATCCCTCGTCTTGAAAGTTCTTTCAAGACGGCTTTTAAAGCATGAATGGTGTGGATGGGAGCATCTGCATCCGCTCCAATCGTTTCTCCGCAATCATGCAGAAGGATGACATCACCCTGTTTTATTTTCTGTAACAGAATGTTTTTAACCTTTTCACTGCCGCCTTTACTTTTCCAATCGTCCGCCATTACTGACCAATGAATAATCTTATATTTTTTCATGAGGAAAAAATCAAATACGTTCATTAACCCCCATGGTGGACGATAAAAAATGGGACGTTCCCCGGTTATTTTTTCAATAATAGTAGCACTTTTCTCTAGATCCTGTCGAATTTTCCAAGGACTCATCACCCAGTTCGATTTGTGGACGTAATTATGGATGCCGATTAAATGTCCCTCTTCATGCATTCTTGCAATTAACTCAGGGTATTTTTCCGCTTTCGAACCTAGGACAAAAAATGTCGCTTTAATATCGTATTTTTTTAACAGGTCCAATAGCTGCGGAGTGAAAATACGATTGGGGCCGTCATCAAACGTAAAAGCAATTTTTTCAGAAGAATCCTTCCGTTTTAAAACCCCGATCCCCAAACCGGCAGTTAACATAAATGGAACCAGCCAATAGAGCGCCAATACCAATAACACTAGAAAAATAATCATCACCATATCCTTCATCCTCCCCTCTCTACTCCATTTTTTTACGAAGGACGATGCTTAAAACAGATGACACGATAAAGATTCCGCCTCCAATGATAAATGGAAGGAATTTCCCAAAACTTAACCCAGCAAATATGCTGCTTACCGAGATGGTATAAGGCAAGATGCCTAAGGCAGTTGTCCAAATAAATGCCTTTTTGTTTACGCGCAAGATACCTGCCGCATAGTTGATGAAATGGTAGGGAACCAATGGAACAAAACGGATGAACAAAAGGCCAAAATCTCCTCGTTTTTGCAGCCAACGATCGATTTTTTCCAAATAAGGTTTTGCCATTGGTTCAATGATAGGACGCGCAATCCAATTGGACAATTGATACGCAAGGAGCGCTCCCAAGACACCGCCAATGAATGAATAGAATCCACCGGCAACGGGACCATAGAGTTGAATCAGAAAAATTGAAACAAATTCACCCGGAGCCGGGATGATATTGACAACCGTTTGAATCATAATCCCTAATAAAATCCCATAAACGCCTAGATGGCGAATGGATTCAAGCCATCCTTTTGCCGCTCCTGTATGAACAAAATACAAATAAATCCCCGTAAGCAATGAGAAGAAAATCAAACTCCCAATGGAAAGTGTACGGGCTGTTGGTTTCTTTAATTTGAACGGTTCAGTCATAGTATTTTCCACTTATTCCACCTTCCCATCGTCCTATGATCCAAACGAAAACATGAGGTCTTGTAAACGGTTATAGGACTCTTTAGTATCCATAATGATCTCAACGGAGGCAAACGCTGATTCTTTCGGATGAAATTGTTTTGAATTCTCCCCCATTTGTTGAAGCAGTTCCGCATTGTTCAATAATTTGGCTAAATGATCCGTTAATTCACAATCCGTTTCAGCTTGAATCGCCACTCCTGAATGAACTAAAAATTTCGCGTTATCCTGTTCTTGACCAGGAATCGGTTTATAAAGAAGCATTGGCAATTCCATGGCAATCGCTTCAAAAGTCGTAACACCGCCCGGTTTGGTAATCATTAAATCGGAGATCGCCATTAACTCGTGAACATAATCAATATAACCAGTAAGATGGATTTGATGTTTGGAATCCTTTAGCTTTTCCTTTAATTCCAACCGAAGTTTTTCATTATGTCCACAAACAATGATCAATTGAATTTGCTGTGGTAATGCATCCAACTCCTGAATTGTAGAACTTCCATCCCCAATTAAACCACAGCCGCCTCCCATCACTAAAACGGTAGGTAAATTCGGATTTAAACCATGTTTCTTAAGAATTTCATCTCGCTGAAAGGACTGAGAAAATTGCTGGCGAATCGGAATCCCGATATCTGCAATTCGATCCTCTTCAACGCCTAATTGAATCATGGAATCGCGGACTGCCTTCGAACCGACGATATATTGATCGGTATATGGATATATCCAGCAGCTATGATCGGTATGATCCGTAATCGTTGTGACGGTCGGAACATCGGTTAAACCGTAAGATTTCAACTTGGACATTACAGCAGCGGCTAGAGGAAATGTACTGACGACAACCGCCGGCTGCACTTCTTCTATTAATTTAACCATTCTTCCAAGCCCCGTAGAGAAAATCGTCTTCATCAGCTTAGAAAAAGTGTTCATCTTCCGTGTTTTTTGATAAATATACCCATAAGCTTTAGGGAATTTTTTCACACCTTGAAGGTAAAGGTAACGACTTATCTGATTGGAATAAGGGTGAACCCATTCCATAAAATCAAATACAACAGGTTCTAAAGAAGGAAATCGAATTTGGATCGCTTCATTTAGGGCCTGCGCGACTTGAATATGGCCATCTCCATAATTTCCGGTAAGAATTAATATTTTTTCTTTATTGATTGCCTTCATAGAGCTTCACTCCTCTAAAATGTTATCGATCTGTTTCAAATGACCCGCCAGCGGGTCATCTTAAGTCATAATGGCTATACTGAAAAAGATTTCTTTGCAATAGGTTTTACATTCCGTTTTGGTACGAATAACCAATTGAAGCCAAGGTCTACCATTTTAAATAAAACTTCAACCAAGAAAATGGCAGCTGCAACATCGATAATCAAATGTTGTTTGATGAACAAGGTGGCAAGGATAATCGAGAGAGAGACACATCCAATCATCCATTGAACCCACTTGCTTTTCCAAGAACGGTTCCGAATCGCCCGTATCATTAAATAACTGCTCATGACATGGATGCTTGGAAAGCTATTGTACGGTTGATCAATTTGATACACATACTGCAGCATTCGTGATAAAACATCATGACCGATGATCTCCGGTCGAACGGGACCCACCGTTTGATAAAAATAATAAATAAGAAAACAAACCAGTAATCCAAGGTCAAAAACAAGAATGGTTTTGAATGCAAGAGCACGATCTTTAAAACAAAAGTAAATCAACGTTATGGTTATATAACCAACCCAGGCAACGTAGGGAATCACGAACCATTTCACAACGGGAATGGCTTTATCTAAACTCGTAACAAGTGAATGAACACCGCGAGTGGGTGTATTCAAATATGGATAAACCAACATCATGGCTGGTATACTGAGCAGAAAACAAAGTACACCAGCTGTTTTCCATTTTTGATTCATTTCCGAATACCTCCTCATCTGCATGTATGTATCGTACAAAAAACTTCTTAAGGAAAAATGCCGTTCTTTCTGAAGATTTTCTTAAAAGTTAACGGAGAACTTCAGAAATTCTTCAGAAATTCTATTGTTTTTTCTTAAGGGGAATGGAGTAAAATTTAAGCATAAGAAAAGCGGAAGCGCCTTGATCAGCCCCGACAAGGCTTTAGGTCCTTCGGTGAAGTCGTTCTTTGACTTCATAGAGGGGCTAGGCGCAGGAGCTAGACAATTCTCAAAGCAATTTATAGATTCTTATAGCATTAGAAAGGAGAGGTTTGCATGGCACAAGAAACCATTCTCATTATTGATGATGAAAAGGAAATCCGTGATCTAATTGGGATTTATCTTACCAATGAGGGATATAACGTACTAAAAGCAGCAGATGGGCTCGAAGGATTAGAATATCTGGAAAAGGAAACGGTTCATTTAGTGGTTTTAGACATCATGATGCCGCGGTTGGATGGGATTCAGGCCTGCATGAAAATCAGGGAAAGCCGAAATGTTCCTATAATAATGTTATCGGCGAAATCGCAGGATATGGATAAAATCATGGGACTAACCACCGGAGCCGATGATTATGTCACAAAACCGTTTCAACCTTTGGAGCTAGTGGCGAGAATTAAGTCGCAGCTTCGCCGGTATCTCCGTTTAAATCAGCCGGACGGAAACCGTCCCATCCAAACAGCCGGGCAGATGGATGTGATTTCGATTGATGAGTTAACGATCAATGTTACGACACACGAGGTCGCAGTGGGAGGCAGGGAAGTCAAGCTGACCCCAAGGGAATTTGCGATTTTAGAACTTTTAGCCCGGAACCCTGGTGTTGTGTTTAGTACCGAAAAAATCTATGAACGGGTATGGAATGAACCATTTTATGAGTCAGAAAACACGGTAATGGTTCATATTCGGAATTTGCGCGAGAAACTCGAAAATAACCCGCGAACACCTCGGTATATCAAAACGGTTTGGGGGGTGGGCTATAAAATTGAACAATAAACTTTCAAACGGCAGCTATTGGGGTAAACTGATTTATCCCGTGAAGACAAGCATCCGAATCCAGGTGATCTTAGCCTTCGCCATTTGTATTTTGATATCTCTGCTTGTCGGTTTTGCCTCAAGCCCCTTTTTTGTGAATCAAGATCGGAGGCTTGATTTTACCGAAGGAATTGTCAGCATCGATGAAAGCGCGCGAAATATGGTCCGGCAATTTAAGCAGATGAATCAAGATATGAACGGGCTTGTGAATGAATTGGGGGTTGAAGATCCTGTTTTTAAAAAGACGTATCTCAACCGGCCCCTCCCAGCCACAAAGGGGAATGAGGAATGGTTATCCATTCCAAATAGCGGGAATTCAGCCTATCATTTAACCAAAAAGGAATTAATTCAATACCTAATTAATACACCCAAGCAAAAAAATAACCTTAATACTGTGATTGCCGATTTGGATGGGAAGGTCCTTTATAAAACGGGTGGAGTAAACGATACCCAAGTAAATCTTCAGGATGCAATGAAAAATGCCCAAGAAGCTTTCGTCGGAAAAGAGCATGAGGAGCACCCGAAGATTACAAGATTCTATCCAATCTCCCTTAATGGCGGAAAAAACTATTTAATTGTAACGGGTGTCCCGAAAGCGAAGGCCTTTTATGTAGCAGAAGCCGGAGTGACACCGTATCTGCTTGGACTGATTACGTTTATTATCTGTTTTTATTTGATTACCCAACGGAAAATGAAAGAAATTGAGGAGATTGCACTGGGTTTGATGGAAATCGCAAAAGGAAAATTAGACTATCGGATTCGCGAGAAAAGTCAAGATGAATTAGGGTCGCTTGCAACCAATATCAATTATATGGCTTCGGAATTAAACGAAATGATTGAAAGGCAAAGACAAACCGAAAAATTAAAGGATGAGCTGATCACCAATGTCTCCCATGATTTACGCACCCCTTTAACTTCGGTGATGGGCTATTTGCGACTGGTGAAAGATCATCAATACCAGAATCCAACGCAATTAAATGAATATGTTGATATTGCCTATGGAAAATCGGAGCAATTAAAAAAATTAGTGGAGGATTTATTTGATTTTACCCGGTTAAATTATGAGGGGGTACAGCTCAAAAAGGAAAAAGTCAGCCTGAATCAAATGCTGCGGCAGCTAATGGATGAACTGGATCCGATCGCGAAAGATCACCATGTGAAGTTTATGAGCAATCTTCCAAAAGAGCCCATTTTGATGGAGGTTGATCCGAATCAAATGGTGCGGGCATTGGAAAATATACTGACCAATGCCATCAAATATAGCACACCTCCAGGAGACATTCATGTAAGGATGATTAAAAATAAACATTCTGTACAAATTTCGATATCCAATCCATGTGAATCCCTATCTGAAGAAGAGGTCAACAGGTTATTTGATCGTTTTTATCGCGTCGATACTTCCCGTTCCTCTAGTAAGTCTGGAGCAGGATTAGGATTAGCAATAACCAAAAGCATTATTGGGCTCCATCATGGAACCATTCAAGTGGATTATAAAAATCAAGTCATTCAACTGTTGATCAGTTTGCCGATCAATGGAAGATTGTAGCTGGATCGTCAGATGGACGATCCTTTTTTATTGGTTAATTTTAATAATGGCTATTTTCGCATAGATTGTTGTTTTTCGTATAAGTTCATCAACCCGTATAACAAATTGCTGCGTGGCATCTTTTCGTAAGAACATTTGCGAAAATTGCCTAGAGACTTAGTAAATGGCCCTTATTAAGGTCCAAAAGCAACAAAGTTTACGAAAAGAGTCTAAATAATACATTGAAAGGACATTTTCAATTCATAATAAGATTAAGGAGGTGTCCATCACATGAACCTAAGTTGGTTGCTTGGACTAATCATATTATCTCAGCAAGTAAATGCGCCCGGAAGCCTATTCATTACAAACAATGGGCAGCCTTTGTCCTCTGTTAATCGTTCCGACCTTTCCATGAACATACCCGGGTTACCCATGAACATAGAAAAATTTGAAAAATGGATAAATATAATCGATAAAAGTGTTTCAAAAGAGCCAAAAAATGCAATGTTAGATCGTCACGGGAATATCATTCCCGAAAAACCCGGTTCCATGTTAGACCGTAAAACCTTTACAGAACAAGTTTATTCTTATTATTTTAACAATGGTTCGTCTCAATTAGAGGTTCCCTTAAAGGAAGTGTACCCCAGAGTCGACAGTGAATTACTTGGAAATATCCGCAGTGAAAAAATCGGGAGCTATGTAACATCCTTCAACAACCATAATAAAGAACGCAACAAAAATATTTATCTTGCTGCCGAAGCAGTCAACAACTATGTTTTATTCCCAGGTGAAACATTTTCCTTTAATAAAGTGGTTGGAAAAAGAACAGCAGGAAAAGGATATATGTCGGCACCCGTAATCATTAAAGGGGAATTATCAGAGGATATTGGCGGTGGCATTTGTCAGGTATCGACTACCCTTTTTAATGCAGTGGATAATGCGGGACTAAATATTCTTCAACGTCAATCTCACACCAAAGAAGTTTCCTACGTTCCACCAGGACGAGATGCGACGGTGAGTTGGGACGGACCCGATTTGGTTTTTAAAAATAATTACAATCAACCGATCCTCATTCAATCCAAAACGGTAAATAACAAACTAATGATCGAGGTCTATTCTTCGGATGTTATAACCTATATTCCCAAAAAAGTCCCATACCTTCCGAATGAACAAAATCGCCTGCCCAAGTAAGGCTACTTACTTGGGATATATCTATTTGTTGTATGGGCCGAATGAAAAAGGACATTTTTTGAGGGCAAATCCACATAAAATCGGTTACAAAAGAGAAGCATAACATCTAAATGATACCCGCTAAGTCGATTAACAACTAATCTCTTATACATCCAAATAAGTATGATCTTTAAATTAAAATTTTGGAGGATAGGTAATGGAGAAAAACATAGTTTCACTTAATTTATCCAATCTTTGGACTCCTTATATGAATAATACGATGGGAACCTGCGTGAACAAATATGCTTTACAAACCATTACGGATCCTGAAATCCATCAAATATTCGATACAGCTTTGCAGCTATCAAACGATCTTGTTCAAAAAATTACCGTTTTCTTCAATAATGAAAATTTTCCTATTCCACATGGATTTACGGATGAAGATGTCCATTTAAATGCACCACGATTATTTTCAGACGATTTTTGGCTTTTTTATCTTCATCAAATGACGATACATGGACTAACTGGCTATTCTCTCGGGTTAACCACGTCCCATAGCTCTGACGTTCGTCAATTTTATACAGAAGCATATAAAAGAGCAGCTGAGTTGTATGATACTACATTAGAGAAGCTGGAATCTAAAGGACTTTTGGAACGCACCCCCAAAATTGTGCTTCCGGAAAAAATTGAATTTGCCGAAAAACAAAGCTTTCTAGCTGGTTGGTTCGGTAACCATCGTCCATTGAACGTGATTGAAATTAGCAGTCTTTTTTTCAATTTACAAAAAAGTACCCTTACAAAGGACTTAGTACTTGGTTTTAGTCAAACCGCTCAATCAAAAGAAATTCGAACTTTTTTTAAACAAGTGGTCGAATTGGCAGAAGAACATATTTCGATTTTCAGTTCGATCCTACATGATGACTTTATCAATTCTACCACTTCCTGGGATACTCATATTACGGATTCCCAAATTGCACCTTTTTCGGATAAATTAATGATGTTCCATTGTGCTTTCTTAATTCAAGCTGCCATGGCTTATTATGGTACCGCATTGGCAGGTTCGATGCGGCGTGATTTAGGGCTTAAAAATTCGTCTGCCATCGCAAGAGATGTAAAGTTAGCTGAAGACTGTGCAAATATCATGATTGCCAATGGATGGTTTGAGGAACCACCGCATTCAGTTGACCGCAGAGAATTACCGAAGTAATTCTCTTTAAGGACACGGTGAAAATCGATCTCCATACAAGGTGTGAAGACCGAAACTCTTTTGGTAATTGGGTGATTCGGTCTTCATAAAACCCATGAATTTTTTCTTTGTAACAAACTCCACCTCTTCAGGATAAGCAATAAAAGGAGATTGGATAAAGACCTCTATTTCCTTCTTTAGTTCTGCATTAGAATATTTTTCCTTTGAAAATACATACTAAAAACAAAATCTTAAAGCAAATGCGGAAAGGGACGGAGTTGATGTTTGATTTTCGGAGGCATTTAAAAGGTCAGCGCTCATCTCGATACTCTAACCTTCAGAAAAAAACGGTGGATGATGATGTCCTTTATTCCGATTTATCCCAAAATACTGAGAAACTTCAAATGTTTTTTTCCCAAGCACCAGATTTAGTCATTCGGCGATTTAAAATTGCTGGGAATAAGACAGATGCCGCTTTGGTGTACCTGAAAGGATTAACGGATAAAGATGCCATCCAAAACCATGTTCTGAGGCCTTTAATACAAAGTTCGTTCGACCATAATTTGGAACTGCCCATCACATTGGGAGAAGTTGATATCGTCCATACATGGAGTCAAATCGAAAATGCTATTTTAGGAGGAGATAGCATTTTATTGTTAAGCGGCCAAACTTCAGGTTATCAATTAAGTACAAAAGGATGGCCGCAAAGAGACATTAACGATCCTCAAAACGAAATATCTCTAAAAGGTGCTCATCAAGGATTTGTAGAAACAGGGAGTCAAAATATCGCATTAATTCGCAGGTATATTCCCCATCAGGAATTAATTTTGAAAGAGATGACAGTCGGTATTCGAGGGAAATCAAAAGTTTCCATTTTATATTTGAGAGATGTGGCTTCGGAAGAAGTGCTTAGTGAACTGGAAACACGGATTCAAAAGATAAAAGTGGACGCGATCATTAATACAGGCGAACTGATCGAATACATTGAAGATAATCCATTTTCACCCTTTCCGCAATATATTTTGACCGAAAGACCTGATTCAGTTGCATCCCATATTCTTCAGGGGAGATTTGCCATAATTTTGGATCGTTCTCCGAGTGTATTAATTGCTCCGACAAATTTTATGTCTTTTTTTCAGGGAATCGATGATTATGGGACACGTTGGTTAGTTGCTACATTTATCCGGCTATTGCGTTTTATCGCCTTGGCAATTGCTTTATTTTTGCCCGCGACTTATGTTGCGTTCATCTCCTTCAATTATGAAGTCATCCCTATGAAGCTCTTGTTATCGATTGCAGAATCCAGGATACAAGTTCCCCTCTCACCTGTGATGGAAGCGCTTCTGATGGAAGTAACCTTAGAGTTAATGAGGGAAGCCGCACTCAGGCTTCCCTCTCCAATCGGTCAGACAATTGGCATTGTGGGCGGCATTATCATTGGACAAGCGGCGGTACAGGCGGGAATTGTAAGCAACATTATGATCATAGTCGTTGCCATTACAGCCATCGCTTCTTATAACATTCCCAATTATGACATGAGTTCTTCCATTAGACTATTAAGATTTCCTTTAATGCTAGCAGCATCCTTTTTTGGTGTGATTGGGATTGTGATCGGAGGGATGACCTTAGTTGCCCACTTAATTAGTCTTGAATCGTTAGGCACTCCTTATGGAAGTCCTTTAGCTCCTTTCCGAATTGCCGATATGAAGGATGCCTTTTTGCGTTTGCCTCTATGGGTAATGAAAAAGCGCCCAAACGGCACTGGGGCTGATCGATTGATTCGCCAAGGGAGAAATCGCACGAAAAGGTGAGACAATGAAAAAATATGCCTATAATGAAATCACTCTTATGCAGTATATTTTCTTAATTAATGGAACGCAGGTGGCAACAGGTGTTCTGTCACTTCCACGTGTACTTGCAGAAAAAGCGGGAACAGACGGGTGGATCGCTATCCTAATCGGATGGATTTTTTCCGTGGCGGCCAGCATTGTTATTGTAAAAATAGGGGAAAGATACCCAAATGATACTCTTTACGAAATTTTAATACGATTATTCGGAAAAATAATTGGGAAAGCAGTAATCCTGGTTTACATGGTGTACTTTGCTTTTTATGCTGGTATCATTCTTGTGAATGGCTGCCTTTATATCAAGGCATGGTTTCTGCCTAGAACCCCTGATTACATCATTTTACTGTTGTTCTCGATTCCCACTTTTTTGGTTGTCCGCAACGGGATTCGCATTTTAGGCAGATACTCCGAACTATCTTTTTATATGGTGATGTGGATTCCGCTTTTTTTCTTGATTCCGCTAAGGGATGGAAATTGGCTGCACTTTCTTCCTTTACTGAAAGAGGGGTGGAAACCAGTATTTTCAGCCGTGCCCACTACTGCTTTTTCCTTTTTGGGATTTGAAGTTGCGTTCTTCTTATACCCTTTTTTACAAAAAAAGCAGCATGCGGTGCTCGGAATCACCATTGCCAACACCTTGACGATGTTGTTTTATTTATTTGTGACGATTGTTTGTTTTGCCTATTTTAGCCCCGATGGGATATTAGAATTTAATCAACCCGTCCTTAATTTACTTAAATTAATTGAATTTCGCTTTTTGGAGCGTTTTGACATGATTTTATTGGCTCATTATCTGATTGTGGTTTCCACAGCCTGGATGCCTATCGTATACTTTGTAACATTTTGTTCAAGTCAATTGCTGGGAAAACAGGATCATAGTCCTCATGTAATCATTTTATTAATAATAATTATAGGTTTAGTTTTTTGGCTCCACCCTACTTGGATTGAATCGGAAAGATGGCAAAACATACTTGTTAAGGGAGGGCTGCAATTGGCATATGCAGCTCCTCCCTTTTTATGGGTTTATAGCTGGATATATGAAAAGTACCGTCGGAGGGTAGGCCATTGAAAAGAAAAATATTATATTGCCTGTTTTTTTCGTTTTTTCTGATAACAGGATGCGCGGACCAAATCAATGTGGAGGATGTCACGCTTTCACTTATCCTTGGTTTGGATTTGGATGAGGATAATCATTTAATGGTGTACATGGCAAGTCCGGTCTTTAACAAAGAAGCGCCGATGAAAGAGGAGAAAATCGCTGTGAAAGCTTATACGATAAGAAATTCCAGGGAACTATTCGATACCACGGTGATGGCATTGACATCCGGAACTAAAACCCAAGTATTTTTACTCGGGAAACGCCTTCTAAAACAAAAAGACTGGACGAAGTACCTTGATCCCTTCTATCGGGACCCCAAAAATACGGTAACTACACGAATGGTCGCCGTAGATGGGCCTGTTTCGGACGTCATCTTTTTTAGGCCCAAAGACAAGCCCCGTCTCTCTTTGTATTTAGCCAATTTAATTGATACTGCCTACAGAAGAAATATAACGGTAAAAACATCCCTTCAAGAATTTCATGAGCAAATAATTGAAAAAGGGATGACAGCAAGTATTAGCGAGATGAAAAAAAATAACAAAATCATGTTGACTGGAACGGCTCTGTTAGATGAAAAAGGGCTATACAAGCTGACCATCAAGCCGCATGAAAACAAATTATTACGCATCTTGCAGAACAAAAAAAGGGGTGATTTTCCATTTACCATTACAGTCCCGTTGAAACCAAATGGCCAAGAAAAACATTGGTTAAGCTTTGGCACTCAGAGCATCAAGGTAAAAACAAAGGTCAGGTATGACGGCCATTATATTTTTGACACCAACATAAAAATGCGAATTGTCATTACGGAAATGCTTTTTCCCTTCAATGTAAGGAAGGACGCAGCCAAACTGGAAAAGAGCATTCAAACAAAACTGAAAGCAGATTTCGAGCGCCTAATAAAGAAAACGCAAACCGCTAAAATAGACCCTTTTGGATATGGGCTATATGCAAGAGCTTATACGTATCCAGAGTGGAAAAAAGTCCAAAATCAATGGAACAAGGCCTTTTCGAAGGCTGATGTGAACGTGAAGGTAAATGTAACGATTTCCGGGATGGGGACAATTAAGTAACAATGCCAAGGATGTTTTGATTGCCTGATTGACCTGTCCGAATTGACGCTGCTTTCCTTTCGGACAGGCTTTTTGCATTTCCTTGCTGTCCGGTCCGAATCACCCCCGCTTTCGGACTGTCTTTTGCGATTAACGGTATGTCTTGTCCAAATTAACGGTACTATCAAATATATATTTGTATTAATCCTAATTAAGTATAGAATTCAAATGATTACACTCTCTTACCGGTTTAACAGCATGTCCGTTATCATCTGTACACCAAGATTGAGATTGGAAGGCTAAGAAAATCCCTGCCCACCGATTCTCTTCTTCAAAGTGAAGGAGGATTCCACCGTCTTGCCAGATTCCATCATCATTTTTCCATTTGCCAACATTCCCCTGATTCATATGGATATCATGGATACCGTTACCAGGCAAAAAGCCAAAATACTTGTCCGGCTCATGCTCTTCTGGTCCCCACCCCTCACCATACGCATATAGTGTTGCATTTTTCTCCCTGGCCTCATTGATGTAGTACTCTACTTTTTCTTTTAGATCATTATTAAGACCCGGTTTAAATGGCGGAAGGGCAACCATTTCCTTTGGATCGAATAATCCTTCACGAATATAGTCCAGGGCAATGTCCCGATTGTCGTTCGTTATGGGAGTGAATCCAGATGGTAGTGCTGGCAATTTTGTAATTTGTTCTGAGTTGAAATTCTCGCTAACATAGTAAAGAACCTCTGACGGACGCGTTCCTGACTGAATGTTCACCGCGATTCGATAATTCGTCTCTTGATCATCTCGAATATGAATTTCAAAATGAGGTTTTCCAGAGCGGCCGATGGCTGTGTCCACAACTTTTCCTTTTAAAACAGTATAGTTTCTTAAGGTCATGGGCATTCCTCTCCTCAAGTGAATTTAGTTGCTTTATTCTATTTTACGTTATGACTCTTTTAAAGCACCACATTCCATTTTCCTTATTTTTCTAATTTATTTTTCTAATTTATTTTTCCTACTTTTAATAAATGGTGCTAATACTTTTAGATTAAATCGTCATCTATTAAGGCTCTTTTCGTAAACTTTGTTGCTTTTGGACCCTAATAAGGGTCAAATACTTAAGTTTCTAGGCAATTTTCGCAAAATGTTCTTACGAAAAGATGCCACGAAGCATTTTTTTATACGGGGTGATGAACTTATACGAAAAACATCAATCTATGCGAAAATAGCCTCTATTAAAAAGGCAAAAACCAATTTTCATCAATCTTTCTCAATTCTTGAGATTCTAATTCCTTCACCACTTCTGTTAGATCTTGATCACCGTTTGCAATCACCTTTTCCAAATCAGCGTGATAAGGCATTTCGGTTCTTAATTGCTGCCAGAACTCGAAGGCTACCTGTTCTGGTTTTTTACCTCTTAACACAAAAGAACGTTTTTGTGAAATTCTGTTATTTGCTGTGATGTAACGCACTTCGATTGTCAAGGTCATTTTCATCTTCCTTATTACATTTTTTAATGATTTTATCATAACCTTTTTTGGTTTGGTTGTCTTTTTATAACCTTTTATGCCTGTATACGTGTCTAGTCATTCCTTTTAAGTACCCGCAGAAGCGGACAGTAAAATATGCCACCCGGAGGTCGAGGGCAGTTACTTTAAGTAAGTACGATTCGGCACAAGCCTGCAACTCCTACTAAGAAGAGGCGATCCAAAAGATCGTTGAAAAACAACTCTTTTGAATCAGCCTCTTATTTGAGATGAACCTAAGTCTGAGACCCTTTAACCCGCTGCAGTAATCGTCCATACAAATGGATCATTCATTTGATTCCAATCTTGTGTCATCTCCTCTTCGGTTAACAAACAGCGATCTAAAGAGGCTTTCACAAGGTTTTTATCCATGTCAATTCCGATTAGCACGAGTTCATTTTTCCGATCACCAAACGTCTCATCCCACTCATCTTTTAATTCAGGACTTTCCTCCAAATACTGAGCCTGTTGTTCAGCAGGTAAAGACGCCACCCAATAAGAAACAGGCTCTAATTGTACCGATGGTCCTGCTTGCGAGAACAATAAAGCAAGATCGTTTCGGGTTGCACACCATGCGATTCCCTTGGCCCTAACGATTTCTGCAGGCATTTCTTCCACCCATCGATTAAATCTTTCCGAATGAAAGGGGACCGAACTTCGATAAACGAAGGAGCTAATCCCATACTCTTCCGTTTCCGGCGTATGCTCGGGTGCCTCCAACTCTTTTAACCATCCGGCAGATTCACTGGCCGTTTCGAAATCAAATAATCCCGTGTTCAAAATCGCCGAAATCGGTATATTTCCCTTAACCGAGCGAAGTAATTTTGCTCCAGGCTGAAGTTTTCTTAAAAATACCTCCAGCTGTTTTAATTGCTCATCTTCTAATAAATCACATTTATTCAGGAGCAATACATCACAAAATTCAATTTGGTCGATCAATAGGTCTGCAACGGAGCGCTCGTCCTCCTCACCTGCAGCTTGGCTTCTTTCTAAAAGTAAGTCCCCTGAGGCAAAATCATGCCAAAACCGGTTGGCATCGACCACCGTAACCATGGTATCCAGCCGGCAATATTTTGTAAGGTCAATCCCCAATTCTTCATCAATGTAAGAAAATGTTTGCGCAACGGGTACCGGTTCACTAATACCGGTGGATTCAATCACAATGTAGTCGATATTTCCTTTCTTGACCAGATGCTCCACTTCTTTTAAAAGATCTTCTCTTAATGTACAGCAAATGCATCCATTTGATAATTCCACCAGTTTTTCTTCCGTCCGATTTAGTCCGCCTCCTTGTTTCACCAATTCGGCATCCACATTAATTTCGCTCATGTCATTGACGATCACAGCAATTCTTAGCCCAGCGCGGTTTTGAAGAATATGATTTAATAAGGTGGTCTTCCCTGCTCCTAAATAGCCGCTTAATACGGTTACGGGAATTCTGGTATCTTTCATGCAAATGATTCCTCCATTTTTCGATAATCAAAATCATTACGATTTAAAGTTTAGACTGATATAATAATAATCCTAACATTGCTTATGTTCCTTAATTCCGAAAATCCCTATTTCGTTTCTCTATGTATGGTGTATCGTTTTAATCTCGGAGAATATTTCCGTAATTCCAGCCTATCTGGGTGATTTCTTTTGTTTTTCGTTGTGATGTAATTTCGATCACCTCTTTCTGTACATTGCAGAGTTATTTTTACACGCATATCTTTTCCTCCTTTCGTTTAAATCGAAATGGTTACGATTTGTATTTTATATTATTTTTTTTCACTATGTCAAGCCCAATATTTCCATTTACTAAGTTCCAAGACAACGTTGATATCCCAAAATCCAAAAAACTAAGGAAAAAGTGCGCTAACACCTTTCCCTTAGTTTTTGAAAACACCTCAAATAACGAACCTAATAATTTTTCCCCAAAGCATATCCCATCATCTTTATGTATTCCGTAATGGTAATCATAATACTTTTATTATTACTCCACCACCGAGTTTTACTGAAATACTGGTCTTTTGCACCTGTGTAAAAAAGTTTCAGACCCGTATCCTTAAATTCTCGATCAAAAATCATTTTGACTCTTTTCATATGATAATTAGAAGAAATAACGATGGCCGAGTGAATCGGATAAGACTTAATGACCTTTTTCGTAAAATACGCATTTTCATATGTACTATCCGCACGATCCTCCATGATAATCGCCTTCTCTGGAATCCCCAGTTGAATGGCATGTTCCTTCATCAATTGAGCCATCGTTACATCATGATAAACAATCCCGCCCGAAATCACAAAATACTTTGCGTACCCCTTATGATAAAGTTCTGCCGCTCGTTCAACCCTTTCGCCACGGTCCCCGCTCAACACGATAATCGCATCCGATTTATGAATCACATCATCATAAACCAGAAACCTTCCCGCATTTATGAAACAAACAGCGACTACCATCAAAACAATAATTAAAATGATTCCCTTTCTTTTCAAAACCGCAACCAACCTTTCTCCAAATTTAGTATATAGAAAGAAGAAGTGCCGCATCAACACTTCCCCGTTATATTTCCAGACATTTTTCTACATTAAAAAACCAGGAAACCATATATCGGCTTCCCGGCTTACATGACTTATTGCGCTTTATTCACAAAATCATTCGTATACGTTTGGCTGAGATCAACATTTTTTACAGCAGGTTTAAAGGCAGAAAGAATTTTTTGAACATTTTCCGGCACCCCATCCGGCATTTTTCCGTCCACCGTAAACATTGGAAGCTGGCCCTTCAGAGCTTGGATATACAAGGCCTTATCTCCGGCATAATACTCTTCAGGCAATTTGTCAGCTATTTCCTCAGGTGTATGGGTGCTAATCCATTTCAAGGTCCGAACATAGGCATTGGCTAATTTTTGAACAACATCCGGATGCGCCTTCACATAATCATTCGTCATATATAAACTGGTTGCAGCATATCTTCCCCCTAATGCTTTTTCTGTGCCTTCTTTTGTGTTCATATCCACAAATGTGTAGGCTAAATTTTTATTTTTAAGAAGGGAAGCAGTCGGTTCACTTGTAACAGCAGCATCAATTCGATTATTTTGCATCGCTGCGATTAACGTTTGACCGGCTCCTACAGGCAGCGGCTTGTAATCGCTCTCTTTATTTCCACCTTTGACAACATTGAAGCTTGCAAGCATGTTGGTTGATGAACCAAGCCCCGTGACACCAATGGTAAGTCCTTTCAAATCCGCTAATGTTTTGACCTTATCCTTTAAGCGATTAGCTACCATTAGCTGTTCACCAGGAACGTCGGCCATCGTGACAACAGCTTCCACCTTTTTCCCCTTTGTCTGTAAATCGAGAGTATGATCATAAAACCCGCCTGCACCATCCACCTGGCCTGCCAATAGGGCTAATTCTGCATCCTGGCCTGCACTTTCCTCGACAAGTGTAACCGTAACTCCCGCATCCTTGTAATACCCCAGTTTTTCAGCAAGCATATAAGGCAGGTAAATAATTTTCTCTAAACCGCCCACCATAATCGAAACTTTTGGTGTTCCCGTTGTACTGTTGGTGTTTTTAGGTGTGCTTGATGCTGTTGTTGAAGATTTGGGAGAACAGCCGGAAAGAAGCATTGCTGCAATGGCCATTCCTGAAACCCCTATGCTTAATTTTTTCATCGTCTTACCCATACGTAATTCCCCCTTATTTTTTTAAAAAATAGAACTGTTTTTATCTACGAATCTAGCACCTTTATCAGCGAATTAAAGAGTTTTATCAGCGAATTCAGCCTCTTTATCAGCGAATCAAGAAAAGCCGCAATCTTTAAGAAGAATCATTTCGTCAGAATCATTTCGTCTTTCCTATTTATTGACGGATATGCCGCCATGCGATAAACCGCTTTTCCAGTTTTGAAACTCCCCAATCCGCAATCAATGCGGTGATGGATAGAATGACCATTCCTGCAAATACTCCAGTGGTATCAAATGCCCCTTGTGCTTGGGCAATTAAGTATCCGAGACCCTCTGTAGCACCAATAAACTCTCCTACGACAGCCCCAATTAAGGCAAAACCAAAGCTAGAATGTAAACTTGATAGAATCCATGTTAGGGCTGATGGGATAATGACGTGTCTTGCTAATTGGCGTTTGCTTGCGCCTAATAATCGGGCATTGTTCACCAAATTACGATCGACTTCTCTAACCCCTTGAAAAGCATTGAAGAATACGATGAAAAACGTAAGCACTAATCCCGATGCAACCTTTGAGGACATCCCAAGACCAAACCATAAGATAAAGATTGGTACAAGGACAACCCGTGGAATCGCATTAATCATCTTAATATAAGGCCCCAAAATCACGGATAGCAGTTCGTTCATTCCCAATGCATAACCAAAAATAATACCGGCAATCCCACCTAATATGAAAGAAAGAATCGTTTCTTCGAAGGTAATGATGAATTGCTTATAAAGCGGACCCGCCGTTGTTCCATTCACCGCCCATCCCCATATATGCTGTGCAATATCAAACGGACTCGAGAAAAAGAAAGGATCAATGATATTCCGACTGGATAGATATTGCCAAGTACCCATAAGAAGGATAAATAGCGCCAGTTGCAAGCTAAGGTTTCGCGCCCGAAGTTTTAATGCCTTTCTCCGCATTTCAGCTTTACGTGAAACCACTTCCTCATTAACTGGATTTGGAATGGAGTTTGTTTGCGTTCTCATAACTAATCATCACCTCATCCTTCAAATCTTCCCAAATCTGTTTATGGATTCTCATAAAAGCGGGATCAAAACTGATTTCAGCTACATTTCGCGGTCTCGGCAAATCAATCCGATAATCACCTTTAATCGTTGCCCCAGGACCTGCCGTAAGAACAATCACCCGGTCACTTAAGGCAATGGCTTCCTCTAAATCATGAGTGATAAAAAAGACGGAAGCAGATGTTTCTTCCCAAATCCTTAGCAATTCATCTTCCATTAAATGTCTTGTGTGGACATCAAGCGCCGAAAAGGATTCATCCATTAGAAGAATCTCGGGTTGAACAATAAGGCATTGTGCTAGAGCAACCCGCTTACGCATCCCTCCGGAAAGCTGGGAAGGATAATGGCCCTCAAACCCTTTGAGTCCGACGCGGGCAATCCATTTCCTAGCCTCCTCATAGGCATCCGCTTTGGGCATCCCCCGCATTCGCAGCCCAAGTGAAACATTGTCAATAACCGTTTTCCATGGAAAGGCATTTTCAGTTTGAAAAACACATGCGGCCCGTTGGTTGATTCCCTCTAATTTTTCACCAGAAATAAGAACCTCACCAGAAGATGGCGGTTCAAACCCGGCAATCAAGCTTAAGGTAGTCGATTTCCCACAGCCGGTTGGCCCCACAATGGAAACAAACTCTCCTTTTGGAATCTTCAAATCAATATTGCGTAATACGGTATGGACTTCTCCAGATGGCTTAACAAACTCTTTTGTCACACCGTTTAACTCCATCATGGTTGGAGTTGAATCTGTCATAGCCCGATACACCTTTTTCTCCACTGCACCCACTTGATTCCCCCATTTCCTTATTTTTTGGTAGCGTTTACAAATTTGATTATAGAAAATTCAAAACTTTACGAAAATATTTACCCAATATTCTTAATAAACACAATAAACACAATTTAAATGATGTTCCCAAGCAAAAAAATACTAGTTTGATATAGACTGGCATTCCGTTTTTACTTTAAAATAAATATAGTTTTATTTTTCTGAAAATTAACTCTGTTGAAACGAACTAGGATGTGGATGAGCTTGAAGGGTAAAAAAAGACAAGTGAAGTTACGAACGAAAATGAATCTCCTAATCTTATTGAATCTCCTCTTTGTCCTTGTCCTTTTTATCGTGACCCTTTCCTTGATTATGGTTCACCGGGAGTATGGTGAGATAGGAAGTAATGCTTTGTCTGAAGCCAAAACGGTAGCGGGCCTGCCGGAAGTGGTTCAAGCCTTTAAAAGTCCGAATCCATCTTCCATCATTCAGCCGATTGCCGAAAATATCCGGGAGAAATCGGGGGCACAATTTATTGTGGTTTCCAATATGGACTTAATTCGCTACAGCCATCCCGACACGTCCCAGATTGGCAAGCATATGATGGGTGACGATGATAAACAGGTTCTCTCCGGTCATGGGAGTATTACGATGGCAAAGGGGACTCTCGGACTTTCTATCCGCGGGAAATATCCTGTTTATGATGAAAAGCATCATCAAATTGGCGTGGTTTCTGTTGGTTTTTTAATGGAGAATATATGGAAAAAACTGACCTCCCTCATTCTCGAAATCACCGGAATCGGTTTAGTCGCATTGGTTGTTGGTCTTATTGGAGCATGGATTCTCTCAGGTCATATTAAAAAAGAAATTCTTAATTTAGAACCCTACGAAATTGCTTTTCTCACCCAACAGCAAGCGGCCATTCTCGAATCGATTCGTGAAGGAATCGTGGCCATCGACACAAACGGAAAAATCATGACCTTCAATAAGGAAGCTAAAAGTATGCTAGAACAACATACACGAGATTTCATTGGGAAACCGATCACATCCATCCTACCGGGCTCTAGATTGCATGAAGTCATTAAGGATGGAACTTCCCACTATGACCAGTCGATGATTATCGGGAATTCATTAGTGGTGGTGAACAGAGTTCCCGTGAAAATGGATGGGAAAGTGATCGGGGCCGTTGCAAGCTTTCGTGATAAACTGCAGCTCGATCAGTTGGACCAGCGCTTGGCCGATATCGGGCAATACGTCGATACACTAAGAAGCCAGCGCCATGAATTTATGAACAAGCTTCATCTGATTTCAGGGCTTATTCATATGAAAGAATTTGATTTGGTAACGGACCTTATCGAAGATGTTCATCATGAACAGCAAAATGTCCTTAACTTCTTTCTTGCAAGGGTGCGCGACCCCGCCATTGTCGGTGTTCTAATTGGAAAAATGCACCGGGCGAAAGAACTGGGAATTGGGCTTACCATCAGTGAAAATTCCGAAGTATCGGAGATTTGCCCCCATCGGGAAACGATCTTAACAATTCTAGGAAATGCGATTGAAAATGCTGTGGAAGCCTTAACCACGCTGGCAAAGGAAAAAGAAACAGCCCTGATTTCGGTCTATATCAAAGAAGAACCGGACCATCTGATTTTACAAGTCAGTGACAATGGACCAGGGATTGACCCGGAACTGGGTGATCAAATTTTTGCAGATGGCGGTACAACGAAGGGAGAAGGCCGGGGATTTGGCTTAGCATTAGTCTCCCGTTTGGTTTCGCGATTAAATGGAAGTGTCGTGATGAATTCTTCATCAGAAGGAGCAATATTACAAGTTAGCTTACCGAGGAGGGATTAGAATGGCTGATCAAGAATTGCGGGTAATGGTCGTGGATGATGATTTCATGATTGCGAGGATGCATGGTAAATTTATAGCTGCCCAGAAAGGTTATCAGTTGGCGGGTACTGCACATAACTACGAAGAAGCAATCAAGATGCTTGAATGGGTGGAACCGGATTTAGTGCTATTGGATGTCTATCTTCCCGATCGTTCCGGTATTGAGCTGCTTCGGGCCATTCGTTTGCAAAATAAACGTTGTGACGTGATTTTGATAACGGCCGCAAAAGAGCTTGCAGTTGTCGAAGATGGTTTCCGATTTGGAATTATCGATTATTTAATCAAGCCCTTTGACTTGAACCAGCTGAAAACATCCTTAAATAAGTATTTGAAATTTAAATCACGTCTATCCAGTTCTACCCTTTTGGATCAAGGAGCCGTAGATGATTTAAAGAAGCTTCGAATTTCGGAATCTACCTCACTGCCACTCTATCAAAAAGGAATTGATTTACGGACATTGGAAAAAATAAAAAATTGCTTCTCCAACTCAGCCAGTCCCTTGAGCGCCGACCAAATTGCCAAAATAGCCGGTGTCAGTCTTTCCACCACCAGAACCTATCTTTCCCATTTGGTAGAAGAACACGAATTGATGGAAGAACAGCAATACGGAACCGTGGGTCGGCCATTGAGATTATACCGGTTAGTGGATTAGGAGTGGATTTCTGCCATAAATCGGATAGCTAGATCCAAAAAATAATGGAGTAATGATTAACACTGAAACTACTAATCAATTAATTTAAAAGATTATGGAGGGTTATTTAAAATGAAAGTTGCCGTCGCTCAATTAAAGTCAAGTATGGATAAAACCGCTAACTTACAAAAAGCAAAAGAGTATATTAAAAAAGCAGCAGATCTGGGGGCAGATTTTGTAGTGCTTCCTGAAATGTATATGGCATTCACCCCTGCTAAATCTGGGGTACGGCCTTCAGATGTTGCAGAACCTTTGGATGGCCCATTTGTCACGGGGTTAGCGGAGGCAGCTGTGGAAAACCAAGTGTATGTGATCTGCGGGATTTACGAATCAAAACCAGGTGAAACTGCAAGGTGCTACAATACCACGGTGTTCCTTAACCGCTCTGGGGAATTATTACAAGCCTATCACAAAACACATTTATATGATGCTTTCAACTATAAAGAATCGAATGCTATTATACCTGGTTCAGAGGCACAGGATGTGATTGAAACAGAGTTTGGGAAAGTCGGAATGATGGTATGCTACGAAATAAGATTCCCCGAAATAAGCAGACAGCTTGCCCTTAAAGGGGCCGACTTCTTTTTTATCCCTGCCGGCTGGGTTGCAGGACCGATGAAGGAAGATCATTGGAAAACCCTACTTCGTGCCAGAGCAATAGAAAATACAGTTTACATCTTTGCTGCCGACCAAGTAGAAAATATTTTCTCCGGCCAAAGTATGATGGTTGACCCGATGGGAGTTGTTTTGGCAAGTGCCGGTGAGGAAGAATCGTTAATCATTTCAGAAATTGACCCTGACCGGATTAAACGAGTTCGGGAAAAGTTGCCAAGTGTGGCGGACCGCAGACCTGAATTTTATACAATGGTTTAAAAAGGAATGAAAAAGGGAAGCAATTCGCTTCCCTTTTTACATATCGTGTACATATATTTTTTAAAAAATACAGCCTGTAAATTCCTATCTATCAATTGTATAGTTACGGTAATGACTTTTTAAAGGAGTGTGCTCAAATGTTTTTGAAATTAAAAAAGGAGCAAAAGGAATTAATGATTTCCGAGATTCAATATTTCTTTTCTCAAGAAAGAGATGAAGAAATCACTGAATTTGCAGCTGAAAGAGTATTAGATTTCGTTAAGGAGAAGCTTGCTCCTCACTTTTATAACGCCGCCGTCTTAGATGTTAAACATGTAGTGGAACAGCAGTTTTCTTCTCTTGAAGATGAAATCTTAACACTGGAACGTCCGATCAAAAAATGATGATACAGAGTGGAAAAATTACTTTCCACTCTCTGTAAGGTTGATCATTAAAAATACAACTACACCAACGATTTCCTTCCTCCCTCATTAATAGTGCGAACTTAGAAACGCAAAAATCTCGTTATTAATTTTTAATAAATGTTCTTCTGAAGGAAAATGTCCCATATCAAAAGATTTGCATTCGATTAATTTTGGGATGATTTCTTTAGCTGCTTTACCTACGCTGCTTTCAGGAAAAAAAATATCTTTTTTCCCTGCAATGACTAGAGTTGGAGAATGATAATTTCGTAACTCTTCTTTTTCTGTCAATTTCGGCATATCTTGTTCGAGTTTGATATATTGAAAGATGTCAGCGATGATTTGTTTATCGATTTTTTTCATACTTTTATTGGACATGGCCCCAGTGATTTGAATAAGAAATTGTTCAAAAGAAGTGGCTTTAAATAAAATTAATGGAAGTAAAATATTCTTAATCATATTCATTTTAGAACCTAACTGGATTCCCGCTGGTGACACTAGGACAGAACAATCAATCTTTTCCGGCTTAAAGGAAGCGAGTCTTAATACAATCCCAGCACCGTAGGACGCCCCAATAAATCCGCAACTCTTAATCCCGAGGTAATCCATTAATTCTTCAACCCATATCGAAAAACTTTCATCCTTCGCAGAAATCCTAGTTTCATCACTGTATCCGGGATGTCCAATTGTATCAGGGGCATAGATTCGATATTGGTCGGTCAATGGGGAAAACCACGATAATGTCATTGGATTGATACAGTTACCACCTTGAAATAAAAACAATGGTTTTCCCTCGGCAGGTCCTGCTACTAGCATATGAGTTTTTCCGAAGCTTGTATTGATATAGATTCTTTCAACCTCAAACTTTAATGATTGAAGATAATTTTCATAGTGTTGAAAGATCCTTCTTTTTCCTTCGGCACTTTTATAAATGGTCCCCTTCCCCATAGAACACCTCATCTTTACCAATAGGTATACATCATCCAAAATCCAATATCTTCAAAACCAATTCGCTTATAAATAGCCCCCGCTTCGGGATTATCGGAGAACAAACATAGTTCTTTCCCTTCCTGTAAAAGTTGACTACAAAGCCTGAGCATACACTTGGTTGCATATCCCTTTCTCTTATAGTTTTCTAACGTTGCCACACCCACAACCATAGCGGACATTGAATTTTCTGCAGCTGTTGAGGCAGTGGAGACTATTTTTCCATCGGTCTTTTAAAAAAATGACCGTGAACTTCCATCCTTCAGTTCACGAAGTTTTCTTTCTACTGTGGTGGTTGAATCGCTAAACTCCGGCACCGAGGTTAACAATTCAACAAGTTCTTCTGCATCCTGAGGAGTTGCTTGTTGAACATTTGAAAAATCAATATTCATAGTATTTAATTGAGTACATTTTGCATAATAAGTTTGTCTTTTTCTTTTAGGTTGTGTTAAGAAAGGTTCAATTTGCTCCGTGATTTCCTTTAGCCCAGACATCATCTTAAAAGTAGAATCTTGAGACATGATCTCAGCAAATCCCTTAGCATTAAATGGGGTTATCGCAAATGGGATATAGTTTTCCTCGTACTTTAATAAGACAGCAATTAATTCATAGCTTTCGTCAAACTCCCCCCAAAGCTTTTGAAAGTCTTGTTCATAACCGTATGCCTCAATGTCACCAATGATAAATAAGTTTTCTGCCGGTCTGGTTTTTAACAAATTGAGACAAACCTCATGATCATTTTTACCGAGTCTTCTGATCATACTTCTCCTCCAAAAATTTTTATTTAATTATATCCCATTGCACTTCATTGCTGTGTTTAAAATCTTGCAGATTCAAAAAATTGCAAAAGATATGATTCAGAGGATATTCTAGAAATATGGAAAAATGAGTTAAATTGTACACAGGAGTGGTGAGATGTTGAAATATCGAAAGGCGAATTTAGATGACCTTTATAAACTGATTGATTTAAGGAAAAAACAACTAGTTGATGAGGGAATTGAACCAAATATAGACATCGATACGGAACTTAATGATTTCTTTATAAATAAACTAAGCGATGGTTCTTTAATTCAATGGCTGGTTGAAGATAATGAAGAAATTATTGCTGGTGGTGCAGTAATTTTTTATGAATTTCCACCTACTTATACCAATAAGAGTGGAAAAAAGGCTTATATCACTAATATGTATACAAAAGAAAATTACCGCGGACAAGGAATCGCAACTAATTTATTGACTAAATTAGTTGATGAAACTAAAAATGCTGGGATTACAAAAATTTGGCTTGGGGCTTCAAAATTAGGTAGACCTGTTTATAAAAAGTTTGGTTTTAAAGAAACAGATGAATGGTTAGAATTAAACTTTTAATGAAGAGCATATTCTATTATAAAAAGCACTTTCCTGTTTCTAGTCATTATTGTTGAATAACTAAGAGTTCGATTTACTTCCTAACAACTCCTCCTTCTATTCCACAAAATGACCATTTCATGCAAAAAAGGGCGCATATCCAGATATGCGCCCTTTAATTGAATAAGGATTTTAGTAGAGTGCTAAGAAATTCATTTCATTTGTGATGAATGCTAAGTACTTATTTACGATTTTGATCCGATAACAACAGTAGCGTCCAGTTCCTCGTCTCTAGCCACTTTTGTCGTAAGCCCAGCACCTAAAAAGATTTCAAAGGTCTGAGGAGCCTGCATTTCGCTCGTCTCTATCAAAAAATGGCCTCCCGGTGCTAGCCAGTGAAATGCTTCTTTTGCTATTCTTCGCTGAATGTCAAGTCCATCCTCTCCTCCGTCAAGCGCCACCTTCGGTTCATGTAGGCGAGCCTCCTGTGGGAGCAGCTTGATTGCCTCGGTAGGAACGTATGGTACGTTCGCAACTAGGATGTTCACATGGCCTTTAAGTGAGTGGGGCAGAGCATTATACAAATCACCTTCAAAAACATAGCCACCGAAATCCGTTACGTTGCGGCCAGCGCATGCTACTGCGACAGGGTCAATGTCAACAGAATACAATTCAAATCGTCCTAAAGCTGCCGCCAGTGCTACACCCACAGCACCTGACCCGCAACATAGATCAACGACGATATCACCAGAACATGACAGGGCTTCTGCCTGGTGAACAAGAAACTCGGTACGTTTGCGAGGCACGAAAACGCCTCGGTCCACTTCTATCCGCAAACCACAGAACTCTGCGTATCCAACAACATATTCAAGAGGTAAACCATCGGCTCGCATTTCCACCATTTTCTTGAGGTCCTCTGGAGTTCGTGCCTCTGAGATAAGTAACCGGGTCTCATCTTCTGCAAAAACACAACCCGCACTCCGAAGCCTGTTAATTATATATTTCTCCGTTTCATTGTCCAAAAAGAAATTAAATTTTTTTCCTATTTATCTCACCACTTTTGATAAGCTTATTTATAATACTGTATTCGATAAAAATGAGAGATATCCTTCTTCAACAAAATGGCCTGATTGCTGAAGATAGATATATATTCAGTTAACCTCAACAATAAATTCTTCTTACTGCAAATGGTCAGAGTTGAAAGTTTCCAGCAAAAAGTAAAAAAGTTGCCCATTATAATAAACGGGTTCAGTTTAGAAGGAGAAAAAAGAAAAAAGTAAAACGTAATATATTTGGAGGTAGAAATCACAAATGATTTCGTACCTCCTTTTTATTGATATACCAATGATAGTTTCATTTTATCATTAGAAACAGCATACGAATTCGCACTCCATTTGGACGAAAAACATAAATTTATGTGCTAATACTCATTTTAGTGTTAAATGGGGTGCAAATTGGCTGTCAATTTAAGTGCTAAAATTGATTGTTCGATTAAATGTCGTGAAACACTTTTAATTATTTACCTATAAATTGTTTTTCTGGATATTTATGTTAAAATTAATTTGAGTATTGAATATTATTTGTGTTTTCCCCCTTATGGAGGTGACAATATTTATTTGGATATATATATTTACGCCTGTCATTATATTGGCTGGATTAGCTATTTATTTTGATAAAAAATCTGGTGCATCTTCGCCAGAGGCAGGTCGTATAGCTGAGAAGCTAGAGGAAAATCCTGAAAAAGGAAATGGAAGTGGTTTTGGTCCATTGTAATTTGACATTACTTTAAATATTCTTCTAGAACACAAGAAAAAAGTGCTAAATTAGAAAATTTAGCACTTTTTTTGTTTATTAATTTGTCAATTTTTTATGTCAATATTGATGCAGAGTTTAATATATATATGCACCTCAAAATGGAACTATTTAGAGCGAATTCAGTTGCAAATTTATGTGCGAATTTTATTGTTAAAACTACAATATTTCAATAGCGATTTAGGACACGAATTGTGATTTTCTCCCCTTCATCAGAACCCGTTACATTATAATAGACAGCTTTATTTTTCCGCAATATTGGAAATGATTTTTTCAAAAACATCTAATTGGTCTGTAACAATGAAAACGGGGAGGAGTGTCATAGCAACGAATACAATTAGATTCGAACCAATCCCTATTTTAAAAAAACTATTTAAAAACTTCATAATGGTCCCTTCCTAGATTTAGTATTATTTCATACTATGCCGATATATCGGAAGGGATTGGACAATCTGATAAAAAATTATGCTGCTATATCAAAAGAAGTATTGAAAGGATGATCTGGGAACCCGATGGGATATTTGTTGATATCTCCTTCATTGTCGATAAAACTGAAATTTTTGTTGATATCCCTCCCAAATAGGTTTCCTAACTAGTCCGAAACGCCAAGCAGTGACATTGACTACCGATAAAACATGACAAATTCGCCTGGAGGTTAAATGACTATGAAAAGAAATGTTGGATTTGGCGGGTTTCCACCTAATGTAATGCCAAATCAAGTTGCTCCGGTTGCACCGATGCAGGCACCATTCTGTCCTCCGCAACCGTGTCCACCACAATACTGTCCACCGCAAGCATTCCCGGCTCAATATGATCCACCACTTTTCTCACCAACACAGCAATATGTAAAAACAAATCTATTTAATAAAGTAGTAGAGCACGTGCATCCATCGCATACCACTACCGTCAACAAGCTGATGGTAAATCATCAACACTATTTTCCACACACTGAATCATGTGTAAATGAATGCTGTGAAACACATACGATGTGCGGCGCACCCGTTAATCCTTGCTGCCCGCCAGGACCATTTGGATTCTAGTTTCTCCCCCCGTTTTGGGGGGATTTTATATTTATTTAGTGGATTTAATTTTTTTCACCAAACGATGAAAATATGGGGAGATATCATTAAACAAAGGTTTTAATTGTTTAGTTGTGGCAACAAACATATCATATGTTTCCATCACCTGCATCAAATCAATCTGGTTAAGAAGACTTTCTACCTGATTTAGATTGTTTTGCGGGAGTGTTGGAGGTCCTTTTTCCCGAAAGCCAAATAGCCAATCATCCATTCGATTCGTTGTGCGATGGAAGGATGTTTCCTCAGTTTGTTCCGGAAATTCTTGTGAAGGATGTTCGTCATTATTGTTAAATTTCCTTTGGCGATGACTGCCAAACATGAATCCCGTAAACCGATCGATTTCCCCGCTTGGTTCCCGTTTTAGTTCTTTATCATTCTCCATCAATGACCCTCTTCTTCCTTTCTATTGCTTTTAGATAGATTATGATTGGTTTTAAGGCAATGTGTGGACAATCTACAACTAAAAAAAAACCTTTGAAAAACATCAAGGTTTTTTTTGATAACGGGTGAAAATTTGTTGAAATATTAAAAAAGAACTAAAACGTCGATTCTTGAATAGATCAGGTTAATGGAACATAATCTAAAAAGATTGTCTGGGGTTCGGGATCCCCCATTACCGTCATCGTACTCATCAAAAACAGGACACTCATCATAAATTAACCTCTTTATTCCATTTAAAAAGTTTTTCAATTCAAATCCACGTAGATCACCACCAGCTTTGCCTATTCATGATCTGGGCCAAATAATGTTTCAAAAAGGCAATTGCCAATTCTTGAATTTGACACCAAGCCCATTTTCATTTAACATTACATAAGTAAATTGGTATGTATAGCAACTAAATCGCGAGGGATTTATTTGAACTTATTTTTACGGGACTATATAGGGATCAAAATTCATAAAACGGATTTGAACCTTACAAGCTTAATTAAATCAAAACTCGAGCACTACAATCTTGCTCCGGAGCAAAATTTAATTATGATGCTTCTTTGGGAAAAAGATGGTCTGACGCAAAACCAGTTGGGAGAAATCCTTAATAAAGATAAAACCAATATTGCGAGGATGGCTTCAAATCTCGAGGCTAAGGGGTTTATTAAAAGAGTTTGCAATCAATGTGACCGCCGTTCGTTAGAACTGCACCTCACAGCCTGTGGTAAAGAACTCGGCAAACAGATTATCCCCATCACAGAAGAATTAAATGAGATTATTTGTAAAGGTATTTCAAAGGAAGATCTCGAAACCCTGGAAAGAATCCTGTCTAAAATCAATGAGAATGTCCAAAATTGTTCGGAATAGGACATTCACCCCATATAGTTGCTATAACAACATCTTAAAACTAAAAGGTTGTTACAACAACTTTTAAAATAAAACAAACGGAGGAACTACACATGTCAAAAGTATTATTTATCAAAGCCAACAATCGTCCTACTGATCAAGCAGTCAGCTCAAAAATGTACGAAGCATTCTTGAACACATACAAAGAAGCCAACCCAACAGATGAAACTATGGAATTGGACCTTTTCAAAGCTGAGCTTCCTAATTACGGAAATACTGCGATCATGGGCGTATTCAAAAGTAAACAGGGACTAGAATTAACTACGGAAGAGACAAAAGCAGCTGATTTAGTGGATCACTATTTAGACCAATTCTTTGCAGCAGACAAAATCGTCTTCGCCTTCCCATTATGGAATAGCATGGTTCCAGCACCTCTAGTTAATTACATTTCTTACCTTGCTCAAGCTGGAAAAACATTCAAGTACACTCCGGAAGGACCAATTGGCTTAGCAGGTGATAAAAAAGTTGTTTTACTTAGTGCACGTGGTGGAGATTATTCTTCGGAAGCAATGGCAGCATTTGAAATGGCCGTTAGATATGTCCAAACGAACCTTGGACTATGGGGAATCACCAATCCAGAAACCATTGTCATTGAAGGACATAATCAATACTCTGACCGCGCAGAAGAAATCATTGCAGACGGGTTAGAAAAGGTGGCAAAGGCTTCGGCGAAATTCTAAGGGAAAAGGAAATTGTTGATATATTTGAAGAAATGTTGATATCTGGCCAAAAAGTGTTGATATAAAGCAAAACGGCCCCTTGACCAATGCCTATCAAGCATCAATAAGGACTCTTAGTTGATCTGGAACAGAAATGATCGAAAGAATACAGAAAAAGCTCTGCTTGAAAGTGAAAAGAAATATCGTTTGATTGCTGAACCAAAAATGCCAACCACTAAAAAGTGGCTGGCATTTTTGGTTCACAATACAACTGCATCTTGAATGTAAAAAATCTATTTTTTACTTCTCTCATCAAATTGAATTACTGATCTTAGCTCTGAAAATATTCAGCTATCAAACTTTTCATTTTTTGCTGATCAATCACAATTTGTGAATTGTTTGCCTTAAGAACATCATCGTACATAGTTTGCCCTACCCCATATACCTGTTTGTATTTCAATTGCTTATTAGGGTCAAAGTCTTTCATCGCAAGTCCTAAGCTTACCATATCTGATGTTGACATATTCGTACCAATCATATATTTTGAAACGGATTGTACAAGTGTAGGTAATTTAGAAACGTTGCTTGGCTTTAAGGCTTCTTTTGAAATCCCTTTTAACGCCTCCAATTGTAGCTGCTGACGTCCATAATCCCCATTCGCAAGGGAATGGCGCTCGCGGGAGAGAGCTAACACCGTTTTACCGTCCAAGAAATGAGAACCGGCGTTGATCACTTCATTACCAACTTTCACATCGGTTGGCACGTACATGTTAATACCGCCCATTGTATCAATCATGGACTGAAGACCTGTAAAATTGGTTTCAACATAGTAATTAATCGGCACGCCAGTGAGATCAGTAATCGCTTTTACTGCCCCTTCCATCCCTTGCTTAGGACCTTTGGTAGCCTGCAAAATATACTGGACACTTGTTAATTTTGTATATCCATAACCATCTAAATGGACACGTGTATCACGTGGAATGCTGATCGCATTAATTTGATTTTTTCCCAAATCCACATGCGCAAGCATCATTGTATCAGAATGCCCAATCTTTTCACCCGGTCTTGCATCAGAACCCATAAATAAAATATTAAAACTAGGATTTTCCGAATTGGTTTGTTGTTCGGTCTTGCCTGCATTTACAACGGGAATGTTTTTAAAGTGATTCGTTGGCTGAAGTTGATAATATTCATATCCAACTGCTGCAATGGCAACAATGATGATACCTAAAAGGGAATAACCCACTACCTTCCATTTGCTTCTCTTCTTTTTCCTTTTTCTTTCCATATTTCCTCCGCCTTATTTTGAGTATTTTTACTATTTTCGCAAAAAAATACCACTATGAATATTCTACTAGCATTTTCGATTCTTGTCATTAACTACAAAAAATCCCATTAAACGAAAAGTGATGGATTTATTAAAAAACCCGGTTGTGCTAACACAACCGGGATCTTAGTTCATTCTTCTTTTCTTACCACATGTTTTACATTCATCTGTATAATAGTTGTATTTATGATATTTACGGATAGAACAAAGGATAGCAAAAATCTTTTTCATAATTGACTACTCCTTAGCTGTTATGATTCTATACATAATCATAAAGAAACAACATTATTAAACTATTACAATTCATTTAAAAACAATTAGATTACGATTAAATTAACATTATAACTTATAGTTTTTTAGACATCCAATCAATAAAAATACCTAAGCTAATTTTAGTCCATTTCTTGTGTTATGAAAGAAAGTTTCTCTGCTGAAAGAGCAATCTCTTCAAAAGCGCCGCCCAATTCATTGACTACATTTACAATTGAAATGAGATCATTATGAATCTTGTTGTTTTGATCCTTGGTGTCTTCCATCGTTTTTAAAATTTGTTCAAAATAGTTTTCAGTAGTTTTCATATTATTGTTGCCATTTTTCACTTCTACATTAATGGTTTCAAGTGACTTTGTAAGTTTTTCTACTTGCAAATTCGTGTTTAGAATCAATGAAGATACATTAGATACAGAGTCCTTCGTTTGCTCTGACAATTTCCGAACTTCCCCCGCTACTACGGAAAACCCTCTGCCATATTCCCCCGCTCTTGCTGCTTCGATAGCCGCGTTTAAAGAAAGCAAATTAGTTTGGTCAGAGATGCCTGTTACAATATCAACAATCTCTTGCATTTGGCTCAATAGTTCCAACAATACTCTGGCATCCTTTGATATATCCTCTATAGATTTATGTATATTTGACATGGTTAAAGTCTGTTTACGTATTTGTTCTTTTCCATTTCCGGCACGTTCCTTGGCGAGCAAAGATAATTCAGTTCCAGCATTGGCAAGAGTAACAATTTCGTTAGATTGTGAAATCAATTGATGAAAGGAAGTATTGGTTTGTTCAGAAATTGCCGCCAGATTTTGTGTGGCATTCGCAACATTTTCTCGAACTGATTTTTTTTGCAGCTCTACTGATTCTTTTAACCTTTCTGTTTCAGCATCATATGCCTCTAAAACTAATTGTTGTTCCAGGTTTAGTATTTTCGTGACAGCCTTTATCGCCAGTAGGCATTCATCTTTTGTAAAGATATTTTCTTCAATAATATTCATAAGGGATAGAAGGAGATCTTGAAAGGCACACATATACCATTTTGTCTGCAGACCGATTCTAACATGAATATGTGCGATTTTGATCCTTTTTTCAAGATAAGTTTCATCCACTATCCCCTCAAACATTTCGACAATATGCTGCTTTAGCGTCTTTTTTAGTCTGTCAATTGAACTGTTACCATTAATAATTCTTAACAATGAAGGTTCAATTTCAAGATTTTTATAAAATTGATCAACAATGTGATCGATATTTTCTTTGACAAATGGCTGTAAAGTATTGATCATCTGTAAATCTGTTTTGGTTAGACCAATCATTTTTAATTGTTTTTCCACTTCATTGCCTTTAATGATGTTTATCTCCCCATATCCGCTTACTAAGCTGTGCTTAGCCGTTTCTTGCTTTGACTTTAAAAAAAACATAAAGTTCCCCCTATTTATACGTTGTTTATATGGGTATATTATACTATTTAATCATAAAAAACAGACAGTTATCTCCAATATAGTTTGAAGATTTTTCGAATCTTTCGAGTTGCATTTATTATGCAAAAAAAGACATGTCTTTTTTTGACAACTTTTGTCGAATCTATTTTTAATATCATAAATTTTCCTTATAATAGCTTTTGTCCACTTTTTTTATAATTACTTTTTACTAGGAGTATTGACCTATTATGATTAATGATTATTTAGAAATATTACTCTTAAGCCAAATAGACATATTGAAAGTTAAAATGGCGAATATCGCTAAAAGTACTGGTATTAATAGCTATGAAACATTAAGATGCAGCCAAGAGTTGGATACCTTATTAAACCTACATATGAAGTATTTTTCTAAAAAAAATAAAATAAGCGATGCTTCTTGAAGTATTAAGATTTAGTCAGGAGTTTCCTGGCTTTTAGTTTAACAATATAACGGAGCTTGGATGAATTATTCTTTAACTTTCCAATTTTATTCCGAAAAAAAAAAATAGCGAAAAAAGACCATCATTAAAGGTGGTCTTTTCAATTGCTATTTATTTTGTTGAATTGGGAGCCTCTATTTAGTTACCAAGAAACCTCTTCAATCTAGTTATCTTATATTAGCTTTTACTCAATTCGATTACGGAATAAGCTTTATTCAATTTATTCTTAAGGACTTTGCTTCGGTGTAAAAAACATTGGAGCGTAATCTACATTTTTAAGCCATATATGCTCTTGGCCATTTAAAGCATTTTTAACCCATACATCACCTTTATTTTGCTCTGCCATCTTTCGAAACCAAGTAAGGTAAGATCTAACAACTTGAGGATCTTCGTCAAGTTCATTCTTCCTTGGAAACGAGATTTGTTTTTGGTCTCCTGTTTTTATGTTTATAGCGTAAAGTGATGTGAACATAGTTGGTACAGGTCCTTCTTTCCACTCCTTGTTCTCTTTCGCACGAGCAACAATTACCAAATCTTTAGAGAACCATTCCAGATCAAGGTCTACAAATCCTTTAGGTGTGTATTCCAATAAAACGGCCGTCATATGACCATTTCGGTGAATACACATATCGGTCCTTTGTGAGTTGTATTTCTTGACCATCCTTTTTGAGCCACAACTGATGATCTCGGATAAATGCAGCTGTTAGTGATGTTTCTGCACTTGCTATCGTCGAAAAATGAAAATAGATGAGAGTTAGTAGTAATAAAATCCGAATTCTCACGTTCAATCCCTCCTACTAATAGATTTACCAAATCTTTATTAGGAATTTACAGGGATAATATGGGAATTGGAATCATTTACTTATATTTTATGGTACAACGTCCTTTTCCAATAATTTTCTCTTTTATAATCATCTCTCTTGTTATAAAAAACAACTGAACTAATTAGCGCCTCACGGTTATATAGTGTTGCTTTCGAATTTGTCGAAAACATTTAAAGCTTCCCTGACATGCTTCTTGTTTTTTCCTTTCTACTATTTGATATAGTAAGGTAAACGCACATAGGTCGAAAGCCATTTTGCGAGTTTGGCGAAGGGAAATAAACCTATTGTCCTTGTAAGCGTTATCAATTATAGTTTTAATAAAATCAAAAAAGGTAATCTACAACTTTAAAGGGAGTGGATTTAAATGATGAGGCAAGGAAATTTCTTGACTGGTTTATTTTGGGGTACGTCTCTTAGTGTTCCACTGTGGATTGCATTTTTTGGTTGGATTAAAATTATGGTTCATTTATTTATAAGATAGGAAAAATATTCAATACGATTCACATAAGAGGTTCGACAAAAATCGAGTCACCTGAAAGCAGCTTCCCATTGAGGAAACCGGAAAATGCAGCACCATCGCCTTCCTGTATACGACAAAAAGTAACGGAAATTAGTGTTGAGGCGGAAAAACTACTCACTTCAGCTATTGAAAATCCAAATTTGAAACGTCAAAAAAAGTTAATCCCTACAGATCTTATCATTCGCGAAACAACAAAAAAGAAAAAAACCCTTTAGATTGTCCCTCCAGCACCCCTGGAAGGACAATTTTTTTGTAATCCCAAAGATTTTTTCCCTCCAGCCTCTTTGGAGAGACAGTTTTCTTGAAATCTTGTAAATTTTTTCCCTTCAGCCTCTTTGGAGAGACAATTTTCTTGAAATCTTGTAGATTTTGTCCCTCCAGCCTCTTTGGAGAGACAATTTTCTTGAAATCTTGTAGATTTTGTCCCTCCAGCCTCTTTGGAGAGACATTTTTATTGAAATTTTGTAAATTTTGTCCTCGCCCTGGCAGAAAAAACGGGATTAATTACTCCCATAACGAAATGGGTCCTTGAAACAGCTTGCAGACAAAATAAATATTGGCAAGAAAGTGGACTATCTCCAATTAAAATAGCAGTTAATATATCACCTTACTTATTAAAAAAAGATTTGATCGATATGGTGACTGAGATTTTAAATAAAACAAAATTACAACCTTATTATTTGGACCTAGAGATTACGGAAAGTTTAATGCAAGACCCCGAATATACATTACCAATTTTAAGAGGCCTAAAATCTCTAGGTGTCTGGTT
This sequence comes from Bacillus sp. MUM 116, assembly GCF_001866655.1. Classification (GTDB taxonomy): domain Bacteria; phylum Bacillota; class Bacilli; order Bacillales; family Cytobacillaceae; genus Neobacillus. The sequence continues at coordinate 19,948 of NZ_MLYR01000058.1, read as the reverse complement.
ATTCATTGATGACTTTGGGACAGGCTATTCATCCCTTTCATATTTAAGACATTTACCAATTGATAGCCTAAAAATAGACCGATCCTTTATTAGAGAAATACAAAATGGCAATGGGATTATTGTTAAAACCATTATTGATATGGCTTCCCATTTAAAAGTTAGTGTTGTTGCTGAAGGTATTGAAAATCAAGAACAATTCAATTTTCTTTCAAAACTTAATTGCTCTACGGGACAAGGCTATTATTTTTGTCATCCGCTTCCAAGTGAAGAAGCCTATAAAAAACTGCAAAATAAGGCATTGGAGAATATATCTGGTTAATAAAATTTTTATGACACAAATGAATGCCTTTGAACAATTTGCCACTTTTTTTGGGATATTCGCTACATTTGGATTTTTATTCCTCACTTCAGAGTTTTTATTTGCCACTTACCCTTTTGAGTCGACGTGCGGAGATTAAATCGAAAATAGATGATTCTAATTTGTATAAATAAGAGCGCGGAAAGAAATAAGACACTTTTCTCCCCGCGCTCATTAGTTAACGTATAGACCTATATTTCTTTCGACGAAATTGGCAAAAACAACTTAATGCCCCGTTTGTTACATGGTAATACTTTCAAATCTGCAATCAGATGACTAATGTATCCAATCAGGCAAGTATAAAAAACACCGTCAACCCCAAGGGACGCTTCTAACTTGGAAGCGATTATCCCGAAGAAAATGACTCCCAATAGAGAATGAGTATAACTACGGTGTGAAACAAAAGACGCAATCAAAATATAGATCCCCAGTAGAATCAACCACATTTCCTGTAAAGAGAATCCTCCCAATAGCACACCTATCCCAGTAATGGTTAACATATGCTTTTGCTTGATCTTCGTCGATACAACCAACATAATCAAGCCTATCCCAATACCAAACCATTTTTCTCTCCCAGTACCCTCAAAAAAACTATAAATGACCATCAAAATACCAATCAACTGTGCAACCAGCTGAATCACCTGATGGGACAAGGTGATTTTTTCACGAAGCTTCCCGTCAATGTCAAGGTCGGGGACCAATCCTGAAACTCCACCTAATCCTACTAAAAATAGAGTAGTAGAAGGCGAGGTATGTAGAGTATTTGCGACAATAAATCCTGTTGCTGCTCCAATTGCTGCATGTGCTGTTCCGTTCAATCGAAAATCCACCTCTATAAAAATAATAAATACTTCCGCTGTATTCATTTTACAACAAAACACTTGTTCTGTTTAGCTTTAATTTTTGAATAAGCGCCTGACTCTAATTTTAAAGCCAGGCTTAGGTTTCTTTTTCAATTAAAACACAACCGTATGTTCTTTCAACTATTCCACTCTTTGCTTCGTCCATTTTTTTAATAAAACATATGATAATATACCCGTTCACCGATCACATCTGTACTTGAACTTAGGTTCTGTCTGAATATAATAAGCATTTCGTACCTCTGCACTCCAATTGGCAAAGGCTTCTCTCCATTCGATTGTACTAAAGAATTCATCAACCGTTTGATTTTCAGAATCCCAAACGATAAATGTGTTGAGCGGGACAATTCCGCCTGACCAAATTCCATTATTTGCGTCCGTGTTATCTTCCCTTACTAATAATAAAGGCAGGCCAAACTGAAAAGCCATGGAAGGTTCTACTTGTGAATAAACGGACCCTTGCCATGACGGAGCAGTCGATGGAGATGGTCCTTCATTGGTTTCAAGGACCTCAACGAAAAAACGGCGAAAGTTCATTGCCAACATTCCATAACTTGATGAAACCACCCGGCGAATATCCGTTAAAATGATTTCGGGATAACTTTCGCTTAAAGGTAATGTACGTGGAAAAAGCAAAGCATTCTCAATCTCTAAAATCAGCCGGTTTAGAAACATGTTTTGTTTGTCATTTAAATGTGTTGTCGTACTTAAAAATATGGGAATACGATAGGCATGCTCAATAATTTCTTGCTGTTTAGCCTTAAATTTCTCTTTACTGCTCGGATAGGCATACTCAACGCCTTCTTGGTGTTTAGCTTTATTTTTCTCATTACTACCGGGAATACAATTGTCTTGTTTAACTTTACTTTTCTCTTTACTACCGGGAATACAATTGTCTTGTTTAACTTTACTTTTATCTCTACTCCCCACTATTCTTTACCCCTTTTTTATTTTTCTTTAACACTTCAAATTGATACGGTTTTTGGAATTCTTCCTGGTACCAATACCATTTAATGCAGCAGATATGTATGAAGTGTGGGCGAGTTCCACAGTTCCACCGAGGTTCCACAGTGACGTTCTCATGGCACTGGTGGCTCATAGTGTTTGACCATGGCATTAGAAAATTTTTTTTTTCAAGCTCCTGTCCTCTCACCCCCATTTTTCTATATATAAAAGGTGTAAGGAGGTGATTGAAATGGCTAAAACATTGGAATTACAATTTGTAACAGCTGCTGGTAAAATCGCCCGTATTACCATTGATAATCCGAAGGAACCGATGGATGAAGCAGTTGTAAAGCAATCTATGGATCAGATTGTGAACTCCGGTGCTTTCTATACCGGAAACGGCGACCTTGTTTCGGCAAAGGGTGCGAGAGTAGTAGAACGCAATGTTATAGATTATGAGCTTGTTTAAGAAAGGAGGAGACCGGATTCTTTGTGAAGCCGGTCTCCTTTAATAATAATGGAAGGAGGGATCCGAAAATGGAGCAGATTATTCCAATCATTAGTGAAGTCGGTTTTCCGATCGTGGTGACACTCTATTTGCTTTATCGGATTGAGGCAAGCCACTGCCCCTCTTTTAGTATTCCTAATTCAAAGATATGGCTGGCGCACAGGATTTGCCGTTTTCGCCTTCAAATATTAAACCCCTTCTCACTAGAGAAGGGGTCATATAATATTTAATATTAATCTAATTTATTAGGGCCATTAGAAATTAAATCAAAAAAAGCATGTACGATTTCTACTGATTGAAATGTCAATAATGATAATGCTGATAAACTAAAAAATATAATAGGAATTAGTCGAATCCACATTTATTTCCCCTCCACCATTTTTCGGTTTGCTAAATATTAGTATACTAACTATTTTAAATAACTTTCATTAAAAAGTAAAGCCACAGGGACGGTCCTCCTAGCTTTTTCTTGCTTAGAAAGCTAGAAGAACCGTCCCTATGGTTTCTGGTTTCATGTGGTAAGTTCAATAAGTAAATCACCCTGTTGGATGGCTTCCCCACTTTTCACATAAATCTCTCTTACGATTCCGTCGAAAGGAGCTTGAATAGTTGTCTCCATCTTCATTGCTTCCGTAATGATGAGATGATCACCTTTTGATACCTTTTCTCCCTTTTGAACCAACACTTTGATAATGGTACCAGGCATGGTAGCTCCCAAATGGTTTACATTGGTTGAATCAGCTCTACGCCTTGAAAGAATGGTTGTCTTAATACTTTCATCTTTAATAATGACTTCACGGGATTGACCATTTAATTCAAAATACACCGCACGTGTGCCATCTTGCCCGGCCTGACTAATAGAGACAAGTTTGACAATCAACGTTTTCCCTTTTTCAATTTCAATATCCATTTCTTCGCCTAACCGCATTCCGTATAAGAAAGTAGGTGTGTCTAATACGGAAACATTCCCATATTGTTCAACGTTTTTCTGATAATCCATAAATACTTTTGAATATAAGGCATACGCAATCACTTCTTGACTGGTAACGGGACGGTTAAGCGTTTGAAATAGCGTTTTTTCAATCTGTTCAAAGTCAACATCTTCGAATAGTTCTCCAGGACGAACGGTAATCGGCTCTCTTCCTTTTAGAACAATGCGTTGAAGATCTTTTGGAAAACCTTCATAAGGCTGACCTAAAGATCCCTCAAATAGTTCAATTACCGAATCCGGGAAATCGATTGTTTCTCCGCGTTCGTAAATATCTTGCTCCGTTAAATTGTTTTGTACCATAAATAGGGCCATATCACCCACGACTTTGGAAGAAGGTGTTACTTTGACGATATCGCCAAATAAATGATTCACTCTTGAATACATTTCTTTTACCTCATCCCAGCGATCCCCTAATCCAACTGATTTTGCCTGTTGCTGCAAGTTGCTGTATTGGCCTCCCGGCATTTCGTGAACATATACCTCTGTATGAGGGGAGTTCATTCCACTTTCAAAGGGTTGATAATACTTACGAACATCTTCCCAATAGGAAGAAAGATGTTCTAAGCTCTGAATATCGATGTTCGGTTTCCGTTCATGGCCTTCTAACGCATAAAATAACGAATTAGCGCTTGGCTGCGAGGTTAACCCCGCCATCGAACTGACGGCTGTATCGATAATATCCACACCTGCCTCAATGGCCTTCGCATACATATAAATTCCGTTGCCGCTTGTATCATGGCTGTGCAGGTGAATAGGTATGTCTATTGTTTCCTTTAAGGACGAGATTAGCTCATAAGCGGCTTGCGGCTTTAATAATCCGGCCATATCTTTAATCCCTATAATATGAGCACCCGATTCTTCCAGCTCTTTCGCAAGATTTTTATAATAATCCAGATCATACTTTCTTCTCGTCGGATCTAAAATGTCTCCTGTATAACACATGGCTGCTTCGGCAATTTTACCGCTTTCTCTTACTGATTCAATCGCTAATGACATGCCTTTCACCCAATTTAAACTATCAAAAATTCGGAACACATCAATTCCGGCATCTGCTGATTCTTCCACGAATTTTTTAATGACATTGTCTGGATAGTTTTTATAACCAACCGCATTGGAAGAACGAAGAAGCATTTGGAATAATAGATTGGGCATTTTTTGGCGTAATTGGAATAATCGATCCCAAGGATCTTCATTTAAAAATCGATATGATACATCAAATGTGGCACCACCCCACATTTCTACCGAAAAAAGGTGAGGGTTTAAGCGTGCCGTTGGCTCTGCAATCCTTACTAAATCATTGGTCCGTATGCGGGTTGCCAGCAGGGACTGATGAGCATCACGAAAGGTCGTATCGGTTAACAAGACTTCTTTTTGTTCCCTAATCCATTTGACGACACCCTCAGCACCTTCGGCATCTAAAATTTGTTTCGTACCAGATGGAACGGGCTCTGAGTATGTGGTTTTAGGTAAGGTGGGTTTTGTAAATACAGGCTTCTTCTTTTTACCGATGCCAGGAAACCCATTTACTGTAACATTCCCGATATAGGTCAGCAATTTTGTACCGCGGTCCTTGCTTTTTGGAAATAAGAATAATTCTGGTGTTGTTTCAATAAAAGACGTGTCAAAGTCGCCTTTTAAAAACTTTTCGTTCTTTACCAGATTTTCCAAAAATGGAAGGTTCGTTTTAATCCCGCGAATACGAAATTCCCGAAGGTTACGCAGCATTTTAGAAGCCGCTTTCTCAAACGTACCTGCCCATGTCGTTACTTTTACGAGCAATGAATCATAATAAGGCGTAATGACAGCCCCTTGAAACCCATTTCCAGCATCAAGACGAACACCAAACCCGCCACCTGATCGGAACGCCATAATTTTCCCAGTGTCCGGCATAAACTGGTTGATTGGGTCTTCTGTCGTTACGCGTGATTGAATCGCAAAACCATTGATTTGAATGTCCTCCTGAGGAGGAATACCAATCACATTACTATGCAGGGAGTATCCATCCGCAATGAGAATTTGTGCCTGAACAATATCAATCCCTGTAATCATTTCGGTGATCGTATGCTCCACCTGAACCCGTGGATTGACTTCAATGAAATAAAACGTATCGCCTGACACAAGGAACTCTACGGTTCCGGCATTTTGGTAGCCAACGTTTTTCATTAATTGAATAGCTGCATCGCAGATTTGATTGCGCAATGTTTCGGGTAAAGTGACACTCGGTGCGATTTCCACTACCTTCTGATGTCGGCGCTGGATTGAACAATCACGCTCATATAAATGTATGATGTTGCCGTCCTGATCACCCAAAATTTGTACTTCAATGTGCTTGGGGTTTTCAATACATTTTTCAATATAGACCTCATCATTGCCAAACGCAGCTTTCGCTTCAGACTTAGCACGTTCAAAGGATTCTTTTAATTCATCTGCACTTCGAACGATCCGCATGCCGCGGCCGCCCCCGCCCAATGCGGCTTTAATCATAAGGGGATAACCATGTTCTCGACCAAACTTTTCCGCCCCTTCCAGACTTGAAATCGGGCCATCGCTCCCGGGGATCACGGGAATATTTGCTTGAACTGCTTGATAACGAGCTTTCACCTTATCACCAAACATATCAAGATGCCTTGATTGTGGACCAATAAAGATCATTCCTTCTTCTTCACAACGTTTGGCAAATTGAATATTTTCCGACAAAAACCCATACCCTGGGTGAATGGCATCTACATCAAGCGTTTTGGCCAGTTCAATGATTCCTTCAATATCTAAATAGGCTTCAATAGGCTTTTTCCCTTTTCCGATTAAATAAGCTTCATCCGCTTTATAGCGATGAAAAGATCCTGCATCTTCATTTGAATAAATGGCTACGGTACGTATATTTAGTTCTGTGCACGCACGAAAAATGCGAATCGCAATTTCCCCCCGGTTTGCCACTAACACCTTCTTAATTTTTCGAGTCACATGATGCATTTATAGCTTCTCCTTTCAAGGATAAAAAACGGAAAGGAAACATAGTTTTTTATCTTAATATATTTCAGCTTAATCATGATCCTTTAAGGTATAAACCGGTCGGACCAAACATTCTCTATTAAATCGATTCTAAACAGGGAAGTATTCAACATGTTTTTCCTCTGCCAGATATAGCCCTTCTTCATCTAAAGGGGTGAATACCCGAAATTTCCTCAATTGCTTTCCATAAACATGAATCGTGATAGCAGGTGTTTCGCCTACCCCCTCAAGGATATGACAGTCTGCCGGAGGCAATAGCTTTCCTGTATTCTGCTCGTTTACAACAATGGAATCAGCAGGCTGTAACTTAACAATTTTTCCCCCTGATAATTCCTCTAATCGTATATAATTTGTCACCTTGACCTGACCCGCGATAACTCCTTCTGCTCCCCATGTATCATCGTGATCATGAAGAGTGGTCTTCTGGCCGGGCTTCCAGACGAGCGCGATCACTTCGAAACGGTCCTCTGGATCACAATACAACGGATGCCGTGAGTACCCCTCATCACTTGGCCTTCTCTTCTCAGCAGGAAGCCATGATTGGGATTGAATTAATTTACCAACCAACCTTTCCGCTTCCACAACACATTCTTTATCATTCTGACTCTGTTCCACCATAACGGTCATATCATGAACAAAATGTTTGAAATCATATGCATTTGCGTAATCCATCCTAATTCCTCCTCAATATTCTGATGTTTTACTTTCCTATTGGGGAAAGTTGCTTGACTGCTCGTTCTAACTGGAGTAGAGCTTTTTCCAACGTAGTGCGGGGACATGCGATATTCATTCTCATAAAGCCTTCTCCACCTTGGCCAAAAATGTGACCTTCATTCAAGGCCAATCTTGCTTTTTGCAGCATAAACTGATCTAATTCTTCCATACAGAATCCAAGTTCCCGGAAATCCAGCCAAAGCAGGTACGTCCCCTCCGGTTTGACAAGTTTGATTTGAGGGATATTGTTTTGTAAATACGATTCAACAAAATCAACATTTCCTTTTAAATAATCAATTAGCTGATCCAGCCATTCTTCCCCGAATCGATAGGCACTCTCCAAAGCTGCTATACCAAACGGTGTTGCCCATCCAATCGCCATACTGTTGATTTCACGATTATAGCGTTCTCTCAAATCACAATTTGGAATAATGACAACAGAGGTTTGAACTCCCCAAATATTGAAAGTCTTACTTGGTGAAAAGCACGTAATGGTCTGCTTGGCCAGCGCTTCTGAGATCGAAGCGATTGGTACGTGTTTATACTCGTTGTAGACGAGATCAAAATGAATTTCGTCCGAAACTATCAAAATATTATGTTTAAGACAGATTTCCCCAAGAAGTGTAAGCTCTTCACGTGTCCAGACCCTTCCCACCGGATTATGCGGGCTGCAAAGGATTAACATTTTAACGGACGAATCAATCTGAGCCTCTAAATCTGCAAAATCCATCGTGTATCGTCCATCCTCATAGGAAAGAGGGTTGTTTACAACCGTACGTCCCTGCGATTCAATCACGCGGAAGAAGTGGTGGTAAACCGGTGATTGAACGATGATCTTATCACCAGGCTGGGTTAATGACCGCAGAAGAAAGGCCAAGGCCGGAATAACGCCAGGGCTATGGGTGATCCATTCCTTTTGAATGGACCATTGATGCCTTCGAGACACCCAATCCACAATCGCTTCAAAATATGAGTCCGGGCGATAGGTGTACCCATAGATCCCATGCTCTACCCTTTCCTTTAAGGTTTCAATCACGGCAGGTGGTGCCTTAAAGTCCATATCAGCCACCCACATGGGGAGGACATCATTCACACCAAAGCGCGTCTCAAGGTCATCCCACTTTTCGCAGGCTGTTTTCATCCGGTTAATTTCCTGATCGAAGTTGTATTTCATTTCGCTCCCCCTATTCGTTAACTTTTACACCAAACTATATTGCAAAAATCGTGCCAAACTAAAAATTCCACTTAATGAACCAGTGATGGTGTTGTTTTTGTTGATACAACACTGTTTAATCATTTTCATTCATGGGAAGAGCCCATTGCTTTTGCTGGAATCTTAGCAAATCTGATAAAATCTATCTCACATTCGAAAAAAAAATCCTTCCTTGTACATAAAAGTAAAGGAAGGATAATTACATAATTGAACTATGCAGGAATCATCTTACTCGCGATTCTTAAAATCACATTCCGTAAGAGGGATAACCTTTGTTTTTTTAATCATTTTATAACCAATCCAAAGAACTACAAAGAGAACAATGCCGATATAATTAGCAATGGTCTCTCCCCAATCAATCTTGCCTTCAGTAAATAAATTTTGGCCAAGGACTAACACAATAATGAACAAGAAGGTGATCATTGGACCTAATGGAAAAAATTTAGCTTTAAACGGAAGTTGACTAGGATCTTTTCCTTGAGCAATATAGGCCCTGCGAAAGCGGTAATGACTGACAGCGATCCCGAACCATTTAATAAATCCGGTCATAGCGGAAGTCGCCACTAGCCACATAAAAACGGAACCGCTTCCAAACATAGATGACAAAAACGAAATAAACCCAAAGATGACAGATACCATTAATGCAGCCATTGGAATCCCACGGGAATTAACCTTCGCAAACATGCGGGGAGCTTTTCCTTCTTTCGCCAATGCCCAAAGCATACGTGAAGATGCATACATGGCGGTATTTGCTGCAGATAAAATAGAAGTAAGAAGAACGGCATTCATGGCCGAAGCGGCAAACGCTAAGCCGGCTCGTTTAAAAACAAGGGTGAATGGACTAATCGCAACATTGCTAATACCCGTTTTAAGCAGATTGGGATCCGTATAAGGAATGATCAAACCAATAATGAATATGGTTAATACGTAGAAAATAAGGATCCGCCAGAAAATGGTTCGAATGGCTTTAGGAACATTTTTAGATGGATTATTCGTTTCACCGGCAGCTGTTGCAATCACCTCGGTCCCCTGGAAGGCAAAACCGGCAATAAGGATCACACTAAAGAATGCTAGAAATCCGCCGTGAAATGGGGCATCTCCTTTTGTAAAGTTACTGAAACCCTCAGTATGCCCTCCCATAATCCCGAAAATCATAGCTGTTCCGATGATTAAAAACAAAATAATCGAAACAACCTTAATACCTGCAAACCAATATTCACTTTCCCCATATCCCTTAACAGATAGTAGATTTAGAGCCAGTAATATTACTAAGAAGATCGTACTCCATAATAGGGCAGATGAGTCTGGAAACCAATACTTCATAATTAGAACAGCTGCTGAGAGATCGGCCGGAATCGTAATGGCATTGGTGTACCAATAATTCCATCCTAAAGCAAATCCGAAGGCAGGATCTACGTACCTTGTTGCATAGGTTTCAAATGATCCCGGCACAGGTAAAAATGATGCCAGTTCACCTAAACTATTCATGACAAAATACACCATGATTCCCACTAGTATGTAGGCTGCGAGCGCTCCACCGGGTCCTGCTTTACTGATCGCTGATCCACTTGATACAAACAACCCTGTTCCGATTGCACCGCCGATCGCCATCATCGTTAAATGTCTGGACTGTAAACTGCGGTGTAACTGCTGTCCATTTGATTTTTCCTTGGTAGGGATAAAATTCAATTTAAGTGCCGGTTTACCCATATAAGTACCTCCGATTTTATAAAATTACTTTCAAAAATAATAAAATATTGCAAAAATTATAAAGCCATTTAGCCGTATACAAAATCAATAGGCAAATAATCATTGCAACGGTCATCCGTATGAAAAGGAGTTTGTTTAATCCAGGGATCGTCATCACATACAAGGCGACACTGGAGCATAAGATGCAAAGAGAATGATACGATAACGCTTTCATTTAGTCCTACCAAGGAGCCATAAAGAAGGAACTATGTATGATCGTAAAGTTTCATAGGTGACTTAGGCAGATCGCGAGGCTAAAAAATTGGCCCAAGATTACCTATGTTAGGGAATCGTTGATCACCACAAAAATTATTTCTTCGCGATTGCCTCTATTTCGATCATCACATCTTCAAAATAAACTAGAAAAGTATGATTGTGAAACCTATTCCTAGCTATTTTCTCTATCAATTACAGATTCATAAATTCAGGGCGTCGGCATTTTTAATGATCATATAGATGGCTACGGTTATGACAACAGCAGAGAATATATAGTTAAGGGCTTGTCGTTGTTTGCTTAAACGCTTTGCAACGATCGTACCAAAGATTCCCCCTATAAATCCGCCGCATACAAGTGCCAGTACAACGAACCAATTAACCAATCCAGAAAGGCTGTAATTTAACGCCGTTGTAATCCCAAAAATTCCCACAGAAAACAAAGATGTACCTATTGCTTCAACGATTGCCATGTTTGTGGCAGCCAGTAAGGAGGGAACAACCAAAAACCCGCCGCCAATGCCAAAAAATCCTGATGCCAATCCTGTCATAACACCGAATAGGGTTAACTTTTTTCCATTGAATTTATCCATTTACCTCATACCTTCTGTTTCAATATTTGCTGCCTGTTTTACAGTCTTTTTAGGCAGGATCATTTTAATGGCCATAAAAATCATAAGTAAGGCAAAGAGAAACAGCAATTGCTTGCTCGGTAAAAGCTTACCAAGATAAGAACCAGAGAAGGCCCCAACCACACCTGGTATAGCAAATACGATGGCCGGTCTTAAGTGGACATGGCCTGCGCGTGAATGAGGGATAAGATTCAAGAAGGCATTAATGGAAACGGCAAGGGCTGTACTCCCAATCACAATATGCGGGTCTTTCACCCCGACCACATAAAGCAAAAGAGGAACCGCTAAAATGGAACCGCCGCCGCCAATAAGCCCTAAAGTAAAGCCAATAATACCACCTGAAGCAACTGTGAGAATCCATTGAAGAATCGTCATTTCCTAACTCCTTTTTCATTCCGCGATGCACTGGTTACGATCGCAATAGGGGTGTAGGCTTGTCATCTTTTTCCCTTTAGCCGTAAGCACCGTGGAATTGAATGCTTTATTATTCTCTTTTACCCATTAGTCAAACCCGCAGGTCACAAAAGATTAATTGAGAATGAACACTCCTTAAAAAGGAGATTATTTTGATTTAGGTTCAGAAGTAATGGTCAAAAGTGCTTTAACAAAATGAATACTCCGCTGAACAGCAGGCTCTTTCATTAATTTGAATACGGTAAATATGGTCACGGGTGAATGGTCTTTGTCCGCTTCTTTTTTTGCCCGTAGAATCAAATCCCAACCATTTTCAACCTTTTGCTGGATTGGACCAGCGATTTCTTGTGATAAATAATCACCGGACTCATGATCACGGGATGTCGATAATAGGAATTCCATAATTGGTTCTAACATTGACAAGTACCTAGTATATCTCGGAAGGTTATGGACCAGTGCCATCAATGCTTCCAATGAATCTTTGGTGGGAATGTATTTCCCGATTTCATCATCTATTCCTCCCAATAAATATTCCATCGATTCTCTATCATTCAGAACGGATTTTATAAAAGTGATGTTTCGTTCTAGGGCAGAATACTGGTCAACAAGTTCGGGTAGTTTTTCCAGTGTTTGGATTAAACTGTTTTGTATTTCCTTCTGACTCAATAATGAAAGTAATGGTTGGAGTTCAGATAAGTGATCAATAGTGGTTTTCTGCATAATCATCTCTCACTAACATATTTTTTTATAGCAGGCCCTTTAGCATTCCGTTCCAATATACAATGGGGAGTATCTGCTTCTTTAATAGATACATACTGTATCTTTCCTTTGCTTGATCAAAAGGAAAGCTCTCCTCCGGCTTAGATTCATAATCAAACTCTGCTAAAACTAAGCTTCCATATCCGGTTACGAGCGGACACGAAGTATAGCCGTTGTACTTTTGCATACCTGTTTTTTGATTCATTAAACATAACAAGTTCTGAACAAGAACCGGAGCTTGTTTGCGGATAGCGGCACCCGTTTTTGATGTTGGTAAATTGGTACAGTCACCTATTCCAAAGACATTTCCATATTTTTTATGGGACAATGTATATGGATCCACATCCAGCCAGCCAGTATCTTCGGCTAATGGACTGTTCTTAATGAAATCAGGCGAACTCATCGGCGGGACGACATGAATCATATCATAGGGGACCATTCCTAATTCATCCGTCGAAAGGTTTTTAAAAACGGCCTTTTTTTGCGGTGCATTTATTTCCACTAAATTGTGCAGGTAATGCGTTTCAATTCCTTTTCTTTCAATTACTTTGTTCAATGTATCCGCGTATTTTTGGACTCCAAAGATACTCCCCGCTCCCGAGAAAAAGTGGATAGCGGAATTCGAGCGAACCCCTGATTTTCGAAAGTAATCATCCGCAAGATACATGATTTTTTGTGGTGCACCACCACATTTAACCGGTGTATTCGGATTTGTAAAGATGGCATTCCCGCCGTTGAAATTGCGGATATTTTCCCAAGTACTTTCGACATAATCGAAAGAGTAATTACTGCAAACGCCATTCTTGCCAATGCTCTCTTTTAAACCTTTCACCTTGTGCCAGTCGATTTGAATACCTGCTGCCACCACTAAAAAGTCATAACTCAGTTTGCTGCCCGAAGCTGTTACAACTGACTGTTCATCTGGAAAAAACGCTTCAACCGGCTCTTTAATCCATGCAATGCCATCTGGAATTAAAGTGGACTGTTCTCTCTCAGTTACTTTTTTATCGACAACCCCACCACCAACCAGTGTCCATAGTGGCTGGAAATAATGTTTTTCAGCAGGGTCAATAATGGCAATTTTCCCATAAAGAACCCGCGATTCTTTTAATAGACGTGCTGCCACTGTAATACCGGCACTTCCGCCGCCAACAATAATCACTTTGTAGTCTGTCAAATCAGTCATATAACCCCTCCTCCAGTTACCTGCATTTACGCAGATTCAAGCTCCGTTTTTTTAATTTCCTCCACCTCCCTTTTCAATTTTATTAATGCAAGTATTATGCCAAAATAAAATCATTGTTCATTCAACCTTCTCACCTCCAAATAAGATGGAAATTTATCATTTCCGCTATGAATATAGTGTAAAACTGCTGTTCCGTACTGTTTTTCGATTCCTAGTTTTGAAAAATTTTTTCCTAATTATTAAAAAAAGGATTGCAATTGAATTTGCAATCCTAGGGTAAATTGATAAGATTTTTTTGTTCTAACTTTTTACTGGAAAGTGCCGAATATTGAGTTTTCCAATCTTCCGCAGCTTAGGGGTACCGGTCCTTACCTATGAAAGTAGGTTCATCAAAAGCAGAACTTTCGAACTCAAAAGCTGTATAGGTTCTATAAAAAAAGTTGGCTCCAGGTAAGGATTTTCTATCCCAGTTTTCCACTTGCCTCTACAATTTGATTAAGAAACTGTTCAACCTCTTCCTGACTTTTTCCAAGTTTACTTACAAAGCGGTTCAGTTCCTTCCCTTCTTGAAAAGCAATAAAGCTTGGGATTCCGTACACATCCAGCTTCTCTAATACCTCTGGAAAATGTTCACGATTTACTGCAATCATGTCTACTTTTTCTTTATATGCTTCTTCCAAGATAGGCATAAATAAATCGGTATGCTGACAGTCAGGGCAATATTCGGCATAAAATTTGGCCATAACTGGTTTTGTTGATAAAATCGCCTCTTCAAACTCTTGTTTTGTTTTAATCTCTTTCATTATTAAAATCCTCCCTATATTTGTTTCTCAATGATAGATTGATTGTTTTCACTATATAATTCATTTGCATCAAGATATTTTTCGCAATCCAGAGCAGCCATACAACCACTACCCGCAGCCGTAATGGCTTGGCGGTATTTATGATCTTGAACATCTCCGCAGGCAAATACACCTGGAATATTCGTTTCGGTGGTACCAGGATTCACCACGATATATCCCATATCATCCGTTTTGATTTGATTGTCTAAAAATGCTGTGTTCGGTTTATGGCCGATGGTAACGAAAATACCATCCGTTTCCAGAACTTCCTCTTTTCCTGTTTCGCTGTTTTTTACTTTCAAGCCAGTAACATGTCGATCCCCTGCGATCACTTCTTCAGGAATGGAATTTAAGCTCCATGTAATTTTTGGATTCCTTCTGGCACGGTCTTGCATAATTTGGGAAGCGCGAAGTTCCTTTCTGCGGTGGACAACCCGAACCTCCGAAGCAAACTTCGTTAAAAAGTTTGCCTCTTCCATAGCAGAATCTCCGCCGCCGACAACGATAATTTTCTTACCTCTAAAGAAAAATCCATCGCATGTTGCACAGGTGCTTACCCCACGGCCAATATTTTCTCTTTCCCCCGGAATTTCCAAAAGTTTCGCAGAAGCTCCCGTTGAAATGATTAATGATTGCGTTTTAAGCTCCCCTATTCCTTCCACCGTTAAGGTAAAAGGGTTATTGGAAAAGTCGACTTTTTTAACCCAACCTCTTTTAAACTTTGCTCCAAAAAACTCAGCTTGCTTTCGCATGTTCTGCATCAACTCTCGTCCCATAATCCCTTCAGGAAAACCAGGAAAATTCTCGACATCTGTTGTCAATGTCAATTGCCCCCCTGGTTCAGGCCCTTCAATGACCAAAGGACTTATGTTAGCACGTGCTAAATAAATTGCAGCGGTTAACCCAGCAGGTCCAGTCCCTAGAATAACAGCTTTATACATCTCTTTCCCCCCTTATCTCTTAGTCATGAATATTAACTTGCAATATTCGTGCCAATCTTTAATTCCTTGAAAAATCACTATTTTTTCAGCCTCTTATAGGTTAATCATTCCTATTTCCTATCACGTTTGAGAAAAATTTTTTAAAACTAAGAAAACATGTACCAGGACAACTTACCAATATGAAAAGGCGATTCCTATAAATGTTATCAGGAATCGCCTATATAAAACCTCATTTACTTAGATCGCTTTAGATGTTGTTTCAACATCCTCAAGCTTCTCCTGCTTTAACTTCTTTATTGCAAATCCAGTGGCACCATAAATTAAATCAAATAATGGGACAAAGAAGGCTAGAAAGACATATGGGAAATAGGCATATGGCGATACCCCCAACATCTGCGAACAATAGATTGCGTTGGAATTCCACGGAATAACCGGTGCGCCCATCGTCCCAACATCCTCGATATTACGCGAAAGATTTTCCGGTGCCAAATTATTATTTTTAAAGACATTTTTCATAAGTGAACCCGCTACAATTGCAGTTAATAACATCGATGAGCCAATCATATTTGTGATTAATGCGATTACCATTGTAGCTAGTGTTATTCTAAATGTAGAACCGTGGGTTCGTTTGACCAATGGCTCAACTAAAGCGCTCAGAATCCCAGACTGTTCCAACATTCCCGTTACACACATGGCTAAAAGGACAACAAGGAATGAACTCATTAAACTGTAGAGCCCGCCTCTGCTTAGTATGGGGTCAACTAACTTACTGCCGCTTTGAAACACAAATCCATTGGTCATGATATCAAACATTTTTGTTAAATTATATCCCTGAATAAAAACAGCGACAGCCATACCGCTAAATACTCCCATTAACAGCGAAACAATAGCTGGAATGCCCCTTACGAGCATAACTAGTACAACAAGGAGAGGAATCAATGAAATCCAGGATAAATGGAAATGCTTTGATATTACACCAGTAATTTGTTGAATCTCCTGTATCTTCGCTCCGTCTTTTCCATACTTTAAACCTAAAATGATAAATATAATTGCTGTTAGAATATACGCTGGGACAGTTGACCATAACATGTGTTTAACGTGTGACATTACTTTAGATCCAGCAACGGTAGCTGCTAAAATTGTACTATCAGACAATGGTGACAATTTATCTCCGAAGAAGGAACCACAAATAATAGCACCTGCTGTCATTGCTTGGGGAACTCCAAGTGCATTACCAACTGTCATTAAGGCCAAGCCCGCTGTACCCAACGTCCCCCATGAAGTTCCAGTTGCAAGAGAGGTTGCAGATGTAAGGATCAATGCGGTGATTAAAAAGTATTGCGGTGAAATTAATTCTAAGCCCCAATACATAACATAAGGGATTGTACCGGAAGCCATCCAGGTGGCAATCATGACACCAACTACTAAAATAATCGTATTCGGCTCAAAAGATTGCTTCCCCATCTCCCAAGCCATATTTTGAACCTCATTATATTTGTATCCCAGTTTCATGACAAGCAGGCTCACAACAATCCATAACAACAAGAACATTAATTCCAGAGATGCACCAAAACCAAGTGTTCCTGTAAGCAGCAGGCCGAAAAAGATTAAGACAGAAACTGCTGCATATTTAAATGATACCGGAAATTTATAAGACTTTATTTCCCATTCGGCAGTTGCATTTCCTTGATTTTCAGGTTTATTCCCCATACACACAACCTCACAATTCAATTAGTTTTTAAAAACCATATTTATCATAGTTTAGCTTAATCTGTTTCAATGCGCGCTCTAGTAAAGATCTTGTACAAGCAATGTTTACTCTTACAAAATTACCATTATCTTTTCCATACGAACTCCCATCATTGACCCTAACCCCTGCATTCGTAAAAAATTCAGCCAATTCCGTACCGGTGAGGCCCAGCCCTTCACAGTCAAGCCATAACAAATAGGAACAATCAGGATACTGAACTTTTAACTTTGGTAAATGTTGATGGATATAGTTAATCGAAAAATCAATATTGCTTTGTAAATAAGCATTCAATTCATCCACATAATAATCGCATTCATTATAAGCAGTGATTAAAGCCTCAACCCCTAAATAGTTATAATCAAAGTGATATTTTGCGTAAATATCATCAAATGCTTTCTTCATATTTTTATTCTTTACAATCACATAAGCACTAAAAAAGGAGGCTAGATTAAAGGTTTTACTTGGAGAGTTCATCACCACAACATGTTGATCCTCTTCCTCACAAATCTCTAAAAAGGAGTGAAAAGGCAACCCTTTATGAATCATGTCGCTATGAATTTCATCACTTATAATCATCACGTTATTCTCGCGGCATAAATCATACATTTTCTTCATTTCCTCTTTTGTCCATACCCGCCCAATTGGATTGGCAGGATTACATACAAGGAGTATTTTTACATCGGGCATCTTTAGTTTGTCTTCTAAATCTTCAAAATCAATCTGATAACCACCTCTTTTGTGGTAAATTAATCGATTGTCAATTGCTTTTCTATTAAAATTCTCAATTACCTTTTTAAAGGTGGCGTAGACTGGAGGCTGTATCACTACTTTGTCTCCCGGATTGGTATAAGCATCTAAAAACATCCATAACGCCCCTGTCATTAATCCGGGCGCATAACTAATTTCGTCTTCCCTAATATCAATTTTATGATGGCGGCCATACCAGCCTTTAATAGCATCAGTAAATCGATTACGCGGAAAATATCCATAACCAAATACGCCAAAATCCACCTTTTCCCTTACAACATCTAATACTTCACGTGGTGCCTTGTAATCGGTATCAGCAATACCCAGCGGAATCAATGTGCCGCCTTTCCCTTCATTGTCCCATTTATCGGAATCAGAGCCAATTCGATTAATCGTTTCATCAAAGTTGTGAATCATGCTTATCCCTCATTTTTCTAAAAATTGCTGCGAATGCGTTTACATTTCCGCGTAAACCTATAACATTATCCAATTAAACTTTTTAAAAAGTCCGCCGGACACATCCAGAGATATGTCCAATCAACGGACAATTTTAAACAGCTCCATACAACATATTAATCTTCTCATCCGTCCAGCCGAAAATCCCACCGGTATGAATAAACAATATGTTTTGGCTTCCCTGAAGATTTTCATTCTTAAGTTCGTGGTATAAACCATACATCGACTTCCCGGTATATACCGGATCAAGGATAATCCCTTCTTCTTGTGCAAATTTCTCTATGAATCTCAGTTCATCCAATTGGCTCTTGCCGTAACCTAAACCTATATAGCTATCAATAATGTTGATTTCCTCATCCGAAAAACTGAAATGATTGTTTCTATATTGATTCATATCTTCTAAAATGTGTAATAGATCATGAACCGCTTGTTCCCTCTGATTTAATACACTAATGCCAATAATGGTTTTATTTTGATTGCTTTCTTTATTTCCATATAACAAACCGGCATAGGTACCGCCTGACCCGTTCGTAACCACAATCGTGTCGAACACTAATCCTAATTCCTGTTCTTGACGAAGTATTTCATAGAAGGCTTCTACATACCCTAAAGCACCAATGCCGTTTGAGCCTCCCATCGGAATGACATAAGGGTTGTGTCCGGAATCAGTCAAATCTTTCTTCAATTTTGCAATCATTGGTGTTAAATCTTGATACTCTTCCTCACTTGCCAGCTTAATTGTTGCACCTACTAATTTATTAAGAAATAGATTTCCTTCCGTCCTATTTATTTCACTTTCTTTTAAAATCAACAAGGACTTCATCTGATATTTAGCCGCCAGAACTGCAGTCGCTCTCGCATGGTTGGATTGGTTCCCGCCGCTAGTAATTAAATAATCACAATTTCTGTTTTTTGCATCCGCTAATAAATATTCCAGCTTTCTAATTTTGTTTCCTGATGTTCCCATTCCAGTCTGGTCATCACGCTTGATAAAAACTGATTTGTTCAAGTGTTTATTGAAAAAATCCACTCTTTCAACCTTTGTGGGTACATTGGCGATCATCATTTTCTCCATAAAGCAATTTCCAATCCTTATAATATTTTTTTCCGTAAAACAGTCGTTGCTTGTAAATGATCCAAAGCATTAATGAAAGGTAGAGGCTTGATAAATAGGTACGGATGAGCTTCCGGTATGCAGATCAGTCAACGGATCACCGTGAATTAATTTTGTGTTCAGCTTCATTTTTATTTATCTATTACCGCAACAACTTCTATTTCAACTAAGGCGTTTTTAGGCAGTTTTTCAACCGCAACAGCTGTTCTTGCAGGGTAGGGAAAACTAAAAAATTCTTTATATACTTCATTCATGGCATTGAAATCATTCATATCATTTAGAAAAACAGTTGTTTTTAAGATATCATCCATCGACGCGCCATTTTCTTCGAGTATTGCTTTTACATTTAATAGAGATTGTCTTGTTTGATCTTCAATTTTATCGCTGGGAAATTCGTTTCTTTCCGGGTCAATTGGAAGCTGCCCAGACGTATAAATCAAATTACCTGTTTTACGGTATACAGAATAAGGTCCAATTGCCTTTGGATATTTTTCCATTATAAACACATCCCTTAATAATTTTTTATTATTATGATAATATTATATTA
>NZ_MLYR01000057.1 GCF_001866655.1 Bacillus sp. MUM 116 | reverse complement strand
TTATGATTAATTCTCACGATGATATGGTAGATTATATTATTGTTGAATTTGAAGACAGATTTGAAGTTTACTTAAATATTTATGACAACGGTAAAACACCGAACAGGGATTTCTTAGCTGAAGGACTCGCAAAGGACATGGAAGATGCAATGGAGATCGCGGTTCGAAATTTAGAGAAAATTGCTTATCAAAGCCATTAAATATTATATTTTAGCATCCCAATATGGGTGCTTCTTTTATGCGAACACTTGTTCGCACCACAATTGTAGGACGATAAAAATTTTTCCTACATTATATGCAAAAGTCCTAAAGAAAAATATAAAGAAATATACTTGCAACATGTAACTGCAAGGGAGATTTATTTTTAAAACATCTGTTAAAGCATTAGGCTCTTATATAGAATGTGGTTGATTTTCTTCTTAAACTAATATGGCAGGTTAGGTAAAGAAAAATAATTATATTAAGACATTACATATCCAATAATGGAACCAACCCGCCGTTTTAGTTTGCCTTAAAAAGCGGCGACATCGGGATCAGCAGTATGAGATTGTTTTGGGAATAGGAATCCTGTGGTGTAAGGTGATGATTGACCCTTTAATCGAAAACCTTTTTCAATTTCAACAGCAGCACGACGTGCATCTTCTACGGTTCGTTTGCCATTCACAATGTCGTTCATCAAATTTAAAGCCATAAAATTCGCTGCTTCTTGATCACATTTAGCAGTTGCTTCACCTGCCGTTCGGTTTGGATATAAACTACCATCAAACTGTGCTAATTCATCAAAAAATTGAACAGGTACTTTATAATCAATGGTTTGTTCTAAATAATCAAGATGGGGAGTCGGAGTGTTATGAGGTACTGTATCAAGATGAACAATCGAACGCTCCCAAGGACCATTGTTATACCAGATCATTCTTCTTGAACTTGCTTCATTAGGTAAACCATATTTATTGATTAACAAATAAACAGTATTTTTAGGTTCCCCAGTCCACCCTTCCAAAATTTGATCTAAAATTGGATGAATGCTGGGATGTTGACGGTTATAACCGCTAAAGCCATAATCCATTTAAAATACCTCCTGCCATATTTTATAATAGTCATTTGTCCATTGTTACAGTTGGCAAATTGAGAAACACAAACTAGAATGTGAATAATTGTACTACTATCCTGAAAAATAGTAATGGTAAAAGGCTTTTTGGAAATACGAAACTAAACCCTAATTGAATTAGCACCTGCGGTTCCTTTACAATCACCTGTACGAGAAAAAGGTAGTATGAATAAATAAAAAAAGTTTCACATTATCGAGTCCTTTCGGGGCTCTTTTTATTTTGTAATAGGAGAGTGAGTTATGTTTGATAATTTAATAAGTGTTTTTCTGAAGATGATTGTGAATAAAAGCCTTGTCTTAGGAGCTCTAACCGGTACGGTAGGAGCTTTTTTTGATTCAATGCTTCAAGCTAAGGGATTTGAGATGATGCATATTTATATTGCTGCAGCATTGGCGATAATCGTCTTTTCGGACTACGTTGTCGGTGTCCGTGTGGCTAAGAAAAACGATTCCTATAAAAGCAGCATTGGAATAGCTGCAGTAATTAGAGACGGTGTAATTTTCCTTGTAAATCCGAAACTTGTTCAACTAAAGAATCCGTTAGTTGAACAAATATATGAAAGGTTCTCCTTATGGAAGAACCTCTTTTTAATAGGATATTACAATTAGTAAAGAACTTTTTTATATACGTAAAATTATAAGGATAATGATCCAGAAATTTTTGAATAACGATGATAAATCAATCTTATTAGCTTCTCATTCTTACTGCATAAGGATAAATTGGATCTTTTAATTGAAATTCATAAGTAAGACCATCTACAATTCCAACTACTTTTTCGCTATCGTAAAGATCAAGCATAAATCCAGCCATTTCTTTGGCTGTATGGTATTTAGGAAGAAGTCCTTCAAACTTAACATTTTCTTCTAAATCATTCGATACTTTTGCAAATTCAGTTTCAGTTGCAGCAGGAGCTAATACTTTTGCTTGCATGCTTGCACCTTTTTCTTTTAATTCATGTGCAAGCCCTTCAGTAAAGGCACTTACATAGAATTTAGAAGCACAGTATGTGATGGCATTTCCAATAATCGTATAACCCCCGCCTGATGAAACGTTAATTAATTGTGTTCCTTCAACTGATGAATAGTCACGCACATAAAGAGAAGTTAAAATAGTTAAAGCCTCGATATTTAAATTAAGCATTGTCTCAATTTTAGTTAAATTTTGATCTCCAACTGATGCAAAATTACCAAATCCTGCGTTATTAATCCACGTTTCAATTTCATATCCCTCTAAATCTTCATATAATGTATAAGCATTTTTCGTATTTGATAAATCAACTGTTTTTATAACGACATCTAATTCTGCATTTACTTTCACGATCTCTGTTTTTAGTTTTTCAAGCTCCTCAGTTCTACGTGCCACAATGACTAAATTTTTACCGCGAGCAGCAAAAGCAAGAGCTGTTTCGTAACCAATACCAGAACTTGCACCTGAAATAACTGTATATTTTTTCATTTTATTGCCTCCTAATATTTTGTTATACTAACAAAAATTGATTGTTAACTTTTACGGATTTATTATAGTGGTTAGAGTAAACTCTAAGTCAAGCCTATTTTTTACACTTGATTAGCATTGGTTAAAAATGGAGGGTTTTATGTATACAATTGGCGAAGTGGCACAACTAGTAGGAGTTAGTACACATACATTACGTTACTATGAAAAAGAGAATATCATTCTTCCAGATCGGAATGAAAATGGAGAAAGAAAATATACTGAATCGCATCTTCAATGGCTAAAATTTGTTTTAAAATTAAAAGAGACGCAAATGCCGATCACAAAAATCAAAGAGTATGCCTTCTTGTATACTGAAGGAGAACATACAGCAATTAATCGATTAAAACTATTAGAAGATCATAAAAGTTCCATCGAAAACCAGTTAAAGACACTGAAAGAAACGAATAAAATGTTAGAACATAAAATTACTTCATATAAAGAAATGATTTTGAAAAGAAATGAAGTAGATACAAAAGCATAATATTATATGAAAATGAAATATTCTTTAGTATTATTATATTTAGGGTAAATAACGTAAAAACATAATAAAAGGAACGCATGTATTAGATGTATTTAATATGTGCGTTCCTTAATTAATTGTTATTGAACTAAAGCACCCGTTAGCCATCCATGAAGCGCAAAAATCAACGCTTCACCACAGAGAATGAAAATGGTAATGAGGGAATAAACTACTGGATCAATCTTTTTTTCAAAACATGCTCTGTCTTTTTGTTCGGTAAACTTCCCCGTTCAAAATAATTCATCTCTGTTAATTCAATAATATAATTATAGTTATCAATCGAGTGCTGGATGGATTCCAATTGCTCATTGGATAGGTTTTGAGCCTCTAACATCTTTACCAAATTCATTTTATTTTTTTCAAGACATAAGATTACCTCTAAATAATCCATACTTCAACATCCTTTCATATAAAAATAGAATATTAGCTTAAAACCCATAGACTAATGTCTTGAATGGTAAATTGTAAGCGGTATCTTTTTTGTTACATTTATTTTAATCCACGAAGTGATATAAGGAGCATTGTAGCTGTTGCGAAATGGTGTCGTCTTCGTTACGGAATTGGTACAGATTTGAGGCCTTTGCCCTTTAAAGAAAAGCACTACCTCGCTCCCTGTCAAATCCTTTTTAATTTTGTAAAAATTTAATTTATTTTTATACAAATTACGACAAATTTCCTAATGATCAATCAAATACAATAGTACTAATTCAATGGAGAAATGTAAGGAATTGATTTACATTAGGGAGGAGACGTCTTTGAGAAATGCAGTTTATTTACCAGTCAGACAAATACATAGAAAGCAATTTATTCCGTTTAAACAGCTCTTTAACTGGAAAACAATAATCATTGTTGCGATATTGCTGATTGCTTCTGTAGTTGCAGGATTTTTATATCATCAGGCAAGTTATTTCAATAAGAATATTGCCATCAATGAAGTAAAAGTAGGGGGAATGACTGCTGCCAAAGCTCTGAATAAACTAGAATCATCCGTATTAAAAAATGATATCTATATTGGAAAGGAAAAAATATTTAATGGAAAAGATACTAAATCGGGGTTTTCCAATAAAGACCTGACCAATGTCAAGAAAATATTAAAACAGCAAAAAACATTTTTTCCTTCATCGAAGGCAAAACATTATTCGCTTGTGCCGGTTAAAGCAGATTCGTACCATAGCCAAACCATGAAGAAAATCTTAGAGGATAAGCTAAATACAATAAATACAAGTTTAAAAGGTTCCAAGGATTCGTTGGTCTTTATGAAAAATGGAAAGATTATTACACCAGATAGCAAAGACGGAAGGCTCATTGATGTCGACGGAACTGTTAAGGAATATCAGAAAAAGGCATATAATCGTGTCATCCATTTGAATCCTGTATACATACAGTCCAAAAAAGCAGATCGTGAAGTTGTAAAAAAGGAAGAAAAAATGTTGCAGGAGCTATTGCTTCGAAACGTTGATTACGTACTTCAGGGGCAACCTCATACAATGAAAGGCAGCGAAGTTATTAAAAATGCATCCCTTTCTAAAAAAATGCAGTATGTAATTGACCCGAGCGGAATTAAAGACAAGATTGACGAATTGAATCGGTCCAAATCAACCTTAAATAAAAATTACAAATTTAAAACCCAATCAGGAAAGGTTATTTCCGTAAAAGGAGAGTCCTACGGCTGGGCAATCGATGTCGATGAAGAAACGAAGCGGATTGTGAAAGCATTTGAAAAAGGAGATAAATCGATTACAGCCTATAATATTTATGGTAAGGGATGGAGTACGTACGGCGTGGGCTATCATGTAACTACCAATAATGGTATTGGTGATACATATGCAGAAGTGTCCCTTAAGGACCAACGGATTTGGATTTATAAAAATGGCCAATTAAAAGTGACAACCCCAGTTGTAACAGGCTGGCATGGAGTGAATCAAGACACTCCAAAAGGCGTTTGGTATGTCCATTATAAAAAATCCCCATCTATTCTGAGAGGCAGCGAAGTGGGTAACCCGAATTACTCTGTAAAAGTAACTTATTGGGCACCTTTTACCTTGAGTGGTGTTGGGTTTCATGATGCCGGTTGGCGGAGTAACTGGGCGAGTAATGCCTATCTAACCAATGGATCTGGTGGATGTGTGAACATCAAGCCAGATGTCATGCAGACTGTTTATGCGAACCTGGTTCAAAATGAGGCGGTTATTGTTTATTAAGGAAATGGTATATATAAAATTGGAATAAAAAAGCAGATTGAAGCCTTCAGCAGAGGGCTTTTTTTGCGATCGCAATCGTTTTTAAAAAAAAGCCTTGAAAAAGATTAAAATTCCTAGAGATATACTTGAAATTATTCGTTAATAGGTATACAATTTTAAATTGTGATATCATTTTATTATTGTGTTAATAGTGTTTAAAATTCATTTCTTTACCAACAAGATGAAAAGGCAGGCTAATAGAAATATAGACTGCTAACCAATTTTTTTATCTGCTGCCAAACGAAAGGGGAATTCGATATGTTAGATGTTATGGAAAAACCTGTAGACGCAAAACAAGAACGACTCGATGTGCTTGACCAGCTATTAAACCCTGAGGTTCAGGAATCATTAACCACTTTAGTGGAACAGCTTCCAAGACTGACTGAACTTGTGAACTTATTAACAAAGTCTTATGATTTTGCACAATCTGTTGCAACGGATGAGATCTTAAAAAATGATACAGTTGGAGCCATTAAGGAAATTGCAGAACCAGTTAAAGATTCTGTGAAAAACCTTGCTGCAACAATTATTGAAGCAAAAGACCGTGCGGAAGAAAGCAATGAAGTAATCGGCCTTTTTGGACTTTTGAAAATGATGAAAGACCCACAAGCTCAGAAACTTTTCCGTTTCTTTAATGCATTCCTTGAAGTTTCTGCAAAACGTTCAAATAAATAATTCTTAATTATATTATCATCCAAAAGGACGGGGGAAATACTATGTCAAAGAAAATCGTCATTTTAGGTGCCGGTTATGGCGGACTATTAGCTGCAATCAATATTCGTAAATATTTAAATAAAGATCAAGCACAAGTTACGGTAGTGAATCAATTCCCTACACACCAAATCATTACTGAACTCCATCGTTTAGCTGCAGGAAACGTTGCTGAACAAGCAGTAGCGATGCCTTTAGCGAAACTATTTAAAGGAAAAGATATTGATCTTCGAATCGCAAAAGTTGAATCTTTTTCCGTTGATAAAAAAGAGGTTAAGCTTTCAGATGGCTCTAATTTAACTTATGATGCACTTGTTGTTGCATTGGGAAGCAAAACTGCTTACTTTGGTATCCCAGGATTAGAAGAAAACAGTATGGTTTTAAAATCTGCGGATGATGCCAATAAAATTTATCAACATATCGAAGAACGCATAAGTGAATATGCTAAAACGAAAAATGAAGCAGATGCAACTATCTTGATTGGCGGCGGTGGATTAACCGGTGTTGAATTAGTTGGTGAAATCGCTGATATTATGCCGAAGCTTGCTAGAAGCTATGGTGTAGATCCAAAAGAAGTGAAATTACTTCTAGTAGAAGCAGGTCCGAAAATTCTACCAGTATTGCCAGATGCTTTAATTGAACGCGCAACTGCAAGTCTTGAATCACGTGGGGTTCAATTCTTAACAGGCCTACCTGTAACAAATGTAGAAGGAAATGTTATCGATTTAAAAGATGGACAAAAGATTGTTGCCAATACATTTGTATGGACCGGTGGGGTACAAGGTAATCCTCTAGTTGGTGAATCTGGTCTTGAAGTAAACCGTGGCCGTGCAACTGTAAATGAATTTCTACAATCAACATCCCATAAAGATGTATTTGTTGTCGGTGACAGTGCCGTTGTCTTTGGCCCAGAAGGTCGTCCATTCCCGCCAACTGCGCAAATTGCTTGGCAAATGGGTGAGCAAACTGGATATAATGTATATGCATTCTTGGAAAATAAATCCTTTAATGAGTTTTCTCAAGTTAACTCAGGAACCCTAGCAAGCTTAGGACGTAAAGATGCTGTTGCGTCCATTGGTGCCAATGCTATTCCACTAAAAGGCATGCCAGCATCCTTAATGAAAGAAGCAAGTAATGTTCGTTACTTAACACATATTAAAGCATTGTTCAGCTTAGCTTATTAATTTGTTTTTTATAACTCTAAAGTGCTAAAGTAAAATTGTTGCAATGGATAACCCTTTAGTACTATAATAACTATGGCTTTCTTATTAAACCACAGTGTCCCGACAACACTGTGGTTTTCTTTTTTCAAAGTAATTAATACAGTGTTTTTCTCAGATTCACATCAGAAAGATGTAGTATCTTATTTTTAGTTTTAATATAGAAAAAGGAAATTTACCCAAAAAGTAGAATATAATTAGGAAGTAAATTTTTTAAGACGTTTTTATTTTCATTTAAACAGCTTAGAGTGTGTCACGGCATAATTCATTATATTTTGTCACTGGCACCTCTTTTTTAGTGGTTTGATTTACTTGAAGAATTTAGGAATATAATAATAAATGGGATAAATAACAAGGAAGAATCCTTCAATTGGTTAGGAGGGCGTATGAAACAAAACAAATATTTAATTGCAGACTATTGGAGAAATAAAATAAGGCAAGAAGAAGAATTATGGGATGGCCTATTCGACAACCAACCAATATCGCAAAATTCTCTTATTATTAACCCTGTAATCCTTAACGCTTATAGTGATCAATCAGAAAATGCTTGGGCTGTTTATCCTAACCCACAAAGTGTCCTCGGATTTTTAAAATTCATTTATCTTCCAACAGCTTTTATTGGAATCATAAAACCTGAAATGGAGTACCAATATTATTTTGATGATGACCTGTTGGATTTATTGGAAGAATTCAAGGATGAAAATCCAGAAAACATAGACCTGATTACCAAAATGGAGAAGTTATATTTCTCATTAGAAGAAAGTTGGGATGAAGAACATCATTTATGTCTTGAAAAATTAAAAAGATGGACCGAGGGTTTTAATGGAGATTGGTTGAAAATAAATGCAACCGCAGTGTCCTTTCATGTTTTCAGCTCTCCAGAGGAGGCTGCAAAATATATTATTCAAGTTTATGAAGAGGATTTAGGAATCGATTTCCTTGAAAATGATCTTGGTATCACAAAAAATGAATTATTAAAGATTTCAGGTGAAGAGATTTTTAAAAATGCCTTTATGAAAAGAAGGTTTACGGACATATTAACCAATCGATTAAAGGTCGCATTTTGATGAAAAGCAAAATCCAGATACACAAAAAAGGGCAAAATAAATGACGCTTTCAGCGGGAAGGTGATCCTTAGCGTCCAACACCTTTGTATTATGTAATATTGGTAAAGTTTAGAATCCGAGAAGGATTATTTAATAAATAAAGTGAAATACAGGAATTTAACAAAAAAGAGGCTTCTGGGATTACCAGGTTTTTTTGAGTAGGTAAGTTAGAGATGGTGTTCCATCCTTAACCTGGTTGCAGAGAGATTTTTGAATGATTAAGGATGGACTTTAAAGTAGGGGGCCAAGTTCATTGAGGGTAACTTGGTTAAAGTCAGTCTGGGCAAATTTTCAAAAAAATATAACCTTTCATGCACAATACGAAAAAATTGTGCAGATTGTGAGAATAGAACTCAATCTTCATGAATAGTGTGAAATAAAAAAGCGCCAAGAATGACGCTTTGAAGATGAGTGAAAAGTGAAATTATGCAGTAGCTTACTCAAGAATCGGGTGCGATTGTTGAGCAACATGGGTGAAAAATAATCAAACATAAAATTTACTAAATAAGCATCCATTTTGACCAATCTATTTTTCAAAATGAATGCTTATTATTTACGTAAAATACTGGTCCGTGAGGGATTTTAAATCAAACTTTATTTAATGACTACATATACCGTTTTCTAGATAACATGATCTCCTTTTACAAAAGTTATCAAAAAACAAAAATGTGAAAATAGGTATCATCATGTTCTATATTTTTTCTTCACTCTCTTCACAATCAATATTAGAAAGAAGAGTAACGGAATGTATCCATAATCTATAATAAATCCTATTTTTCCCATATAGGTAGTTAACGTATTAATTTGTTGCCTTGTCCTTAAAAAATTAATGATTATTAATACAATCATAGATATCATAAGAACCCCATATTTTTGCTTCAAGTTGGTCACCTTTTTTATAATACGACTGGCACACCAAAAGGAAATACAAAAATTAGGAAGAAGGACAATAGTCCAAGTGGCAATGCCAATATATTCAAATCTTTCAACAAAGGGCATCTCTACTATTTTCCACATCGTTAAGGTTGGCCATATGTTTTTTTGCAACTGTCCTTCAGAAAAATAAGCAAAGGTTAAAATTGTAAGAAATGTATAGGCAATCGTGGCAAGAAGAACAGCCAAATGGGCCCATTTTTTTGATTTTTGCGGTTCTTTGATAAATGGATAAAGAAACAATAGTATCCAATAGCCAGAATAGCTAAAGGACATTTGATAAGATGCCATAACCAGATCTTTAATTGAGTGGTCAAAAATTGGAAGGAGGTTCCTGAAATCAGCATATGGTATCGTAAATAGAAAAGTGAAAACTAAATAAGCGGGAAGAAGAAATCCAAAAAACGCCACAGCTGTTATGGTTCTAATCCCTCCAAAAACGATATAAATTGCTAAACAGCAAAACGCTAGAGAATACCAAAACGTACTAAGATCCGGAAACATCCACACTTGAATGACCTCTATAAAAGACCTAAGAACAGTGACAGCGACAAGAAGAAAATTGATAACCAGTGGAAGGGATATGAGTTTGCCTATTTTATTCCCAAATACGACGGTATGAGCTGTCAAAATATCGCCATCTGCTGTTTCTGCGATTTTGTACATCATCCATAGAATGATATGGATGCTTAAACCGGAAATTATAACGGAAATCCAGGCATCGTATCCTGCAGTTAATCCAATAATGCGCTGGAAGCCAAGAACCCCTATGCCAACTTGCATTTTATGGATCAGAAAAAAAACTAAAAAAGCCGATATTTTTGCTTTTTCAGGCATTATTTGTTCCATTAAGCCTTCCTCCGGTTCTTATGTCAATCACTTTTTTGCTTTTTACTCAAGTGAAAATATTTAGGATTTTATGCACTTGAAGCTTATGATCATTGAGATTGATTGCTTCAATAAGAGCAATCTTAAGGTTCACCATTCGCGGTGTATAGATTAGTTCTAAAAAAGGCTAGTTAAGGAAGGTAAATCTTAATAATTGGGTCTATATTTATCTTTTCCTTATATGGAATAATTATGAATCATGTTGCGATAATGGATCATTTATATGGGGGGGTACTAGCGAAGCTGTCACCACTCTCAATAAGGAAATGGCATGATTTACAATAAGTTATTTAAGTGTAATATTTTTTATTGCATACACCCGTCCTGTTTTGGATGGGGGTAAAATAAAGTTGTTAAATTATTTATAAAGGATGTTTTAGCAATAAAGTCGTTTGAAAATCTAAGTTTTATTCCACAATCGCATGATTGTGGAATAAAACAGTGTCTGTTCATAAACAAAATTTACTTGTTAGTTAACATGCTCAATTTTAAGTTACAATAGAGTTGGGGCATTAATTTGCTCGTCAAAATTTATTTCTAAAAGTTGTTCAGCATGAACCAAACCAGCACCAAAACCGTACAAAAGAACTCGATCACCATTTTTAACTTTTCTCTCACGGATTCCAAGATCAAGAGTTAAAGGAATTGTAGCAGCAGTGGTATTTCCAAAGTTCACCAAACTATAAAGAGTTTTTTCCATTGGATATTCTAATTTTACACAAATTGGCTCTATCAACCTAAAGTTAGCACTGTGAGGTATAAACCAATCAACTCAATCCCATAGACCTTTTTTGATAGTCCAGAACGATATACATGTTGTGCTCCTCTCCCATCACTCCCTAGATGGATCCAATGAAACTTTTTGATTGTTCATCTCTTTCAACCAATACCGCTACCTCATCAAAGTAATGTTCTATTATTTGCGAATTTGAAAATTATACTAGTGATTTAATTAGAAAAATACTAGTGAAAAACTAAATAAAAACATATTAATAGTAGATTTGGCGAGGATTATACTGTGGTTGCAAATGGTAATAATTAGCAATTAGGGTGTGGAGTCTTCAAAACTGCTTGAGACCACCAGTCCCTCTGGGCCTACTTTATATAAAATCAATTGACCGTT
The DNA here is from genome assembly GCF_001866655.1 of Bacillus sp. MUM 116. GTDB lineage: Bacteria > Bacillota > Bacilli > Bacillales > Cytobacillaceae > Neobacillus. Next base: position 23,865 of record NZ_MLYR01000057.1, on the reverse strand, counting down.
TTGGGCGCAATCCCAAAGAAATAAAAAAGGAATGGGAAAATATTCCTTCCGAAATATAAGTAGATCAGGGTAATTGAGATGCCCCATCTCGATACAATGGTTCGAGTGTGCGAGCCAGTCGATATGAAACGGCAAAATACGATTTTAAAACAATGTTTATTCGTTTAAAAGTTGCGAACACAAAAATGAGGGTTGGTCGATTGTTCCAATCTCTACGAGAACAGCGAAATTATTAAGCGAATATATGCACGAAACTGAGGACTTCGGTAATGAATACGTTTTCTTTCTTACGAAGATGAAAAAAATTAGCCAGTATATTAACCGAGATAACTTACGATTGTATGGACAAGTCGAGAAAACAACCGATAAACGAGTCAGCCCGCAATCACACTGCGACATACAGTCGCGTTGTTTTACATTATGAACGGTTGCAATCTCCGTTTAGCTTGGAGCGGACTCGTTCATTCGCATATGAATATGGTCTTTCGTTATGTGCAAATGACGTATATGGCAATCAAAATTGTTTAAGCTCCGACTCATCGCTTAATTACGTATTTAAATAAATGATAATCATTACGTCACCTAAAACTGGTGGCGTTTTTTTATTTAACAATATTTTAGTTCAAGGAAAATGATAAAAGGGGAGGTGAAGACGGATGTCTAATTTTTTGCAAGGTTCTTATGTAACCGTTCATTTTAATGACGGGACAGAAGTAGAATTAATATTTATTTCCTTACATGATACGTGGGAATCTATAGCTTAGGACATACGATTTTAGTTCCTTTTGCAAATGTTAAGTACATAGAAAGTTAAGATTTTTTACGTGCTCTAATGAAGATAGGCGTTTTTATTTTATATTCATATTGAACGAAGGAGATGACCAATATGACAATTCGTGACAGCGGTATGAAGAAATGGAAATTTGCGTATGGTTTGCTGGAACTAATAAAGGGGCAGCCTGATTTGTGGCGCGACGAGTAACGGATAGCAAAGCCGATTGTCGACGACTATGAGCTCGATGAGTTTGATTCGCGGATAGCTTATGCAATGGAATATAGCCTAGCGGTAATTATTATGTTTTGGTTAGACGGCTTCACATCGGATATAAAAGGGCGGGTTCATAATATCACCCCATTGACGCACCAGCTGCAAATTGAAGCGGGGGATTGAGCATTTCACCGGATTAGTTTCAATTATGTTGTCGGAGTGATTGTCGTTGATTAGATTGTCACCCATTTTACATAATTATTTCTAAATAAAATGCTTTCAAAATCGGATATGCTCAATTCGTATCATACTTTGGGAGGTGCTTTATTTGTACAAATTGCAATTTGATAAGTAGTACCCCTTGTTACGATTAATACAAATTTTATATTCTTTATTTTGGTTGGTCAAACTACGCCAAGGAGAATCATTTATAATACTGACAATAATAATTTGGAGGGAATAAGTGTGGCAGATTTAAAATTTGAAATAAAAGAAAACATAGGAACAATTTCTGAGGGAGCAAAGGGTTGGAAAAAAGAGTTAAATCTTATTAGTTGGAATGGGCGAGAACCAAAATATGATTTACGTGATTGGGATTCGGAGCATGTAAAGATGGGAAAAGGCGTTACATTTACAACGGAAGAGCTAATACAGTTAAAGGAAATATTGAACGGTTTGAACTTATAAATCCAGGGGAATAAGAAGAAAACGCCCAGAAAAGGGTTGGCGTATTGTTTCGAGCTGCTTTTATTAGGCAGCTCTTTTCTTGAAAGGGCGCTTTATATTATAAGTAACCCTGTTTCTGTTAATTGGCTAAACAAAAGGACAAAAACAATTGTTGGTCAACTAATTCTTTAAAATCTACTGGTTTTTCTAATATAATTCCTCGTTTCGCCGACGCTTCTATAATCAACCCTAGCTCATAATACAAAGCTTTTGAGACGTCTCCTTTATTAATGTTATTCTTTACTTCATCATAAAATTGGAGCAGTAAATCAGTGAAAGTTTTTCATATAGCGACAACCAAATCACCAACCCTTCCTATAAAGTAGCTATACCTAATATTTTGCATTTTCAGATCTAATCTTAAGGAAAAAATCACATCAAAATCCATATTTCCTGTAAAGATAGGTGTATTATTCCAAGACGCTTTTTTCGGCTGGAACAAATGATCCAATCTGCTCGCCAATGGAATCTGCTGAATTACAATCTTTATTAGATAATGCTCATGCGAAAGTAGAAATTTATTGGGAGAATCGTGGCCACCAATTAACACTAGAGGAAGTAGAAGCTGCGGCTGAATGGTATCGATGCAGTCTCATGAAAAAGTGAGCCTCTTATAAAAGTGTCCAGACATTGTTGGATAAATGTAAGGAGTGAATTAAAGGCGATTAAGTCATTGATTTAGAAGAACCACCTCAACCTTAAGATGGAAAGCTAGGGATAGAACTTAAAGAAAGCATAAATGAAGGGCCCTTGAGCCCTTTTTACATTTTTATTCTATCTATCATGCCGTTTTTGGACATATCTCGGACTTATCCTTATATGCAGTCATTTTTGTGAGCGGAACATCAGGTGCCGAATCACAACTGTTTGAGATGAGGTCGTACATGCTACTTCGAAATCATCATCACATACCTTCCTCACCTTTTAATTTAATTCCAACAAATTTCCAACGATCCCTTTCGTTTATAATTTGATAGTCGATTTCTATTGGAATAGGATGTTGAAAGATAGGTCCATGGTATACAAAGGTATGGTACTCGCCGTACTCTCCGCATGGATCTACATCAGAAGGTAATGCTTCTAGCCATTCTTTTGTCAAGGTTTTTCCTAAAAAATCGGAAAACAATTTCGTTGAATCGATGGATATGACGGCAGCTTTCCATCCTTCTTCCACCATTTGTCGAGCTAATGCTTTCGTATTCCGTCCCCATAGTGGTACCAGCAATTCAAATCCGTGTCTTGCGAGTAATTTTTCTTTATAGGTCTTGACCTCTTCCAAAAATAAGTCACCATATGCGATTTTCGTTACTCCGAAATGTTGTCTGAAATAAACCATTGTACTGATTAAACCATCTTCGAAGTTTTCCGTGGTAAAATCGCTCATTTTTATTTTGTATAGAGGCAGTCCAATGGCTTCCGCTTGTTTTTCTACTAGCTGTTCATCAATGTGGTGACTGGTGACGTTTCCATTGTTCGTACAGGTTGTCACTAACGATATGATTTTATACCTTTGATCCTTTAACAATTGGTTGACTAAAAAAACGGAGTCTTTTCCGGATGAAAAGGCAACGACGATTTTTTCAAGGCTTGTTTCTTCCATGGTCTCATCCTTTCTCAGATGATTATTAAATCATCTTCTTTCTCTATAGTTATTCTACTGACCAATATATTGTGGCGTCCACCTATTTATAAGAGATTGGTTCATATTTGATTTAAAATACGTTGATCAAAAGCAACTTTTACATATTTTGTAATGAAGCTTTACTGATAGAGAGATTTTCTGATTGGCTAAAGGGTAGGTCAGTGGAATAGGGGATAGACTTATCCTAATTTAAGAAACAAAAGGTTATAGTAAAATTCAACAATAAGATTCATTGAATAATTCAAAAAAATGAAATTAATCCTTCGTTATGATACCCTTAAAATAGTAAAAAAAAGATAACATTGTAACAGAATCCTGGAGTCCATTAGCTCGAGCGAATGAAGTGCTGTATAATGAAACACTTCAAAAGATTGCTGAAAATCATGATAAAACTATTTCACAAGTAATTTTACGCTGGCATTATCAGCTTGGCGCCATTTCCATTCCTAAATCTTCATCACCTTTTCGACAACTTTAAAATATATCAATCTTTGATTTTTCCCTAGATAATTCTGAAATGAACATGGTTGCTGAATTAACTCGCCCTAATGGCAGGATTAACAATCAAGATCCAGCTGTTTATGAAGAATTTTAAAATGGGATCTGACCCTATTGGACTTTAACATTAATACAATGGGGGAGAGCCCCCCCTTCTCCATTTAATGATGACGATGATAAGGACATTTTGACAATGAAGTATCATCATCCCGAAGAAAATATTGTTTCCATTCGAAATTGTCTTCAGAGCCATAGCTATTTAAATCCGGGTGAATTGCAATAGAATCATATTTTTCCAGCCTTTTTCGTACTTGTGTTTTAATATTCTTGGCAAATTTTTGTGACCTATTAAACTCCTGAAGTACCCAGCGTGGTGTTATGGCGAGTATTAGATTTTCAAAATGCCGGCTCTGTCGATTCACATGCGCAGGTGTTCCACAATACATAAAATACTTTTCAGAATTGAAACAAAATTCCCAGATAGGATGATGGGGGTCGGGGGGAATATCCTCTGGCCATTCATTAGGGTCTAAAGCACTTAAACTGCTAAGATTTTTCCAAAATAATCGTTCATAGTCCTCAACAGCATACGCAGATTTTAAGGAATCTGGGGTTTTATAAAAAACAATTAATGAAGTGTAGCTGCCAATTTCCCTTGCAACCTCTGTATATCTACTTAAAATTTCTGCTAGTTCGTATATTGTGGAGTTTTCTCTTGGATCTCCAATAAAAGCGTAGCGCAGCTGATTTTTTGAGAACCCTATAGTAGCAGGGATACAGGGAAATGGTTTTTCTTTATCGCTCATTTTAACTGAGAATTTCTCCAGGGCATTTCTTTCCCATTCCTCAAGTTGATTTCGAAGTGAAGGATCATCCATATAAAGTCTGGTCATCATCATCACCTCCTATTATTAATGCAGTATATTCATAGCACAATGGAGGTGATGGATGTCCCGGGACAAATGGGCAAATACCATAGAAGATTAAATAACAAAAGAAAGAGGTTATTTCATGATCCATATTGTAAATGGGGATGTCGTGGGGGATAAACTAAAACAAATAGATGGTGACGTTATTGTTTGGAGAGAAATGTATGAATTTGGTCCGTTACGTTTAACTTGGTCAAAAGAAGAGCAATTAAAAAAACGTGCTCATTTTTTTGAAGAAAAACTTGGAATTCCCTCTAAACTTTTTATTCAAAATTGTGAAACGCAAAATCGTTTATTAAGTGAAATATCAAAATCCAGGGAGATTATTCTATGGTTTGAGCATGACCGCTATGATCAAACCATGTTAATGTACCTGCTGACAGAATTATCTTCTTTAGGATATGAAAATTTATCGATGATAAGTATTGACCAATATCCTGGTATATCGCCTTTTTATGGACTAGGGCAATTATCCACCAAACAATTAATGGGATTACTTGATAGTAGAAAAAAGATAACGGGTGAACAAATTCATGAAGCGATTTCAGGCTGGAAAGCCTATAACTCTAGTGATAAAAATGCAATTGAAAAATGGATTATATCTGAGAAGCACTCGCTGCCGTTTCTCCTTCAAGTACTCCAAGATCATAAAAGTTATTTTCCCACCATTCAGACAGGATTAAATGAAGTCGAGTATTTAGCACTATCTTTCATCAATAATGGTGAATGTTTATTCTATGACTTGTTATCTAGCATTATGGAAATGAGAATAAATGATGGTTTAAGTAACTTGCATTTTGCGGCGATTTTAGTTGAATTAATGAAGGGACCCTATTCTTTGCTTAAAAGTGAAATTCCATTGCCGAATTATCCTAAACCTGATTCCAATCCCAGGTTGGAATTAACCTCCTATGGATTAGATGTGTTAAATAGGAAAAAGAATCGAATGAATTTGGTAGAAATAGATTGGTGGGTGGGAGGAGTTCATCTAAGATCGAGATAAATTTTTTTAGAAAATTAATTTAATTCATACTTTACTTATTGGATTAATTGGAGTAAAATTAAAAAAATCATAAATATTGGTAACTTGCCGATTGGTCACCCAAAGGCTCCTATACGTATTAAGCGTAAAGGGGCCTTTTTTGTATTTTGTTAACGGGGCTATCGTTTTATTAGATTCCTTAACAACAACCTTATTATAAAAAATCAAGAAAGGGGTTGCGAAAATGAACATTGACCATTTGGAAGCTTTTATGTATGTCGTTCATTTAGAGAGTATTCATAAAGCTGCTGAAGCTTTGTATTTATCTCAGCCAACAGTAACAGCAAGGATAAAAACATTAGAACGTGATCTTGGTATCGAATTATTTTTACGTAAAGGGAGAAGTTTGACATTATCGGATGAAGGGAAAGCATTTATCCCCTATGCTGAGCAAATTATTCATACCTATAACCAGGGAAAAAAACGGTTGAAAAAGGAAGAAAATCCTGAAGAAATTGTCATTGGGGCCAATATTATTACTTCCCAATACTTTATTCCTATTGCCCTTCCTTTTTTGAAAAAGGAAAATCCTGCATTACGATTTAAAATTATTTCGGCACCAAACGATGGATTGCTCGATAAACTTCTTCAAAACCAAGTGGACATCGCCTTTATGAAGGATGTTAATCACCGTGGAGTTCAAAAGTATGGGCTTCTAAATAATTCTGTTAGGTTGGTTGTTTATCCTGGACACTCTTTTCAATTTCAGGAGAATATTTCTGTTCAACAAATTGTCATGGAGCCGATGGTATTTTTTGAATGTGGAGCTTTTGACTGGAATCGGGTTCATAAATTGTTTGAAGTGGAATATGTTGAGCCACGTATCGAATTTTTAGTTGATCATCTTGAAGTGGCAAAATCGATTATTCTTAGCAAAAATGCGATTGGTTTTTTACCGTATCTCTGCATGAAAGAAGAGCTTGAAAAAGGCGATTTAATTGAGATAGATGTTTCTCACATTCTTCAAATTAATCAACGTATATTTGCTGCTCATTTGAAAAATGGTTTTCAGTATTCCAAGTTATGGAATGATATTCTTTTATCCGTAAAAGAATTTGAGAAGAAAAATACGATGGTTTATTAATTAAATTTTCTAAAGTAAGGATTAAATTTTTCAATCAGTAAAACTATTGCTATTACAACCTTCTCGGTGATAGGATAATTTTCAATTATATAAAAAGGATGTGCGATGCCTAAATTCCTAGTATTCAGGTTTGTATTATTGGATATACAAGGAGGACGATAAATATGCAAATACAAAATAAGTATTCAATTGAGCATTTTTCAAAAACAAATAAATTAAAATCCTTTGAATCTAGTCAATATCTTAATTTGCCTGATTTACAGTTTTTTATTTGGTGCAATCAAAAGTATAAGGTCAATAGAGGCGTCTATAATACAATAGATCATTGGTTTTACGAGTACGGAATTGTCAATATTCAATATCGGAGGATTCAGGTTTTGGCATTCTTGGATTTTTTCAAAGATAAAGTGTTCGAACAAGATAAGCAAAAGTATATTCGATTTGGTCATGGAGGACTTGCAAAAAGTTTGAATGAATTTATTAATGATTTATAAAAAATGAGATTTTCTGTTAATCGTTTCTTCTCATGATAAAATTTTTTAATTTAGATTAAATATTTTCCTATCAACGAAAGTATTGCCAGTTTCATATTTTCGGTGTTAGGATAAACATCAATCAAATAACCAACTTTTTTTATGTGTTAAGTCAGAATAAAAATGGAGGAAAAAATAAATGAGCTATAAGCTTAGTATTTTAGATCAAAGTCCGATTTTTCCTGGAAGCACAGCTTCTGCTGCGTTACAAAATACAGTTCTGCTGGCTCAAAAAGCAGAAGAATGGGGGTATACACGTTTTTGGGTATCTGAGCATCACAATACGGATCAATTGGCAGGCTCTTCCCCTGAGGTCCTAATTTCCTACTTATTGGCACAAACAAACACGATTCAAGTTGGCTCAGGAGGAGTCATGCTTCAGCACTATAGTCCTTATAAGGTAGCTGAAAACTTTCATGTTTTATCCAATTTGGCACCTGGGAGGGTAGATCTTGGGGTTGGAAAAGCCCCAGGCGGCCTGCCGTTATCAACAAAGGCGCTGCAGTATGGAGCCGTTAATGATGGTAAGGATTTTACAGAACGACTGATTTTTTTATTGGAATTGGTTCATAATTCGTTCGATGTCAATCATCCTTTTGCAGGAATTCAAGCAACACCCATTCCTCAGGAAAAACCAGAAGTTTTCCTGCTTGGAGCCAGTGCAAACAGTGCCCGGATTGCTGCTGATTTGGGAATATCTTTTGTTTTTGCCAAATTTATCAATAGTGATGAACGGATACTTGAACAAGCCGCAAATCTATATCGAGAAGGTTTTCCAAATGGAAGGTTTATCATTTCATTGGCGGCCATTGCTGCCCCTACACAAATAGAAGCAGAACAATTGGCAGGGGACAGAAAAATCGTCAAGGTCCATCTTCAGAGCGGACGAACGGTTACGGTACAATCCATTGAGCAAGCAGAAGTTTTTGGAAAGCAATCTGGTGAATTATATGAAATTACTGAACAAGAAGCGGATATTATTGCGGGTACACCTCATTATGTAAAGGAAGTTTTAAACCATCTTCACAAAACTTATCAGGTGGATGAATTTATTCTACATACACCAATCGAAAAAGAGGCAGAAAGATTTCAATCATTTCGGCTGTTAGCTCCCTTAAATTCAGCAAATAAGTTTGTTCAGACGATAAGTAGGTAGGATTGAATATGGAGAGTTCGTATATTTTTTTTAACCAAATACCAACTATTCAGGTGGGAATAATAAATAATTTAGAAGAGGAAAGGAAGGAAAGTGAGATGCCAAAAAAAAGACAATTAAAACTTGGAACGATCATTCATGGCGTGGGAGGGAATATTGCGGCTTGGAGACATCCGGAGGTATTAACGAATGCCAGTGTGAATTTTGAGTTTTATAAGGAGCAAGCCCAAAAAACAGAAAAGGCAAAATTTGATTTTGTTTTTATTGCGGATGGCTTGCATATTAACGAAAAATCATTGCCGCATTTTTTGAATCGGTTTGAGCCGCTTACGATTCTATCGGCGCTTGCTGCTGTCACTTCACGTATTGGCCTTGCTGGAACCGTATCTACATCATATAGTGATCCGTTTACTGTCGCACGGCAATTTTCCTCACTGGATCATATCAGCCATGGCCGGGCTGGATGGAATGTTGTCACTTCGCCATTGGAGAAAACAGCATTAAACTTTAGCAAAACAATTGAAGAGCATCCAAATCATTCAAAAAGATACCGAATTGCCTCTGAATACCTAGATGTTGCGAAAGGATTATGGGATTCATGGGAAGATGATGCATTCATTCGTGATAAAGAATCAGGGGTATTCTTTGATCCTAAGAAATTACATCGATTGAATCACAAAGGAGAATTTTTCTCTGTTCAAGGGCCGTTAAATATTGGCAGGTCAAAACAGGGAAGGCCCATTATTTTTCAAGCCGGGTCATCTGAAGATGGGAAAAACCTTGCTGCTAAAGATGCTGATGCGATCTTCACTGGTCATGAAACATTGGAGCAAGCACAAAAATTTTATCAAGATGTTAAACGCAGGACTGCTGAATATGGCCGGAATCCGGATCACATTCTCATTTTGCCAGGAATCGAGCCGATAGTTGGTAGTACTGAGGAAGAAGCCGAACAGAAATATCATGAGATTGCTAATTTAGTATCGATAGAACAGGCATTGAATTATTTAGGCCGGTTTTTTGAACATCATGATTTTTCACAGTATCCACTCGATGAAGCATTTCCTGATATCGGTGATTTAGGATCTAACAGCTTCAAAAGTGGAACAGACCGAATTAAGCAGGAAGCGAAAGAAAAAGACTTAACTCTTCGGCAGGTAGCGCTTAGGGCAGCGACACCAAGAAGTCCGTTTATCGGAACACCTGAAAAAGTGGCAGACCTTATCCAAGAGTGGTTTGAAGGGTATGGAGCCGATGGATTTATTATTCACTCCAATCTCCTAAGCAATTTAACAGGATTCATTGATCATGTTGTTCCGATTCTGCAGGAACGCGGTTTGTTCCGGACAGAATATGAATCTGACACATTGAGAGGGAATCTTGGACTCCCATTCCCGGTTAATCGTTATGCGCAATCTGCAGTGAAAAATGGATAAGGGGGATTTGAAATGAGAGGGATTAAACATTCAAAGTAGTTCCTAGTGCAGTTTGGATATTGAATCAGTGTCAGTAGAATAATCATTTTTCAGTAAAATAATTAACTGAATGGTAAAAAAATATAGATTTTTCATTAATCTTATTTTATACTTTTTTTATACTATTAATTCCTACTTGATGAATAGGAATAGTTGGATATAAAAAGGAGGAGAATCAGATGAAAGAAAAGTTTCCGATTATTAAAGGGGCAGAAAAATTTAGATTTAAGGGAAATAATATTGGGATACTCATTTCACATGGTTTCGTCGGTACTCCGCAAAGCGTCCGTTACCTTGGTGAAAGACTAGCTGAAAATGGTTTTACTGTTTTGGGCCCTAGATTAAAAGGGCATGGAACACATTATTATGATTTAGAAAATTGCACCCATGAAGAATGGTTTGATTCATTGGATATGGCATATCAAGAATTAAAAAAGGAATGCACAAGTATTTTTGTATTGGGCCAGTCGATGGGTGGGACACTATCGCTTTGGCTTGCTCATAAATATAAGAATATTAAAGGAATTATCATAGTGAATCCTGCTTTAACGATACCGGACTTTGAACATTTAAAAGACAAGGACCAACCGAGATTAATCGATGAAGGGACCCCAGATATTAAAGCAAAAGATGTTTATGAAATTACATATGAAAAAGTACCGCTAAAAGCCATTCATCAGCTTCAAGCACTGATGGAGATTACGCCAGCTATTTTACCAGATATTCATTGCCCTGTTTTAGGAGTGAAGTCAGCAGTAGACCATGTGGTACCTCCAGAAAATACGGATTTTATTATAGAACATATTGGGTCTAAAGAAAAGGAAACGATGGTACTGCCAAACTCCTATCATGTGGCTTCATTGGATCAGGACAAGGACATGATTGTAGAGGGATGCCTTCGTTTCGTTCGACAACAAGTGAGCCATAGTGTGTTATAGCATTGAACAGGTATTTCAGTCACACCAAATGTTTGATAGTATTTATAAATTTAAACTAAAAATTTTTCTATCAGAAAAGGTGTAGAATTCCCATTCTTTACGTGATAGGATAAAGCACAAGAATAAAAAAGTATTCCAATCGAATAACTTGGAATTGAAAAGAGGGATCCTAAATGTCTCAACAAAAAAAGTTGAAACTTGGCGCTATGATTCACGGGGTTGGTGGAAATATTGCAGGGTGGAGGCATCCGGATATTCAGGCGGACGCAAGTGTCAGTTTAGAATTTTACACCAACCAGGCTAAGAAGGCTGAGGAAGGAAAATTCGACTTAGTCTTTATTGCGGACGGCTTGCATATTAACGAGAAATCCATTCCACATTTTCTAAATCGGTTTGAACCCCTAACGATATTGTCAGCTCTTGCTGCTGTTACTTCCAAAATAGGACTCGTGGGAACCCTGTCAACTTCGTATAGTGAACCGTTCAATGTGGCAAGGCAATTTGCTTCACTAGACCATATCAGCCATGGCCGGGTCGGCTGGAATGTAGTTACATCACCATTAGAAAAATCGGCTTTAAATTTTAGTAAAACTGTAGAGGAACATCCTGATCATGCCAAACGATACCGAATTGCAGCAGAATACCTAATGGTTGCGAAAGGATTATGGGATTCGTGGGAAGATGATGCATTTGTCCATGATAAGGAAGCGGGTGTATTCTTTCATCCAGATAAATTACATCCATTAAATCACAGGGGGGGATTTTTCTCCGTACAAGGACCTTTGAATATCGGCAGATCCAAGCAAGGGAGGCCGGTTATCTTTCAAGCTGGTTCCTCTGAAGCAGGAAAAAATCTTGCCGCCAAGGAAGCGGATGCCATCTTTACTGGTCATCCATCATTAGAAGCGGCCCAGGAATTCTATCAGGATGTCAAGCAAAGGGTAAAAGCTTTTGGCCGGAATCCAGAGGAGCTCGTCATTCTTCCCGGAATTTCGCCGATTATCGGTGCAACCGATGAGGAAGCAGAAAGAAAATATCAAGAACTGGCGAATCTGGTATCCATTGATAAAGCTTTTGATTACCTAGGCCGTTATTTCGAGCATCACGATTTCTCCCAATATGCTCTCGATGGACCGTTTCCTGAACTGGGCGATTTAGGTCAAAACAGCTTCCAAAGCCATACTGACCGTATTAAACAAAAAGCAAAGGAGCAAAAATTAACACTTCGCCATGTCGCATTAAGTGAAACAACACCTAAGACAGCTTTTATTGGTACACCGGAAAAAGTGGCCGATTTGATTGAGGAATGGTTTGAAAACAAAGGGGCTGACGGATTTATTATTGGTTCAAGTGTTTCGAATGGTTTGAAGGATTTTGTCGACTATGTGGTGCCGGTACTTCAAAAACGGGGACTGTATAGAACGGAATACGAGGCTGACACATTGCGCGGCAACCTGGGGATTCCATTTCCAGAAAACCGTTACTCCAAAAGGGTGATCAACAATTGATGATAACAATCAAACAAAATAAGTATTACTGCCGGCTAGACAACTAGAGGCTCTCTATTTAAGATGATACATCTATAATGGGGAGCCTTTTTGTTTATAAAAAAGGAGGAATAAAAAATGGGAAAAGAATTTTCTGTAGTGGTTTGGTCCAAAGAAGGTTGTCACTATTGTGGAGAAGTAAAACAATATTTACAGGATAAAGGAATAAAATACGAAACTGTTGATGTTACGAATCATGATGAGCGCCGTGATATTTTAGAAATCAAGTATGGAGTTCGTCATGTACCAGTGGTTGAAATTGGCCAAAATGAAGTGTATGAGGGAGTAACAAAAGTAGGAATCGAACATTTGGAAAAAGTTATTGAGAAATTTAAGAAGAGTAAAATTTTGATATAATTCCGACAAAAGTCATATGTTTAATAGGTTAAGGATTGGGATTAGTTTTTATACTACATATCCTGGCATTAGTTGACGATAAGCGGAAATTTAAGGATGGGTGGATTTTGAGATGAAGAAAAAAATTACTTTGATTATGACGTTACTACTTGCTCTACTGCTGGGGGCATGCTCCTCACAAGAAACGAAAACCACTTCAAAAGCAAGCTCCAAATCGAAAGTACAAAAAATAATCGTGGGAACAGGAACACAGTTTCCGAATGTCTGCTTTATTGACAAAAATGGAAAGTTAACCGGATATGATGTGGAATTAGTACGAAAAATTGATGAAAAGCTGCCTGAATATCAATTTGAGTTTAAAACAATGGAATTCTCCAATCTTTTACTAAGCCTTGAAACAAACAAAATTGATTTTATCGCTCACCAAATGGAAGTGAATAAAGAAAGACAGGAAAAGTTTCTTTTTAATAAAGAACCTTATAATGTTTTTCCTCTTCAGGTAACAGTTAACAAAAATAACAATGAGATTCATTCTATTAAGGATTTAAAAGGGAAAAAGGTAATTGTTAGTCCGACGAGTAACTCAGCGGTATTTATTGAAAAGTATAACAAGGAACATAACGCTGGTATAAATATTGTATATGCTGGCAATGGGCCAGATTCTACCATCAATCAAATAAAAACAGGAAGGGCAGATGCGACCATCACCACGCCATTTTCAGTTGATTTTAATAATAAGGCCGTAGATGCTCAGCAAAAAGTAGTAGGTCAGCCGCTACTAAATTCAAAAGTGTATTTCCTGCTCAGAAAAAATGAAACACCCCTGCAGAAGCGTATAGACGAAGCACTTGTTGAATTGAAAAAAGAAGGTGTAGTGAGTGAATTGAGTAAAAAATGGTTAGGTGCCGACTATACAGTTAACTTTTAATACGTTAGAAGTAAGAGTTTGGAGGTTATAAAAAATGGGTAAGGCATTTGATCCTATGTTAATCATCGAGTTTATTCCGACACTATTTCATTACTTAGGGGTAACTCTCCAGATTTTAGCAGCATCTATATTTCTAGGTCTTATCCTTGGTGTAGCAGCCGCTATACCAAGGATGTTTAAAATTCCTATATTAAATCAACTGGTGATTTTGTATGTTTCCTTTATTCGCGGGACACCGATCTTAATCCAGTTATTCCTGGTTTTTTATGGAATGCCAGCAGTTCTTATGATGTTCGATATTGATATTTCAAAACTTGAAGCCGTCTATTTTGTCATTCTCACATATGCGATTAGTAATGGAGCCGGCTTTTCAGAAATTATTAGAGGGGCGATTCGTGCAGTTGACCATGGTCAAACAGAAGCTGCCTATTCTGTCGGAATGACTGCTAGGCAAAACTTTTTCCGAATCGTACTGCCACAGGCTGTACGGATTGCATTTCCGAATATGGCGAATTCCGTTATCGGTTCACTTAAGGATACGTCACTCGCCTTTACCATCGGTGTCATGGACATGATGGGAAGAGGAGATACGCTTATTGCTTCCACAGCGCATGCCTTGGAAGTCTATATTTCTCTTTCCATTATCTATTATGCTATTGTTCTTCTATTTGAGAAGGTATTCAAGAAACTGGAAAAATATTTTAATCGTTATCAGAAGGCTGATCTATCAGCTGCTGCTTAATAAGGAGGGATCTAAATGTCGATTGACATTCCTTTTATATGGATTGCTTTTAAAGAAATTATCAAAGCTCTTCCCATTACGCTGATACTAACAATTGTCCCCTTATTGGTTGGTTTTTTAATTGGAATGGGTGTTGCGTTTGTAAGGATTTATAAAACAAGGTTTCTATACCAGACCGCGAATGGGTATGTGTCTTTTTTTAGAGGAACTCCGATTATCATGCATATTATGGTTATTTATTATGGAGTTCCATTTCTAGTAGACCGTGTATCTTCAAAGTTTGAATTAAACCTTGTATCCAGCAAAATTCCGATTATTTTATTTGTTTTAATCGCCTTGTCATTAGCAGCAGGTGCCTATTTATCAGAAATTATTCGCTCTGGGATTCTCAGTGTTTCGAAAGGTCAATTGGAAGCTGCTTATTCGGTGGGGATGACCAAGTTTCAAGCAATGGTGCGAATTGTGCTTCCACAGGCGTTAGCACAGTCTATCCCAAATTTTACAAATGTTTTTGTCGGGTTTTTGCACACATCGTCTATTGCCTTTCTTGTTTCAGAAAAAGAATTGACTGGCGCTGCCAATATTGTCGCATCAACCAATTTGAAGTTTTTAGAGGCCTTTATCGCGGCAGGAATCATTTATTGGGGACTTACGATCATTGTGGAGGGAATTTCTTTTTTACTTGAAAAACGGGTGACATCATATAGTCGAGGAGGCGTGTCATGATTATTTTAAAAGAAATTAAAAAATCATATAACAAAATACCAGTGTTAAAAGGAATTAATCTCAAAATAAACCGAGGTGAAGTGGTTACGGTTCTTGGCCCAAGTGGTTCAGGGAAAACAACTTTACTTCGTTGCTTAAATTTTTTGGAAACACCTGAAACTGGAATAGTTCAAATTGGAAACATTCAGGTCAATACAGAAAGGGTAACGAAAAGAGAGATGTTGTCAATCAGAAAACAATCGGCGATGGTCTTTCAACATTATAATTTATTTGCGCATAAGACTGTGTTGGAAAACGTAATGGAAGGCTTGGTCGTGGCAAAAAACGTAAAGAAAAAGGATGCCAGACGGATAAGTGAGCAGGTTCTGGAAAAAGTGGGTCTTGGTGATAAATTACATTTTTATCCATCACAATTATCAGGGGGGCAGCAACAAAGAGTAGGAATTGCAAGGGCATTGGCATTAAATCCAGAGGTCATTCTCTTTGATGAACCAACATCGGCTTTAGATCCCGAATTAGTTGGCGAAGTGCTTTCAGTTATTAAAGAAATAGCACGAGAAGGTATTACGATGGTGGTGGTTACACACGAAATGAGTTTTGCCAAAGAGGTGTCTGATCGAGTTTTATTTATGGATGCGGGTGTGATTGTAGAAGAAGGCACACCTTTGGAAATCTTCTATGCTCCAAAAGAAGAACGGACTCGTCGCTTTTTACAGCGAATATCGGGTGAAACCTTCTATAAACCGTTTCAAGAACAAGTGAATTAAACACGAGAGAAGGTGAAGTTTGTGGTAACAAACCAAATCATCATTGATGAAATAACGGAAGAAAATAAAGAAACAGTCCGTCGTTTATTGGTTGAAAGCTATCAGCAATATGAACATGAATATACGAATCCACAGGATTGGGAGAATTATTTATCAAATATAAAGGCATCGGTTGATCATCCAGATGTAGAGAAAATCTTAATTGCTAAAAGTGAAGAGAAAATTCTTGGTACTTTACAGTTATTTCTGTCTTCAGAAAAAGCCTATCAAAGACCAGAATTACAGATATTCTCACCAATTATTCGGCTATTGGCTGTCCATCCGGAAGCAAGGGGGCATGGCATAGCACAAGAATTATTAAAAGCTGGTCTTCAATTCGCAAAGTTTCAAGGAGCAAACCAATTGTATTTGCACACGGGTGATAAAATGCAAAAAGCGATTCGATTGTATGAATGGTTTGGTTTTAAACGAGATCAATCGAAAGAATTTTATAATAATGATATTTTAGTAAAATGCTATCGTTATGATTTATAGGAAGGGGTATAACTATGAATCAGCAGGAATTAGAGACATTCTTACTATCGATCCGCCGTCATTTGCATCAATACCCGGAATTATCGAACCAGGAGTTTGAAACAACCAAGTCTATTAGAAACTGGATAAATAAACTGGATATCCCGATACGAAAAACAACTTTGAAGACAGGTGTTTTTGCTGATATAAAAGGTGGAAAGCAAGGACCCATCGTGGCAATTCGAGCCGATATTGATGCATTGCCAATTGAAGAAAAAACAGGACTTCCTTATGCTTCTAAAATAAAAGGAGTCATGCATGCCTGTGGTCATGATTTTCATACTGCTGCCCTTGTTGGTGCTGCTTATCTTCTTAAGGAGAACCAGTCAAATCTAAATGGCACAGTTCGACTCATTTTTCAACCGGCAGAGGAATTAGGGGGAGGGGCAAAGCAGGTGATTGAGGATGGGCAGTTGGAGGAAGTGGAGGCGATTATTGGACTTCACAATAAACCTGAGCTGCCTGTAGGTACTATTGGTATAAAAGAAGGACCATTAATGGCAGCAGTTGATCGTTTTCAAATCATTTTGCATGGTAAAGGGAGTCATGCCGCACTTCCGCATAATGGGAAAGACCCGATAGTTGCTGCAGCTCAGCTTATTACAGCCCTTCAGACGATTGTCAGCCGGAATGTATCCCCGCTTCAAAATGCGGTAGTGAGTGTGACGAAAATAATTGGAGGCAGTACATGGAATGTTATTCCAGGGAACGTCAGCTTGGAAGGTACCGTTCGAACCTTTGACCCTATTATACGAGAAGAGGTAAAAACAAGGCTTTACAAGATTGTAAATGCCATTGCTGCAGCTTTTTCTCAAGTGGCTGAGATTAATTGGTTTCCTGGTCCACCGCCATTAGTAAATCATAAATCGGTAACAGAGATTGTTTCAACAGCTGCCAAGAAACAATCCTTCAACGTCATCTACCCTGAAATATCCACAGCAGGTGAAGATTTTTCTTATTATCTACTTCACATCCCAGGGAACTTTGCATTTTTTGGTACAAATGGACAGGAGGATTGGCACCATCCTGAATTCACGGTAGATGAAACAGCAATTATAAAGGCAGCTTATTTTTTATATGGAAGTGCAAAAGGATTATTAAATCATCAGTTTGATAGATAACCAGGTTATAAAGTGTATGATCCAAACGAAAACGTTTCATTTATAAACGAATTCTATAAATAGGAGTGATTCGGATGGGGAATATTCTTCGAGATGCTGTGGAAAAAAAGCGCAAGCAATTAATCGAAAAACTAATTGCTTTTAATGTATATAAGAAAGAAGATAAACATCTTTTTGAGTTATCACTAACGGAACTAGAAACCGAATATAGAGCATTCAAATCTCAACAACACCCCCATGGTAATTTAGGGTCCATAAAATTTTTGAATAAGAAATCAAAATAGTAAATCAAGTATTTAATAGAAGAAAGGGCGATTAAATCATGAGCAAAGTTACCTTTATTTCTGGAAATCCTTCAGAGGAAACACGATTAAATGGAGTTTTCCAAGAGGTTTTGACCTATTTTCAAGGGAGTGAGATTACACCTGGGATTATTAATGTCCGGGAGCTCCCGCCAGAAGCTTTAATTCATGCAAAATTTAATAGTAAAGAAATAATAGAGGCAAATAGGAAAGTAGAAGATTCAAATATAATCGTTATTCTGACCCCGGTTTATAAAGCGTCTTTTTCTGGTTTGTTAAAATCTTATTTGGATCTCTTGCCGCAAAATGGCCTTGAAGGTAAAATAATTTTCCCAATTGCGGTAGGTGGCACTTTTGGGCACTTATTAATGATCGATTATGCCCTTAAACCTGTACTTACTGCTTTGGGAGCAACCCATATTTTAAAAGGAGTATTTATTTTGGATCATCAAATAAGGAAATTAGAAAATAATCGTTATGAAGTAGATTTAGAAGCAAAAAATCGATTAGAAAACTCATTAGATTTAATAAAAACCTCATTATCTGTTGAAGGACGTGTTTCTAGTTCAATTCTATAAAGATAGGTTTCATATAAAAATTGTTTTTTGTATAATAATTATAGAAATAATTTGAAATTTGGTGGTAGTCATGTCCGAAGCGAAAAAATATGTCTGGTACGCCAGCTATGGTTCGAATCTAAATTCTGAAAGATTTTTATGTTATATCAATGGTGGAAGCCCAGAGGGATCAACTCGAGTGGAGGAAGGTTGTCGAGACCATTCCAAGCCACTAGATGAGGCATCCTTTACGATACATTATCCCCTGTATTTTGCTAAAAAAGCAACAGGCTGGAGCAACAAAGGTGTAGCATTTATTGGGTTAAACCAAGACCCAGACGACATTACTTATAGCAAAAAATACTTGGTCACGACGGAACAATTTTTGGATATTGTCAAACAAGAAAATGGTGGAATCGAGTTCGATATTGACCTAAACGAAGTAAAAGAAAAAGGTTCAATACACTTCCGTGAATCCTGGTACGGAAATATTCTCTATCTTGGAGAAGATCAGGGTTATCCGATTTTTACTTTTACCGCTCCGTGGGATCGTAATGAAGTGGATTGGGAGAAGCCATCCCATGCTTATTTAACCACCATTATAAAAGGGTTGAAAAGTGATTTTTCTAGTGAAGTAATTTATGAGTATTTAAGAAAAAAACAAGGTATAAAAGGTTACTATACAGAGGAAGAATTGGCGAGTGTGGTTTATCATATTTTTAGGGTCAGCCCCCCAGTGGAGTAAAGCGTTACTGTACAGGGGGCTGACCCCATTTTTATATCTTATCATCTTCCTTGGATTCTCTATATGTTGTTTTTTCTAATTTTGTTAAGGGTCTGATTCTTGGTGGAGTAAAGTGTTTCTGCACCAAGTTCAGATCCTATTTTACTTTTAATATTATTTCATCAAGGCTATACTTTAAATAGTATAACTAGTTTGAAAAATGAGGGAGCAGAATGGGTAAAAAGGAAAAACGTGTGGGCTATGAATTAAATGCAAACGGTATTAAGTCGTTGCCGGATGAGGAAATCAAATTGATATTGCGCGGGGCGGATGATTTGATTATGAGCGGAGGACGTGCGATGCTTGCCAAGATTCTTGCCGGTTCAAAGGATAAAAAGCTTTTAGAGTTAGAATTCGATGTCAGCCCGGTATATGGTTCATTTAAAGGTATGTCCCAAAAAGATATTCTTGCAAAAATAGATTGGATGATTCTGAACGACTATTTAGAAATTGAATATAATTACAGGCTCCCGGTGCTTGTATTTACAGATTTAGGGTGGAAGATTGAACGGGAAACCTATGCGAACGAATTGCTGGATAAGCTTATTAACTCTGCCAGAAACCAGACCTATGAGTTTGTTGAAGAACTAAAAGAGCGAAATCGCGGCATGATTCTTTTATTATTGGATAAAATTGAGGAATCTGGCAATAAGGAATTAATCAACATCCTAAAAGCATGGCAAGAAATTGAATATAAAAAATTAAGAACAAGGATTCAAGAGGTGATTAATCGATTGGAAAACGCTGAAGGGGACACTGAAATACCATCAGATGAGGATGTGATATCCTTTTCGGCAAACAAAAAATGGCATTCGATTCCAGCAGAACTTCGTCAAGCGCTTGAACGTAATGTTTTTTGTGGAAAGTGTTGTGATGCCGTTCAAATCGTAGATTATACCGTCAAAGATTCGCCCCCAGGAATCATCTTGCAAGGAAAATGTAAGAATTGTGGCGGTAATGTGGCTAGATTTATTGAATAGAAAAGAGAATCAAAAAGGGGGAAATTTTTCATGTTAAGTAAAATGGAACATGTGGCGATTATTGTTCAGGATATGGATCAGTCAATTCAGTTTTACTCTGATATTTTCGGATTTAAGGTCCGCCTGCGGGGGAGTAATCCGAACCGGGAAATGGCTTTTATTTATTTGGAATCGTTAATCATCTTGCCTTTTCGGTAACGAATATTGATGAGAAGATTCAATATTTAAAGGAAAAAGGGATTACCTTTACTTCCGATGAGGTAAAACCAACACTTGAAGGCGGACGAATGATTTTGTTCCGCGGCCCGGATCAAGAATTATTACAGCTTGTCGAACGTGCGAAGTAGTTTTAAAAAGAGGAGTAGTATTTTGTCCCTCCACTGGTGTTGGAGGGACAGTTTTCCGATTTTCAAGTGCCGGTTTTCTTTATCTTATTTTCACCAAGAATTTTTTCAAGCAATGCCCTGCACCCTTCGGAAACTAGTTGGTAGGTTTCCTGAAAATTCCCTGTATAGTATGGGTCTGGGACATCTTTCTTGTGTTCTGTTAAATCAAGCAGTCGAAGAATCTTTGGGTGATTGGGTTGGCCGGTGATTTCGTAGATGTTTTGAATATTGCTTTCATCCATACCAACTATGTAGTCAAATTCATTAAAATCCACCTTGGTAAGTTGTCGTCCGACTAGTCCTTCCGAAGAAATATTGTATTCTTTTAAAATCTTCAGAGTTCCCCTATGCGGAGGAGAACCGATATGCCATGAACTTGTAGCCGCGGAATCTACTGATATTTTTTCTCTCAAATTTTCTTTTTCCATTAAATCGCGAAATACCGCTTCAGCCATCGGGGACCGGCAGATGTTACCCAAGCAGACAAATAATACATTAATCATACCTAAACTCCTTTTTCTTTCTCATCATTTAGTTTACATTTTCTTAGCGAATTTTCAAAGTCATAAAAAAGAACCCAAACTGGGTTCCAAAATAAAATAGGTCTGGTGAAGAATTAATAATACCTATATGTTATTTCGATTCTTGGTCTTCTGTTGATGGATCCATTTCCGTTGATGGATTAATGAGTATGCCGTTAATTTCTTCTCTTACCACATCTCTGAACACAAAGGCTGTTACTTCATTAAAGTTTCCATAGATGTCGGAAATGTCGTCATTAAAAAATTGAATAACGCTTTTTGTGAAAACAGGATAAACTGAAGTTACACCTGGTGAAAAAGGTTTTGCTTCGGCGAATTTAAAAAAGCGATTTGTACCTAATGCATCTTCGAATAAATCGACAATACCCTCAGCCGTAAAACTACGACTATGTGGTCTAACAATGGTCTTATCGTAAATCACAATTAGGTTAATCACGATATTTCCAATTTCCTTTTGCTGGTCAAGGATTGTTGCCAATGCCCGAGCTTTTTTGCGATTGTCGACAATGATTGAAATTAAATATCCTGCACCTTGTGGAAACTCAATTAAATTCAACACTGTGACATTAGGATCATTGCCAAGAGAGTGCTTAACCTCATTAAAATAAGTAATTTGGGGCGGGCTCAATTGAGGTAAATCTGTTTGAGTCATACATATTCCTCCTTTTCCTTCATTCGTATAATATGAGGTGAGTTTTATTATGAACCTGACAAATAACTAATTTTTAGAATTTTACTGGTTATTTATTCCGAAAGTACAAATGTTATGACAGTCCTCGAGTGGAAGGGAGCTGAGCACGGCCTTAGGCTGATCATTGGAAATGCCGATGAAAAACCGAAAAAAGAAATTGATTATATTGCAACCTTTAAACAAAATAATGTAATCGGTATCATTTCCGCTACCAATCAGTCCGCAACGGATCATTACGAAAATTTAGCTTTCCCAGTGGTATTTCCCGATCGTACTGCTAATGATCATCCCTCTGTTTATGCAGATGGCTTAGCCGGTGGAAAAATTGCCGCTCAGCAGCTTATTGTACCCGGCTTTGTCGACCATTCGCCAGCCGGCCTATGATATGGGTAGAGAAGCAGCAAAACTATTAATACAAATTATAGATGAAGAAAAAATGGAACAAAAAAAATACAATTGCCTGTTACATTTATTGAAAGACAAACGACAAGAAAGGTTGTAAGCAATGGCTAAAATTACCGTAATTGGAAGCTCATCGATGGATTTAGTGGTCACGGCCTCAAGACGGCCAAATAAAGGGGAAACGATTCTTGGCGAGTCTTTTAAAACAGTACCCGGCGGGAAAGGGGCCAACCAGGCAGTGGCCGCTGCAAGATTGGGAGCGGAGGTATATATGATTGGATGTGTTGGCGGTGATGCCTTTGGAAAAGCCATTCTGAATAATTTTAAAGAAAATGGTGTTTTTACCACTTGTGTGGAACCGGTTACACATTCGGAAAGCGGAACCGCACACATTACTCTTGCTGAGGATGATAACAGCATCATTGTTGTAAAGGGTGCAAACAATTATGTCACACCTAATTTCGTGGAAAAGTCGCTCGATGTCATCCGAAATTCTGATATCATCCTTATCCAGCAGGAGATTCCCGAAGAAACCGTTGAGTACGTAAGCAATAAATGCAATGAATTCGGTATTCCTCTTTTGTTGAATCCTGCGCCGGCAAGGCCAATAAGTAAGGAAGTAATCGAAAATGCAGCCTTTATTACGCCAAATGAATTAGAAGCTTCCATCCTTTTTGAAAATCAAGACCTTCAAGCAGCGTTGGAACAATATCCGAACAAATTGTTTGTCACGGAAGGAAAAAATGGCGTTCGCTTCTATGATGGTGAAAAAGAGGTAATTGTTCCAACCTACATGGTAGAAGCGGTTGATACAACGGGAGCAGGCGATACATTCAATGCTGCCTTTGCTGTGGCACTCGCGGAAGGTAAGAGTTTTATCGAAAGTGTCCAGTTTGCCAATCGCGCAGCTTCTCTTTCTGTTACCAAATTTGGTGCGCAAGGTGGTATGCCAACGAGACAAGAAGTAGAGGAGAGTTTGTAATATGAAACGCTATGGAATTTTAAACAGTCATATTTCCAAGATTTTAACCGATCTTGGTCATACCGATTATATTGTCATCTCCGATAAAGGATTACCGATTCCCGAAGGCGTAAAGATCATCCCGGATATTCAGGCAGTTTTTGCCCATAATGATGAGATGGCAATAGGGGTGATTGAACCCATCAATAGTTCAAGTAAAGATATCTTGGTCATCGGTTTTGACGGAAATGATGATACACTGAAAGCAATTAAAGCTGGAAAAATGGATGCAACGGTAGCACAGTAGCCGGAACTCATCGGTAAGCTGGCTGTTGATGCCGGCAGGGATGTTGTTCAAGGCAAAAAGGTTGCGAAAAAATACCTGCACCGTTAAAACTTGTGATAAAAAAATAAATTTAAAAGACCTGTTCCATTATGTGGGAATGAACAGGTCTTTTAAATTTTCTAATAACGAATAACGTATAAAT